>NZ_JBTYHF010000001.1:0-901590 GCF_054871425.1 Pseudomonas glycinis | reverse complement strand
GCTACGGCGAACAAAATTGCACAGTTATTTTCGAAACAGAACACTAGAATAGCCCCATCTTTATCGGAGCCAGAGCCTGTATGTCAGAATCGGTTGACGCCCCCGGGCTGTCAGATTTACCGCTGGAAGACTTGATAGCCTGCCACGAGTGCGACCTGCTGATGCGCAAGCCGACACTTGCCCATGGTGAGAAAGCGCTCTGCCCGCGCTGCGGCTACGAGTTATATGCCCACCGCCATAACGTGGTGCAGCGCAGCCTCGCTCTGGTGATCGCGGCTTTATTACTTTACGTGCCGGCAAACTTCTTACCCATCATGCAACTCAATATCCTCGGGCAATCTTCGCAGGATACGGTCTGGAGTGGTGTGGTAGGTCTGTTCAACACCGATATGCAAGGAGTGTCGATTGTCGTCTTCCTTTGCAGCATGGCCATACCGTTACTCAAGTTGTTGTGCCAGCTGTTTGTCCTACTGACGATCCGCTTCAATGTCGGCCGTAGTTATGGCTTGTTGCTCTATCGTATTTACCACCACCTCAGAGACTGGGGCATGCTCGAGGTCTACCTCATGGGCGTCCTCGTCGCGATCGTGAAGCTGGCGGATATGGCAGCAATCACCGTCGGCCTCGGGCTGGCATGTTTCATTGGCTTGTTGTTGGTACAAGTCTGGCTGGAGGTGGTGATGTCACCGCATCAGATCTGGCAGGCATTATCAGGAGAGGATGCCCATGCGGGCGATTGATGCGGGCATTCTGGTGTGTACCGAATGCCACGAACTGAACAAGCAGGAAGCTGACGCCGATGAGCAAAGCTGTACCCGCTGCGGCGCGCAGGTTCACGCTCGCCGCCCCAACAGCCTGACCCGCACCTGGGCGCTGTTGATCACGGCAGCCATTATCTATATTCCGGCCAACGTCTTGCCGATCATGACGGTCAGCTCCCTGGGCCAGGGTGAACCGAGCACCATCATGTCCGGCGTGATTGAACTGGTGCAGCACGGCATGATTCCAATCGCGAGCGTGGTGTTCATCGCCAGTATTCTGGTGCCCACGTTCAAACTGGTCGGCATCGCGTTGTTGCTGTTTTCCGTGCAGCGCCGGCAGCCATTGTCGGCCCGTCAGCGCATCTGGATGTACCGATTCATCGAGTTCATTGGCCGCTGGTCGATGCTCGATATTTTCGTGATCGCCATTCTCGTGGCGGTCGTTAACTTCGGCCGTATAGCCAGTGTCGAAGCCAATTTGGGCGCCGTCGCCTTCGCCTCTGTGGTGATTTTGACGATGCTCGCCGCAGTAACTTTCGATCCCCGACTGATTTGGGATAACACGGAGTCGGACGACGACCATGACTGATTTGCCTGTAGCGAAAACCCGACCGGCTTCGAACTGGTCGGCCATTTGGGTGCTGCCTCTGATCGCTTTGATCATCGGCGGCTGGCTCGGCTGGCGTGCTTATTCCGAGACCGGTATCGAAATTCAGGTGCGCTTCGAAAGCGGCGAAGGGATCCAGGCCAACAAGACCGAAGTGGTCTACAAAGGCATGCCGGTCGGCAAGGTCAAGACGCTCAAGCTCGACGATGAAGGCAACTCCAAAGGAGTGATCGCCACTATCGAAATGAACAAGGACGTCGAGCAATACCTGAAGACCAGCACGCGGTTCTGGCTGGTCAAACCGAGCGTGACCCTGGCCGGTATCACTGGTCTGGAAACGCTGGTCTCGGGTAACTATGTTGCGATCAGTCCCGGTGAAGGCGAGCCCGTGCGCAAGTTCAAGGCACTCGCCGAAGAGCCGCCGCTGTCCGACGCCAAGCCCGGTTTGCACCTGACCATCAAGGCCGATCGCCTCGGCTCGCTGAATCGCGGCAGCCCGGTGTTCTACAAGCAGATCAAGGTCGGTCAGGTCAAAAGCTACGTGCTTTCCGAGGATCAAAGCACCGTTGAACTGAAGGTGTTCATTGAGCCGACCTACGCCAAACTGGTGCGCAAACATACTCGTTTCTGGAACGCCAGCGGCATCAGCATCGACGCCAACCTGTCCGGCGTGAAAGTGCGCAGCGAATCCCTGGCCAGCATCGTCGCCGGTGGTATCGCCTTCGCCACGCCGGAGAATCGCAAGGACAGCCCAGCGACCGATCCGAGCCTGCCATTCCGTCTCTATGAAGACTTCGACGCCGCCGCCGCCGGGATTCGCGTGAAGGTCAAACTCAGTGATTTCGAGGGCCTGCAGGCGGGTCGCACACCGGTGATGTACAAAGGCATTCAGGTCGGCAACCTGAAAGCGCTCAAAGTCGATCCGGACCTGAACAGTGCAACAGCCGAGCTGACCCTTGATCCGTTGGCCGAAGACTATCTGGTTGAGGGCACGCAGTTCTGGGTGGTCAAACCGTCGATTTCCCTGGCGGGTATTACCGGCCTGGAAGCGCTGGTGAAAGGTAATTACATCGCCGTGCGTCCGGGCGACAAAGGCGCTGCGCCGAAACGCGAATTCGAGGCGCGACCGAAAGCACCGCCGCTGGATCTGCGTTCGCCGGGCCTGCATCTGGTGTTGTTTACCGATTCGCTGGGTTCGATCGATGTCGGCAGTCCGATTCTGTACAAGCAGGTCAAGGTCGGTTCGGTGCAGAGCTACCAGTTCTCCCGAACCAAGAAGCAGCTGGTCATCGGCGTGCACATCGAGAAGGAATACGAAAACCTGGTCAACGCCTCGACGCGTTTCTGGAATGTCAGCGGCATTACCCTCACGGGTGGCTTGACCGGCGGCATTCAGGTCAAGAGTGAATCTTTGCAAACCCTGATGGCCGGCGGTATCGCGTTCGAAACGCCGCAAGCCAATGCGCCGTTGAAGAAACGCATACCGCGCTTCCGTCTGTTCGCCGACCACGATGAGGCGAACAAGAAAGGCGCGGTAGTGACGATCAAGGTTGATCGCGCTGACGGCTTGAGCAGCGGTACGCCGGTACGTTTCAAGGGGCTGGATGTCGGCAAGATTGAAAGCGTCGATCTGACCGATGACATGCAGTCGGTAATCCTCACCGCACGCATCACCGAAGTACCGGAAAAGATTGCGCGAGTCGGCAGTCAGTTCTGGGTGGTCAAGCCGGAGCTGGGCCTGGTCAAGACGCAGAATCTGGAAACGCTGGTCACCGGTAAATACATCGAAGTCCAGCCGGCGGCGAAGAATCTCGGCCCGCAGAAGAACTTCGTTGCCTTGGCCGAGGCGCCGGAAGTCACCAAGCAAGAAGCGGGTCTGAGTCTGGTGTTGAGCGCCGCACGTCGTGGTTCGCTTAAGCCTGGCGTACCAGTGACCTACCGTGAAATCACCGTCGGAAAGGTGACCGGTTATGAATTGGGCCAGACCGCTGACCGTGTGTTGGTGCACATCCTGATCGAGCCGAAGTATGCGCCGCTGGTGCGCAGCGGCAGCCGCTTCTGGAACACCAGCGGCGTGGGCTTCGATTATGGGTTGTTCAAAGGCGTGACGGTGCGCACCGAGTCGCTGGAGACACTGATTCAGGGTGGGATTGCCTTCGCCACCCCGGACGGTGAACGCATGGGCAACCCGGCGCGGGCCGAGCAGACGTTCCCGTTGTTCGACAAATTCGAGGATGAATGGCTGACCTGGGCGCCGAAGATTCAGCTTGGTAAATAGCAGCGTCTGTTGAGACGCCTTCGCGAGCAGGCTCGCTCCCACAGGGGAACGCATTCCAATCGTGGGGGCGAGCCTTCTCGCGAAGGGGCCAGCCATATCAACACAAAATCCAGGCGATAAAAAAGGGCCGCGATCCCATCAGATCGCGGCCCTTTTTTTGCCTTCAGCTAAAGCCGATCAAACCGCATCCAGCTCCGGCTCATCGGCCTGCACATTCAGTGTGGCCTTGACCACATCATGGCGGCGGATGTACTTCCAGTCCGCTTCATCGATGTAGATGCCTGCCGGGCCGCTGCCGCCTTCCAGGTCGATCGCGACACTGGCGCAGACTTGCGGCTTCACACTCGCCAGAATCGGCACGAAGCCCAGTTGCAGACTGGTTTCCAGCAGCGCCGCCTGGTTCTTCTCGTCGATGTCCGCCGCCTCGTCGAGGTAGTACGGCAGACGCACGCGGCCGGCCAGGTCGCGATCCATCAAGTGCAGCAACAAATACATGTTGGTCAGTGCCTTGATGGTCATGGTCGTACCGTTTGAGGCCGCGCCGTCGATGTCGGTGTGGATGACTGGCTGACCATTGACCTTGGTGATCTCGAAGGCCAGTTCGAACAAGTCCTTGAGGCCGAGCTGGTTGTGGTTCGCTGCCACCAGCCGCGCGAGGTATTCCTTGGCCTCTTCGTTCTTGTTGTCCTGCTCGGCGCTCTGGCTGAGGTCAAACACCGACAGTGTTTCGCCTTCCTCATACTGGCCGGCGCTGTGGATGATCTGGTCGATGTGCTTGAGCGCTTCCTTGTTCGGCGCGAGGACGATGCGGAAGCTCTGCAGGTTGGAGACCTGACGCTTGTTGATCTCGCGGTTGAACAACGCCAGTTGATGCTCGAGGCTGTCGTAGTCGCTGCGGATGTTGCGCAGGGTGCGGGCGATATCGGTGACCGCCGCGCGCCGCGCCTTGCCCAAGGTCAGCGCTTCATCGGTGCGGTGCGCGTAAGCGTTGATCAGCAGCGACAGACGCCGCTCCATGTCGTCTTCGCTGTCGAACTTGGCCACACCTTTCAGACGCACCTGCGCATACAGCGCCTCGATCTGCCCATCGGCACGCAGCAGACCCTGCCAGCTGTCCTGATAGTCGTTGAGCAGCGGCAGCAGGTTGTCCATCGAATCATCGACCGGATCCATGAACGGCGTTCCGAACGGCAGGTCCGCTGGCAGCAACTGACGACGACGCAAGGCATCGTCGAGGGTGCGTTGCTTGGCTTCCATGTCGGCGATCTGCCGGCCGACCAGTTGCAGCTTGGCCGACAGTTGCTGGACGCGCTCGGTGAAGGCATCGCTGGAGCGCTTGAGTTCGTCCTGCGCGGCTTCCATCTGCGCCAGTTGTTCGAGTTTGTCGTTTTCTTCGGCGCTCAGGGTCTGGGTGCGACGGAAATCTTCCAGCGCCTTCTGCGCGTCCAGCACCTGCTGATAGAGCGCCTCGGTCTGGGTCTTGCTCGCGGCGCGGTCGGCGGCCACGGCTTGCTGGGTTTTCAGTTGCTTGAGCTCTTTTTCCAGACGCTCCTTCTGATCGCGCAACGCGGCGCGGTCAGCCAGAGCCTGCAAGGCAGGCGGCTCAATGTGCGAGATGTCGATCGACAGGCCCGGCACTTCGAAGCGCTCGCCCTTGAAGCCATCAAGAATCAGCTCGACCGATTTGACCCACTCGCCGTTCTCGTCGAGGGTGATGCCATGTTCACCCAGCGGCAGGCTGAACAGCGCGCTGTTGAACAGGCGCATCAGGCGTTCGACGTCCTGTTGCGAGAACTCTTCGCGCAGACGGGCGTAGCTGTTGTTATCAGCGTGGTCGAGTTGCTGCTTCACCGACTTCAGGCGTTTTTCCAGATCGCGCAGACGCTCTTCGAGATCTTCGGCGCTGAACTGACGGGACTGCGCCAGGGCTCCGGCCAGTTCATCGTGAGCATCCTTGGCCGCGAGCAATTGTTGCTCGAGCACTTTGACGTCATCGACCAGGGCGAAGCGGTTCTTCAGCACCGACAGCTCACCGAGCCAGCGCTGGATGCCGGAAATTTCCCGCTCCAGACGCATCAGTTCCTGAGTGCCGCCGCGCTGATCATTTTGCAAATCGTCCTGCTCGCGGCGGTAGTGCTCAGCTTGGATGGTCAGCTCTTCCTTGCGCGCGGTGGCGTAGTCCGACCAGGTGCCGAGCAAGGAATCGAGCAGCGGCGACAGGCGATGCAGTTTGCCGCGCAGCACATCGCGCTGTTTCACGCCGTTGGCCAGCGCTTCAACCAACGGGCCGGCGGCGACCAGCGAGTTGTAGTCCTGCTCCATGCGCCGCACATCGCGGAAGGCTTCTTCGCACGCGGCGATGTAATCGACGCTGCCCGAACGCAGGCTGTGTTCGAAAGCATCGAGGAACAGTTGCTTGAGCTTGGCCGCGGTGATTTCACGCATGTGCAGCAGGTTGATGAACAGCGCGCGGAACGTCTTCAGGCTCTGCTCGCTGGTGGAGCGCAGCGGGATCAGCGTCAGGTCGAGCGGGATCGACGTGTGGCCGCCAACCAGCAAGCGGCGCAGTTCATCCGGCTTGAGCTCGTAAGCCTTCAGGCCTTCTTTTTCGAGATTGCTGAACAGTTCTTTCTGGCGCAGGCAGGTGTCGTTTTTCTGGTAGTGGGCCAGATCGAGCTTGCCGGCGTAGGCGAAGAACTGGTGCCCGAAACCGCCCCCCGGCCCGCGACCGACCACGCCGATCACGTGCGGGCCGTGGGGCAGGTTGACTTCGACGAGGATGTAACTGGTGTCGGAGGCGAAGTAGAAACGCCGCGATTGCTCGAGGCTGTACTTGCCGAAACTCATGTCCGACATGCGCGCCAGAATCGGAAACTGCAAGGCGTTGATCGACGCCGACTTGCCGAGGTTGTTCGCGCCATAAACCGACAGCGGTTCTTCCAGCGGGAACAGGCCGAGGCTGTAACCGGCGGTATTCAAAAGGGCAAAGCGGCGGATGCCGTAGCGTTCCTGGCTCATGCATCGGACTCCTGTTCTTCGGCAATGGCGCGGGCCAGTGCGTCTTCTTCGCTTTCTTCTTCAAATTCGGAAAGATCGAGCGGATCGTCGGTTTCGAGGAATTTCGCTTCGGCTTCTTCGTCGATCAGCACCGGCGCCGGCAGCGGCAGAACGCTGTGGACGCTGGCTGCCAGGTCGCGGTCCTGTTGTACCGACAGGCACACGTCGAGGAAACGGTGCATCGGCGGCAGGAAGCGGTAGACACCGTTTTCTTCGCCGGCGAAACCAAGCTGGGTCATGCGGCGCATGATTTTTTCTTCGAGCTCTTCGACGGTCTGCACTTCGGCCTGAATGAACAGGTCGCGGTATTTATCCAGCAGCGACGGCAATTCTTCGCGGCCGAGGCTGCCGCCATCGAGCACGGCAATCGGATCGCGGCCCTGATCGGCCAGGTGCTCGACGAGGATGAAGGTGAACAGCGCCAGACGCTGGGCGGTCTTGTTCACCGCTGCGGCGGCCATGTCCGGCACGAAATAGTAGAAACCACGGGTGTCGCAGACCAGTTCAAAGCCCAGCGCCTTGAACAGCGTGCGGTACTGGTCCTGGAAATTCGACAGTTGTGCGTACAGCTCAGGATCACGGCGGCTGACGTGGTAACCCTTGAACAACTCGCGGAAGATCGGCGCCAGTTGCGACAGTTCGGAAAGATCAAGATGCATTTGGGATGCTCGCAGAATCCTCGGCGGCGGTGTCGCTGGCCGAGAGCAGGGCGAAGGAGCGCAGGCTGACCTGATGCTCGTGAGTGTGGTATTCGCGGCGTTCCAGACGCTCGCGCTTGAAGCGTTTTTCCCGCGACAGGCGCGAGAACCAGTAAAGCAATTCGTCGGTGGCGCCATCCGGTTCCTGCTCCAGCAGCCAGGTCATCAGGTCCGGCATCGGCAGGGACTCTTCGCACCGATCGACCATTTCGCGCACGGTGCGCGGTGCACGTGGCGCGTCGCCAGCCTTTTGTGTTTTGTGCGCCTTGGGGAAGCGCGCCGGTTTCGGCTCGAAACGAGCCAGCGCATAAACGTAGGCTTCGACCTGACTGGCGCTGCCCAGGAAAGTGCTCTGTGGGCGGGTGAACAGCGGCATCGCCGCTTGCGGCACGGCGTCGATGCCTTTACGCCGGATCGCCGCCAGCGCCAGTGCGGCGCCACGGGTCACGGCGTTATGCCGACGCGCTTCTTCACGCAATGGCAGCAGCAGTTCGCGGGCATGGCGCAGGGTCAATTGCGCGCTGGTCTGCATCTCGAGAATGCGCGCGTGGGTGCGCAGGAGCATGTCGTCATCGACCAGATGGCCGAGGCGCTGCTGTTCGCTGAGCATCTTCAGTAGCACCGTTTCGACCTTGCGCACGCCTTGTTCGAAGGCGCCGTCGGCGTTGACCAGATCAATCATCGGCTCGACGTATTCGTCCCACGTCGCCAGTACTTCGGCGTAACGCTGACGCAGCGGAATCTGCCGGTCGCTGGTCTTCGCCCGTTCGGCGACTGCCACCAGGGCCTGTTCATCGTTGTCGAGTTTCTTCAGTACGTCGCGCACGCGCATGTCGAGCAAGCGCAGTTGGCGCGCCAGATCGTTGCCGTCACGAACATCGAAAGCGTCCTGGATATAACCGGCCAGACGCTCAAGGTGACGCAGGTAGGCTTCGATTTCCAGGCACAGACCGAGGCGGTGTTCGCGGCGCAGGTAGGCGAGGAAGTCGTGGATCTGCGCGTTGAGCTCGAAACGGTTCGGGCTTTTCGCCACCGGAACCAGAATATCGAGGCGAATCCACACGTCGAGCAGGCTGGTGATGTCCTGCGGCGTGCTGTCGAGTTGTTGGGCGGCCAGTTGCGTGCGCAGTTCGTTGAGGCTCAGGGTGCCTTGGTCGAAGTGCTCGCACAGTGGCTCCAGAAGTGCCCAGTGTTCAGCGAGGGCGCGCAAGACGCGCTTGGGTTCGATCATCGGAATGGCCGGCTGGTTGGCGATTAAAAGCGGCGATTGTACTGCATCACAGGCGCGGCGATTCACTCTCGGGACGGGCTGTCGCATTCTTTGCCCAAAGGGCAGCGGCGCAGCGCAGCGCGGGGTATCGATCAACAGCGAGCGATCTTGTGCGAAGGGCGGTAGAATCAGCGCACTTTCCGTTATCCACAAGTGGCCGACCTTTGCTTATCGAGTCCCGCCGCCGCGCCTATTTGAACGCCATGCAGGTGGTCAACTGGCTGCCGCGCACCGAACTGCCTTTCGCCGCACCGTCGCGGCCCGAGCTGTTGGAGATGCCCGAGCCTGAGCTTGAGGTACCGGTTGTTCCGGCGCCTCTGGCCGAAGCACCGGCGCAGCCTGCCGCGCGTCAGGCCGAGCGACCGAAAATCGAGGTGCCGCGTCCGTCGCTGGCCAGTACCCGCAACGGCGCGAAACCGGTGGAAGAAGTCGACGACACGCCGGTGGTGGTCAAGCCAGCGCCAGTGCCGCCACCGCGTTTCGCCCTGCAACTGCTGCGCGCCGGGCGTTGCCTGCTGCTGGTCGAGTTACCCACAGGCGAAGCGTTTCAGAGTCGCGATCCGGCCTACCTGCTGCTCAAGGACATGCTGCGCGCCGCCGGTTTGCCGGATGCGCCGCAAATCGTCGGCGAACCTGTGCGCTGGCCGTGGCTCAATCGCGGCACGCTGGATCAAGGCCCGGAAGCGGCGCGCGACTTCGTGCAGGGTTTCCTCTCGGTGCAGATGGAAGCGGCGCCCTGCGCCTGTCTGTGGCTGATCGGCCTGCCGGCGGTGAAATTTGCCGGGGAAGCGGACGCCGAAGCGTTCAATAGTGAATTGCAGATCGAAGGTCTGGGCCTGGCCTGGGCGATTCCCGGTCTGGAACTGTTAATGGAAGAGCCACAGCGCAAGGCCGCTGTGTGGCAAGCCATGCGTCGGCTGATGGCGCGCTGGAAACAATCCGATGAGTGAGGCTGTAACCTTTCGCCCGATGACCGAGGCGGACCTGGACGCTGTGTTGAAGATCGAATACGCCGCGTACAGCCATCCGTGGACCCGGGGGATTTTTCTCGATGGCCTGGGCAAATACCAGATCTGGCTGATGTTCGAAGGGCAGCAGCAGGTGGGCCACGGTGTGGTGCAGATCATTCTTGATGAGGCGCACCTGCTCAATATCACCGTCAAGCCGGAAAATCAGGGGCGGGGGTTGGGCCTGACGTTGCTTGAGCATTTGATGTCGCGGGCGTATGCGGCCGAGGCTCGGGAATGCTTTCTCGAAGTGCGCGACAGCAACACGGCTGCGTTCAGGTTGTATGAGCGGTATGGCTTCAACGAGATTGGCCGGCGTCGTGATTATTATCCGGCGGTGGGTGGACGTGAGGATGCGGTGGTGATGGTCTGTACCCTGGTTGACTGATCGACCTTGAAAGCTTCGCGAGCAGGCTCGCTCCCACATTGGATTTTGTAACCATCCCTGAACCTGTGGGAGCGAGCCTGCTCGCGAACGCGTCAGATCAGGCGCCTCTTATCTCCGCTTGCCATCCAGCGGATCCAGATCCGCCAGTTCCGCCTCATCCAGCCCGTCACCGCCGCCGATGTCATTTTCATCGACCACGCTCAGATCCCAATCCGCCTGATTACCATCGCCGACTTCCTCGGCATCGCGCGCACCATCCTCGCGAATCAACGTTTCCGGGCTCAGGTCATCGTCAGTCGGCTGGTGATCGTCCACCGAGGCCCCGGTCATACCCGCCTCACGCACTCGCTCAGCCGGCATCAATTGTTCACGTTCACGCTCTGGCAGCTCATCGCCGATCTTCGCGCTGGGCTCTTCATCGTCGAAATCCAGCTCGTGCACCGAGCCCATGCGGTCTTCGTTATCATCGATGGGTTCCGGTTGCACCGCATCATAAGGGCGTCGTGAATCAGTCATGGCAATTCCTCATAGTGTGGGCCTTACTGAGTGGACTCACCGGGCGCGCGAGAATTCCAACGAAAACACTTTGCGCTGGCGGCGTGACTTCGACGGGTGGTCGTCTATCAAACCTGCGCATCTTTCTTGAGGCCTTATCCATGCACGATCTACAAGACCTGATTGATAACAACGAGCGTTGGGCTGACGCGATCACCAAGGAAGACCCGGATTTCTTCGCCAAACTGGCGCGCCAGCAGACTCCGGAATATCTATGGATCGGCTGCTCCGACGCACGCGTACCGGCCAATGAAATCGTCGGCATGCTGCCGGGCGATCTGTTCGTACACCGCAACGTCGCCAACGTCGTGCTGCACACCGACCTCAACTGCCTGTCCGTGATCCAGTACGCGGTTGATGTGCTCAAGGTCAAACACATCCTCGTCACCGGCCACTACGGCTGCGGCGGTGTGCGCGCGTCGATGCAGGATCGCCAGTTCGGCCTGATCGACGGCTGGCTGCGGTCGATCCGCGATCTGTACTACGAAAAGCGCGAAGAGCTGGCGAAGCTGGCGACCGAAGAAGAGCAGGTCGATCGCATGTGCGAGCTCAACGTGATCCAGCAAGTGGCCAACGTCGCGCACACCAGCATCATCCAGAACGCCTGGCATCGCGGGCAGCCGCTGTCGATCCACGGCTGCATCTACGGCATCAAGGACGGCCGCTGGAAAAGTCTCAATACCACCATCAGTGGTTTCGAACAGTTGCCGCCGCAATATCGTTTGCGCCCGATCGGCGCGCCATAACCGGCACTTCAACCTCGCCCCGCGTGACGCCAGCGCTGTAAAAAGCGCTGGCCTTCAGGCGTGGGTGGTTCATCGTAACCGGTGATCCACCCACGGCAACGCGACGAACCGCAATCGCAGGCGAACTGGCGTAGCAGTTTGTCTTCGGTCGATGCGTAATCGATGCTCAGATGTTCGCCGCTATGGATATCTTTCAAGGCCCACAGCCACAACTCACTGATGTCGAGAAATACATTCGGGTCGCAGGCGTGTTCCAGCACCCCGCAAAAGCGCGGATCGTAAACGTGGATGCCGGTTTGCAACTGACGGGTCTGTCGACAGCGATAGGGCAGCAATTGTCCGGAAACCCGGCACATTCGGCTGATGCGCAGAAATTCGCGACGCGCGACCACCGCCGTGGCCATGCCACGTTCGTTGTGGATGATCTGAAAGTCTTGGCAGGATGGAAAACCCAGCCGCACGGGAAGTCCGGCGAACGGATAGATGCCTTCTGTGTCGCGCGGCAGGTGCCGGCCCACGGCTTGATTGTTCATAACGATCCTTGTTGTTGAGTGTTGCCTCCGGGTTGTGCCCATGCCTCGCCAGGCGAAGCATGATTGGATCCAAGCGTCGCGCAATTGAAGGTACCGGTCTACTGTCAAACCTGACAGGCGCGATCACCGTTGGACCGCGTCAGCATTGGCTGACACGGGGCTCCGGCAGCGACTACAGAGCGGGTGCGGGCACGGCGGCCGCAGGCAAGGGCGCTTTCAGCTGTTGCAGTTGCGTCTTGACTGGTGGCGTGGCGCACTTGGCGGCGGCTTGTTCGGCGCTGAGGTCGCGGATCGAGGTGTAGAACAACTCGCAGGTTTTGACCTTTTGCGTCACTTGCCATGTTTGCGTGCAACTGTTCAGCGTGGCCTGCGCATCGCTGCCCGGTTTGCTGCCCATTGCCGCCTGCCAGCAGGCAGCACTCAAATCCTGGCCCATGACTTTCAGGCCCGCCGCGTCAGCCTTGGCCTGGGCATCTTCGCCGGTATAGCTCTTCGGATCGGCCGCGTACCAGATGTAGCTCGGATGATTCGAGCCGAGTACCGGCACATTCACCCCTTCGCTCGGACTGATGCTCGCCAGCCCCAATACGCCCACCGTCGGCCCATACTGTTCCTTGATCCAGTTGCGCACCGGCGCCCCGAACGCAACCATCGGCAACGTCGTGCCGCTGGCGGTCTGGCTGAACTGCTTGACCAGCGTGGTCTGGTAATCCTTGAAGTAGTCGTAGACGTCCTCCAGATCCCCGCCAGCATTGGACGGCGCGGCGATCGGCGCGATGTCGATGATGGTCTGATAGGCCGGCGTCTGCCCGGCGGGGATGCCGTTATCGGTCAGCAACGTCGCCCAGCGATCGGTGGTGTTCGAGCGCAGATAGTCCTGCGCCTGGGTCAGCGAGTAGTCAGGCGGGAAGTGCAGCAACTCGACGCTCTTGCGATTCTCCAGGGCCATGCCCAACGGCAGGAACAGATACCAGCTATAGGCCCATTTGCCATCGGCATTCAACTTGCTGGCGCCGGCGTAAGCCAGATCGCCGGCGTCGAGCAACGCCGACAGCGGCTTGTCATAGCCGTCCGGCACTCCGGTGATCTCGGCATAGAGCTGATCGTTGTCGGTCTTCACCAGCACCTTGGCATCGGCGTAACCGTCGCGCTGGACGCTCTGACTCAGATAGTGAGCAACGGTCTGCTCCAGCGTCCAGTTGCGAAAGCAGATCACACTGCAATTGTTGGGGTAGGCGAAGAGCCGGGTGACGCGCTCGGTGCTGCCCAGTTTCACGTCGACATCGGCGTGAGCGGCGGCGCTTAGCGTCAGTGCAACGAGGGTAAGTCCTGCGAGTTTGAACATGCTCAGATCCTTTTCAGCGTGGGTTCCCCTCGATTTGGGGGCGCTTCATAGTGGATCAGTGGTGTTTGACAGAAAAGCGGTTGAGTATGGATTTCATGATTTCCACGCCAGACCTGTGCAAGCGAGCGCTCGCTCCCACAGGCCTGGCTCGTTTTTGCTACGGCATCACCGGCGGCGTATACGCCAATGTCGTCCCCAACGCCCACAACAGCAGCAGCACCAGTGGCGTGTGCACCAGCAGTTGCACAAACGAGAAGCCGATCAGATCCCGCGCCTTCAACCCGAGCACGCCCAGCAGCGGGAGCATATAGAACGGGTTGATCAGGTTCGGCAAGGCTTCGGCGGCGTTGTAGATCTGCACTGCCCAGCCGAGGTGGTATTGCAGGTCATTGGCGACTTGCATCACGTAGGGCGCTTCGATGATCCATTTGCCGCCGCCGGACGGGATGAAGAAACCGAGAATCGCCGAATACACGCCCATCAGCAGCGCGTAGGTGTCGTGGGAGGCGATGCTGACGAAGAAGGTCGAGATGTGATGCGCGAGGGTTTGTGCATCGGCGCCTTTGACCGTAGTCATCAGTGCGGCGATCGAGCCGTACAACGGAAACTGGATCAACACGCCAGTGGTGGTCGGCACCGCACGGGCCACCGCATCGAGGAAGCTGCGCGGGCGCCAGTGCAGCAGCGCGCCGAGCATGATGAACAGAAAGTTATAGGTGTTCAGGCCGGAAATCGCAGTGATCGCCGGTTTGGTCGAGAACTCGTGAAACAGCCAGCCCGCCGCCAGAAGCACCAGCACAATGATCAGCAACGGGCTGTGCTCCAGCCATTCGCCGGGGCGAGTGCGCGGTTGCAGTGGCGGCAGGTTGAACGCCGGGTCGATGCCGCAGGCCTTGGCGTCGCGTGCCGAATTCGGCCCGGGCGCGGTGGCGTAGGCGATGATGATCGAAATCACGATCAGCGCCAGCAGCATGATCCCGGACTGCCAGAGAAAAATGGTTTCGGTGAAAGGGATCACGCCAGTGATCGACAGGATCGACGGCGGCAGGCTGCCCGGGTTGGCCTGCAACTGTGCGGCCGACGATGACAAGCCCAGCGCCCACACCGCGCCAAGGCCAAGGTATGCCGCAGCACCGGCCGCGCGGTAATCCATTTTCAGATCGGTGCGGCGGGCGAGGGCGCGTACCAGCAGCCCGCCGAATACCAGCGACAGACCCCAATTGAGCAGCGAGGCGACCATCGAGATCAACGCCACCCAGGCCACGGCGGAGCGGCCGTTCTTCGGGATGCGTGCCAGTTTGTCGATCAGTTTGACCGCAGGAGGAGAACTGGCGACGACGTAACCGCCGATCACCACGAAGGCCATCTGCATGGTGAACGGGATCAGGCTCCAGAAGCCGTCGCCGAAGGCCATCGCTGCAGCGGTGGGTTTGGCGCCCATGGCCAGCGTGGCCAGCGCAACGATGATCACGGCCAACGCGGCGAACACCCAGGAGTCGGGAAACCAGCGTTCGGCAAAACTGGAACAGCGCAGGGCAAAGCGCGCGGAGCGGCTATCTTCGATATCAACGGCCACGGGGAATACCTCGGATTTTTTATGGTTATTTTGATCCGTGGGAGCAGTCGCCCGGCTCGACAGCCACAGAGATCCCCTGTGGGAGCGAGCCTGCTCGCGAAGACGTCGGCACATTCAGCATCAGGTTGTCTGAACTGACGCTTTCGCGAGCAGGCTCGCTCCCACATGGGGGGCTGTTCGTTGTTGGCGTGGTCCCTTGGACAGGCGCTAACAGTAAATCAAGCGCCGCCCTTTTGTTGAGCAGGTTTTCGCAAACCGAGACTATGGTCTGACGGGTTGTCGATCCGCGCTTTTGCGTAGACCATGAGCGCCTTGTTTTTTGCCGATGCCTGAGTTCTTTGTCATGACTGCCAATTCTCCAGCCCGACCGGCGCCGTTCAGCCGTGCCGATTACAAGACCCTCGGCCTTGCCGCGCTCGGCGGGGCGCTGGAAATCTACGATTTCATCATCTTCGTATTCTTCGCACTGACCCTGAGTCAGTTGTTCTTCCCCCCGGAAATGCCCGAGTGGCTTCGTTTGCTGCAGAGTTTCGGCATCTTCGTCACCGGTTATCTGGCGCGGCCTCTGGGCGGGATTCTGATGGCGCATTTCGCCGACCGTCTGGGCCGCAAAAAGGTGTTCAGCCTGAGCATCCTGATGATGGCCCTGCCGTGCCTGCTGATCGGGATCATGCCGACCTACGCGCAGATCGGCTATTTCGCGCCCTTGCTGTTGCTGGCGCTGCGCATCCTGCAAGGCGCTGCGGTGGGTGGTGAAGTGCCGAGTGCCTGGGTGTTCGTCGCCGAGCATGCGCCTGTCGGCCATCGTGGTTACGCCTTGGGATTTCTGCAGGCCGGCCTGACCTTCGGGTACTTGATCGGCGCACTCACCGCGACCTTCCTCGCACAGGTTTTCACGCCTGCCGAAATTCTCGATTACGCCTGGCGCTATCCGTTTCTGCTCGGCGGCGTGTTCGGCGTGGTGGGCGTTTATCTGCGCCGCTGGCTCAGCGAAACCCCGGTGTTCATGGCCATGGAAGCGCAACGCGAGGCGCGGGTCGAACTGCCGCTGCGCACGGTGTTGCGTGAGCATCGTCTGGCCATGCTGCCGGCCATGTTGCTCACCTGCGTACTCACCTCGGCGGTGGTGGTCTTCGTGGTCATCACCCCGACCATGATGCAGAAAACCTTCGGCATGACCGCCAGCCACACCTTCGGCCTCAGTGCCTTGGGCATCGTCTTTCTCAACATTGGCTGCGTGATCGCCGGTCTGCTGGTCGACCGCATCGGCGCCTGGCGCACGGTCATGCTCTACAGCCTGTTGCTGCCGCTGGGCATTGGCGTGTTGTATGGCTGTCTGATCATGGGCGGCCATTGGATCGGCATGGCCTATGCGGTCGCCGGTCTCGCTTGTGGGGTAGTGGGTGCGGTGCCTTCGGTGATGGTCGGGTTGTTCCCGGCGCGGATTCGCGTGTCGGGCATTTCCTTCACCTACAACATTGCCTACGCGGCGTGGGCAAGTATCACGCCGCTGTTGCTGATTGGTCTGATGCCGTGGAGCCCATGGATCTGCGTGTTCTTCTGTGCAGTGATGGGCGCGGTGGGGATTGTGACGGCGGCGTATTTCGGTGCGCGCATGCCACGTACCGGACCGTGTCAGGCTGCCGGCGCTGCCTGAACCGCAAGCGCCGGATTATTTTCGACTGACGGGTCTGGCGCTGGCTTCAGAAAAGCTGCGCAAGGCCGATGGCTAGGTTGTATCCGCTAACTACCCTGCCATCGGTGCTTTCCCATGTTCAATAAACGCTTGAAACAAGAGCTGGCCGCTCTGCGCGAAGAACTTTCCAGCCTTGTACAAGTGAAGGAAAGCCTGGAAAGCGAAATGCTCGCGCTGACCCTTGAGCCCGACGGGCGGATTCGTTCGGTCAACCAGAATTTTCTCGATGAAATGTTCTACAAGAGCCAGGACCTGGTCGGCCGGGCAATTGAAGACATCGTGCCGGCCCACGTCAAAACCGACGAATTCCATCAGCGCTTCAAAAACTCGATGAGCCGTGGCGAGCACTTCGCCGGCGCCGTGCGCCTGTTGCGCGGCAATGGCGACGAGGCGTGGCTGCGTTCCATCGTGCAACCGGTGCGCTCGTCCGATGGCCGGATCAGACACATTTCCTTCTACGCCAGCGACCTGACCCGCACCATCGAAGCCTCCCGCGAGCATGAGAACCTGATCGGCGCGCTGGTGCGCTCCACCGCCGTGATCGAGTTCGATCTCAACGGCAATGTGCTCAGCGCCAATGATCGCTTCCTCAACGGCATGGGTTACAGCCTGGCGCAGATCAAAGGCAAACATCACCGCACGTTCTGCGCCCCGGATGAGTACAACAGCGCCGAGTACCAGAACTTCTGGCGGCGCTTGAACAGCGGTGAGTTTGTCGCTGGCCGCTTCAAGCGTATCGACAGCCATGGTCGTACGGTGTGGCTGGAAGCGTCCTACAACCCGGTGGTTGATGCCAACGACAAACTGTACAAAGTGGTGAAGTTCGCCACGGTGATTACTGATCAGGTCAACCGCGAGCAGGCGGTTGCCGACGCGGCCAGCATCGCTTACAGCACCTCGCAACAAACCGACAGCACCGCACAACGGGGCACCACGGTCGTCACCGAAGCGGTCAACGTGATGCGTGATTTGTCGCGGCACATGCAGGCCGCTGGCGAAGGTATCGAGGCGCTCAACGAGCAGTCGCTGGTGATCGGCACGATCGTCAAAACCATCAGCGGCATTGCCGAACAGACCAACCTGCTGGCGCTCAACGCTGCCATTGAGGCGGCGCGCGCCGGTGAGCAGGGGCGTGGTTTTGCGGTGGTGGCCGACGAGGTGCGACAACTGGCCTCGCGCACCAGCCAGGCGACGGACGAAATCGTCGGCGTGGTACGGCAGAACCAGGAAATGGCGCGCAATGCCGTGGCGCTGATGACCGACGGCAAGCTCCAGGCTGAACAGGGCCTGGCGCTGGCGGCGGAGGCGGGCACGGTGATCGTCGAGATTCAGGACGGTGCGCAGAAAGTGGTGGATGCGGTCGGCCAGTTTGCCAATCAGCTCTCTCACTGACACCGCACTGATCGTTCCCACGCTCTGCGTGGGAATGCCGCCCGGGACGCTCCGCGTTCCTTCGCTGGCGTGACGCAGAGCGTCACAGGATGCATTCCCGCGCAGAGCGTGGGAACGATCACCGAGGGGCAGCGCCGCATCTGCTCACTCCCACAGGTTCTGTGATTCTCCAGTGACAGCGCTACAATCGGCTCCTTTTCTTCCGGAGCAGATCCCCATGAGCGTCTCCCACCGCCGTCCGGTGCCCCTGAACAAAGCCTATCGCCTGCTCAACCACGGGCCGACCGTGCTGGTCAGCGCCGCTCACGACGGCCAACGCAACATCATGGCCGCCGCCTGGGCCATGCCGCTGGATTTCGAACCGCCAAAAGTCGCCGTCGTCCTCGACAAATCCACCTGGACTCGCCAGTTGCTCGAAGCCTCCGGCACTTTTGTGCTGAATGTGCCTTGCGTCAATCAGGCAGATATCGTGCAAACCGTCGGCAACACCTCCGGCCTGGAAATCACCCGCAACCAAGGTCAGGACAAGTTTCAGGCGTACGGCCTGCAAACCTTCGCTGGCGAACAGATTGAAGCGCCGCTGCTTGAGGGCTGTGTCGCCTGGCTCGAATGCCGCCTGCTGCCGGAGCCGCGCAATCACGAGCAATACGACCTGTTCCTCGCCGAAGTCATCGCCGCCCAGGCCGATGAGCGTGTGTTCAGCGATGGGCGCTGGCATTTCGAAGGGCAGGATGGATTGCGTACCTTGCACCACGTGGCGGGCGGGCATTTCCTGAAGATTGGGGATGGGGTGGATGGCAAGACGTTGGCGGTCTGATTTACTCCCGGGAGAAGGCCTGCTGCTCGGCAGGCCTTTTTCAATGCAGTGTTTCAGTCCCCCAACGCCTCTCCCTCACGCCGAGGATCGGCCCCCCCCGTCAATGTCGCTTTGCCCTGCGCATTTTTCACCCGCACGATCGCTTGGGTGCCGCTGGTCATGTCGATTTCGCTGAGCGTGTGGCCCTTGTCCTTGAGTGCCTGAATCAGCGCTGGGCTGAACTGTCCCTGTTCCAGTTCGGTGGGGCCATTGCGGCTGCCGAAGTTGGGCAGGTTGATCGCACTTTGTGCATCGAGGTTCCAGTCGAGCAGGCCGATGGTGGTTTTCGCCACGTACTCGATGATCTGCGAGCCGCCGGGGGAGCCGACCGTGGCGACAAATTCACCGGTGTTGCGATCAAAGATCAGCGTCGGCGCCATCGACGAGCGTGGGCGTTTGCCCGGTTCGACGCGGTTCGCGACTTTCTGCCCGTTCTCTTCGGGGATGAACGAGAAGTCGGTCATCTGGTTGTTCAGCAGAAAACCCTGAACCATCAGGTGCGAACCGAACGCGGCTTCGATGGTGGTGGTCATCGACACGGCGCCGCCGAGATCATCCACCGCGACCACTTGCGAGGTCGAGATGCGCAACGGCGAGCGGTCCGGTGCGTAGGCAACCTGTACGCCCGGCGGTGTGCCCGGTTTGGCGCTGCCCATGCTGCGCTCGCCGATCAGGCTGGCGCGGCTGGCCAGATAGGCAGGATCGAGCAACCCTTTGACCGGCACCGGGACGAAGTCGGTGTCGGCCACGTATTGCGCGCGATCGGCATAGGCCAGACGTTCAGCCTCGGCGATCAGATGCACCGCTTGCGGCGCCGGTTCGATCCCGGCTGGCCTATTGCTGTTCACTGGTTTGAGCGGGGTCAGCGACAGGCGTGGATCGCGAGTCTCCAGCGCCTGCAACGTGCCGAGAATCTGCGCTACGGCAATTCCGCCTGACGATGGTGGCGGCATGCCGCAGACCTGCCAACGCTTGTAGTCGGTACACAGCGGCGCGCGTTCCTTGGCCTGATAACGCTGCAAATCGTTCAGCGACAGGCTGCCGGGGTTGGCGTGCTGTTGAACCTTGGCGACGATCTCTTCGGCGATCGGACCTTTGTACAGCGCATCGGCACCTTCGCTGGCGATGCGTTTGAACACGGCGGCCAACTTCGGGTTGTGCAGGCGCGTGCCGACAGCTTTGACGCTGCCATCGTCATTCAGGAAGTACGCAGCCATGTCTGGCGACTGGCGTATCAGTGGATCGGCAGTCAGCAGCGAATGTAGACGCGGGGAAATCGCAAAGCCTTGCTCGGCCAGTTTGATCGCTGGCTCAAACAGCTTCGCCCAAGGCAAGCGACCGTGCTTCCGATGCGCCAGCTCCAGCGCCCGCAATACTCCGGGCGTACCGACCGAGCGGCCGCCGATCTGCGCTTGCGTAAAGGCCATCGGTTTACCGTCAGCCTTCAGGAACAGCTTCTCGGTGGCCCCGGCCGGGGCCGTTTCGCGGCCGTCATAGGTGCGCACCTGCTTGCCATCCCACAACACAATCATCGCCCCGCCACCGATCCCGGAAGACTGCGGCTCAACCAGCGTCAACACCGCCTGCATCGCAATCGCCGCATCAATCGCCGAACCACCCTGACGCAACATCTCCCGCCCGGCTTCGGCCGCGAGTGGATTGGCAGCAGCGGCCATGTGTTTATTGGCGTGTCGGGTTTGCAGATCAGTGCGGTAACCGGAAGCGGCTTCCGGTGCCAGCGGCAACGAGGAAGAGGGCGGGGCGTTGCATGCGGTGAGGGTCAGAGCGCTGACAAGCAGTGTCAGGGCTGGCAGGCGAAAGCGCTTCAAAGGCTGGGCTGGAAACACGCGGGCTCTCCGTCCGTGGGGTAGAAGTCTTGGGGGACTTTATCGAGCGGGCGGGCGGGGTGCAAACCGCGTGGGGATTACAGCCCTCCCGCTCAGCGGCCGCGCCAATCGATCGGCCGAAAACGATGCCCGTGTGGGAGCGAGCCTGCTCGCGAAAGCGGTAGCTCAGGCGGTGCTATTTTCTTAGTTCTTAGTCGTGTGAAGCGTGCCGTCGGCCATTTTGCTCGGCAGCATTCCCAGCACAAGCACGCTGGCCGGCCCGCCGGCGCCACGGATGGCCCAGTTCAGGCGCTGTTGCAAAATCCCGCCGCCGGCCAGACGCCCCAAAGCCAGGTCGGCGCCTATTGCCGTCGCGATCGCGGTGCTGGCGGATGGCATGAGCATGGCGCCGGCGACCATGATCTTGCCGAAGTTGCTGGCTGGCTCCTCGGCAGTGCCAGCGTCCGTGCGACACCAGTTGTCCGGCGTGCAGGACTTGGCAAATACCCTGTCTTCGCGTGGCTCGGGCGCAGGCCACTCGTCCATCTCGATGTACACCGGCTCCGGCGCTTTCGGTGGAAGCAAAGTAACCAGGCCCTGCCACCGCTATACGGATTTAATAACCAGTCATCGTCGAGAAGGTATTTGTATTGACGCATGCCAACTCCCTGCATGGCGCTGAATCGAGCCAGGGGAGCTTGTCGATCGAAGGGCAATTCGGGGAGAGAGGGGCGGGTGCTTGAAGTGATGAAAAATCCAGTTCTTACCTGGGCAAAGCCTGCTTCCTACAGGGCTATCTCAGTCCAGCGGTTTTGCGCCTGATTCAGGCAAAACCATTGTCGGTCGCGCCTGTAGTCTTTTCCTTTGAATCGCTGATTACGCCGGATTTCTCTTACAGATTATTCAGGTCGACAGCCTACGCGGCGTTGCCTGAGGATGGTTTCTGTAGTTTTTCCAGGATGGATATCAGATGAAGAGGATGAGTCCGTTGCCTTTCGATTTTATTTTCAGTTGGCCGCTGTCATGAGCATTTCCAATGAGGATCGTGATTTTCTGGTGGCGTTGGGCAGTCGCATTGCACATTTACGCACGGTGCACGAGATAACACAGACGCGGTTTGCAAGGGCTTTAGGTCTTTCCCGGCAGACCTTTCAGGGTTACGAGGAGGGCACGCGCAGCATGCCGGTCACGACACTGGTGAAGATGGCATTTGCGCTTCGCGTTCCCGTTGAAGACCTGCTCGGGGTTCCCTCGTACACGGAGACGCCCAGACGCAGCTTGACCTCGACGTGGTATCGACGGCTGCAGTCCATCAATGAGCTTTCGAAGGTCCAACAAAAGGTAATTGCGCAGATGCTCGACGCCCTGATCGCACAGGCAGGGACCAAAACGAGCAACGAAGAAACAGAAGTTTGAAGTAACCCAAAGAACGCGGAACCAAGGTGCGCGAACACCCTGGCCCCGCTAACCACAAAGCAGCTTAGAAGGAGCTGAACCATGGCTAAAACCAATCATACGACATCAACCCCCATCACTGAACGCCGGTTGAAAATCGCCGCAGATTTTTACCCGGTCCACACCAAGGAAAAAACCTACAGCCCCGCCAAACCCGTACCCTGGATCAGACTGCGCGGCCTGTGGTTACGGCAGGCAGGATTCGAGGTAAACGAGAACGTCAAAGTGCGTGTGATGAAAGGGTGTCTGGTGATTACAGCGGAATAGATGAATCATCCAAGTAAAGCCGCAACGCCATTTGCGTAGGAAAAACGCCGCTAAACCTCAAGGGATAGCGGCGTTTTTTCTGAAATAGCGCTTTTGATTATTTAGAATTTTATGGCGGGCGGGGCCTGTAATACCTAGCTAAAAGCCTGGTTGTGAGGAAGGCATTATCTTGAATTTGATATTTGGCTTATGTGAAAAAAGGCGAACTGCAAACTGTAAGAAAGTCTGACGGATGAGCGGCTGCGAGCCCACTGATCAATCGAAAGGGCTGAAGATAGACCTTCTGTTGGTGGGGAACCGGAGGGGAGATCATTGCAGGCATAAAAAAACGGCCTACCTTTCGGTAAGCCGTTTTTAGTACTTGGTGGCTACACAGGGACTTGAACCCCGGACCCCAGCATTATGAATGCTATGCTCTAACCAACTGAGCTATGTAGCCAAGTGGCGCGCATTATTCCCCTGAAATGGCAAAGCGTCAAGCGTAAATCGAAAATATTTCTTCCTGTTTTCAACCGCTTATCCTCCAGCCCCGAAAATCGGGGCCGGGGAGGGCGTCAGCGCAGTTGGAATCTGGCGGTATTGGCGCTCAGGGCTTCGCTGCCCTGGCTCAAGGTGTCCGCCGCGAGGTTCACCGCGCGTGCACCTTCAAGCAAACGCACCGCCGCTTGGTCGACCTGCTGGATATTGCCGCTGACTTCGTCGGCAGTGCTGGCCTGTTCTTCAACCGCTGTGGCGATTTGCGCCAGGGTGTCGGTGACGCTCTGTACGGCGCTGGCGATTTCTCCCAGGCGTTCGCCGAGTCCGGTGACCGCCTCGGCATCCGATTGCGCCTGACCACAGGCGGCTTCCATCAGGCTTACCGCTTCGTTGACCGTGGCACGCAGGCTGTCGACAGTGCCGGCGATCTGCGCGGTGGACGATTGCGTGCGTTGCGAGAGACTGCGCACCTCGTCGGCGACCACGGCAAAGCCGCGACCCTGTTCGCCGGCGCGGGCGGCTTCGATGGCGGCGTTGAGTGCGAGCAGGTTGGTCTGCTCGGCGACGCCGCGAATGGTGTCCACGACCAGTTGAATCTGCTGGCCTTGCTCGCTGACCCGGCCAAGCGCGGCGGCGGTGTCGTTCAGGCGCTGATTGAGCTGCTGAATGCTGGCCGTGGTGCGCTGGCTGTCGCGGCTGCTGTCGGCGGCGATGCGCCGGGTCTGCTGGGCGCTGCCCGAGGCCTGTTCGCAACTCTGCGCGACGCCTTGCGAGGTGGCGGCCAATTGCGTGGCGGCAGCGGCGATCTGGCTGATCTGCAACTGCTGCGCCTCGACTTCGCTCAGGGCGCCGCTGGAGTGTTGGTTGAGGCTGCGCACCGCATTGCTCAACTGCGAGGTCTCGTGGTCGACGCCAAGCATGCTGCTGCGCAATTGCACCACAGCGACGTTGAGCGCGGTGCTGATCGCTGCCAGCTCATCGCGCCCCACCACCGGCACTTGCAGGCTCAGGTTACCGTCGCGCAAGGCTTCGGCGAGCAAGGTGATGCCGCTGGCGCTACGGCGAATCGAGGCTTGCAGGCAAACGAAAAGGTATAACGCGGCCAACAGCAGGCAACCGAAGATTGCGGCGACAAGAATGAACTGGCGAATCGCCGAGTTGTAATACGCATCGAGCCGCTGATCCAGCGCGACCAAGGATTGCTGGCGCAGGGAAGCGAGGTCGGTGAGCAGCGCGTCAAGGCTGCGTTCGAAGTCCTCTGGCTTGAGGTTGATGCTGCCGCCAAACACACCGTCGTCAAGGACTTTCAGGCCGCTGTCGAGGTGTTTCAGGCTGTCGTGATACTGGCCGGCCCAGGCTTGCAGCTCGACTGGCAGACGCGCCTCCAGCAGGCCGGCGGTTTTCACCAGTTGCTCGCGGGCGTCCCCGATGCGGCTGCGCAGGTCGCGCAACTGCAGGCGGCTCTGCAGGGTGAACTGACCGGAGACGACCGAAGCCTGGCCGACTGCGGCGAGACGGCCGACCCGCTCGATCAGGTCCGGCGCGTGCTGCGTGGAAATCTGCGTCAGCAGGTAGGTTTCCAGCCACGGTGCGAGGGTCAGGCGATTGTCCATGACGATCTGCTCGCGCAAGGCTTGCAGCGCGGCCAAGGCATTGGTGAAGCGGTCATAACCGTCCGGCCACCAGCCGACACTGCTCAGGCTTTTCGAATCAAGGCCATTGAGCGCGGTTTGCAGCGCCTGAAAGCGTTCGAGGATTGCGCCGTCGGCGCCTTGCTGGTTCAGGGCATTGCCCAGCTCCGTGGTGGCTTGCAGCACCGCCGGTTGCACGCCGTCGAAGGCAGCCATGGCGGCGAGGGTGGCCGGTGTCGGCTGACGATTGGTCTCGGTGGCGCGCCAGCGGGCGGCGCGGTCGCGTTGAGCGGCGAGCAGGTTGTCCAGCGCATCCAGCGCGAGCAGCTGACGCACGCCGGCACGTTCGCCGGCGATCAGATTGAGCTTCTCGCGATAGTCATGGCCGATCATCAACAGGCTGCCGGCCAGCGGCAGAATGAACAGCAGAAACAACAATTGGAATTTACCTGCGAAGCCAAACCGCCCCAGCAATTTGATCCCCGGTGAAAGGAAAGCCTGCATGCCTCATGACTCCTCTGGACACCACGCACCATTGGCGTGCATCGCGAACCTTTCGGCTGCGACCTGTGCCCTCTAAAAGGCCTCGAAAGTTCACCCATGCCCGCTCTGTAGGCCGGCTCTGTAGCGAAACTTCCCATTGTCGAGCGCCTTTGTAAGGCGATCGTGTTCAAGGGCAGAAGCAAGGCAAGATTCAGACCATGGCGTTGAGCTATCACCTTCGCCACCAGCGATCCCCTGTAGGAGCTGCCGAAGGCTGCGATCTTTTGACTTTGATGCTTAGAAGCAAGATCAAAAGATCGCAGCCTTCGGCAGCTCCTACACGGTGGTGTGTCATCAATAACTTAGTTAGCTGGCTAAGGGGATAGCGCTGGCGCACCGAAAAATGGCACATTGACGCACCTGCCTGCGGGCACCCATCTGCTGTCTGGAATTTTCCATGGCTATCAGCAACGTTCAGACCGCCGCTGCCTCGGCGACCGCTGCTCCTCAAAGCAGCCCCTTGGTGATGCGCATCATCGGCGCGGTGGCGCTGGCGCATTTGATCAACGACCTGATCCAGTCGGTGCTGCCGTCGATCTACCCGATGCTCAAAGCCAACTATGGCCTGACCTTCACCCAGGTCGGCCTGATCACCTTGACCTTCCAGTTGACCGCGTCGCTGTTGCAGCCGTGGGTCGGTTATCACACTGATCGCCACCCCAAACCGTGGCTGTTGCCGGCGGGCACGGTGTGTACCTTGATCGGCATTCTGATGATGTCAGTGGTCGGCAGCTTCCCATTGATTCTGCTGGCGGCGGCGCTGATTGGTATCGGCTCGTCGAGCTTTCACCCGGAAGCCTCGCGTGTTGCGCGACTGGCCTCGGGCGGCCGGTTTGGTCTGGCGCAATCTACCTTTCAGGTCGGCGGCAATGCCGGCTCCGCGTTCGGCCCGTTGCTGGCGGCGGCGATCATCATTCCCTTCGGCCAAGGCAATGTGGCGTGGTTTGGCCTGTTCGCGGTTTTTGCGCTGTTCGTGCTGTACCGCATCAGCCGCTGGTACGCCAATCACCTGAACCTGTTCAAGCTCAAGGCCGGCCAGGCGGCGACGCACGGCTTGTCGAAGGGCAGGGTGACCAGTGCGCTGGTGGTGCTGGGGCTACTGGTGTTCTCCAAGTATTTCTACATGGCCAGTTTCACCAGCTACTTCACCTTCT
Organism: Pseudomonas glycinis; assembly: GCF_054871425.1. Classification (NCBI taxonomy): domain Bacteria; kingdom Pseudomonadati; phylum Pseudomonadota; class Gammaproteobacteria; order Pseudomonadales; family Pseudomonadaceae; genus Pseudomonas; species Pseudomonas glycinis. Next base: position 875,472 of record NZ_JBTYHF010000001.1, on the reverse strand, counting down.
ACCTGATCGAGAAGTTCGACCTGTCGGTTGCCAGCTCGCAGCTGCACTTGTTCCTTTTCCTGGGCGCAGTGGCGGCGGGGACGTTCTTCGGTGGACCGATTGGCGACAAGATCGGGCGCAAGGCAGTGATCTGGTTTTCCATCCTGGGGGTGGCGCCATTCACCCTGATCCTGCCGCATGTCGATCTGTTCTGGACCAGCATTCTCAGCGTGGTGATCGGCTTCATTCTGGCGTCGGCATTCTCGGCGATCGTGGTGTACGCGCAGGAACTGGTGCCGGGTAATGTCGGGATGATTGCCGGGATCTTCTTCGGTCTGATGTTCGGTTTCGGCGGGATTGGCGCGGCGCTGCTCGGGCATCTGGCGGATGTGCACGGGATTGAGTACGTGTATTTCCTGTGCTCGTTCCTGCCGTTATTTGGTGTGTTGGCGATCTTTTTACCGCGTACCAGAAAGGCCTGAACAGACGAATCGAACTGTGGAGGCGAGCCTGCTCGCGAATGGGTGTGTCAGTTGACGAATGCTTAGCTGACACGCCGCGTTCGCGAGCAGGCTCGCTCCCACAGGGAAATGTACTCAGTCACTGAATTTCAGGCACAAAAAAGCCGCGTATCAAACGCGGCTTTTTCTTGTGCGGCTGTTGCTTAGACGTTGAAGCGGAAGTGCATCACGTCGCCGTCCTTGACGATGTAATCCTTGCCTTCCAGACGCCATTTGCCGGCTTCTTTGGCGCCGGCTTCGCCCTTGTACTGGATGAAGTCGTTGTAGGCGATGACTTCGGCACGGATGAAGCCTTTTTCGAAGTCGGTGTGGATCACGCCGGCGGCCTGTGGGGCGGTGGCACCGACCTTGACGGTCCAGGCGCGGACTTCTTCGACACCGGCGGTGAAGTAGGTCTGCAGGTGGAGCATTTCGTAGCCGGCGCGGATCACGCGATTCAGGCCAGGCTCTTCCAGACCCAGGGCCTCGAGGAACATGTCCTTCTCTTCGCCGTCGTCGAGCTCGGCGATTTCCGCTTCGATCTTGTTGCACACCGGAACGACCATGGCGCCTTCTTCTTCGGCGATGGCCTTGACCACGTCCAGGTGCGGGTTGTTCTCGAAACCGTCTTCAGCCACGTTGGCGATGTACATGACCGGCTTGGTGGTCAGCAGGTGGAAGCCCTTGATCACTGCCTTTTCGTCAGCGCTCATGTTCTTCATCAGGCTGCGCGCCGGCTTGGCTTCGGTGAAGTGCGCGATCAGTTGCTCGAGCAGAGCCTTCTGAACCACGGCGTCCTTGTCACCGCCCTTGGCGTTGCGCGCGACTTTCTGCAGTTGCTTCTCGCAGCTGTCGAGGTCGGCGAAGATCAGTTCCAGGTCGATGATTTCGATGTCGCGTTTCGGGTCGACGCTGTTGGAAACGTGGATCACGTTGTCGTCTTCGAAGCAGCGCACCACGTGGGCGATAGCGTCGGTTTCGCGGATGTTGGCCAGGAACTTGTTGCCCAGGCCTTCACCTTTCGAGGCACCGGCAACGAGGCCGGCGATGTCGACGAATTCCATGGTGGTCGGCAGGATGCGCTTGGGATTGACGATGGCCGCCAGCGCTTCCAGACGCGGATCCGGCATCGGCACGATGCCGCTGTTCGGCTCGATGGTGCAGAAGGGGAAGTTCTCGGCCGCGATACCGGATTTGGTCAGGGCGTTGAACAGGGTGGACTTGCCGACGTTAGGCAGGCCGACGATGCCGCAATTGAATCCCATGGTGTTTCCCCTCGGGTAAAAGTCAGGCCTTCTGGCTGTGCAGGTTTTTCATCGCGCGGTTCCATTCCCCGGCGAGGATATCCGGCAGCACGCCGAGGGCAAAGTCGATGCTGGCATCGAGTTTTTCCTGTTCGGCGCGTGGCGCACGACCCAGGACGAAATTTGAAACCATACTGGCAACGCCCGGGTGGCCGATGCCAAGCCGCAGGCGGTAGAACGTATTCTGATTGCCCAGTTGCGCAATGATGTCGCGCAACCCATTGTGACCGCCATGGCCGCCGCCCTGCTTGAGCTTGGCAACGCCCGGAGGCAAGTCGAGTTCGTCATGCGCCACGAGGATTTCTTCAGGCTTGATGCGGAAGAAACCGGCGAGTGCCGCCACGGCCTGGCCGCTGCGGTTCATGTAGGTGGTGGGAATCAGCAGACGAACATCCTGACCTTGATGCGAGTAGCGCCCGGTCAGGCCGAAATATTTGCGATCGGCCACAAGATTCACATTCTGTGCATGGGCGATGCGCTCAACAAAAAGGGCCCCTGCGTTATGCCGGGTCTGTTCGTATTCAGCGCCTGGATTTCCCAGGCCAACGATCAGTTTGATGGCAGTCACGATAGGGGCCCTTCCTTGGAGTGGTGGATAACATCGCCGCGATCAGGGAAAGCGGCGAAAGTGGACGAAAAATGCTCATTTACCATGGATGTAAACTCCGCGTTCTCGCCCGCTTTCTCGCTACGTTCCAGTCCGCGATGTTACTTGCTCACTCCGGCATGACAGAGTGAATTACTCTGCTGCGCCTTCTTCGGTAGGTTCTGCAGCAACACGTGGAGCGTGGACGTTGGCAACAGCCTTGTCATCGCCGTGTGCCAGAGCAACGAACTCAACACCTTTAGGAGCTTTGAGGTCCGACAGGTGGATGATGGTGCCGATTTCTGCTTTCGACAGGTCGACTTCGATGAACTCAGGCAGATCTTTTGGCAGGCAGGTCACTTCGATTTCAGCAACAACGTGCGAAACTTCGCCGCCTTTCTTCACTGGAGCTTCTTCGCCAACAAAGTGTACAGGCACGATGGCGGTCAGTTTCTGGCCGGCAACAACGCGTACGAAGTCAGCGTGCATCACGTGGCCTTTGGCCGGGTGACGCTGCAGAGCCTTGATGATGACGTTCTGCTTGGTGCCACCAACGTTCAGCTCGATGATGTGGCTGTAAGCCGCTTCGTTTTCGAGCAGTTTGGCAACTTCTTTGGCCAGCATGCTGATGGATTCAGGGGCTTTGTCGCCACCGTAAACAACAGCTGGAACCAGAGCGGCGAGACGACGCAGGCGGCGGCTCGCACCTTTCCCCAGGTCGGAACGCACTTCAGCATTCAGAGTAAAATCGTTCATTTTGTATCTCCAAAATAGCCATGACCGAGTGGCGTTTGCGACCAGCGCCGAACACGGTATGGGCAAAAAAGCCCCGCCCCGACAGGAATGCCGGGGCGGGGCGCTTTTCGTCAACGAGACATTTCGCGAAGGGCAGGGCCCTTAACGGAACATCGCGCTGATCGATTCTTCATTGCTGATGCGGCGAACCGCTTCGGCAACAACCGGTGCGATATCCAGTTGACGGATACGTGCACAGGCTTGTGCTGCAGCGGACAGCGGGATGGTGTTGGTCACTACCAGCTCGTCCAGCACGGAATTTTCGATATTCTCGATGGCCCGGCCCGACAGCACAGGGTGTGTGCAGTAGGCAAAGACCTTGGCTGCGCCATGCTCTTTCAGGGCCTTGGCCGCGTGGCACAGGGTGCCGGCGGTATCGACCATGTCATCGACGAGAATACAGGTACGCCCTTCGACATCACCGATGATATGCATCACTTCAGAGTGATTGGCTTTCTCACGGCGTTTGTCGATGATCCCGAGATCGACGCCCAGCGACTTGGCAACAGCCCGTGCACGCACGACGCCACCAATGTCCGGGGACACGATCATCAGGTTTTCGAAGCGCTGATCTTCGATGTCATCCACCAGAACCGGGGAGCCGTAGATGTTATCTACCGGAATATCGAAGAAGCCCTGAATCTGGTCAGCATGCAGATCAACCGTGAGAACACGGTCGATGCCGACTACGGTAAGCATGTCAGCAACGACTTTCGCGCTGATAGCCACACGTGCGGAACGCGGACGGCGATCCTGACGGGCATAACCAAAATAAGGAATAACAGCAGTGATACGAGTAGCCGAGGAGCGGCGGAAGGCGTCAGCCATCACTACCAGTTCCATCAGGTTATCGTTGGTCGGAGCGCAGGTCGGCTGAATAATGAAGACGTCTTTACCGCGAACGTTTTCATTGATCTCGGCTGTGATTTCGCCGTCGGAAAACTTGCCGACAGAGATGTCACCGAGAGGGATATGCAGCTGACGTACGACACGCCGAGCCAGATCGGGGTTGGCATTCCCCGTAAAGACCATCATCTTGGACACGCGCAGTACCTAGAGGCTGAGGGTAACCTGGATGAGTAGAGAAAATGGCAGGGGCGGCTGGATTCGAACCAACGCATGGCAGGATCAAAACCTGCTGCCTTACCGCTTGGCGACGCCCCTGTATCTGTTGCTTTCAAGTGCCGGGCACTTGATTCCTTTAGAGCAGACTTTGCAGCTTGCGATGCAACATCGAAACGTTGCTTCCTTTCGCTACAAACCCTGTAAGGGTCTCTGTCAGAAGGGCCGAGACTTTATCAGCTTCAGCTTTGCTTGGGAAGCCCCCAAACACACAACTTCCAGTTCCGGTGAGCTTTGCTTCGGTAAATTTACCTAACAAATCCAATGCGTTACGTACCTCTGGATAACGCCTTGCTACCACCGGCAAGCAGTCATTTCGACTGTTTCCCTCGGGAACGGGGCGCACTTTAATGGGCGGTGTGTTACGTGTCAACAAAGGATCGGAAAAAATTTCTGCCGTACTAACAGCGACTTGCGGCACGAGCACCAGATACCACGGTTCTTCGGGGTCGACCGGGGTCAGTTTCTCGCCGACGCCCTCGGCAAATGCCGCATGGCCACGGACGAACACCGGTACGTCGGCACCGAGTGACAGGCCCAGTTCCGCCAGGCGATCTCCATCCCAGCCCAGTTGCCACAAATGGTTGAGCCCGAGCAGGGTCGTCGCCGCATTCGAACTGCCGCCACCGATGCCGCCGCCCATGGGCAGGACTTTGTCGATCCAGATGTCGATGCCGAGCGCGCAGCCGGATTGTTGCTGCAACATTTTCGCCGCGCGCACGATCAGGTTGCTGTCGTGGGGCACGCCGGCGAACTCGGTGTGCAGTTGAATCACGCCGTCATCGCGCACGGCGAAAGTGATTTCATCGCCGTAATCGAGGAACTGAAACAGCGTCTGCAATTCGTGATAACCGTCTTCACGGCGACCGAGAATGTGCAGCATCAAGTTGAGTTTGGCCGGCGAGGGCAGGGTCAGGCGTGCAGCGGTCATGCTTTATTGCCCCAACTTGCGCGGTTGCCAGGTCTTGATCACCAGCGTTACGTCAAGGTCGGTGCCGTGCAGCTTGATGCGCTCGGGCAGCCAGTAACCATTCTGTTCGGTGTAGGCGGTGTATTCGACTTTCCAGCCGTCCTGCTCAAGGCTGGCCAGACGACTGTCGGCGTCCAGGTTCAAGCGACTCTTGCTTTCCGGCGCGGGCAGGCCACGAACCCACCAGGCCAGATTGGATACCGGCAATTTCCAGCCCAGCTGTTCTTCGAGCAGGGCTTCAGGAGATTGCGATTCGTAGCGGCCCTGGTTGGCGACTTCCAGCGACACCTTGCCCGGGCGCCCGGTCAGGCGTGCCGCGCCACGACCCAGCGGGCCGGACAGGCGAATGTCGTAGTAATCCTGACGCTGCAGCCAGAACAGCGTGCCGCTGCCGGAATCCTTCGGCGCGCGGATGCCGATCTTGCCGTCGATCTGCCAGCCATCAAGGCCGGTCAGTTGCTGTTTGTTCGCTGCCCATTGAGCCGGGCTGCCGTGACCCTCGACTGATTCGCGAGTGCCAAAACCCGAGCAACCGGCGAGCAGGGCGATGAAGCTGAAAACAATAACGTGGCGCAAAAGCATGGTTTAAAGATTCTCGGATCCGGTCAGGCGCTTGATGGTGCTGCGCAGAATGGTGCTGTCGGGCTGATCCTTGAGGAACTTGCCCCACACTTGTTTGGCTTCGCGTTGATTGCCCTTGGCCCAGAGGACTTCGCCAAGGTGCGCGGCGACTTCATGGTCGGGGAAACGCTCGAGCGCCTGGCGCAGGTATTTCTCCGCGTCGTCCAGATTGCCCAGGCGATAGTTCACCCAGCCGAGGCTGTCGAGTACCGCCGGGTCTTCCGGATTGATCTGGTGCGCCTGCTCGATCAGCGTTTTCGCTTCAGCGTAGCGGGTGGTGCGATCGGACAAGGTGTAGCCCAGTGCATTGAGCGCCATGGCGTTGTCCGGGTCGCGCTTGATGATCAGGCGCAGGTCTTTCTCCATCTGCGCCAGATCATTGCGTTTCTCCGCGAGCATGGCGCGGGTGTAAAGCAGGTTGAGATCGTCCGGGTATTTCTGCAGCGCTTGTTGCAGAACCTTCCAGGCCTTGTCGTCCTGTTTATTGGCCGACAGGGTTTCCGATTCGATCAGATACAGCTGGATCGCGTAGTCGGGCTGCTCGTCACGCTCGGCCGCCAGTTTGCTCTGCGCTTCGGCGGTTTTGCCGTTGCTCATCAGGATATCGGCCTGACGCAGCTGTGCCGGCAGATAGTCATTGCCCGGGCCGACCTGGGCATACTCGATGAGCGCGCCTTGCGGGTCGTTGCGCTCTTCGGCAATCCGGCCGAGATTCAGATGCGCTGAATCGACGTGGCTTTCGCGAGCGATCAGGTCTTCCAGATAACCTTTGGCCTCATCCCACGCCTTGGCTTCCAGGCACACCAGCGCCAGCGAATAACGCAGTTCATCGTCTTCCGGGTATTGCTGAACGAGGGTGGAGAATTCTGTCTTGGCGTCGTCCATGCGGTCCTGTTCGACGAGCATGCGCGCGTAAGTCAGGCGCAGGCGCTTGTCTTCCGGGTATTTTCTGATGCTTTTCTGCAACAGCGGCAGTGCTTCGTCGCCACGGTTGAGCAACTGAAGCAGGCGCGCACGCAGCAGAATCGGTGCGATCTCGCCGTCTTCCGGCGGATTGTCTTCAAGCAGAGTAAGCGCACCTTGATTGTCGCCGTCCTGCTGCAACAGCAGGGCCTTGCCGAAAATCAGCTGATTGTTGTTCGGGTGGCGCTCAAGCAAACGGTCGAAGCTTTTCATCAGACCGTTGCGGGTTTCCTGATCGGTGTCGGCCGCCGACAACGCAAGGAAATCGAAATGGGTGTCGCCCTTGCCCTGCAGGACTTTCTCCATGTAGACCATGGAGTCGTCGTAGCGCCCGGCGCGGGCCAGCTGCACGGCGGCGGCGCGTTGCGCTTCGAGATCGTCCGGAGCGTTGCGGGCCCAGATCAGCGCGGTGTCGAGGGCCGGTTGATCGGCGCCCAGATATTCGGCGATGCGGAAAGCCCGCTCGGAGACGCCCGGATCCTGGGTGTTGATGGCCTGGGTCACGTAATTGTCCAGGGCAATGTCGAAACGATTGCGCTGGCCGGCGAGTTCGGCGCTCAGCAGACTGAACACGGTTTCCTCGCTGAATGAGCCGTAAACCTTGGGCTTTTCAGGTGCGGGCGTGGTGTCTTCGACCGGCGGGGTGCCGTCCGGCGCAACGGGCGCCATGGCCTGGCAGCCGCTGAGGAAGACAAAAGCGAGGAGCAACGCGGAAGATCTATTCATATAGGAAGAGGACGACTAACCTGCGGTCGGATCATCATGACACAAGCCTTCGGCCAAACATAACCGAGACTCAATTGTGGCCATTATAGGGGCTGACGATTGGGACAATAGTCAGCGGTAGTTGTTCTGAATCTTTCGAAGTAGGACAATTGCCGGCTTCACGTCACCACCAGCGACCTTGAATGGCCTTCCTTGCACTCGGTATTAACCACAAGACTGCTTCAGTAGACGTCCGCGAGCGCGTGGCCTTTACCCCTGAGCAGCTGGTGGAGGCCTTGCAGCAGCTCTGCCGACTGACCGACAGCCGCGAAGCAGCGATCCTCTCCACCTGCAATCGCAGTGAGCTTTATATAGAACAGGATCAGCTCTCGGCCGATGTCGTGCTGCGCTGGCTGGCCGATTATCACCATCTGAGCCTCGACGAACTGCGCGCCAGTGCCTATGTGCATGAAGACGATGCGGCTGTTCGTCACATGATGCGCGTCGCTTCCGGGCTCGACTCGCTGGTGCTGGGCGAACCGCAGATTCTCGGCCAGATGAAATCGGCCTACGCCGTGGCCCGCGAGGCCGGCACCATCGGTCCGCTGCTGGGGCGGCTGTTTCAGGCAACGTTCAATGCCGCCAAGCAGGTGCGTACCGATACTGCGATCGGCGAGAACCCGGTGTCGGTGGCGTTTGCTGCGGTGAGCCTGGCGAAACAGATTTTCAGCGATCTGCAACGCAGCCAGGCGCTGCTGATCGGTGCCGGCGAGACGATTACGCTGGTCGCGCGCCATTTGCATGAGCTGGGGGTCAAGCGCATCGTCGTCGCCAACCGCACGCTGGAGCGCGCCAGTCAGTTGGCCGAGCAATTCGGCGCTCACGCGGTACTGCTCTCGGACATTCCGGCGGAACTGGTGCGCAGCGACATCGTCATCAGTTCGACCGCCAGCCAGTTGCCGATCCTCGGCAAGGGTGCGGTGGAAAGTGCGCTGAAGCTGCGCAAGCACAAGCCGATTTTCATGGTCGACATTGCGGTACCGCGCGATATCGAGCCGGAAGTCGGCGAACTCGACGACGTTTACCTGTACAGCGTCGACGATCTCCACGAAGTGGTCGCCGAGAACCTCAAGAGCCGCCAGGGTGCAGCCCAGGCAGCGGAGGAAATGGTCTCGGTCGGCGCTGACGATTTCATGGTGCGCTTGCGCGAACTGGCGGCAGTCGATGTGCTCAAGGCCTATCGTCAACAGAGCGAACGCCTGCGAGACGAAGAATTGCAGAAGGCCCTGCGTCTGCTGGCCAACGGCGGCAACGCCGAAGACGTGCTCGGGCAACTGGCCCGTGGCCTGACCAACAAACTCTTGCATGCGCCCAGTGTGCAGTTGAAAAAGCTGTCTGCCGAAGGCCGCCTCGATGCGCTGGCCATGGCCCAGGAACTCTTTGCCCTTGAGGGCTCACCGGATAGTTTTTCGGATAAAAAACCGCAATGAAAGCGTCACTGCTCAACAAGCTGGACATTCTCCAGGACCGTTTCGAGGAACTGACCGCGCTGCTCGGCGACGGTGAAGTCATTGCCGATCAGGCCAGGTTCCGCGCCTATTCCAAGGAGTACGCCGAACTCGAGCCGGTAGTGGCCGCCTATAAAAAGCTGCTCGGCGTCCAAAGCGATCTTGAAGGCGCGCAGGCGCTGCTCAAGGACAACGACCCGGACATGCGCGAAATGGCCGTGGAAGAAGTTCGCGAAGCCAAGGAGTTGCTGGTCACGCTGGAATCCGATCTGCAGCGCATGCTGCTGCCTAAAGATCCGAATGACGGGCGTAACGTGTTCCTCGAAATTCGCGCCGGCACCGGTGGCGACGAGGCGGCGATCTTCTCCGGCGACCTGTTCCGCATGTACTCGCGTTATGCCGAGCGGCGTGGCTGGCGCGTCGAGATCCTCTCGGAAAACGAAGGCGAACACGGTGGCTATAAAGAAGTCATCGCGCGCATTGAAGGCGACAACGTTTACGGCAAGTTGAAATTCGAGTCCGGCGCACACCGCGTCCAGCGCGTACCCGCCACCGAATCCCAGGGCCGGATCCACACGTCGGCCTGCACCGTGGCGGTATTGCCCGAGCCGGACGAGCGCGAAGCCATCGAGATCAACCCGGCGGATCTGCGTGTCGACACTTACCGTTCCTCCGGGGCCGGTGGTCAGCACGTCAACACCACCGACTCGGCGATCCGCATTACCCACATCCCGACCGGCACCGTCGTCGAGTGTCAGGAAGAACGCTCCCAGCACAAGAACCGTGCCCGGGCGATGGCGTGGCTGTCGGCAAAACTCAACGATCAGCAGAACGCAGCGGCAGCCAACGCGATTGCCAGTGAGCGCAAGTTGCTGGTCGGTTCCGGCGATCGTTCCGAGCGTATCCGCACCTACAACTACGCTCAGGGCCGGGTCACCGACCATCGCGTCAACCTGACCCTGTATTCCCTGGATGAAATTCTCGCCGGTGGCGTCGAAGCCGTGATCGAGCCGTTGCTGGCCGAATATCAGGCTGACCAACTCGCAGCGATAGGTGAATAAATGACCATCATCGCCAGCCTGTTGCGCGCTGCTGAGTTGCCGGACTCGCCGACTGCACGTCTGGACGCTGAATTGCTCCTGGCCGCCGCACTGGGCAAGTCGCGCAGCTTCCTGCACACCTGGCCCGAGCGCATCGTGCCGAGCGAGGCTGCGCTGACCTTTGCCGAATATCTGCAACGGCGGCGTAGCGGCGAGCCGGTGGCCTACATTCTCGGCCAGCAGGGCTTCTGGAAACTCGATCTGGAAGTCGCGCCGCACACGCTGATCCCGCGTTCCGATACAGAACTTTTGGTAGAGGCAGCCCTTGAGCTGCTGCCGGCAACCCCGGCCAAGGTCCTCGATCTGGGCACCGGCAGTGGTGCGATTGCTTTGGCTTTGGCCAGCGAACGCCCGGCGTGGAAAGTCACCGCCGTGGATCGTGTGCTTGAAGCCGTGGCCCTGGCCGAACGCAACCGCCAGCGTCTGCACCTGAACAACGCTACGGTGCTGAGCAGCCATTGGTTCAGCGCACTTGCAGGCCAGCGCTTTCAACTGATCATCAGCAACCCGCCGTACATTGCCGCCACCGATCCGCATCTGGTCGAGGGAGATGTACGCTTCGAACCGGCCAGTGCGCTGATCGCCGGTGAAGATGGCCTCGATGATCTGCGCCTGATTGTTGCGCAGGCGCCGGATCATCTTGAAGCCGGCGGCTGGCTGATGCTCGAACACGGCTATGATCAGGCCGAAGCCGTGCGTGACCTGCTGCTCACTCGTGGCTTTGAAGAAGTCCACAGCCGCACCGATCTGGGCGGCCATCAACGCATCAGTCTGGGGCGCCTGCCGTGCTGAATGATCAGGAATTGCTGCGCTACAGCCGGCAGATTCTGCTGCAACACGTCGACATCGACGGGCAACTGAAGCTCAAGGCCAGCCGCGTGCTGATCGTCGGCCTTGGCGGTCTCGGCGCGCCGGTGGCGTTGTATCTGGCGGCAGCGGGCGTCGGCGAGTTGCATCTGGCGGATTTCGACACGGTCGATCTGACCAACCTGCAACGGCAGATCATTCACGACACCGACAGTGTCGGCATGTCCAAGGTCGACTCGGCGCTCAAGCGCCTGGGCGCGATCAATCCCGAGATTCAACTGGTCGCCCATCGTCAGGCGCTGGACGCCGATTCCCTCGCCGCAGCGGTGGCGGCGGTGGATCTGGTGCTCGATTGCTCGGACAACTTTTCCACGCGCGAGGCGGTTAACGCCGCTTGTGTTGCCGCGTGCAAGCCACTGGTCAGTGGCGCGGCGATTCGTCTGGAAGGGCAGCTGTCAGTGTTCGATCCACGGCGTGCCGAAAGCCCTTGCTACCACTGCCTGTACGGACACGGCAGCGAAGCCGAACTGACCTGCAGCGAGGCCGGCGTGGTCGGGCCATTGGTCGGTCTGGTCGGCAGCTTGCAGGCGCTGGAAGCGTTGAAAGTACTGGTCGGCTTTGGCGAACCCTTGGTGGGGCGACTGTTGTTGATCGACGCCTTGGGCTCGCGCTTCCGGGAATTACGGGTCAAGCGTGATCCGGGTTGCAGCGTCTGTGGCGTCCGCCATGCGTGAAGCGCCGATCGGCGTGTTCGATTCCGGGGTCGGCGGCTTGTCGGTCCTCGGCGAAATTCAGCGCTTGCTGCCCAACGAATCGCTGCTTTACGTCGCCGATTGCGGGCACATTCCTTACGGCGAGAAAACCCCGGAATTCATCCGCCAGCGTTGCAGTGCGATGGCAGGATTTTTTCGCGAGCAGGGTGCCAAGGCTTTGGTGCTGGCCTGCAACACAGCGACCGTGGCCGGTGTGGCCGATCTGCGTCGTGATTTCCCGGACTGGCCGATTGTCGGCATGGAACCGGCGGTCAAACCGGCCGCAGCGGCCACGCGAAGCGGCGTGGTTGGCGTTCTGGCCACGACCGGCACGTTGCAGAGCGCAAAGTTTGCCGCGTTGCTCGATCGTTTCGCGGCTGACATAAAAGTCATCACCCAGCCCTGTCCGGGACTGGTCGAACTGATCGAAACGGGTGATCTGCACAGCGCCGAATTACGCACTTTATTGCAAGGTTACGTCGCTCCATTGCTGGCGCAAAACTGCGACACAATCATTCTTGGCTGCACCCATTATCCCTTCCTCAAGTCGTTACTCAGGTCGATGATCGCCGACGATGTCAGCCTGATCGATACCGGAGCTGCCGTGGCCCGGCAGTTGCAGCGCTTGCTCGCCGAGCGTGATCTGCTGGCGCAACGTCCGAGCCAGCCGGTGAAGTTCTGGACCAGCGGCGATCCGCAATCCCTCAGAAAAATCCTACCGTTGCTGGGCCAAACTGCGTCGAATGTGCAAAACTTCGACTTGTAAAAAAAATGTGAAATAACTTAAAAAACGCTGAACTTCTGACCAAGCGCGGATTTCTATAGCGACAGCAGCAACTAAAAACCAAACGATCGTTCCGGAAAAGGAAGTTTCAAAGTGAAGCGACTATTCTGCTTGGCCGCGATTGCGGCCGCACTGATGGGGCAAAGCATTTCTGCACAAGCCGCTGGCGTTGAATTCGCCGTCGGCGGTACCAGCGATTCGACAATGACGTATCGCTTAGGCATGAATTTCGACTGGGACAAGAGCTGGCTGCAGAGCGACGTTGGTCGCCTGACCGGCTACTGGAGCGGTGCGTACACGTATTGGGAAGGTGACAAGACTTCCAGCAACAACAGCCTGTCGTTCTCGCCTGTATTCGTTTACGAGTTTGCCGGTCAGTCGGTCAAACCGTACGTGGAAGCGGGTATCGGCGCGGCGTTCTTCTCCAACACCGAATATGAGAGCAACAAGCTGGGCGGTTCCTTCCAGTTCGAAGACCGCATCGGTGTCGGCCTGCGCTTCAACGGCGGTCACGAAGTCGGCATCCGCGCCACGCACTACTCCAACGCCGGCCTGTCCAGCGACAACGATGGTGTAGAAAGCTACGCGCTGCATTACACAATGCCGCTGTAACACGCCGCTACGCGGAACCAACGTGGGAGCGAGCCTGCTCGCGAAAGCCGAGTGTCAGTCATTCAAATGGTGGCTGACACACCGCCTTCGCGAGCAGGCTCGCTCCCACAGTTGTTTCTGCGTTGTCAAAGAAATCAGCGGTAGGCTGTCGCAATACCCCGGCGCTCTTCGATGCACTCCGGCGCGCCCATTTCAAACTCGCGGCAAATCAGCGGGCGTCGTTCATAGATCGTGCACATCATGCTGTCGCGATCCAGTGCCGCGCACCAGCCGTCGTCCAGACGCAGCATCACTTCACCGCCCCATTCATCGGTATCGATAAAGCGATCAGGCACGCCGGTGTCGGTGATCAGCATCACTTCGAGCTGGCAGCAGCACGCCGCACAGGTCGAGCAGGTGACCGCCGGTTCGGCAATTTGGGTGTGGGGGATGGTTTTCATCGTGGCAGTGTAAGGCAGTGATCGCCGTGGGTGTGAAAGCGCTGACGGACGCTCACGGCGCCAGACGCCGCGCCATCAAATGCAGCAGTGGGAACAAGCCTGCCCAGAGCAGCCCGATAACGATCAGCGTCGCCGCCTCGCCATAGGGAAATTGCACGCCCGCCAGGCGTCCGCCAGCGTAGTACGACAGTGCGCCGCCCACCGCGCCAAGTGCGCTGGCCAGCCACCATGGCCGCGCGCTCCAGGCCAGGCAGTGGCGCAACGTGGTGGCGAGCAGCGCCCAGAGCAGCATCAGCCACAGCGGAATCAGCGGTGAGGCGTCTGCAAAGCGGAACACGTCGAGGTAACGTAGGACACTGTCCACCGCCGTGCCGACAATCACTATGCACAGAATCAAACGACCTTCCGCCGCCCAACTGCTGATCCAGCGCAGATGAATCACCAGCGCCGCCACCGCCAGCAACAGCCACAAACTGTTGCCGCCGAGCACGCAGGCCAGCCAGCCGAGCTGAAACAGCACGGCATTGGCGATTCGCTCACGCATCGAAGCGCCCGAGCAACGGCGCGGTCATCGCCGCCGGTTTGGCCAGCAGCAATTGCGCGGTGCCGATGGTGCGTTCGAGGAATCCGCCCTCGCAGTAGCACAGATAGAACTCCCACAAACGCAGGAAATAATCGTCGTAGCCCAGTTCGCTCAGGCGACCGTGGGCGAGGCGAAAGTTCTCGTGCCACAGGCGCAGTGTCTTGGCGTAATGCAGGCCGAAATCCTCCATGTGCAGCAGGTTCATGTCGGTTTCGCGGCTGACCACATCGAGCATCTTGTGCACCGAGGGCAGTGCGCCGCCGGGGAAGATGTAGCGCTGGATAAAGTCGACGCTGCGCTTGGCCTGTTCGTAGCGTTGCTCGCGAATGGTGATCGCCTGGAGCAGCATCAGGCCGTTGCTCTTGAGCAAGTGCGCGCATTGCTTGAAGTAGGTCGGCAGGAACCGATGGCCGACCGCTTCGATCATCTCGATCGACACCAGTTTGTCGTACTCGCCGCTGAGGTCGCGGTAGTCCTTGAGCAGCAGGGTGACGCGATCTTGCAAGCCGAGTTGTTCGATGCGCTTGGCAGTGAACGCGAACTGCTCTTTCGACAGCGTCGTAGTGGTCACGCGGCAACCGTAATGCTGCGCTGCGTACAGGGCCATGCTGCCCCAACCGGTGCCGATTTCCAGCAGGTGGTCGCTGGGCTTGAGCGCGAGTTTCTGGCAGATGCGTTCAAGTTTGTTCAATTGCGCCTGTTCCAGGGTGTCGCTCGGCGAAAGGAACTGGGCGGCGGAATACATCATGGTCGGGTCGAGAAACTGTTCGAACAGTTCATTGCCGAGGTCGTAGTGCGCGGCGATGTTTTTCTGCGAACCCTTGCGCGTGTTGCGATTGAGCCAGTGCAGCCCTTGTACGAAGGGCCGGCCCAGACGCGCCAAGCCACCTTCCATGGCATCGAGTACATCGAGATTGCTGACGAATACGCGCACCACAGCAGTCAGGTCCGGCGAACTCCAATAGCCGTGGATGAATGCTTCGCCGGCGCCGATCGAGCCGCTACTGGCGACCATGCCCCACAGGGCCGGGTCGAGTACATGGACTTCGCCGAGCAGAGCACTGCCCGGGGTGCCGAAAAGCATTTGTTCGCCATCCTCGACGACCATCAATTGTCCGTGTTTGAGCTGGGCCAATTGGCGCAACACGCCACGGCGCAGCAGCGAGCCGGTCAAACCGTTGGTGCTGAAGCGACCGAGCGGCAGGCTAGAGGATTTCATGGTGCGGCTCCTTCGGAGGCACAGTGGCGGTTTTAAAGCTGCCGTCGGCAGCCTGGTGAGGGAAGATCGGCGCGCGCTTGAGCAGCAGTCGCAGTGCTTGCCAATAAATCGCCAGAGCGGTTTTTGCGGTCATCCACGGAAAGCGCCGCAGGTAGCGATGCAGGCTGCGACGATCGAGCGGTTCACGGCGCAGATTGAGCGTGGCGTCGAACAGTTTCTCGTTGCCCTGCCAATCGGCCATGTGCACGCCAAGGCTTTGCGCAGCGGGGCTGAAGCTCATGCGGTATTCGAGGTCGCGGGGCAGAAACGGCGAGACGTGAAACGCCTTGGCCACAGCGAAATGCTGATGGAAATCCACCAGGCTGGTCGGCGTCTGCGCCGGCAGCACATAGTGATAACGCTCGCGCCACGGCGTGTTGGTCACTTCACAAACGATCGCCGCCAGTTGCCCGTCGGCTTCATGGCAGTAGAAGAAACTCACCGGATTGAACGACAGCCCCCAACTGCGCGGCTGGGTCAGCAGGCACACCGCGCCTTGTGGCTCATGACCGATGGCTGCGCCGACCTGCTGACGCACGGCGTCGATCAGGCGCATGCCCTTGCCGGTGAAGGCTTTCAGGTAATCGGTTTCGCGAAACGAGAACGGCGCAAAGCGGCTGCGCCCGGCCAGTGGCGACAGGGCCAGCACGGCGTCCTGTTCGCTCAGGTCGAGATAGAGCAAACCGATGCGGTAGCGGAATTCGTGGCGGCGCGGCGAAAAACGTCGGTGGCCGATGACGCCGTTGTACAGAGCGCTGTTCACAGGGTTTCACCGAACGCGGCGGCTACGCGCAGCCCGCTGACCACGCCATCTTCATGAAAGCCGTTGGCCCAGTAGGCGCCGCAATAATGCGTGTGCTGCTCGCCGTCGAGTTCGCCCCAACGGTTTTGCGCGGCCGCTGCGGCGAGGGTGTATTGCGGGTGGGCGTAGGTATAGCGGGCCAGCACTTTATCCGGGCTGATGCCGGCAGTCTGGTTGAGGCTGACGCAGAACGTGGTGTCGCTCTCGATGCCCTGCAGAATGTTCATGTTGTACGTGACCGCCGCGCGCGTATGGCCGGCGCCGCCGAGGCGATAGTTCCAGCTGGCCCAGGCCAGTTTGCGCGTTGGCAGCAGGCGCGTGTCGGTGTGCAGCACGACGTCGTTGTCGGCGTAGAGCAGGGCACCGAGAATCGAACGCTCGGCGTCGCTCGGGTTGGCCAGCAGGTTCAGCGCCTGATCGCTGTGACAGGCGAACACCACTTTGTCGAAATGTTCGAGGCCGGCCGGGCTGTGGATAACTACGCCGTGCTGGTTGCGCTCGACGCGCTTGACCGGGCAGTTCAGACGAATCCTGTCGCTGAATGAAGCAGTCAGCGGCGCCACATAGGCACTGGAACCGCCTTCAATGACCTGCCACTGCGGACGATCGCTGACTGAGAGCAGGCCATGATTCTTGAAGAAGCGCAGGAAGAATTGCAGCGGGAAATTGAGCATTTCCGCCATCGGCATCGACCAGATCGCCGCGCCCATCGGCACGATGTAATGCAGGATGAAACGCTCGCCGTAGCCGCCGGCCTTGAGGTAATCGTCGAGGGTAGTGTCGGCGGCGATGCGCAGTTCGATCAGATCGCGCTGCGCTTCTTTGTTGAAGCGCAGAATGTCGCGCAGCATGCCCCAGAACCCCGGCGACAACACATTGCTGCGCTGGGCGAACAGGCTGTTGAGATTGTTGCCGTTGTATTCCACGCCAGTGTCCGGATCGGTTACCGAAAAGCTCATTTCGGTCGGCTTGAACGCCACGCCGAGCTGGCTGAGCAAGCGAATGAAGTTCGGGTAGGTCCAGTCGTTGAACACGATGAAACCGGTATCGATGGCTAACGATTGCCCGGCCACGCTGACCGGTACGGTGTGGGTATGGCCGCCGACCCAGTCACTCGCTTCGAACACAGTGATGTCGTGGCGGCGGTTCAGCAGGTAGGCGCAGGTGAGCCCGGCGATACCGCTGCCAATTACGGCGATTTTCATATCGGGTCCCGCTGCGGAGGGTTCTTGCGCACCATGCGTTTGCCGATCGCCAGTTGCGCGCGAGCGGGCAGTTTCGACAGCGGCCACAGCGCGGCCATGAACAGTCCGGGGAAGGCAATTTCCAGCGGACGGTCCTTGAGTTTGGCGAAGATGTGCCGCGCCGCTTTATCCGCAGGCCAGCTCAGCGGCATCGGGAAATCGTTCCTCTCGGTCAGCGGCGTTTCGACAAAACCCGGGCTGATGATGGTGACTTCAATGCCTTCATCCGCCAGATCGATGCGCAGCGATTCGAATAGGTAACGCAGCCCGGCCTTCGATGCGCCGTAGGCTTCGGCCCGTGGCAGCGGCAGGTAAGTCACCGAGCTGGCCATGCCGACCAGATGCGGCGCGGTGCCTTTGCGCAACAGCGGCAGGGCGGCTTCGATGCAATAGCTGCTGGCGAGCAGATTGGTGCGCACCACGTGCTCGATGATCGAGGAATCGAACTGGCGCGCGTCGACATATTCACAGGTGCCGGCGTTGAGAATCACGCTGTCCAGCGAACCCCAGGCCTCGGCGATCTGCTCACCGATTTCACGCACGGTCTGACTGTTGGTCAGATCGCCGGGCACCACCAGCACCTGGCCCGGATAACGCTGGGACAAAACCTTGAGCGGCGCGGCCGAGCGCGAGCTGACCGCCAGGTGCGCGCCGCTTTTCAGAATGTCCTCACACAAGGCTGCACCGATGCCACTGCTGGCGCCGGTCAACCAATACCGCCGTGGAGGTGTACGACTCATCCCATTCTCCTTTTCAGCCAGGCAATCACCCGGCCCAATATTGGCAAGTGTTCATACAGCAGCGCCCCGGCATCGAAATAATCCCGATGGCGATAAACCTTGTCGCGCCAGAGCAGGTGCGAACAGCCACCGACTCTGATTTCCCGCCCGTTGGCCAGGCGCGGATGGCGATAACTCATGACCCAGCGCAGGTAACCCTCACCTTCGCGGATCTGGTCGAAACCATGAAAATCGAAACGCAGATCGCTGACGTTGGCGTACAGCTCGCTGAAGTAATCCTGCAGTTGTGCCAGGCCCTGAACTTCGTGCAGCGGATCGGTGAAATGAATGTCGTCGCTGTACAGCTCGCCGAGGCGATACAGGTTGTCTTTGTTCAACCCGGAAAACTCGCGGGCGAAGCTGCGCAGGAATTCACTCATCGCTGCCGCCCACAGGCTGGCGCGACGGCAGGTTCTTGAACGCCGTCAGCGCACGCTCGCGTGAAGTGCTGAGGTTAACGATCGGCGCCGGATAATCGGCCACGCCGAACAGCCCTCCGGCTGCCGCCGGATTGTGCACTTCCTTCTTGTTGAGCCCGGCCAGTTCCGGCAACCAGTGCTTGATGAACACGCCTTCGGCATCGAATTTTTCCGACTGGCTCAGCGGGTTGAAGATACGGAAGTACGGCGCCGAGTCGGTGCCGGTCGACGAGCTCCACTGCCAGCCACCGTTGTTGGCCGCCAGGTCGCCGTCGATCAGGTGGCGCATGAAAAAGCGTTCGCCCTCGCGCCAGTCGATCAGCAGGTTTTTGGTCAGGAACATCGCCACGACCATGCGCAGGCGATTGTGCATCCAGCCGGTTTCCAGCAATTGGCGCATCGCCGCGTCGATGATCGGCAGTCCGGTGCGTGCCTCCTGCCAGGCCTTGAGCTCTTCCGGCGCATCGCGCCAGGCCAGCGCCTCGGTTTCCGGGCGGAAGGCGCGATGCCGGGAGACGCGTGGATAGCCGACCAGAATGTGTTTATAGAACTCGCGCCACAGCAGCTCGTTGATCCAGGTCACCGCGCCGACCTTGCCGCTTTCGAACTCGCCCTGATTGCTTTGCAGTGCAGCGTGCAGGCACTGGCGTGGCGAGATCACCCCGGCGGCGAGGTACGCCGACAATTGGCTGGTGCCGGGTTTGGCCGGGAAGTCGCGTTCGCTGCGGTAATAATCGATCTGCGCGTCGGTGAAGGTGTCGAGGCGGCGCCGCGCCTCTTGCTCGCCGGCCGGCCACAAGGCGCGCAGGGATTCGCTCGGCGTGGCGAAGCCTTTGACCGCCTCGGGAATTGCATCGCTGGCGATATCCAGCGCGGCCTGCTTGCCGGGTGCCTTGACCAGTGCCGGCATCGAGCGATGCAGGCGTTCGTAGCAGACTTTGCGAAACTGACTGAACACCTGGAAGTAGGTGCCGGTCTTGGTCAGCACTGTGCCGGGTTTGAACAGCAACTGATCCAAGTAACTGTGGAATTCGATGCCTTCGGCTCGCAACGTTTCGGCCACGGCTTCATCACGACGGCTTTCGTGAACGCCGTATTCCTCGTTGACGTGCACCGCCTCGATCTTCAAATGCCGGCACAGCTTGAGCAGTTCTGCTGGCGCCTGATCCCAGTGCGGCGCGCTGCGAATCAACAGCGGAATGTTCAGCGCGCCGAGGCTCTGGCTCAGTTCGCGCAAATTGCGTAGCCAGAAATCCACTTTGCACGGCGCATCGTCGTGCTCCAGCCATTGCTGCGGACTCAACAGATACACTGCCACAGTCGGGCCGCGCGCTGCGGCGGCCGCGAGGGCGGTGTTGTCATGTTGGCGCAAGTCGCTGCGCAGCCAGATCAGTTGCATGTGATTAAACCCATCATCAAATCAATCCGCGCTCGAGCAGCGCCTGGTGTGCGGCAAGCGGATCTTCAGCCAGGAACAGATCGGCAGTCTGGGCGGTGCGTGCGGACAACTCGGTGTGGTGAATGTGCACCGTGGGGCCAGCAATCAAGGTCGGGCAATTGACGTTCGCCAACAGCTTGGGCAGCTGCGCCAGTTGCATGGCTTTGCTCGAATACAGCAGCACGCCACGGGCTTGCAGATGCTCGACGGTCAGCGCCAGTTCACCGGCCGGCAGTGGCCAGTCGAACACTTGCACCGGGCAATCGGCACTGCTGATCAGCCATGCGCACAGCCACAGATGTGGCTCCAGCGGCAGGTCGGAATGATTGATCAACAGCAGCGGCGCCGAATGCAGCTGGCGGTTGTTATGGTAGATGCGTGCGCCGAATTTGCTGCGCAACCAGGAAAAGAAAAACGTCCGTTCCATCTGTGCGCCGAACTGGCCCTGCCAGCGCTGTTCGAGCTCGGCCAGCAGCGGCATCAGCAATTGCTCGCACAACGTCCGTGGCGGATACAAGGCGATGGCCTGATTGACGCTGTCATCCAGCGCCCGTTCATTAAGCGCGGTGACCGCCGACAGCAAGGTCTGATGCAGACGCTGCCAATCGTTTTCCACGGTTTCCGTGAAGGCCTGCGGCGCATCGAGCAGTGGCTTGACCTGGCTGACCGCAACGCCACGGTTGAGCCAAGTGAGGATGGCCATGATTCGCTGCACATGTTCAGCGCTATACAGTCGATGGCCCTTGGGCGTGCGCTGGGGCACCACCAGGCCGTAGCGACGTTCCCACGCGCGCAGGGTGATGGCGTTGACGCCGGTCTGCCGCGCGACTTCGCGAATCGGCAACCAGCCCTCGTCGAGGGCTTTCTTGAAGTCGGCGCCGAGGTCTTCCCGGGCGCTGCTGTCGGTTTTATCGTTCATTAGATCGCGTTTCGCAGACTGAGGTTTTCCGGATGCGGCTGCAGGTAAACCTGCTGCGCGATGTACGGGTCCGGATGGAGTCGAAAATGGTGTTTGAGCAGCGTCAACGGCACCACCAGCGGCACGATGCCCTGGCGGTACTGGCCGATGATCTGCTGCATTTCCTGTTTGTCTTCGGCGCTCAGCGATTGTTTCAAATAACCGCTGAGGTGCAGCAGCACGTTGCAATGGGTGCCGCGCGTGGCGCATTTCTTCAGCGCGGCCATCAGCTCGCTGAAGTAGCGCGGGCCGAGCTCGGCGGGATCGCTGTCAGCCATATTGCCGAGCATCTTGCCGAGGTTTTTGTATTGCAGCGGGTTGTGCGCCATCAGCAGGTACTTGTAGCGCGAATGGAATTCGGTGAGGGCGCGGCGGCTCAGGCCCTCGGCGAGCACTTGCTGCCAGGCGCTGTAGGCCAGGACACGGGTGATGAAGTTCTCCCGCAGCACCGGATCGTTGAGGCGCCCGGCTTCTTCCACCGGCAGATCCGGATGTTGGGCACAGAATGCCTGCGCATAGATGCCGCGTCCGCCACCGTTCACTGGCGCGCCGTTGTCGTGATAGACCTTGACCCTTTCCAGCCCGCAGGAGGGCGACTGCTGCATGAAGATGTAGCCGGACAGGTCCTGCAACTCGGCGGCCATTTTCTCGCCGTATGCGGCCAGCGGCCTGGTGACGTTGATGGTCCGGTCGACGGTGCCGACTGCCTCGGGTTGCTCCGGGTCGCCGACCAGCCGGATCGGCTCACGGGGAATGCCCATGCCGATGGCGACTTCCGGGCACAGCGGGACGAAATCGAAATATTCGGTGAGGGTACGGCTGCATAGCCGCGATTCCTTGTGCCCACCGTTGTAGCGCACTTCTTCGCCCAACAGGCAGGCGCTGATGGCGATCTTCGGCTTGGACAGGGAAGCAGTAGACATGAGCACCTCGAATCTATACCTGTACAGAGAGTTATCTCTGTACAACTTTTCCTCAGCATAGATCGATGGATGTACAAGTCAAATGATTTGTATAAGATTTTTGTGCGGCGTTGATCTGTGGGAGCGAGCCTGCTCGCGAAAGCGGTGGGTCAGTAAAGGAATTTGTATCTGATACAGCGCTTTCGCGAGCAGGCTCGCCACCACAAGGGAAATCTATTTCCAGCCGAGTAACCAGAGTTTGCTGTCTTTCAGCACCTGCCAATCCAGCCGCTCGCTACGCTGGGTCAGCACCGCCTGCAATTCAACTTCCAGCACCGTACCTTCCTCGTCGCGGATCAGTTCGGTGACCAGAAAATGTTTTTCGCGATTTTGCGGATGGGCTGCTGTCCACTTCGACAGCAGCAATTTGCGCGGATTGATGCGATTCATTGCAGGTGTTCGTGCAAGCGACGTGCAGCCTCCTGACCACTGAGCCAGGCGCCTTCAACGCGGCCCGACAGGCACCAGTCGCCACAGGCGTACAGGCCCAGATCGACATCAGCCAGTGTGGTCCATTCATGGCCGGTAGCGGGGCGGGCGTAGAGCCAGCGGTGGGCGAGGCTGAAGGTCGGCGCAGGCATGGCGCTGTGCAGCAGTTCGGCGAAAGCACCGTGCAGATGCTCGATTACTGCTTCCTTGGAGAGGTCGATGTGTTGCCGGCTCCAGGCGCTGGTTGCATGCAGCACCCACGTGTCGAGAGTGCTGTCGCGCCCGGGTTTGCTACGGTTGCGCGCCAGCCAGTCGAGCGGGCTGTCCTGTACGAAGCAGCCTTCGATTGGCGTATCCAGCGGGGTTTCGAAGGCGAGAGCGACGGCCCAGGTCGGCTCCATTTTCACCCCGGCAGCGACGCCGGCAAGTTTCGGCGCGGCGGCCAGCAGCGCGGTGGCTTGCGGTGCCGGTGTGGCGATCACCACATGGCTGAAGGGGCCGTGGGTGCAGCCGTCGGCGTCCTGCAGATGCCAGTGCTCTTCGCCGCGATAGACCTCGGTGATGCGGCAGGCAAACTGCACGTCCAGGCCATCGAGCAGGCCGCGGGTGATGGCGCTCATGCGCGGCGTGCCGACCCAGCGGGTCTGCTCGTCCGGCGACATGTTCAGTTGGCCGCCCTGGAAGGTGTACAGCTGCGGCGCCCACTCGGCGGCCCAGCCCTGGCTCTGCCAGCGCTGCACTTCGGTGACGAAGCGCCGGTCACGCGCGGTGAAGTATTGAGCGCCCAGGTCCAGCGAGCCGGCGTCGCTGCGCTTGCTCGACATGCGCCCGCCGCTGCCGCGGCTTTTATCGAACAGTTGAACGGTATGCCCGGTCTCTGTCAGAGCCTGAGCGGCGGAGAGCCCGGCGATGCCGGTGCCGATGATTGCGATAGGTACAGTCATAGGGGCCTCGTTTACCTTTCTGTACAGACTACGCCGTCGATCAAACCTGTACAATTCTGTTTTTTGGTATAACTTCTAGCGTTCTCGTTCTGACAGCTTGGCCTATTGTTAAACCATAGAGCCTGCCCGATCGAAAAGATCCCTGCCTATAAAAATAGACTAGTGATCCGGGTTAAACGCCACGCGAGGAAGATGTCATGCACATATTGCTGACCGGCGGTACTGGTTTGATCGGACGTCAGCTCTGCCGGCACTGGCTGGAGCAGGGCCATCGGCTGACGGTGTGGAGTCGCCGCGCGGAAAAAGTCGCGCAGATCTGCGGCGCGCAAGTGCGCGGAATTTCGCGTCTGGAGGACCTCGGCGAAGAGCCGCTGGATGCGATCGTCAATCTCGCCGGCGCGCCGATTGCCGACCGCCCCTGGACCCATCGACGCAAGGCGTTGCTGTGGAGCAGCCGCATCACCCTGACGGAAACGCTACTGGCGTGGCTGGAAACTCGCGCGCAGAAACCGTCGCTGCTGATTTCCGGCTCGGCGATCGGCTGGTACGGCGACGGTGGTGAGCGTGAGCTGACAGAGCAATCGCCGCCCGGCATCGACGACTTCGCCAGTCAGTTGTGTATCGCCTGGGAAGAGACCGCGCTGCGTGCCGAGAACCTCGGCATCCGCGTGGTGCTGGTGCGAACCGGTCTGGTGCTGTCGGCTGAGGGCGGCTTTTTGTCGCGGCTGTTGCTGCCGTTCAAGCTCGGGCTGGGTGGGCCTTTGGGCAATGGTCGGCAGTGGATGCCGTGGATTCACATCGACGATCAAATCGCCCTGATTGATTTTCTTCTGCACCGGAATCAGGCCAGCGGTCCTTATAATGCCTGCGCGCCGAAACCTGTGCGCAACCGCGAATTTGCCAAGACCCTGGGCAGTGTGTTGCACCGCCCGGCGTTCATGCCGATGCCGACCCTGGCGCTGAAAGTCATGCTCGGCGAGCTGTCACTGTTATTGCTTGGCGGCCAGCGCGCGACGCCGGCACGCCTGGTGGAAGCGGGGTTCAGCTTCCGCTTTACGGATTTACGCGCGGCTCTGGATGATCTCTCCAGCCGCCTCTGAAATAGGACGTTGCATGACCGATCACGCTTTGCTTCTGGTCAACCTGGGCTCTCCGGCCTCCACCTCGGTGGCCGATGTGCGCAGCTACCTCAATCAATTTCTGATGGACCCCTACGTGATCGACCTGCCATGGCCGCTGCGGCGGTTGCTGGTGTCGCTGATCCTGATCAAGCGCCCCGAGCAATCGGCCCATGCCTACGCCTCGATCTGGTGGGAGGAGGGCTCGCCGCTGGTGGTGCTCAGCCGCCGCTTGCAGGAGCAGATGACCCGGACGTGGAAACACGGCCCGGTGGATCTGGCGATGCGTTATGGCGAGCCGTCGATCGAAACCTGTCTGCTGCGTCTGGTCAAAGCGGGACATAAGAAGATCACGCTGGCGCCGCTGTACCCGCAGTTTGCCGACAGCACCACGACCACGGTGATCGAGGAAGCCCGGCGCGTGCTGCGCGAGAAGAAACTCGATGTGCAGTTGTCGATCCTGCAGCCGTTCTATGATCAGCCGGAATACATCGAAGCACTGGCCGCCAGTGCGCGTCCGCATCTGCAGCAGGACTACGATCATCTGCTGCTGAGTTTTCACGGCTTGCCTGAGCGGCATCTGAGCAAACTCGACCCGACGGGCAATCACTGCCTCAAGGGCGCCGATTGCTGCCAGACTGCCTCGCCGGCGGTATTGGCGACCTGTTATCGCGCGCAGTGTTTCCGTACCGCCGCCGCCTTCGCCAAAAGTATGGGCCTGGCGGACGGCAAATGGTCGGTGTCGTTTCAGTCGCGCCTGGGCCGGGCGAAATGGATCGAGCCGTACACCGAAGCGCGGCTGGATGAACTGGCCAAAAGCGGGGTGAAAAAGATTCTGGTGATGTGCCCGGCGTTCGTCGCCGATTGCATCGAGACACTGGAAGAGATCGGCGATCGCGGCAAGGAACAGTTCCGCGAAGCGGGGGGCGAGGAATTGGTGCTGGTGCCGTGCCTGAACGACGACCCGCAATGGGCCAAGGCGTTGGCGACCCTCTGCGAAAGAGCGCCGCTGGCCCTCTGAGCAAGCCCGCTCACACAGTGATCGTTCCCACGCTCTGCGTGGGAATGCAGCCCGTGACGCTCCGCGTCACTGGACGCGGAGCGTCCCTTGAGGCATCCCCACGCGGAGCGTGGGAACGATCATTGCGGCGGGTTAAATCAGCGGCTCATCCGCCTTCTTGTTCTTCCAGCCGTCATTGCCCGGCAGGATCAGGTTCAGCGCAATCGCCACCACCGCGCACAGCGCGATGCCTTTGAGGCCGAAGTCATCAGGACCGGTGCCGGTGCCGACCAGCACACCGCCAATGCCGAACACCAGCGTCACCGAAACAATCACCAGGTTGCGCGCTTCGCCCAAGTCGATCTTGTGGCGGATCAGGGTGTTCATGCCCACCGCTGCGATCGATCCGAACAACAGGCACAGAATCCCCCCCATTACCGGTACCGGAATGCTCTGCAGCAGTGCGCCGAACTTGCCGATGAACGCCAGGGTGATGGCGAAGATCGCCGCCCAGGTCATGATTTTCGGGTTGTAGTTCTTGGTCAGCATCACCGCGCCGGTCACTTCGGCGTAAGTGGTGTTGGGCGGGCCACCGAACAGGCCGGCGGCCGTGGTGGCGATGCCGTCACCGAGCAGGGTGCGATGCAGGCCTGGCTTCTTCAGGTAATCGCGACCGGTCACGCTACCCACGGCAATCACGCCGCCGATGTGCTCGATCGCCGGGGCCAGCGCCACCGGAACGATGAACAGAATCGCCTGCCAGTTGAACTCGGGCGCGGTGAAGTGCGGCAGAGCGAACCATGGCGCTGCAGCAATTTTCGCTGTGTCGACCACGCCGAAATAGAACGACATGGCAAAGCCCACCAGCACGCCGGAAATGATCGGCACCAGACGGAAGATGCCCTTGCCGAACACCGCCACGATCAGCGTGGTCAGCAGCGCCGGCATGGAAATCATCATCGCCGTCTGATAGTGGATCAGCTCTGTGCCGTCGCCGGCCTTGCCCATCGCCATGTTCGCGGCAATCGGCGCCATGGCCAGGCCGATGGAGATGATCACCGGACCGATCACTACGGGCGGCAGCAAACGGTCAATGAAGCCGGTGCCTTTGATCTTCACGGCGAGGCCGAGGAAGGTGTAGACGAAACCGGCCGCCATCACCCCGCCCATGGTCGCGGCGAGGCCGAACTGGCCCTTGGCGAGAATGATCGGCGTGATGAAAGCGAAGCTCGACGCCAGGAACACCGGCACCTGACGCCCGGTGACGATCTGGAACAGGATCGTCCCCAGACCTGCGGTGAACAGTGCCACGTTCGGGTCCAGGCCGGTGATCAGCGGCATCAGCACCAAGGCGCCGAAGGCCACGAACAGCATCTGCGCACCGGACAGCACCGTGCGCCAGAGCGGATCGTTGAACTCTTGCTGCATGGTTACGCGTCCTTCTGCTTGGTGCCGAAGATCTTGTCACCAGCATCGCCAAGCCCAGGAATGATGTAGCCGTGCTCGTTCAAACGTTCATCGATGGACGCGGTGTAGATGGTCACGTCCGGGTGCGCCTTTTCTACGGCAGCAATGCCTTCCGGCGCGGCGACCAGGACCATGGCGCGGATGTCGCGGCAACCGGCCTTTTTCAGCAGGTCGATGGTGGCGACCATGGAGCTGCCGGTGGCGAGCATCGGGTCGATGATCATCGCCAGACGCTCGTCGATTTCCGGTACCAGTTTTTCCAGATAGGTGTGCGCTTGCAGGGTTTCTTCGTTGCGGGCAACGCCCACGGCGGAGACCTTGGCGCCCGGGATCAGGCTGAGCACGCCTTCGAGCATGCCGATGCCGGCACGCAGGATCGGCACGACGGTGATCTTCTTGCCGGCGATCTTCTCCACCGACACGGTGCCGCACCAGCCGGCAATGTCGTAGGATTCGAGCGGCAGATCTTTTGTAGCTTCATAGGTCAACAGGGCGCCGACTTCCTGAGCGAGCTCGCGGAAATTCTTGGTGCTGATGTCAGCGCGGCGCATCAGGCCGAGTTTATGACGGATCAGCGGATGGCGGATCTCGAGGATGGGCATGGGAAAGGCTCCGGCGGCGGGCAAAAAAACCGGCCTAGATTAATCTATCCGAGGGTGATGTCCTATAGGACATTCTGTACGTTAGTCCATAAGAGCTTGATTCGACCTCGCGGGATGCGTACCTTTGCCCGCTTTTCCAATTCCGCCAACCCCCTGGAGAGCGCCATGTCCGCTGATCTCGAGCATATCCGTCAAATCATGCGAGAGGCTGACTGCCTGTACACCGAGTCTGAAGTCGAGGCGGCCATCGCCCGCGTCGGTGCACAAATCAACGAGCAACTGGCTGACAGCAACCCGGTGGTGTTCTGCGTGATGAACGGCGGCCTGATCTTCTCCGGCAAACTGCTGACGCATCTGCAATTCCCGCTGGAAGCGTCCTACCTGCACGCGACCCGTTATCGCAACGAAACCAGCGGCGGCGACCTGTTCTGGAAAGCCAAGCCGGAAGTCTCGTTCATCGACCGCGACGTGCTGATCATCGACGACATCCTCGATGAAGGTCATACCTTGGGTGCGATCATCGACTTCTGCAAACACGCCGGCGCACGCAAAGTGCACACCGCCGTGCTGATCGACAAGGATCACGACCGCAAGGCACGTCCTGACCTGAAAGCCGATTTCGTCGGCCTGCCATGCATCGACCGCTACATTTTCGGTTATGGCATGGACTACAAGGGCTACTGGCGTAACGCCAACGGGATTTACGCCGTTAAAGGCATGTAAGAACCTGCATTGCCCCCTGTGGGAGCGAGCCTGCTCGCGAAGGCGTCGTGTCAGTCAGCATCATTGAAAACTGACACACCGCTTTCGCGAGCAGGCTCGCTCCCACAGTTGTTTTTGTGTGTGCTGATCATCCGCGTTACCCATGCTAGAGTGCTCGGCCCCGCCCCCCGGAGCCTGTCATGCGCCTCTTGATCTGCAGTCTCGCCGCCCTGTTGCTGTCTCTCAGCCTGCCGCTGTCTGCCGCGCCGATGCACAGCCAGTTCCTGCCGCCGGACGATCTGACCCTGCGCGACGCTGAACCCGAGCAGCAGCAACTGCTGCAAGTCAGCGAGTATTCGGTGGTGGTCGGTGCGCAGCGCCAGTCCAATCAGCAGCCGATTCCGGTCACCTCATCCTTGTTGATCCGCCTCAAAGGCAAATCGCTGAACAAGGGCGCGAGCATTTCTCAGGTGCTGGTGAGTTTCGACGGCGAAAGCAAAAGCCTGAAAAAGCCGGCCTACGATGACAAAAGCAAAACCCTGACGCTGTTCTATCCGCTCGCTCAGTACCGCGTGGTGATGGATCTGTTGCGTAATGACACGGTGTATGTGCAGTTCCTCAGTTATGCCAACGGCCATATCTGGGCCGATTTGCACACCGGGGCGATTCGTCCGCGTTGAGCCGGGCGGTCGGGCAGGGGTAAACTGCCCGCCCCGTGTCATGTCTGCGAGCTGGAGTCGGCAATGCGTAAAGATAAGAAACAAGTGATTGGTGACGAGATCGGCGATGAGCAGATCAAGCTGTTCCTCGATTTTGAGCCGGTCGACGCCACTTCGCCGTCGCTGCACAAACTGATCAAGGCCTATCGCGGTTTGCGCATCGATGATTTCGAGCGCTTTCTGGGCTTCTTCGTTGCGGCGGGTTTCGACGTGGATGGTAAGGACGCGCAGGGCAAGACTTTTGTGGAGCTGATCAAGGATCAGCGTAACGCCGTTGAGTACATCGAATTGATCGACAAGGCTCGCAGCTGAGGCCACCTCACTACAAAGGTTTGTAAGCCAGGATTATTGGTTCTTGCCTGGCCATAAAAAAACGCCCCGCACTCAACGAGTACGGGGCGTTTTTTATGCCGCAAGATCAAGCGAAGCTTGGTGTCTCGCTGCTTTCTTCAACCAGTTCCAGGGCGATGTTGTTCTGCGTGTTGATCTTGCGATACAGCGCAGCATCGGTTTCCAGAACCTTTTCACGGGCCGGGAAGATTTCCGCCAGTTTGCTTGCCCACTCGCCGGACGCCTTGGCCGGGAAGCACTTCTCGATCAGCTCGAGCATGATCGAAACGGTCACCGACGCACCTGGCGATGCGCCGAGCAGGGCAGCGAGAGAGCCGTCTTTCGCTGCGACCAGTTCGGTACCGAACTGCAGGATGCCGCCCTTTTTCGGGTCCTTCTTGATGATCTGCACCCGTTGGCCGGCCACTTCCAGGCGCCAGTCTTCGGCTTTCGCCTGCGGGTAGAAACGGCGCAGGGATTCCAGACGCTGTTCCATCGACTGCATCACTTCGCTGACCAGGTACTTGGTCAGGTCCATGTTGTTTTTCGCCACCGCCAGCATCGGCCCGATGTTGCCGGCGCGCACCGACATCGGCAGGTCCATGAAGGAGCCATGCTTGAGGAACTTGGTGGTGAAACCGGCGTATGGCCCGAACAGCAGGGATTTCTTGCCGTCGACGACGCGAGTGTCGAGGTGCGGCACCGACATCGGTGGCGAACCCACGGCCGCCTGGCTGTAGACCTTGGCCTGGTGGTGCTTGACCACTTCCGGGTTATCGCAACGCAGCCACTGGCCGCTGATCGGGAAGCCGCCGAAGCCTTTGCTCTCTTCGATGCCCGAAGCCTGCAGCAACGGCAGGGCCGCGCCACCGGCACCGAGGAAGACAAACTTTGCGTCGACTTCGCGGGTGTTGCCGTTGTTGACGTCCTTGATGCTGACGGTCCAGCCGGCGCCGTTACGCTTGAGGCCGGTCACGCGCTTGCAGTATTTGACCTGGGTGTCCGGGGCACTGCTCAAGTGCTTGAGCAACTGATTGGTCAGGGCGCCGAAGTTGACGTCGGTGCCGTTCATCACGCGGGTGGCGGCGAGGACTTCGTCCGGCGAGCGGCCCGGCATCATCAGCGGCATCCACTCTGCCATCTTGCCTTTGTCTTCGGTGTACTCCATGTCGGCAAACGCGTGGTGCTTGCTCAGGACATTGAAGCGCTCCTTGAGGAACGACACACCGCTTTCGCCCTGAACGAAACTCAGGTGCGGTACCGGGCTGATGAAGGATTTGCACGAGCCGAACGTGCCCTTCTTGGTCAGGTACGACCAGAACTGCTTCGACACCTCGAACTGGGTGTTGATGTGCACGGCTTTCTTGATGTCGACGCTGCCATCGGCAGCCTGCGGGGTGTAGTTCAGCTCGCACAGGCCGGCGTGACCGGTACCGGCGTTGTTCCACGGATTGGAACTCTCGGCGGCGCCGGAATCCATCAGCTCGACGACTTCCAGCTTGATCGCGGGGTCGAGCTCTTTGAGCAGTACGGCCAGGGTGGCACTCATGATGCCGGCCCCTACCAGAACTACGTCGACTGCTTCGTTATGCGCCATTTAACGCGTCTCCCAAATCTGCAGCACCAAATTGTCGGCATGGCTGCCAGGCGTTCCAGGGCAGGTCAGTGGGCCCGGGCTATCCGTGGTCAGGTGGGCCATGTCCGAATCTTCGCAATTTTTCGCAACTTCGACGGATGCGTGCGGCCTGGTTTCAAGCGTTCCATGAACGCATTTTCACGCAGGGCTGGCAATTCGACTTATGGTCGAGTCATCCGTTTTCGTGCAACCAAATCCGTAGCGGACAGGCTTCAGGCTCCGATGTTCGAGGTATACCCGGTCCTGTGTCGTTGGGCTGTTTCAGACGCTAATGGTGCATGTTCAGACGCAAAACTATTCATTTGCTCGCCACACTCTTGTGAAGTTGTGAAAACCCGTTTTTTTCACGCTCTTTTGAAGACGTGAACCTCAAAAAAGGGCTGCCTTGGCCTGGCACCTGCCCGCTAGGGCAAAACAACGCGGTGGCCGAGCGAATGACAGCTCTGCAGATTCGCGAAAAGCGGGTTTTTGCCGGAAGAACAGGCAAGCGCGCCAACTTCACTCGATCTGTGTGGGCGGCTCTCTGTGGGCGATTTTGATGTCGATGCATGCGCATTGACGCTGTTGCGGGGCCCGATCAGGAGACGTCCTTATAATCGGGGGGAGATTGTAGCGAAGAAATGCGCGCAGTTGCTCGTGTTTAATGACTTTTATTAGGCATCCGGTCAGATGCTCAACTGCACCTGACCCCGTGCGCGCATTTGTCGCGGTACGACCCGGGCGCTGGCGGGCAGCGGCTGGTTCAACCAGGTCAGGCGGATTTCTTCAATTTCCACCCAGCCGTCGCCCATCGGTTGCAGGCTGCACTGCTTGAAAGCCTGGCAACGGCCGTTGCGGTCGAGCAGGGCGAAGCTGCGATGCAGCGGGCGTGGGGCGAACAGCGAGATCAGATAACGCATGGCAGAGTTCCTTGAAGGAGGACTGTTTTGAAGCTTGTCGGCAAGCCATGACACCAGGGTGTATGGACGGTGAAGAATGTGTGACAGGAACCGCTTTCGGCGGGGTTTGTCTGACATTGCAGTATTCACTGTGCGGCGCTGGTTACGCGCAGTGGCCCACCGCTATACTGCCGGCCTGTTTGTGCCTGATTCTGGAGAGAAGAGCATGTTGCAACGCCTGTTGTTCGGTTTGATCACTGTCGCCGGTTTGACCCTCGCCGGCTGCGCCCACAGCCCGCAACAACTGAATCCGGAGCCGAAGCTGACCACGCAACTGCCAGCGGTCGGTCGCGGCCAGCCTGTCATCGTGCGTGTGGTCGACGGTCGTCCGTCGCCAACCCTCGGCACCCGTGGCGGTCTGTACCCGGAAACCAGCGCCATCACCGTACAGCGCGAGCAGATCCTGCCCAAGCTGCAGGCCCAGGCCGAAGCCGCCGTACGCCTGCTCGGCTTCACCCCGACCACTAACGCACCCAACGCGCCGCAGCTGACCGTGACCCTGGCCGAGCTGAAATACCAGTCGCCGAAAGAAGGCATGTACGTGACCGAAGCGACCATCGGCGCGACCTTCCGCTCCGACGTGCAGAACGCCAACCGCCGTTACAGCGGCCGTTACGGTGCGTCGCTGGACCAGCGCTTCGGCATGGCGCCGAATCAGGAGACCAATACCAAACTGGTCAGCGATGTATTGAGTGATGCGCTGACGCGTCTGTTCAAGGACCCGACCGTGGGTCAGGTGCTCGCTGAGTAAGTTTGCAGCGAATGTGAAAAAGCCCGGGGCCAGTGATGGTTCCGGGCTTTTTTGTGGATCTGAGATTTGTGTCGTATGGGAAATCGATTCCCCTCACCCCAGCCCTCTCCCGAGGGAGAGGGAGCCGATCGCGTGTGCTTCAAAACCTGAGTTCGGCGCGGTATCTCAAGTCGGCGTATCTACCGCAAACACCTCGTTCAGTCCCCTCTCCCCAAGGAGAGGGAGCCGATCGCGTGTGCTTCAAAACCTGAGTTCGGCGCGGTATCTCATGTCGGCGTATCTACCGCAAACACCTCGGTCAGTCCCCTCTCACTCTGGGAGAGGGCTAGGGTGAGGGTGCTTTTGACGTTCAGGCAGCCTGAGAATAGAAATCGAGCACGCTCACTCCGGTCAGCAAATCGGTCTCGGGCAAGTCCGCATGCTGATGCCCGCCCAGCGCGCAATACACTAGCCAGTGCCGGTCCTGCACGTTGAAGGCGAGGCTGCCGACCAGGCTTTGCTGGTCGTCGTAAGGGGTGATGAGGTACAGACGATCCTGGTTTTCCGCGTGCAGCATGTCGCATTCCATTCGGGTTTCGAGGCGCGCAGGGTGAAGCCTCCACGTGACGATGCCATGACACAGGGCAGCCATCGGTCGATTGTCAGGTTATTTGTCGCAAAGGCTGGGGCAGGGCGCCATGGTTTGGGTAGAATTCGCGCCGCGGTCGTCGGTCTGGCGTCTGCCACACCGGTTAAGTTCGAGGTCTGTGATGTCGCTGCACTTGATGACGCTGTTTACCGCCCATCCCGCCAAGTTGATCAACCTGCTGGCCTTGCTGCTGGCCTTTCCGGGCAGCTGGCTGCTGCACGCGACCCGCCGCCGTGAGCAACGCGCCCAGGCCAGTCTCGCCGCCCAGCGCCAGGCGCAGCCCAATGCCGAGCCGATGCTCGACTGGGCGACGTTGCGCATGAACCGGTTTTTCTATCGTTTTGGTTTTGCTTGCCTGGGGCTTGCTTTGATCGTCTCCTGGATCAGCACCCGCTTCTGAAGCAATAGCAAACCTGTGGCGAGGGGATTTATCCCCGTTGGAGTGCGCAGCGCTCCCAGGTTTTTACCTGAGAAAAACAGGGCCTGCTGCGCAGTCCAGCGGGGATAAATCCCCTCGCCACAGCTGTTGCCTACAGCGGCAATCCAGCCTTGACCCGATACTGGTTGCGCACCGGCGTCGCATATTGCAGCACCAAGTACGGCCGATGCTCAGCGGGGCAGGCGTCCAGACGGCTTTGCCATTCATCCTGCGCCTTGGCCAGTTCGTCAGCCGGGAACACCTCGGCCGCCGTCGGCACATTCAGTTGCGGATCGGCATCCGCCCACTGCGCGTACGCCAGGTAATGCACCGGGAACAGCCGGTAGCCGCCGAGAATCTGCTTGTCCATCTCGATCGCCAATTGCTTGGTGTCCTCGAACACTTCGGTGATCGGCGCGGCAAAGTTCACGTGCACGCGACCCTTGTAACCGGTGATGCCCTTGGCGATGCTCACGTCATCCTCGCCCGGCGCCTTGGCGTAGGTGCCGGTGGTGGCGCGGATGTAGAGTTCGCGGGCCTTGGCCTGGTCACACGGGTCGTACTCATAGCTGATCGACACCGGCGTCACGTTGAGCGAGCGGATCACTTCGCCGAACGGCTCGTCCTTGCGGCTCATGTGGAACATCTTGAGGATCGCCGACTCGGTGCGGTCGTCGCCGTCCTTCGCCCGACCTTCAGCCTGAGCAATCCAGATCGACGCGCAATCGTTGCGGATCGAGTGATTGATGTACGCCGACAGCAATTGATACGCAGCCATTTTCTCGCGACGGCCGGTGATCGAACGGTGGACGATAAAGCTCTTGTTCAAGCGCATCAGGTCACTGACAAACGGCTTTTGCAGCAGGTTGTCGCCAATCGCGATGCGCGGTGTCGGCAGGCCGGCGTGGTACACGGCGTAGTTGACGAAGGCCGGGTCCATGACGATATCGCGGTGGTTAGCGATGAACAGGTAGGCGCTGCCGGACTTGAATTGCTCGACACCGGTATACGTCACGCCGTCGGTGGCGCGCTCGATGGTGTGGTCGACGTAGAACTCGACTTTGTCCTGTAAGGTAGCCACGGAATTCACGTCGGCAAACTCACGACGCAGCCGATGGGCTATAAGAGGTTTGAGCATCCAGCCGAAGGCACCGGCAAAACGCGGGAAGCGGAAGTGGGTGAGGATATCTAGAAACGCCTTGTCGCCGAGCAGCCTTGCCAGTACCGCAGGTACTTCGCTGTCGTCGTAAGGTCGGATGGCATCGAATTCGCCCATCATGCTCTCTTGTTGGAAACGGCTAGGGTAAGTAAAGGGTTTGATCGAAAACCCGCGGGGCACGGTCTGAGAAGTAGTCAGACAAAAATAGCCCTGCAAATAGACCGGCGATTATACGCACAAGTCACTGGGGAGACCGCGATGCTGGAAAATGCACTGTATGAATGTCCGTATTGCGGTGAGGAAGTCGAGACCACTCTGGATTTGTCGGGGGGGGATCAAACGTATATCGAAGACTGCCAGGTGTGCTGTCGTCCGATCACCTTTGTCCTGCAGGTACATGAAGAAGAGTGGCATCTGGAAGTCTTCAGCGAAAACGAGTGAGGGCCGCGTATGCAGCGCATCTACGAACCGGCGAACCTGATGGAGGGCGAAATGCTCAAGGGCATGCTTGCCAGTGAGGGGATCGAGGCGCATCTGATCGGCCGTGATCTGGTGGGCGGTGCGGGTGAATTGCCGATCTTCGGCCTGCTCTGGCTGTCGGTGGATAACGATCAGGCCGAATACGCCCGCGAGCTGATCACCGCGTACAATGCCGCGCTGCCGTTGCCCGGCGACGAACCGGAAAGCTTTCCCGGCACGCTGGTCTGTTAGGCTGGCGCTGGTTTTATTCAGAGTTATGTTGCCCCATGTGTGGACGTTATGCCCTGTTTCGCTGGAACCGCGAGTTCGCGGCCCTGCCAGGTTTTCCCGCCGATCAGCAGGCGCAGTGGAACATTTCCCCGAATGATTCGGTGTTGATGCTGCGTGCCGAAGAAGATGGCCAGCGCACGCTGGCCCGTGCGCGCTGGGGCCTGACGCCGCCGTGGCTGACCGATCTGTCGAAGACCCCGGCCCATGCCCGCGCCGAAACCGTGGCCGAGCAACCGATGTTTCGTGAGGCGCTGCGTCTGCGTCGCTGCCTGCTGCCGGCCAACGGCTTTTACGAATGGCGCGGCACCCAGCGCAAGCGGCCTTACTGGTTGACGCCGGGGGAGGGCTCTTCGTTGTTTTTCGCGGCGATCTGGGAAGCGTATCCAGTGCAGGAGCAGGTCTGGCTGAGTACGGCGGTGATTACTCAGTCGGCGGCGAGTCAGCGCCGGCCGTTGATTCTTGATGAAGCGGGGCAGGCTGCCTGGCTTGATCCCGAAACGCCGCTGCATGTCTTGCAGGGATTGCTCGCCAGTGAACCGGCGGCGCTGCGCGAGCGGGTGCTTGCGAATCTGGTGAATGATCCGAAGTTGAACGGGCCGGAGTGTTTGACCCCGGCTTGATTTGCGTGGATCAAAAGCCCCTCACCCCAGCCCTCTCCCGGAGGGAGAGGGAGCCGAATGGGGGATGCTTCAGAGATACACCGACCTGAACGATCTGTTGTGAATCCATAATCGACTGTTTTTTTCCAGGTCGATGTAGAGCGCAAGACATCGCGGTCGGTCCCCTCTCCCGGAGGGAGAGGGCTAGGGTGAGGGGCTCTTGATCTTTCAGACCTTGAACTGATTGATCAACCGCCGCTGCTGTTCCGCCAGTTTGGTCAACTCGGCGCTCGCCGAACTCGACTCATCCGCACCGCCGGCCACTTCATTCGCCACCTGACCGATGTTGATCACATTGCGGTTGATGTCGTCGGCCACTGCACTTTGCTCTTCGGCGGCACTGGCAATCTGCGTGTTCATGTCGTTGATCACCGACACGGCCTGAGTAATGGTCTCCAGCGCTTCGGCCGCTTTCGCCGCGTGCTGCACGCTTTCGTCGGTGCGGTTCTGGCTGTCTTCCATCACACGCACGACATCGCGGGTGCCCTGTTGCAACTGCTGGATCATGCTCTGGATTTCTTCGGTGGCCTTCTGGGTTTTCTGCGCCAGATTGCGCACTTCATCCGCAACCACGGCGAAACCGCGACCCTGCTCGCCGGCGCGCGCGGCTTCGATTGCCGCGTTCAGTGCCAGCAGGTTGGTCTGTTCGGCGATGCCGCGAATGGCGGTGAGGATGGCGTTGATGTTTTCGCTGTCCTTGGCCAGCGTCTGCACCACCTCGACAGCCTTGCCGATTTCCACCGCCAGTACGCCAATCGAATTCGAGGTGTCGCGCACGATCTGCATGCCTTGGCTGGCGGCCTGATCGGCGTGGCTTGCCGCTTGTGCTGCCTGGGTGGCGTTGCGCGCCACGTCCTGGGCGGTGGCGGTCATTTCCTGCACCGCAGTCGCCACCTGATCGATTTCGGCCATTTGTTTCTGCACGCCGATGTTGGTGCGAATGGCAATGTCGGCGGTGTGTTCCGAGGAATCGCTGACGCTCTGCACCGAGGTCACCACTTGGGTGATCATCGCCTGCAACTTGGCGAGGAAGGTGTTGAAGCCTTTGGCAATCGAGCCCAGTTCATCGCTGCGGTCGCTGCTCAAGCGACGGGTCAGATCGCCTTCGCCCTGAGCGATGTCATCAAGCATGGCGACCATTTGCTTGAGTGGCCGCGCGATGCCGTGGCCCACCAGCCAGATCACCAGCAGGCCGATGCCGGCAATGATCAGGCCGACCATGGCCATGCCGAAGGTGTCGGATTTGCGCTGGGCATCAAGGTCGGCCTGGAGGTTTTGCAGATCGGCCATGACCGCGTTGAGCGGCAATTGCAGCATCAGTGTCCAGCGTGCGTCGGTCTGGCCGATGCCGAACGGCAGGTACAGTTCGATGCGGCCCTTGGCCTGATTCACCGAATAGGTGACCTCGTCGCGCTTGAGGTTGGCGAGATTGCTGGCCTGTTCGGCGTCGAGGATGTCGCTGACTTTTTCACCGAATTTGCTCGAGTCCTTGGTGTAGGCAACGATCCGCCCGTTGCCGCCGACCAGAGCCATTTCACCGGCGCCGCTGTAAAGCTTCTGATTGGCGGCGAGCAGCATGTCCTGAATGAAGTTCACCGAGAGGTCGGCGCCGACGATGCCCTGGAACGCGCCGTTGACCATGATCGGTTCAATGAACGAGGCGAGCATGACAATCTTGTCACCGACCTTGTACGGTGCCGGGTCGATCACGCAGGGTTTCTTCGTCTCTTTCGAGCACAGGTAGTACTCGCTGGCGCGCACCCCGGTGGACAGGGTTTTCTGATCGTCGACGTCGGCCAGTTTGTCCACGCCCAGGCTGCCGTCGGTATTGCGGAACCACCACGGCAAAAAGCGCCCGGTGGCCGGGTCGATACCGACCACGGCGCTGCCGATGTAGGCGGCGTCATTGTGGTCCAGTGCGTTTTTTTCCCAGCCGATGTAGGTGCCGAGAATTTTCGGGTTCTTTTCGACGTTTTCCTTGATCAGGCTGATCAGTTGCTCGCGGCTGACGCTCAGGCGCGGCTGGCCATCGGCGCCGGTTGTACCGAGCAAGGCGTTGACCCGTACCAGACCGCCGGCAATCAGCAGCGGCGCTTCGAGTTCGCGCTGGATCTGGCTGACCTGGGTCTGCGCCAGCGAGGTCAGGCGCTGTTCGATGACTTGCTCGAACTGCGCCTGGGTGCGCTGTTGCACCATTTCTTGAGTGCGAGCGCCCGAGAACAGCGCGTACAGCACCAGCGCCGCGACCACGCTGAGAACGATGGCGCCGGCCAGAGCGGCGACGGAAAACTGGATCGACTTGAACTTCATGGGAGCTCCGCACGCAAGAGGACAAACTGCGAGGGATTTATCGGCGGGGTGGGCGCGGCCATGAGAGACGTTGGTCGGAATCGCCGCGCGATGTCGCTGATGGATCGGTGCACGGCGGATTCAATGCGCTTGAGGAATTTCCACGAGGTCTTGCGGCCATAGGTGAATGTACGCGCAATGCGTCCGTTGTATCTGGCGCCGATACAATTAGCCGCCTAGGATACGCCTCATGTTTTCAGGGAGCTTTTGAATGAACAAGACATTAGTGGTAAGTGCTTTGAGCGCAGCGCTGTTGCTGGCCGGTTGTCAGTCGGTCAACACCACCAGCGGCGGTGCCGTGGGCGTGGAGCGCAAGCAGTACATGTTCAGCATGCTGTCCTCGCAAGAGGTCGATCAGATGTACGCGCAGTCGTATCAGAAGACTGTCGGCGAGGCGTCGAGCAAAGGTGTGCTGGACAAGACCAGTCCTGAAGCCAAGCGCGTGCAGACCATCGCCAACCGCTTGATCGCCCAGGCGCCGACCTTCCGCCCGGACGCGGCGCAGTGGCAATGGGAAGTCAATCTGATCAAGAGCGATGAGCTCAATGCCAACTGCGGTCCCGGCGGCAAGATCATCTTCTACACCGGGCTGATCGACAGCCTGAAACTCACCGACGATGAAATCGCTGCGGTCATGGGCCATGAAATCGCCCACGCCCTGCGCGAGCACGGTCGTGAAGCGATGTCCAAGGCGTACGGTATGGAGATGGCCAAGCAGGGCGCTGGTGCCCTGTTCGGTCTGGGTCAGGACAGCCTGGCACTGGCCGACACCGTGGCCAACTACGGCATGACCTTGCCCAACAGCCGCGCCAACGAAAACGAAGCCGACCTGATCGGCCTGGAACTGGCCGCCCGCGCCGGTTACAACCCGAACGCGGCGATCACCCTGTGGGACAAGATGAGCAAGGCTTCCGAAGGCGCGCCACCGGAATTCATGAGCACTCACCCGGCCTCGAGCAGCCGCATTGCTGCGTTGCAGGCAGCGATTCCGAAGGTGATGCCGTTGTACGAAAAAGCCCCGAAGTCCTGAGCCAATGATCGTTCCCACGCTCTGCGTGGGAATGCAGCCCGGGACGCTCTGCGTCCCATTGGAACGCGGAGCGTCCCTTGAGGCATTCCCACGCAGAGCGTGGGAACGATCCTTCAAATCCCCTCACCACAGGTTTTGGGTAGTTCAGTAGACGGGGTTAAACCCAGCCGCTGCTCTGCATCGCTTTATAAACCGCAACAATCGCCAGAATCATGAACGCCGAAGCCGCGAGGCGGCGGATCAGGGTCAGTGGCAGTTTCTCTGCAGCAAAGTTACCCGCCAGGACCACCGGCACGTTGGCAATCAGCATGCCCACGGTGGTGCCGATAATCACCAGCCACAGTTCCGGATATTGCGCGGCGAGCATCACCGTGGCGATCTGCGTCTTGTCGCCGATTTCCGCGAGGAAGAACGCGATCAGCGTGGTCAGGAACGGCCCGAACTTGCGCGCCGTGCTGGCTTCGTCGTCATCCATTTTGTCCGGGACCAGGGTCCACAGCGCCGTGGCGGCGAAGCTGGCGGCGAGGATCCAGTGCAGGACGGCGTCGGAGAAGAAACTGCCGAACCAGGCGCCTACCGCACCGGCTGCTGCGTGGTTGGCCAGGGTCGCGGCGACAATCCCGGCGATGATCGGCCAGGGCTTGCGAAAGCGAGCGGCGAGAATCAGCGCGAGCAGTTGCGTCTTGTCGCCGATTTCGGCCAAGGCAACGATAGCGGTGGGAACGAGTAGCGAGTCCAGCATCAGGGATTTCCTAAGGGGCGGGTCGACACGGCTATGACACGTACAGCCTTCCCGCCCCGGGTAAGGTGTGCGTGTCATAGGTCTTGTCAAACCCTGCGATCCGTCTGATGCGGACGCTTGGGTCGCATACGCCATGATCTGAGGATCAAGTATGTTGACGTATGCCGGACGAGCTTGGCGCTCGTGGGAGACTACTCCCCTAGGACGGAGCGGATTCTGCCTAGGCAAATCCGATTGGGCAAGAACAAATTTTCAGCCGCGCTTGGCCCGGTAGACCCGGAAACCATTGCCTTCAGCCTTGATCGCACACACGCCCAGGTGCTCCTCGATCAACGGCTGATACTTGAGGAAGCTGTTCGCCACAAGGCGTAGTTCGCCACCGTTTTTCAGATGTTTCGCCGCTTTTCGCAGCAGGTTCTCCGTAGCGAAATAATCGGTGTGCACGCCGACATGGAATGGCGGATTGCTCAGAATCGCGCTCAAACCCATCGGCGCGGCGTCGATGCCGTCGCCGGTCAGCACTTCGGCTTCCAGGCCATTGGCAGCCAGGGTCAGACGGCTGCTGGCGGCGGCGAATGCGTCAACATCCAGCAACGTCACCTGATTGTGCGGATAGCGACGTTTCACCGCAGCCCCGAGCACGCCGGCGCCGCAACCGAAATCGAGCAGATGGCCGCTCGGCAGTTTGTCCAGATGCTCCAGCAGCAGGGCGCTGCCGCGATCCAGGCGCCCATGGCTGAACACGCCCGGCAGGCTGATGACTTTCAACGGCCCTTCGGCCAGCGGCAGTTCGTAGGTCTGCGCCAGGCTTTCCAGCGGTTTCGCTTCAGGCGCATTGGCCACGGTGACTTGCCAGAGCTGGCAGTGGCGAGCGCTGTC
Organism: Pseudomonas glycinis; assembly: GCF_054871425.1. Lineage (NCBI taxonomy): Bacteria > Pseudomonadati > Pseudomonadota > Gammaproteobacteria > Pseudomonadales > Pseudomonadaceae > Pseudomonas > Pseudomonas glycinis. The sequence continues at coordinate 834,231 of NZ_JBTYHF010000001.1, read as the reverse complement.
GAGTTTGCGTGGCTTGCCGAACGGGTTGAGCTGTTTGGACGCGCCTTCGATGCCGCTGCGTTTTTCCCCGACCAGAAACACCTCACGCCCGGCCAGACGCGACGCCACGGCGTTGAGGATGTAGTCGGTCAGGTCCTTGGACTTGGGCAGGAACACCACAGCGCTGTCGAACTCGCGCTCCGGGACATTCACGCCGAACTGGCTGCGGCCCTCGAAACGCGCGTCCAGTGCGGCTTGGTCGCCAGCGTGCCAGCACCAGCCGAACGCATTCGGCAGACGCCCGAGCAGATCGTCGGCGGGCAGGCCGGCCAACAGCAGCGAACCCTGGAATAACTCGGCCTGACGAAGCAGTACTTCACTGCGCGGATCCATAACTGCTCCTTGAAAAAAAGTGCCGCAGTTTATCAACTGACGACCCGCAGCGCCTCACCGCTGAAGAACGCATGGGCGTTTTCGCTCAGTTGCCCGACGATACGCTGGCGCGCCTCGCGACTGCCCCAAGCGTTATGCGGGGTGACGATCAGGCGCTGGATATCGGCGGCGAGCAGCGGATTGCCCTGGGTCGGTGGCTCGACACTCAACACATCGGTCGCCGCACCGCCGAGGTGGCCGCTGCGCAAAGCGTCGGCCAGCGCTTTCTCGTCGATCAAGCCGCCACGAGCGGTATTGACCACAAATGCGCCGGGCTTCATCGCGGCCAGTTCGCCAGCGCCGATGAAGTTCCGGGTGTGCTCGTTGAGCGGGCAGTGCAGGGTCAGGGCGTCGATCTGCGGCAGCAGTTCTTCCAGCGGCAGGCGATCCGGCCGAGCCGGGCGCCCCGGAATCTGCCCGAGCAACACGCGCATGCCGAACGCTTCGGCCAATCGCGCCACGGCGCCACCGAGCTCGCCATGGCCGAGCAGGCCAAGGGTTTTGCCTTGCAGTTCGACGATCGGGTAGTCGAGCAGACAGAACTGTTTCGCCTGTTGCCAGCGGCCTGCGCCCACAGCCTTTTGATAGTCGGCCAGGCGTGTGGCGAGGTTGAGCAACAGCATGATCGTGTGTTGCGCCACCGACGGCGTGCCGTAAGCCTGGCAATTGCACACGGTGATGCCGTGAGCGCGGGCGGCAGCGAGGTCGACGTTGTTGGTGCCGGTGGCGCTGATCAGGATCAGTTTCAGTTGTGGGTTGGCAGCCATTGCAGCGGCGTCGATCACGACTTTGTTGGTGATCGCCACACTGGCGCCGTGCAGGCGTTCGCTGACCTGTTCCGGCAGAGTCTGGGCGAACAGCTGCAAGTCGCTGAAGCATTCGCGCAACGGACCGAGGTCCAGATCGCCGAGATCCAGCGAAGGGTGATCAAGGAATACCGCGCGGCGCGTGTTCGTCATCAACTGTACCTTTTGTGCTGTGAGCGGAGGGCGTACTCTGCCGAGCCTACCAGATGAAACAAATCGTTACGCTGATCCCGCAGCGGACACATAACCCCATGGCGAGGGGATTTAGCGAAACGTCGCACCGCCCCGATCGGCTGCGCAGCAGTCGCAAAATCATTGCCTGCGGGCCAGACAGAAATTTTTGGGGTGCTTCGCAACCCAACGGGGATAAATCCCCTCGCCACAGGACTGTGTTCTTTACAGATTTTTTATTGACCAAGCTGCCCCAAAGGAGCCCCCATGTACTGGACCGAGTTCTTGACCGTTGCCCTGATCCATCTGCTCGCCGTGGCCAGCCCCGGACCGGACTTTGCCGTGGTCGTGCGCGAGAGCGTGACCCATGGTCGCCGCGCCGGCACCTGGACCGCGCTGGGCGTGGGCTCGGCGATTTTCCTGCATGTCGGCTATTCGTTGCTCGGCATCGGTCTGATCGTGTCGCAGTCGATCGTGCTGTTCAACGCGCTGAAGTGGGCGGCGGCGGCTTACCTGCTGTACATCGGCTTCAAGGCCTTGCGCGCGCAACCGGCGAAAACCGACACTGATGACTTGCACCGGGAAACCGGCGTACGTACCGCGCGGGGCGCGTTTACCTCGGGCTTCGTCACCAACGGTCTGAACCCGAAAGCCACGCTGTTTTTCCTCTCGCTGTTCACCGTGGTGATCAACCCGCACACACCGCTGGCGGTGCAGGCCGGTTACGGCGTTTACCTGGCGGTGGCGACGGCGATCTGGTTCTGCCTGGTGGCGATGCTGTTCAGCCAGCAACGCGTGCGCGCCGGCTTCGCCCGCATGGGCCACTGGTTCGACCGCACCATGGGCGCCGTGCTGATTGCTCTCGGCGTGAAAATCGCATTCACCGAGATGCATTGAGAACTGGAACACATCAATCCCTGTGGGAGCGAGCCTGCTCGCGAAAGCGCCAGTCCAGTCACCAAAAATGTCGACTGACCCGACGCCTTCGCGAGCAGGCTCGCTCCCACAGGTCGTGTTTTCTTCAACTTTGGCCCGAAATGCTGGCGCAAAGCTAGCATTTGTACAGCTCTGCAAATCATTCCTTTGGCTGATTTGACTGTCATGCAGGCGCACTAGAGTACGAATCTCTCCGCCAACACCGTGCAGTCAGAAAAGGGATTCTTATGTTGCAGACTCGGGTCATTCCGCCGGCCGATGGGGCCTACCAGTATCCATTGCTGATCAAACGGCTGCTGATGTCCGGCGCCCGTTACGAGAAAACCCGCGAAATCATCTACCGCGACCAGTTGCGCTACAGCTATCCGACCCTGATCGAGCGGGTTGCGCGGCTGGCCAACGTGCTGACGGCTGCTGGCGTGAAGGCGGGTGACACCGTGGCGGTGATGGACTGGGACAGCCACCGTTACCTGGAATGCATGTTCGCCATTCCGATGATCGGCGCGGTGATCCACACCATCAATGTGCGCCTGTCACCCGAGCAGATCCTCTACACCATGAACCACGCCGAGGACCGCTTCGTGCTGGTCAACAGCGAGTTCGTCGGGCTGTATCAGGCCATCGCGCCGCAGCTGACCACGGTGGAGAAAACCCTGCTGCTGACCGATCTCCCGGAGAAAACCGCGGAGTTGCCGAACCTTGTCGGCGAATACGAGCAACTGCTGGCCGCTGCGAGTGCGCAATACGATTTCCAGGACTTCGACGAAAACTCGGTGGCCACTACGTTCTACACAACCGGCACCACGGGCAATCCGAAAGGCGTGTATTTCACCCACCGGCAACTGGTGCTGCACACCATCGGCGTGGCGACGATCATGGGTTCGATCGACAGCGTACGGCTGCTCGGCACCAACGATGTGTACATGCCGATCACGCCGATGTTCCATGTCCACGCCTGGGGTCTGCCTTACGTGGCGACCATGCTCGGGCTCAAGCAGGTTTATCCGGGGCGTTACGATCCGGAGTATCTGGTGGAGTTGTGGCGCAAGGAGAAAGTCACCTTTTCCCATTGCGTGCCGACCATCCTGCAGATGCTGCTCAACGCCAAGGCCGCGCAGGGTGCCGACTTTGGCGGCTGGAAAATCGTCATCGGCGGCAGCGCGCTCAATCGCAGCCTCTATGAAAACGCCAAGGCGCGCGGCATTCAGCTGACAGCCGCTTACGGCATGTCGGAGACCGGGCCGCTGGTGTCCTGCGCGCACCTCAACGACGAATTGATGGCCGGCAGCGAGGACGAACGCACCACTTACCGGATCAAGGCCGGCGTGCCGGGGCCGTTGGTCGAAGCGGCGATTGTCGACGGCGAGGGCAATTTCCTTCCGGCCGACGGCGAAACCCAGGGCGAACTGGTGCTGCGCGCGCCATGGCTGACCGAAGGTTATTTCAACGAGCCGCAGAAGGGCGCCGAGCTCTGGGCCGGTGGCTGGTTGCACACCGGTGACGTCGCCACGCTCGACAGCATGGGCGTGATCGATATTCGTGATCGCATCAAGGACGTGATCAAGACCGGCGGCGAGTGGATCTCCTCCCTCGACCTCGAAGACCTCATCAGCCGGCATGCGGCGGTACGCGAAGTAGCAGTGGTAGGCATCGCCGATCCGCAGTGGGGCGAGCGCCCGTTTGCCTTGCTGGTGGTCCGTGAAGGGCAGGTGATCGGTGCACGGGAACTGAAGGAACACCTCAAGCCATTCGTCGAGCTGGGGCACCTGAGCAAGTGGGCGATTCCCAGTCAGATCGCCCTTGTTACCGAAATTCCCAAGACCAGTGTCGGCAAGCTCGACAAGAAGCGCATCCGCCTCGACATCACCGAATGGCAGGCCAACAACAGCACCTTCCTTTCGACACTTTAAGTGCCTGCTGGCGCGCCGAAACCGGCGCGCCAGACCCACCAAGCAAGCGCTTGGCTTGTGAAATCGAAAAAATCAGCCATCCTTGCCGTGCCGACGTGTGTCGGACTGGCGAAAGGACTGTTCCAGAGTGGTTGGCGGCTGCAAATCACACTTTAGAGGGATCAAGCACTACCACCCGCTGGCTATAGTCCGCTCAAGGACTTTTTGAAAACGGAGCACACGCACTGAACGGGGCGAGCAACTCTGGAACGATTTCGGGCAGCCCTGGCGCCCGGTCCTCCACAGCGTTTTTAAAAGTACTCACTGCCATAACAATAATGCACATGGAGTAGCGTCGATGACCTCAGTAAACCAGTTCTGGCGCCGGGCGAAACTGCCTCTGGCGGTCAGTCTTGCCTCCTCGCTCGCCGGGCCTGCATTCGGCGTCAGTTTCAACGTCGGTGAAATCGAAGGCCAGTTCGACTCGTCCCTGTCGATCGGTGCCAGTTGGTCTACTCAGAGCCCGAACAAGAACCTCATCGGCGTCAACAACGGCGGCCGCGGCCTGTCGCAGACCTCCGATGACGGTCACGCCAACTTCAAGAGCGGCGAAACCTTCTCGAAGATCTTCAAGGGCATCCATGACCTTGAATTGAAATACGGCGACACCGGCGTGTTCGTCCGTGGCAAATACTGGTACGACTTCGAACTGAAGGACGAGAGCCGCGAATTCAAGGACATCAGCGACAGCAACCGCAAAGAGGGTGCCAAGTCCTCCGGCGGGCAGATCCTCGACGCCTTCGTCTACCACAACTACGCGATTGCCGATCAGCCGGGTTCCGTGCGTCTGGGCAAGCAGGTAGTGAGCTGGGGTGAAAGTACCTTCATCGGCGGCGGCATCAACTCGATCAACCCGATCGACGTCTCCGCGTTCCGTCGTCCGGGCGCCGAGATCAAGGAAGGCCTGATTCCGGTCAACATGTTCTACGTGTCGCAGAGCCTCACCGATAACCTCTCGGCCGAAGCGTTCTACCAACTGGAATGGGATCAGACCGTCGTCGACAACTGCGGCACCTTCTTTTCCCAGCCAGACATCGTTGCCGACGGTTGCGACAACAATTTGCGCGTACTGAACAAGCGTTCGCAGATTCCGGCGATCGCTTTGGGGCCGTTGGCCGCCAACGGTGTGAACGTCGACCAAGAAGGCGTGCTGGTGCGCCGTGGGCCGGACCGTGACGCGCGTGACAGCGGTCAGTGGGGCGCGTCCCTCAAATACATGTTCGAGCCACTCGACACCGAGTTCGGCGCCTACTTCATGAACTACCACAGCCGTGCGCCGATCTTCAGCGCCACCGGTGCCCCGCAATCGGTCTACAACACCGCCGCCGCGCTGCCGGGGCCTTTTGCCGCACTCGCACCGCTGCTGGTTGCGGGCAACTCCAATTACTTCATCGAATACCCGGAAGACATTCGTCTCTACGGTCTGAGCTTCTCCACCACCCTGCCTACCGGTACGGCGTGGAGCGGTGAGATCAGCTACCGTCCGAACGCGCCGGTACAACTGAACTCCACCGACATCCTGTTTGCCGGCGTGCGTCCGCTGGGCGGCGCGCTGACCAACGCTTCGCTGCTGACCGGCGTGCCGGGTCAGGATCTGCATGGCTATGAGCGCAAGGAAATCACCCAGATCCAGACGACCTTCACGCACTTCTTCGATCAGGTCATGGGCGCCAGCCGTCTGACCCTCGTCGGTGAAGTCGGCGCGACCTACGTCGGTGGCCTGGAAAGCCGTTCCGACAAGCGCTATGGCCGTGACCCGGTCTACGGTCCGGGCGAGTTGCCGGCGACTGGCGGTATCGATACCTGCGCCAACATCCTCAACAACAGCACCATCAACGGTGCAGGTCCCGGTTCGCCGCAGAACAACCGCAGCCGCAATTGCGAAAACGACGGTTTCACCACGTCGATGTCGTGGGGCTACCGTGGTCGGGCGATTTGGGAATACAACGACGTGTTTGCCGGTGTGAACCTCAAGCCGAACGTGGCCTGGTCCCACGACGTCAGCGGTTACTCGCCAGGCCCTGGCGGCAACTTCGAGGAAGGTCGCAAAGCGGTCAGCCTGGGCGTCGATGCCGAGTACCAGAACACCTACACCGCGAGCCTGGCCTACACCAATTTCTTCGACGGCAAGTACACCACCGTGGATGACCGCGACTTCGTGGCGCTCAGCTTCGGCGTGAACTTCTAAGCACTGCATTTCAGGACGAACGAATTTATGAAAATAACAAAGAGTCTGTTCCACGCCGGTGTTCTGGGCCTGTCGCTGCTGGCGACCAGTGTCATGGCGGCGGTGCCTGCTGCCGAAGCGGATAAACTGGGCAAGAGCCTGACGCCAATGGGCGCGGAAATGGCCGGTAATGCCGACGGTTCGATTCCGGCCTGGAAACCGCTACCGAAGAATGCCGGCAGCGTCGACAGCAAGGGCTTCCTGTCCAACCCTTACGCCAGTGAGCAGCCGCTGTTCACCATCACTGCCAAGGATGTCGACAAGTACAAGGACAAGCTTGCCCCGGGCCAGTACGCGATGTTCAAGCGCTACCCGGAAACCTTCAAGATGCCGGTCTATCCGTCCCATCGCGGCGCCACCGTGCCGGATGACGTGTTCGCTGCGATCAAGAAGAACGCCACCAGCACCAACCTGGTGTCCGGCGGCAACGGTCTGGAAAACTTCGATACCGCCGTGCCGTTCCCGATCCCGAAAACCGGTGTGGAAGTGATCTGGAACCACATCACCCGCTATCGCGGCGGCAGCGTGACCCGTCTGGTGACCCAGGCCACGCCGCAACCGAACGGCTCGTACAGCCTGGTGTACTTCCAGGATCAGTTCGTGTTCCGCGACAAGATGAAGGACTACGATCCGGCGAACCCGGGCAACATCCTGTTCTACTTCAAGCAGAAAGTGACTGCGCCGGCGCGTCTGGCCGGTGGCGTATTGCTGGTGCACGAGACGCTCGATCAGGTCAAGGAGCCGCGTTCGGCGTGGGTCTACAACGCCGGTCAGCGTCGTGTGCGCCGTGCACCACAAGTGTCGTATGACGGCCCGGGTACCGCCGCCGACGGCCTGCGTACCTCGGACAACCTCGACATGTACAACGGTGCGCCGGATCGTTACGACTGGAAGCTCGAAGGCAAGAAAGAGATGTACATCGCCTCCGACAGCTACAAGCTCGACGATCCGAAACTGAAGTACTCGGACATCATCAAGGCCGGTCACATCAACCAGGACCTGGCTCGCTACGAGCTGCGCCGCGTCTGGCACGTGGTCGCGACCCTGAAGGAAGGCCAGCGCCACATCTATGCCAAGCGTGACTTTTACATCGACGAGGACACCTGGCAGGCAGCGGTCATCGACCACTATGACGGTCGCGGCCAACTGTGGCGTGTAGCCGAGGCACATGCCGAGAACTACTACGACAAGCAAGTGCCGTGGTACGCCCTCGAAACCCTCTACGACCTGCAGTCCGGCCGTTATCTGGCACTAGGCATGAAGAACGAAGAGAAGCAGGCGTATGACTTCGGCTTCACCGCCACCACCAGCGACTTCACCCCGGCCGCTCTGCGTCAGGATGGTGTTCGCTAAACCTGCGTAAACCCGAGGCCGCATCCTCGTGAAAACGCCCCGACCGGTTCGGGGCGTTTTTGTGTCTGTAGCCTTTTTGTAGCCATTTGTAGCAGTGACCTTCATTACCTCTTCGTTTAAGGCTAGGCTGCGGACATCTGCAACGCCGCCAATCGCCTTCGAACAAGAGCCGGCCATGACTGATCTGTCCCCACTTCCGGGTCCCGCAAGCATCACCGTCGCAGCACTGGACGGGCGTTTTTTCCGCCCGCCGCTGCCTGATGGCTATGTCTTGCGGCCGCGCCTTTGCCAGCGTCTGCAGGCAGGGCTCGGAGGTCGGTTGCTGCTGGTCAGCGCCCCGGCCGGGTTCGGCAAAAGCTCGCTGGCGGTGGAGTTCTGTCAAAGCCTGCCGGCGCATTGGCAAAGTCTCTGGCTGGGCTTGAGCCCACGAGACAGTGATCCCGGACGTTTTCTTGGGCGCTTGCTTGAAGGGCTACAGGACTATTTTCCTGCGTTGGGCGCTGGCGCTCTCGGTCTGCTGAAAATGCGTCAGCGTCATCAGCCGTTTGCTTTCGAAGAATGGCTCGACGGTCTGCTCGATGAGCTGGCTCTGCATCTCGATCCTGCTGCACCGCTGCTGCTGGTGCTCGACGACTACCACCTCGCCCAAGGGCCGGTGCTGGATCGTTGCCTGCAATTTTTCCTCAATCATCTGCCCGATGGCTTGCTGGTGATGGTCACCAGCCGTCAGCGCCCGGACTGGCATCTGGCGCGTCTGCGCCTGTCGCGGCAGTTGCTCGAGCTGCACGAACAGGACTTGCGCCTGACCCACGACGAAGCCCTGACCTTGCTCGACCGCCACAGCAGCTCACTGCGCGGCGAAGCACTGGAAAGCCTGATCCAGCGCAGCGAAGGCTGGGTCGCCGGTCTGCGCTTCTGGCTGCTGGCGGTGGCCGAGGCGGGCAACGATGCCGCGCTGCCGCAAGCACTGAACGGCGGCGAAGGGCTGATACGCGATTATCTGCTCGAAGAAGTCATCGATTGCCTGCCGGCCGAAGTGCAATCGTTTCTCTACGAAACCGCTCCGCAGGAACGCTTTTGCAGCGAGCTGTGCGACGCGGTCCGCGAAGCCCATGACAGCGCCGAGATCCTGCGCTTTCTCCTCGCTCACCAAGTGTTTCTGGTGCCGCTGGACGAGCACGGGCACTGGTATCGCTATCACCATTTGTTTTCTGACTTGTTGCGCAGCCGGCCGATCGCCCAGGCGATGGTGCCCAACGCCACCCTGCATTTGCGCGCCTGCCGCTGGTTCAATGCGCAAGGCTTGCTCGACGAGGCGGTGGAACAGGCGTTGCGTGCCGGGCATCTCGATGTCGCGGCAAATCTCGTACAGAACCTGTCCGAAGAACAGCTGCTCGCCGAGCAGAACGTCGGCATGCTGCTGCGCTGGAAAATGGACTTGCCCGACAGTCTGCTGATCAGCACGCCTCGGCTGATCGTGCTCTACAGCTGGGCGCTGGGGCTGGCCTGTCAGCTCGATGCCGCTGAGGAGCTGGCCAGCCATTTAAGCCGCTTTCTGCCAGCACCATCAGCCACTGCGCAGAAATCCATGCTGGCGCAATGGCTGGCATTGAGCGGGATCATCGCTCGCGGACGCGGCCATCGCGAACTGACCCTGCGCTATTGCAGTGAAGCGCTGGAGAGCCTGCCGGCCAAGCGTTACGGCCAGCGGCTGATGTGCCTGTCGACCTTGTCCAATCTGGCGATCGCCGACGGCGATCTGTGGCGCGCCCGTGGCCTGAACCGCGAATCGCTTGAACTGGCGCAACGGGTCGGCAATCCATTATTCGAAGCATTGGCTCACTACGACAGAGCTCGAGTCTTGCAATCGCGGGGCGAGATTCTGCGTGCACTGGATGAAGTGCATCAGGGCCTGGAGCGGCTGCGCGGTCTGTCGCCGCAACGCCTGTACGCCGTGCGCGCGCGGCTGACGTTGTATGAAGGTTTCCTGCTGGCGATGCGTTTGCAGCCGCAGGCCGCACGCGTACGCCTGCTGGCCGGCATTGGCGAAGCGCGGGCCTGTCGCGACATCAGCGTGCTGATCGGCCACTGCGTGATTGCCCGCCTCGACGGCGCCAGCGGCGAGTTCGCCAAGGCCTTCGCCGAACTCGCCGAGGCCGAACGCCTGATGCACATCTGGGACGTGCCGCCGATCTACTACCTGGCGATGATCACCCTGGTCAAGTGCGAACTGTGGCTGGCCCAGGGCCGCATCGATCTCGCCGAGGCGTGGCTTGCACGATTGGGCCAGACCTACACCGGCGAAAACGCTGCGGCGCCACCGGAGTTTCATCCACAGCTGCCACTGCACGTGGAACTGCAACAGGCGCTGCTCGATGTGATTCAGGGGCAACCGATGCTCGCCGAAGGGCGGCTGAACGTGTTGCATGAAAACGGCCAGCGGACCGGGCGGCAGTTGCTCAGTGTGATGGCGTTGACGCAGAAGGTGGCGCTGTTGCTGTCCGGTGGGCGCGAGCCCGAGGCGCGCAAAGTGTTGAGTCAGGCGCTGGAAGCAGCGGCCGGCGGCGTCTTCCAGCCTTTCGATGCGCTGCTGAAAAGTCATGCCGACTGGATGCGCGGGCAATTGCAAGCGCTTTCCTGCAACGCCGTCAGCCAGCAATTGCTCACACATTTCCCAACAGCCGCGCCGCGCCCGACCGTGGAAAGCTCCGCTACCGAACAACTCAGCAGCCGCGAACTGGCCGTGCTGCGCCTGATCGCTCAAGGCTGTTCCAATCAGGAGATCAGCGAGCAGTTGTTCATTTCCCTGCACACGGTGAAAACCCACGCCAGCCATATCAACAGCAAGCTCGGGGTCGAGCGGCGTACGCAGGCAGTGGCGCGGGCGAAGGCATTGGGGTTATTGCTCTAGCGACGGTAAAATTCGCCATCGGCCGTTGCCAACGGCGTTGACCCTGTCCAGGATTTTTCCATGACCACGCCCAGCCCTGCGCTTATCCGCGAAACCTTCCCCGTCGGCCCGCTCCAGTGCAACTGCACCATCATCGGCGACCCAATCACGAAAAAAGCCATCGTCGTCGACCCGGGCGGCAACCCTGACTTGATCATGGCGCGTCTCGATGCCCATGGCCTGAAAGTCGTGAGCATCATCCATACCCACGCGCATCTCGATCACTTTCTCGCTTCCGGGCAGATGAAGGAGAAAACCGGTGCGACCCTGCATCTGCACAAGGAAGACCAGTTCCTTTGGGACAATCTGGAGATGCAGTGCCAGATGTTCGGCGTGCCCTACACCCCGGTGCCGTCGCCGGATCGTTGGCTGAGCGATGACGAAGAACTCGCCTGCGGTTGCGGCGTGGCCCTGCACACGCCGGGACATACACCCGGTTCCATGAGCTTCTGGTTTTCCGAGGCTAAGCTGTTGATTGCCGGCGACACGCTGTTTCGTCGCGGGGTAGGGCGCACGGATTTGTGGGGTGGCGATCAGGCGACCATCGTGCGTTCGATCAAGCAGCGGCTGTATACGCTGGACGAGGACGCAACGGTTGTCACCGGGCACGGTCCGGACACGCGTCTGGGTGATGAGATGCGTGAGAACCCGTTTGTGCGTGCCTGAATTTTTTGTCACGGGTGTGCGGCGGAATTTTTGCGCATTGTCATGATCCAACGCCCGCGCAGGTCCATTGATTGATCAGTGGCCGCTGCACCACAGAATGCAAAAAACCAGGAGCTCTCCATGTTCACCACGCGTCGTTTGATTATTGTCGCTACTGCCGTGGCCGTGCTGTCCGGCTGCGCCTCGCCCAATCCGTATGACAATCAGGGTCAGGCCGACGGTGGCTCGCAAGGCATGAGCAAAACCGCCAAATACGGTGGCCTCGGTGCGCTGGCCGGTGCACTTGCCGGTGCCGCCATCGGCCACGACAACCGTGGCAAGGGCGCCTTGATCGGCGCCGCCGTGGTCGGTGCTTCCGCGGCAGGCTACGGCTACTACGCCGACCAGCAGGAAAAGAAACTGCGCGCGAGCATGGCCAACACTGGCGTTGAAGTGCAGCGTCAGGGCGATCAGATCAAGCTGATCATGCCGGGCAACATCACTTTCGCCACCGATTCGGCGAACATCGCTTCCAGCTTCTATCAACCGCTGAACAACCTGGCCAACTCACTGAAAGAGTTCAACCAGAACCAGATCGAAATCGTCGGCTACACCGACAGCACCGGCAGCCGCCAGCACAACATGGACCTGTCCCAACGTCGTGCGCAGAGCGTGGCGACCTACCTGACCTCGCAAGGCGTCAGCGGTGCCAACCTGTCGGCCCGTGGCGCCGGCCCGGATAACCCGATTGCCAGTAACGGTGACGTCAACGGCCGCGCGCAGAACCGCCGGGTCGAGGTCAACCTGAAGGCTATTCCGGGTCAGCAGTATGGTGGTCAGCAGCAACAGCCAGGCACGGTGCAGCAGTATCCGTAAGCGATTGCCTGATTGAAGAAATGCCCGGTCCTGTGATTCGGGCATTTTTTTGTGTCATCTGTGCCGGCCCTTTCGCGGGCAAGCCCGCTTGCCCGCGAAGAGGCCAGTGTTGTCACCGCAAAATCAGCCGATACAAAAAAGCCCCCGGACACCAGCATTGTCCGGGGGCTTTTTGTTGGGCGCGAAACCCGATTACTTCTTCAGACCATAATGCTCATCGAGCATGCCCGGCGAATTCGGGCTCTTCGGCGCGTAATCACGCGGTGGCTCCTGATCGCGCGGTGGCGTCAGGCGTTCGCGTGGTGCCTGCGCTGCGTCGGCGTGCAGGGCGGCGATCAGGCGCTGGCGGGTCTGCTCGTCCAGGGCCAGACGATTGGCGCCCTCGGCGAGATGATCCTGCACTTCCTGATAGCTCTGGGTCAGCTTCTTGACCAGCATCGCGGTGCTGTTGAAGTGGGTGACCACTTCGTTCTGATAACTGTCGAAACGCTCCTGGATATCATCCAGTTGACGCTGCGTACGGCTCGGTGCGGCGTTCGGCGCAACGCGCGCGATCAGGAATCCAATGGCGACACCCACAACCAGGGCAAGAGTCGGTAACAACCAAACTAAGAGCGAGTGTTCCACGAGTCCTTCCTCTATAAACGGCTTTGCTTTACGTTAACGGCTCGAACCTGCGCTGTATACCGCGATTCACTCGCAATAGATTGGCACAGACAATTTGCTAGACGAGTCGACCCGATTCGAGGTCACGGAGTTCCTCCCTTGCTGATGCGTGAAACCCCTGTAGTGATTGACGGCCCTGTCGGCCAAATTGAGGCTTTGTATCTGGATAACGAGCAGCCGCGCGGCATCGCGCTGATCTGCCATCCGAACCCGGTACAGGGCGGCACCATGCTCAACAAGGTCGTCTCGACCCTGCAGCGCACCGCGCGTGACGCAGGCCTGATCACCTTGCGTTTCAACTATCGCGGCGTCGGCGCCAGCCAGGGCGAGCACGATATGGGCACCGGTGAAGTCGACGACGCCCAGGCCGCCGCTGCGTGGCTGCGGGAAAAACACCCGGATCTGCCGCTGACCCTGTTCGGTTTCTCCTTCGGCGGATTTGTTGCAGCAAGTCTCGGCGGCCGTCTCGAAGCCCAGGGCGTCCAGCTTGCACACCTGTTCATGGTTGCCCCGGCGGTGATGCGTCTGGGCGAGCAGGATCAACTGCCGCAGCACGGCGGGTTGACCGTGATCCAGCCGCAAACCGATGAAGTCATCGATCCGCAACTGGTCTACCAGTGGTCGGCACAACTCCGGCGCCCCCATGAGCTGCTGAAAGTGGCAGAATGCGGACACTTTTTTCACGGCAAGCTGACCGATCTCAAAGATCTGCTGCTGCCGCGTCTCTCGAATTGATTGCAGTCTGACAAGCGATTACCCATGACCAACCGTACCCGCATTCTCACCGGCATCACCACCACTGGCACGCCGCACCTGGGCAACTACGCCGGCGCGATTCGCCCGGCAATCCTCGCCAGCCGCGACAGCCAGGCCGATTCGTTCTATTTCCTGGCCGACTACCACGCCCTGATCAAATGCGATGACCCGCTGCGCATCCAGCGCTCGCGTCTGGAAATCGCCGCGACCTGGCTGGCCGGTGGCCTCGATGTCGATCGGGTGACCTTCTACCGCCAGTCCGACATCCCGGAAATCCCCGAGCTGACCTGGCTGCTGACTTGCGTCGCCGCCAAGGGCCTGCTCAACCGTGCGCACGCGTACAAGGCCTCGGTGGACAAGAACCTTGAAACCGGTGAAGACCCGGATGCCGGCATCACCATGGGTCTCTACAGCTATCCGGTGCTGATGGCGGCGGACATTCTGATGTTCAACGCGCACAAGGTGCCGGTCGGTCGCGATCAGATTCAGCATGTGGAAATGGCCCGCGATATCGGCCAGCGTTTCAACCATCTGTTCGGTCAGGGCAAAGAGTATTTCACCATGCCCGAAGCGCTGATCGAAGAAAGCGTGGCCACCTTGCCGGGCCTCGACGGTCGCAAGATGTCGAAGAGCTACGACAACACCATTCCGCTGTTCTCCAGCGCCAAAGAGATGAAGGACGCGATCTCGCGGATCGTCACTGACTCCAAGGCCCCGGGCGAAGCGAAAGATCCTGACAACTCGCACCTGTTCACTCTGTTCCAGGCCTTCGCCACCCCGGCGCAGGCTGACGAATTCCGCAGCGAACTGCTCGGTGGTCTGGGCTGGGGTGAGGCGAAGAATCGTCTGTTCCAGTTGCTCGACAACGAGCTGGGCGAGGCGCGCGAGAAGTATCACCAGTTGATCGAGCGTCCGGCGGACCTGGAAGACATCCTGCAGATCGGTGCGAAGAAGGCCCGCGCCGTGGCCACGCCGTTCCTCAATGAATTGCGCGAAGCTGTCGGCCTGCGTTCTTTCGTCAATCAGGTTCAGGTGGCCGCGACTACCAAGAAAAAAGCCGCGAAAGCCGCGCGTTTCGTCAGCTTCCGCGAGGACGACGGCAGCTTCCGTTTCCGTCTGCTGGCGGCCGATGGCGAGCAATTGCTGCTGTCGCGTAACTTCGCCGACGGCAAAACCGCCGGCCAGGCGACCAAACAGTTGCAGTCCGGCGAGCCGCTGGATGTGCGTACTGAAGAACTGAGCTTCAGCGTCTGGCTGGCCGGTGAGTGCGTGGGCGACAGCCCGGCGTTTGCCGACATCGGTGCGCGGGACGCCGCCATCGAGGCGTTGCGCGTCGCGCTGACTCCAGCTCAGGACTGATCGGCGGCACGACCCGACCAAGGGCCGATTGCCATTCCCACAGGCCGTCGCTACAGTGACGGCCCGTTTTTGTTGCCTTGCTAACGAATTATGACGCCCCTAGAACGATATCAAGCTGATCTGAAACGCCCGGACTTCTTCCATGACGCCGCGCAGGAAACTGCTGTGCGTCACTTGCAGCGTCTGTACGACGACTTGATCGCCGCTGACCAGAACAAGCCGGGCTTGCTCGGCAAGCTGTTTGGCAAAAAGGATCAGGCACCGGTCAAGGGCCTGTATTTCTGGGGCGGCGTCGGTCGCGGCAAGACTTACCTGGTCGACACCTTCTTCGAAGCGCTGCCGTTCAATGAAAAGACCCGCACGCACTTCCACCGCTTCATGAAGCGCGTGCACGAAGAAATGAAAACCCTGGGCGGCGAGAAGAACCCGCTGACCATCATCGCCAAGCGCTTCGCGGCCGAGTCGCGGGTGATCTGCTTCGATGAATTCTTCGTCTCCGACATCACCGACGCGATGATCCTCGGCACGCTGATGGAAGAGCTGTTCAAGAACGGCGTGACCCTCGTCGCGACGTCGAACATCGTTCCGGACGGCCTGTACAAGGATGGCCTGCAACGCGCGCGCTTCCTCCCGGCCATCGCGCTGATCAAGCAGAACACCGAGATCGTCAACGTCGACAGCGGCGTCGATTATCGTCTGCGTCACCTCGAGCAAGCCGAGCTGTTCCACTATCCGCTCGACGAAGCCGCGCACGAAAGCCTGCGCAAGAGCTTCAAGGCGCTGACGCCGGAGTGCACGGCGGCGGTGGAAAACGATGTGCTGATCATTGAGAACCGCGAAATCCGCGCTCTGCGCACCTGCGACGACGTGGCCTGGTTCGACTTCCGTGAACTGTGCGACGGCCCGCGCAGCCAGAACGACTACATCGAACTGGGCAAGATCTTCCACGCCGTGCTGCTCAGCGGCGTCGAGCAGATGAGCGTCACCACTGACGACATCGCCCGGCGCTTCATCAACATGGTCGACGAATTCTACGACCGCAACGTCAAGCTGATCATTTCTGCTGAAGTCGAGTTGAAGGATCTGTACACCGGCGGACGCCTGACCTTCGAGTTCCAGCGCACACTGAGCCGACTGCTGGAGATGCAATCTCACGAATTCCTGTCGCGGGCGCACAAGCCTTAAACGGAGTTTCGGCAACGAAAAAGGCCTGCGATTGCAGGCCTTTTTTATGCGCTGAAGTTTTTCCCTGTGGGAGCGAGCCTGCTCGCGAAAGCGCAGTAACTGATCGTTCCCACGCTCCGCGTCACTTGCGAGCCGGACGCAGAGCGTCCAGTGGCGGCATTCCCACGCAGAGCGTGGGAACGATCATCAGGCCGGATTACGCAGCCTGCTGAAACTGCTGCCGATACTGATTCGGCGACAGCTCGGTGTGCTGGCGGAACAGTCGCGCGAAGAAGCTCGCATCGTCGTAACCGACCTCATAACTGATGGTCTTGATGCTCTTGCGCGTGCCCGAAAGCAGGCCCTTGGCTGTCTCGATGCGCAGGCGTTGCAAGTAGTGCAACGGCTTGTCGCCGGTGGCGGTCTGGAAGCGGCGCATGAAGTTGCGGATGCTCATGCCGTGCTCGCGGGCGACGTCTTCGAAGCGGAACTTGTCGGCGAAATGTTCTTCGAGCCACTGCTGGATCTGCAGGATGATCACGTCCTGATGCAGCTTTTGCCCACCAAAACCGATACGTCCCGGCGAATAACTGCGCTGCACTTCGTAGAGAATGTCGCGGGCCACGGCTTGTGCCACGTTCGCGCCGCAGAAGCGTTCGATCAGATAGATGTAGAGATCGCAGGCCGAGGTCGTGCCGCCGGCGCAATAGAGATTGTCGGCGTCCGTCAGGTGCTTGTCCTGATTCAGATAGACCTTGGGGAAACGCTCGGCGAAGGCATTGAAGAAGCGCCAGTAGGTGGTGGCTTCCTTACCGTTGAGCAGCCCGGCTTCGGCGAGCCAGAACACTCCGGTGGCTTCGCCGCATAACACCGCGCCGCGCGCATGCTGTTCGCGCAGCCACGGCAGGATTTGCGGGTAACGGCTGCACAGCGTGTCGAAATCGTCCCAGAACGCCGGGAGGATGATCACGTCGGCGTTTTCCAGGCCGCCGTCGACCGGCATCACTACGTCGCTGAAGCTTTTCACCGGTTTGCCATCGGGGCTGACCAAGCGAGTTTCGAACGCCGGGGTCAGGCCGTGGCCCAGTTGTTTGCCGTAACGCAGGCTGGCCACATGGAAAAAATCCTTGGCCTGCATGAGGGTGTAAGCGAAGACCCGGTCGATGGCCAGGATGCTGACGCGCCGCAAGGGCGGGGAGACGTGCTTAGACATAATTCAACTTTTGTTTTGTTTTTATAAGGGAAAGTGGTCACCAGACGGCTGGATCGTCTTATTTTTTGTCGGATGTGTCCAGTGTCCCGTAGCAGGAGTCGGGCTTAGTCTCTGAGAGCCGTATCCCTCCAACAACAAAGAAAGGTGCCGCATGATCCCCAGAACCCTGTTCAGCCCCGAACACGAATTGTTCCGCGACAGTGTGCGAACTTTCCTCGAGAAAGAGGCCGTGCCGTATCACGCGCAGTGGGAGAAGCAGGGGCACATCGATCGCGCACTGTGGAACAACGCGGGGGAGGCGGGGATGCTCTGTTCGCATCTGCCGGAAGAGTACGGCGGGCTCGGCGCGGATTTCCTCTACAGCACCGTGGTCATCGAGGAAGTCGGGCGTCTGGGTCTGACCGGTATCGGTTTCTCGCTGCACTCGGACATCGTCGCACCGTACATCCTGCATTACGGCAGCGAGGCGCTGAAACACAAATACCTGCCGAAACTGGTCTCGGGCGAAATGGTCACGGCGATTGCCATGACCGAGCCTGGCGCCGGTTCCGACCTGCAAGGGGTGAAAACCACGGCGGTGCTCGATGGTGACGAATATGTGATCAACGGTTCGAAAACCTTTATCACCAATGGCTTTCTGGCTGACCTGGTCATCGTGGTGGCCAAGACCGATCCCAAGGCTGGGGCCAAGGGCACCAGCCTGTTCCTGGTGGAGGCGAATACGCCGGGCTTCGAGAAAGGCAAGCGCCTGGAGAAGGTCGGCATGAAAGCGCAGGACACCTCGGAACTGTTCTTTCAGGACGTGCGCGTGCCGAAGGAAAACCTTCTCGGCCAGGCGGGTGCCGGGTTTGCCTATCTGATGCAGGAGTTACCGCAGGAACGTCTGACCGTGGCTATCGGCGGCCTGGCCTCGGCTGAAGCGGCGTTGCAATGGACGCTGGATTACACCCGTGATCGCAAGGCGTTCGGCAAGGCGATTGCCGACTTTCAGAACACCCGCTTCAAACTGGCCGAAATGGCTACCGAGATCCAGATCGGCCGGGTCTTCGTCGACCGCTGCCTGGAGCTGCATCTGCAAGGCAAACTCGATGTGCCGACGGCGGCAATGGCCAAATACTGGGGCACCGACCTGCAATGCAAAGTGCTCGACGAGTGCGTGCAACTGCATGGCGGCTACGGCTTCATGTGGGAATACCCGGTGGCCCGGGCGTGGGCGGATGCGCGGGTGCAGCGGATTTATGCCGGCACCAATGAAATCATGAAGGAGATTATTGCGCGGTCGCTTTGATGATCATTCCCACGCTCTGCGTGGGAATGCCGCCGGGGACGCTCCGCGTTCCGCTGTTGAGGTAATCCGACTGGCCTCTTCGCGAGCAGGCTCGTTCCCACAGGGGATCACCGTACCTGTGGGAGCGAGCCTGCTCGCGAAGCTTTTGGCGGTCAGTTACGGCGCCGGATTCGGATGATCCTTGTGAATCGCCTCAATCCCGGCCAGCACTTCATCGGACAGTTTCAGATCAAAACTGGCAATGTTGCTGTCCAGTTGCTCAAGCGTCGTCGCGCCAATGATGTTGCTGGTGACGAACGGTTGCTGGGTCACGAAGGCCAGGGCCATTTGCGCCGGGTCCAGACCGTGTTCACGGGCCAGGGCTACGTAACGGCTGCACGCCGCCTCCGATTGCGGGTTGAAATAGCGGCTGAAGCGGCTGTAGAGGCTCAGACGGCCTTTCGGTGGACGGGCGCCGCCTTCGTACTTGCCGGAGAGGAAGCCGAACGCCAGTGGCGAGTAGGCGAGCAGGCCGCACTGTTCGCGGATGGCGATCTCGGCCAGGCCGACTTCGAAGCTGCGGTTGAGCAGGTTGTACGGGTTCTGGATCGACACCGCACGCGGCCAGCCACGGGCTTCGGCCAGAGCGAGGAAGCGCATGGTGCCCCACGGCGTCTCGTTGGACAGACCGATGTGGCGGATCTTGCCGGCCTTCACCTGTTCGTCGAGGGCTTCGAGGGTGTCTTCCAGCGGCGTCAGGTTGGCTTCGATCTTGTGCTTGTAGCCCAGCTGTCCGAAAAAGTTGGTGCTGCGCTCCGGCCAGTGCAATTGATACAGATCGATGTAATCGGTCTGCAGGCGCTTGAGACTGCCGTCCAGTGCTTCGGTGATGTGCTGGCGGTTGTGGCGCAGGTTCTTGTCGCGGATGTAGTCGATGGTGTTGCCGGGGCCGGCGATCTTGCTGGCGAGGATCCAGTCGGAACGGTCACCGCGACTCTTGAAGTAATTGCCGATGTAGCGCTCGGTGGTGGCGTAGGTTTCGGCTTTGGGCGGCACCGGATACATTTCGGCGGTGTCGAGGAAATTGATCCCCGCCTCTTTGGCCCGTTCAATCTGGGCGAAGGCTTCAGCCTCAGTGTTTTGCTCGCCCCAGGTCATGGTGCCGAGGCAGATTGCACTCACGTTCAGGTCGGTACGGCCTAGCTGGCGATAGTCCATCGGGTGCTCCTTGGGCAAAACAATCATAAAAGCAGGTTGAAAAATTTTTCGCAATCTGCATAATTGCCGACCTCTTTCTGCAGTGGAAGTGATGCGCCGCCGCCGAAGAATCTTGCCGTTGAACGGACGCGCCGACCCGAGCCCCCGAAAGCGTCTGTATCCGGCTGCCTTTGACTTGTCAAAGTACGCACTATTCAGTAAGATCCGCCGTCTTATTTACAGGCGGCCCCTGAGGCTATAAAGAATGAAAACTTTTACTGCTAAACCGGAAACAGTAAAGCGCGACTGGTTTGTCGTCGACGCTGCTGGTCAGACCCTGGGTCGTCTGGCCACCGAAATCGCGAGCCGTCTGCGTGGCAAGCACAAGCCTGAGTACACTCCTCACGTTGACACCGGCGACTACATCGTCGTCATCAACGCCGAGCAGATCCGTGTTACCGGCGCTAAAACCACTGACAAAATGTACTACTCCCACTCCGGTTTCCCGGGCGGCATCAAGTCGATCAACTTTGAAAAGCTGATCGCCAAAGCCCCTGAGCGCGTGATCGAGACCGCGGTTAAAGGCATGCTGCCTAAAAACCCACTGGGTCGCGACATGTACCGTAAGCTGAAAGTCTATGCGGGCGCTGCACACCCTCATACTGCTCAGCAGCCCCAAGAACTGAAGATTTAACGGAATAGTTCATTATGTCGGCGACTCAAAATTACGGCACTGGCCGTCGCAAGACCGCAACCGCACGCGTTTTCCTGCGTCCGGGTACTGGTAACATCTCCATCAACAACCGTTCGCTGGATAACTTCTTCGGCCGCGAAACTGCCCGCATGGTAGTTCGTCAGCCGCTGGAGCTGACCGAGACTGTCGAGAAGTTCGACATCTACGTCACCGTGATCGGCGGTGGTGTAAGTGGTCAGGCTGGCGCAATCCGCCACGGCATCACTCGCGCTCTGATGGACTACGACGAAACCCTGCGTAGCGCTCTGCGCAAAGCTGGCTTCGTTACCCGCGACGCCCGTGAAGTTGAACGTAAGAAAGTTGGTCTGCGTAAAGCGCGTAAGCGTCCGCAGTACTCGAAGCGTTAATTCCGCTTCCACGTTCAAAAAAGAACGCCCGCCTCCTCACGGAAGCGGGCGTTTTTTTATGCCTGCGATTTATCAAAGAATTGCGTTGTGACAACTTGCCACAGCCGTAGACCCCCTATACTCCAAGGCTTAAGGGGCTGAGCCCCGGGGAATTAACCTTGTCAGAATTGGGGGTTTTCATTACCATTCGGGCAAAATTTTTATAAGTAACATTTGATTTATTTAGTAGACGCCTGATTTAACAGGCCAAAAAAGCTGATGGGAGAGGACTGAATGAGCAATGACGGCGTGAATGCAGGCCGGCGTCGCTTCCTGGTGGCAGCCACATCCGTGGTGGGTGCTGCAGGAGCGGTGGGGGCTGCGGTCCCGTTCGTGGGGTCATGGTTTCCCAGTGCCAAGGCGAAAGCTGCCGGTGCACCGGTGAAAGTGAATGTCAGCAAAATCGAGCCAGGCCAGCAGATGATTGCTGAATGGCGCGGCCAGCCGGTGTTCATTGTCCGCCGTACCGAGGAAATCCTGGGGAATCTCAAGAAGATCGAGGGTCAGCTCTCCGATCCGACCTCCAAAAACTCCACGCAACCCACTTATGTCGACCCTGAAGTACGCTCGATCAAGCCGGAGATTCTCCTGCTGATCGGGATCTGTACGCACCTGGGTTGCTCACCGACCTTCCGTCCCGAAGTGGCACCTGCGGATCTGGGCAAAGACTGGGTAGGTGGCTATTTCTGCCCGTGCCACGGTTCCCACTACGATCTGGCTGGCCGCGTCTACAAGTCGCAACCTGCGCCTTTGAACCTGCCAGTTCCCCCGCATTCCTATGAGACCGATGACCTGATTGTCATTGGCGTCGATACGGAGAAAGCGTGATGAGCAAGTTCATGGATTGGGTTGATGCGCGCTTTCCCGCGACCAAGATGTGGGAAGACCATCTCAGCAAATATTACGCACCAAAAAACTTCAACTTCTTCTATTTCTTCGGCTCGCTGGCGCTGCTGGTGCTGGTCAACCAGATCGTCACCGGCGTCTGGCTGACGATGAGCTATACGCCGTCGGCAGAAGAGGCGTTTGCTTCCGTTGAATACATCATGCGCGACGTCGAGTACGGCTCGATCCTGCGTCTGCTGCACTCGACCGGCGCCTCGGCGTTTTTCATCGTCGTCTATCTGCACATGTTCCGCGGTCTGCTCTACGGTTCGTACCAGAAACCGCGCGAGCTGGTCTGGGTGTTCGGCATGCTGATCTACCTGGCACTGATGGCCGAAGCGTTCATGGGTTACCTGCTGCCGTGGGGCCAGATGTCCTACTGGGGAGCCCAGGTGATCATCTCGCTGTTCGGTGCGATTCCGCTGATCGGCGATGACCTGACCCAGTGGATTCGTGGTGACTACCTGATCTCCGGAATCACCCTGAACCGCTTCTTCGCCTTGCACGTGGTCGCGCTGCCGATCGTGATTCTCGGTCTGGTGGTGTTGCACATTCTGGCGCTGCACGAAGTCGGTTCGAACAACCCTGACGGCGTCGATATCAAGAAGCACAAAGACGAAAACGGCATCCCGCTGGACGGCATTGCGTTCCACCCGTACTACACGGTGAAGGACATTGTCGGTGTGGTGGTGTTCCTGTTCATCTTCTGCTTCATTGTGTTCTTCTTCCCGGAAATGGGCGGCTACTTCCTCGAAAAACCAAACTTCGAGCCGGCTAACCCATTCAAGACGCCTGAGCACATTGCCCCGGTCTGGTACTTCACTCCGTTCTACGCAATCCTGCGTGCGGTGCCGGACAAACTCCTGGGCGTTATCGCCATGGGTGCGGCGATTGCGGTGCTGTTCGTGCTGCCTTGGCTGGATCGCAGTCCGGTGAGATCGATGCGCTACAAGGGCTGGCTGAGCAAAATCTGGCTGGTGGTGTTCTGCATCTCCTTCGTGATTCTCGGCATTCTTGGCGTTCTGGCGCCGACACCAGGGCGCACGTTGCTGTCGCAGGTCTGCACCTTCCTGTACTTCGCCTACTTCATTCTGATGCCGTTCTACACCCGGCTCGAGAAGACCAAACCGGTTCCGGAAAGGGTGACTGGCTGATGAAAAAGTTATTTCTTGCTCTGATTTTTGCTGCGCTGCCTTCCCTGGTTTTTGCTGCCGAGGGTCATGGTCCGGAACTGGAAAGTGTCGATATCGACGTCTCCGACAAAGCCGCTCTGCAGGATGGTGCGCGGACCTTTGCCAACTATTGCATGGGTTGCCACAGTGCCAAGTTCCAGCGTTACGAGCGCGTCGCCGATGACCTCGGCATTCCGCACGAGTTGATGCTGGAGAAGCTGGTGTTCACCGGTGCCAAGATTGGCGACCACATGAACATCGGCATGCAGCCGGCCGACGCCAAGACCTGGTTCGGCGCAGCGCCGCCGGACCTGACGCTGGTAGCGCGAGTACGCGGTACCGACTGGCTCTACGGTTACCTGAAGTCGTTCTATGAAGATCCGGCGCGTCCATGGGGCGTGAACAACAAGGTCTTCCCGAACGTCGGCATGCCTAACGTGCTGGTCGGCCTGCAAGGTCGTCAGGTTGTCGGCTGCAAACAGGTGCAGATCGTCGAGGACGGCAAGAAGCAATACGATCCGCTGACCGGCACGCCGCTGACCCATGAAGCGTGCGATCAGTTGACCATCGTGCCGAAGTCCGGTGCTCTGAACGAAGAGCAGTTCGATGAGAAGGTCAAGAATCTGGTAACCTTCCTGGCTT
This sequence comes from Pseudomonas glycinis, assembly GCF_054871425.1. Taxonomy (NCBI): domain Bacteria; kingdom Pseudomonadati; phylum Pseudomonadota; class Gammaproteobacteria; order Pseudomonadales; family Pseudomonadaceae; genus Pseudomonas; species Pseudomonas glycinis. The sequence goes on along the minus strand of NZ_JBTYHF010000001.1, from coordinate 810,446 downwards.
ACTCGGCTAACCCGGTTAAGCTGCAACATCAGCGCATCGGTACTTATGTCTTGCTGTACCTGGCGTTCTTCTTTGTGTTCGCCTACCTGCTCAAGCGTGAATACTGGAAAGACGTGCACTGATACGCTTCAAGCATTGCTGTTAATCGCGCGCGCCCAAGGGCGCCTCCGCTAAAGCAGGATCTGCTCAGTCAGACCCTGCGGGAGGTGCCCTCTGGGCGCGCGCGTTTTTCCGGTTCCGACAAATTCAACAAGCGAGGAGGATCGCCATGGGCGTGACCAATCGGTTGGCCTGTTACTCCGACCCCGCCGACCACTATTCCCACCGAGTGCGCATCGTGCTTGCAGAGAAGGGTGTCAGCGCCGAAATCATTTACGTGGAAGCGGGCCGCCAGCCGCCTAAACTGATTGAGGTGAACCCTTACGGCAGTCTGCCGACGCTGGTCGATCGTGACTTGGCGTTGTGGGAGTCGACCGTGGTGATGGAGTATCTGGATGAGCGTTACCCGCACCCGCCGCTGATGCCGGTTTATCCGGTGGCGCGGGCCAACAGCCGTCTGCTGATCCACAGGATTCAGCGTGACTGGTGCGGGCTGGTGGATCTGATTCTGGATCCCAAGAGCAAAGAGGCCGCACGGGTCGTGGCGCGCAAGGAACTGCGCGAAAGCCTGACCGGCGTTTCGCCGCTGTTCGCCGACAAACCGTTCTTCCTCAGTGAGGAACAAAGTCTGGTGGATTGCTGCCTATTACCCATACTCTGGCGTTTGCCGATTCTGGGTATTGAACTGCCGCGGCCGGCCAAGCCGCTGCTTGATTATATGGAGCGCCAGTTTGCGCGTGAGGCTTTCCAGGCGAGTCTGTCTGGTGTCGAACGCGATATGCGCTAAGGCTTAAGGAGCCGCTATGAACTCCAGTCGACCTTATCTGGTCCGCGCGCTCTACGAGTGGATTGTGGATAACGATTGCACCCCGCACATGCTGGTCAACTCCGAGTACCCGGCGGTGCAGGTGCCACAGGGTTTTGCCAGTGACGGCCAGATCGTCCTGAACATCTCGCCGAGTGCCGTGCGTCATCTGCACATGGATAACGACGTGGTGACGTTCGAAGGCCGCTTCGGCGGTGTTCCGCACAGTCTCTACGTGCCGATCAGCGCGATCCTGGGTATTTACGCCCGGGAGAACGGCCAGGGCATGGTGTTTGACCTCGAGTTGCCGATGGACGACGAGGAAGACATCGATCCGGATGACGACTCGCCGCCACCGGGCAGCGAGCCACCACGCCCGAGTGGCCGGCCGAGCTTGAAGGTTGTGAAATAAAAAAAGGCGATCCGGATGGATCGCCTTTTTTGTGTCTGCCTTTACGGTCAGTCGATGTATTCGAACAGCTTCACAATCTTCTGCACACCAGACACACCCTGAACCAGATTGGTTGCCTGAGTGGCTTCCTGTTTGGTCAGCAGGCCCAGCAGGTAGACGATGCCGTTCTCGGTCACGACTTTGATGCGCGAGCCAGGAATGCTGGCGTCGGTGAGCATCTGGGTCTTGATCTTGGTGGTCAGCCACGCATCGTTCTGGCGCGCGAGCAGGGAGGACGGTTGCAGCACTTGCAGTTCGTTGTGCACCTTCTTCACGCGCTGGACATTGGCGGCTGCCTGTTCGGCTTTGGCCTTGAGGTCTTCGCGCGGAGTCTGGCCGGCGAGCAGGACGACGCCGTTGAAGCTGGTGATGACGATGTGCGAGTCGTTGTCCAGTGCCGGATCGGCCTTGGCGATGTTCACGCCTGCTTTGGTTTCGATCAGCGAGTCGTCGATCTTGCTGCCGAAGGTGCGCGTGCCACGGTCGTCTTCGATCGGCGCTTCACGGCTGGCGTTCACCACCGAGGTGCAGCCGCTGATGCCGAGGCACAGGGTCAAGGCCAAAAGGCCAAGGCGATTAGGGGTCATTCTTCACTCCCGAACAGTTGGCTGTCGATCAGATCGCAAAGGCAATGGATCGCCAGCAAGTGGACTTCCTGAATACGTGCAGTGACGTTGGCCGGTACGCGAATCTCGACGTCCTCGGGCAACAGCAGCGACGCCATGCCGCCGCCATCGCGTCCGGTCAAAGCTACGACAATCATTTCGCGATCATGTGCGGCCTGGATCGCTTGAATAATGTTCGCCGAGTTGCCGCTGGTCGAAATCGCCAGCAACACATCGCCCGGCTGGCCGAGCGCGCGAATCTGCTTGGAGAACACTTCGTTGTAGCTGTAATCGTTGGCGATCGAGGTGATCGTCGAAGTGTCGGTGGTCAGCGCAATCGCCGGCAGGCTCGGACGCTCGCGCTCGAAGCGGTTGAGCAGCTCCGAAGAAAAATGCTGGGCATCCCCGGCCGAACCACCGTTGCCGCACGAGAGCATTTTGCCTTCGTTGAGCAGGGCGTTGACCATGATCTGGCTGGCTTGCTCGATGTGCGGTGCAAGTACGTCCATCGCCTGTTGCTTGGTGTCGATACTGGCCTGGAAAAGCTGGCGAATTCGGGATTGCATGTCCATCTGTGTGACCTTAAGTGGCGCGGCTGTTCGGCACGTGAATGTGCAGCCGGCAAAGCAAAGAGCAAAATGTGTCGGACGAAAACAGGGCAGGGTGCAGGCGATCAACTGTCGAAAGCATTCTGCAACCAGTTCAGCTGATTCGGGTGGCTGTCGATCGCCACCACATCGAAGCGGCAGGGGGAATTGGCCCAACGCGACTCGCGCTGAAGAAAATACTGTGCTGCAAAGATCAGTTTCTGCTGCTTGCGCTCGTCGATACTGGCGAGCGCGCCACCCCATTGAGTGTTTTTTCTGTAGCGAACTTCAACGAATACTACTGTATCGCCATCAAGCATGACCAGATCAAGCTCGCCGCGTTTGCATAACCAGTTCTGCGCCAGCAGGCGCAGACCTTGTTGTTGCAGATGTTCAAGCGCCTGGCGCTCGGCATCCTTGCCGCTTTGCGAGCGTGACCTGTCGGGCATTAGCGCGGTGTGTCCGGCAGGCGCTGCACCTGACCGCTGACGAACTGTGCCCACGGCAACTGGCGCACAACGCGCTGGGTCTGGGTCATGCCGAGGCTGCCCGACTGACCTTCGATGCGGCTGTCCGGCAGGGCCTTGAGTTGGCCGAGGCGCGGTGCCAGGCGATAGGCGTCGGCGCCCATGGCGTACAGGCGACCGAGGCTGCCATTGGCTTGCGGCCATTGCGCAGCTACTTGCTGGCGCAGCGGATCGCTGGTTTCCAGCAGCCATGGGGTTTCGCAGAAGCGAATGCCGTTCATGTCGTTGTACTGGTTGACGTCGCCGCTGGCGCTGTACACGTGGGAAGTCGCGTAGACCGGCACGTCACCGGCGTACTGGAAGTTCAGGGTCGGCTTGATCTGCTGGGCCTGTTGCGGCGTGGCGGCCAAGAAGATGAATTCGATGTCCTGACGACGCGAAGGCTGCGCGGCGACGTTGGTGCCGGCAACATTCTGCAGGCTCTTGGCGCGAGCTTCGCTCTGACGCAGCTGGAACATGTCGGCGATCTGCTGGGCCAGTTGCACCGGCTGATCGACACGCTCGGTGGCAACGATACTGCCGCCATTGGCTTGCCAGTCCTGGCTGAAGGCACGTAGGACGCGATCGCCCCATTCGCCCTTCGGCACCATGATCGCGGCGCGATGCAGGCCATCGGCGCGGGCGCGACGGGAGACTTCGCGAGCTTCGTCTTCAGCTGCCAGACCGAACTGGAACAACTGCGCCGGACCTTGTTCGCCTTCGCTGTAGTTCAGCGCCAGGGTGGTGATTGGCAGTTGCGGGCGAGTGCTCAGTTGCTTGACCAGTGGTTTTTCCAGCGGGCCGACTACCAGTTGCACGCCGTCAGCCTGGGCCTTGCGATAGAACTCGTCCATCGAGGTCAGCTTCGAGCTGTCGTAGAACTCGATGGCAGGGGGGTTCTGGCCGGCCTGTTGCGCCTGATAATGCGCGGCCATGAAGCCTTCACGCAGCGCTTTGCCGACCGACGCCAATTGGCCGTCCTGTGGCAGCAGCAGGGCGATTTTGCTCAGTGGCTGGCTGGCCAGTTCCTTGAGTTTGGTCAGCGGCAGCGGCAGGTTGACCGCCGCCGGGTGCTTTGGATTCTGCGCACGCCAGTTGTCGATCGCGGCTTGTTGCTGTTCCAGCGTGCCTGCGGTTTTCACCGCTTGCGCAAGTGCCATCCAACCGCCGAGATCGTCGGTGTTGTTCGGTTGCAATTGATCGGTTGGCAGCGAAGCGATCAGGGTCCAGATCGCTTCGTGGTTCTTGCTCGCCGCTTCGCCTTCCAGCATCGGTGCGATGAACACACGCTCACGGGCAGCGGCCAGCGTCTGGCCATCGGCTTCAAGGGCGCGGGCGTGAACAGTGCCGGTACGAACTTGCTGCTCTTCCGGCATTTCCCCGAGCTTCTGGAAGCTTGGATGGCTCAGGGCGGTCAGCGCAGCTTTCGGCTGATTGCGCGTCATGGCCAGTTCGGCGGACAGCGTATTGGCGAAAATCTGCTGGCCTGGCTTGAGTTGCTCCACCGGCACTTGTTGCAGGATTTGCGCGGACTGGCCGGCATTGCCTTGGCGGTAAGCCTGGTCCGCCGCGCTCAGGCGCAGCAGGGCGGCTTGTTCCGGGGTTTTAGCCTGGGCAGCCTGTTCGAGCAGTTGCTCGATGCTGGCGTCCGGAGTCCGTGGAAGTTCGCCAAGGCTGGAGGAAGGGGAGCTGGCACACGCGGCCAACAAGGCAGCGAGGCAGAGGGCAGTGAACAGCCGCAGGCAAGCGATCATGTAAGTGTTCCTGATACTCGATCAAATTAGCGTGGAATTGTACCCAAGCACTGGCCGGGGCGCGATGTTACTGGCGTGAATCGGTCAATTTAGCTGGAGTAAATGTTGCGGCAGCGCACAACCGGGCGAAAAACCGCACTCGGCCGGAGCGCATCGCAAGCCTCATGACGCGCTACAATGGCCGCTTTTACCGATCACGAGGTGTGCGCTTTGACTGCTCCAGGTCCTTTGAATTCCGCTGCTGGCTCGCTTTATGTGGTGGCGACGCCCATCGGCAACCTGGACGACATCAGCGCCCGGGCCTTGAAAATCCTCCGTGAAGTGGCCCTGATTGCAGCGGAAGACACGCGGCATTCGGCGCGCCTGATGCAGCACTTCGGCATCGGCACGCCCTTGGCCGCATGTCACGAACACAACGAGCGGGATGAGGGTAGCCGCTTTATTACGCGGTTGCTGGCGGGCGACAACGTCGCGCTGATCTCTGATGCCGGCACGCCGCTTATCTCCGATCCGGGTTATCACCTGGTGCGTCAGGCCCGTGCGGCCGGCATCAACGTGGTGCCGGTGCCGGGTGCCTGCGCGTTGATCGCGGCGCTGTCGGCGGCGGGCTTGCCGTCCGACCGTTTTATCTTCGAAGGCTTTCTGCCGGCCAAGTCGGTCGGACGCAAGGCGCGTCTGGAAGCGGTTAAAGAAGAGCCGCGCACATTGATTTTCTATGAAGCGCCGCATCGCATTCTCGAATGCCTGCAGGATATGGAAGCAGTGTTTGGCGGCGAGCGTCAGGCTCTGCTGGCGCGGGAAATCACCAAAACCTTCGAAACCCTCAAAGGCCTGCCGCTCAGCGAGCTGCGTGCGTTCGTCGAGTCCGACAGCAATCAGCAGCGCGGCGAGTGCGTAGTGCTGGTGGCCGGCTGGACCGCGCCGGAGTCGGAGGACGCGGTCAGCAGCGAAGCCATGCGCATCCTCGATCTGCTTCTGGAGGAAATGCCGCTCAAGCGCGCCGCCGCACTGGCAGCGCAAATCACCGGCGAGCGCAAAAACGTGCTGTATCAGGTGGCGCTGGATAAACAGAAAGGCGTGTAAGCCGTCGCCCATGGCGTTCTTGAGGGTTTTAGCGCTTGTTCTTCCGGCGCTCTGCCGTTAACCTTCGCGGCGGAGAGTCGATCGGACAGTCGCTGCCCTCTATGAAAATTAGGGGGGGGAGGAAAGTCCGGGCTCCATAGGGCGAAGTGCCAGGTAATGCCTGGGAGGCGTGAGCCTACGGAAAGTGCCACAGAAAATAACCGCCTAAGCGCGCAAGCGCCGGTAAGGGTGAAAAGGTGCGGTAAGAGCGCACCGCACGTCTGGCAACAGTTCGTGGCTAGGTAAACCCCACTTGGAGCAAGACCAAATAGGGTCCCAAGGCGTGGCCCGCGCTGGGACCGGGTAGGTTGCTAAAGATGTCCAGTGATGGCCATCGTAGACGAATGACTGTTCAAGACAGAACCCGGCTTACAGATCGACTCTCCACCTTTTTCTTTCCCTGCTTGAAACAAAGAAGACGCGGCTGTGTAATATCAGCTGGCCTGGTCTGAAATTCCGGCAGCGGCAAATGCGGTAATAGCCTTTTCCCACCCTGCTTCAATCAACAGCCGAAGCGCCTTTGTAATACCGAAAAAATCTTACTCTTAACAAACTACTTTAACTTTCGAGCGCAGCTTTCAGTGCTGCATCAAGTTATTGACCAAAACTTCACGTCAGATTCTCGTTGAGCCTCCTTTTACGTCGCTAAATCTCCGTTCTGTAAGGCTTTTCCTTTAATCCGCGCCTTGACGGTGTGGTGGGCGCATTCCTATAGTGTGCGCAAGTGGCGGAAAGTGGCATGAAGTGGGTTTTTTGAGCTCAAAACGATAAAAATTGGAGAAACGCTGACGTGTTTCGCGGAGCTAACGCTATCAGTCTCGATGCAAAGGGCCGTCTCGCCATGCCGAGCCGGTACCGTGACGAGCTCGATTCGCGCAGTTCCGGCCAATTGATCGTGACCATTGATGCCGTTGATCCATGCCTGTGTGTCTATCCGCTCGATGAGTGGGAAATTATTGAAACCAAGTTGCGCGCACTCCCTTCGCTTCGCGAAGAGAACCGTCGCCTGCAACGTTTATTGATTGGTAATGCCGTCGACCTCGAACTCGATGGCAGTGGTCGTTTCCTGGTTCCGCCGCGTTTGCGCGAATACGCCAAGCTCGATAAGCGCGCGATGCTGGTCGGCCAACTGAACAAGTTCCAATTGTGGGACGAGGATGCATGGAACGCGGTATCTGCCGCTGACCTTGCTGCTATTCAACAACCGGGCGCGATGCCTGATGAACTGCGTGATTTGATCCTGTGACTATTGATAGCGGCTTTAACCACATCACCGTACTGCTTGACGAAGCCGTCGAGGCTCTCGCCGTACGTCCTGATGGCTGCTATCTGGATGGCACGTTCGGGCGCGGCGGGCACAGTCGGTTGATCCTCAGCCAGCTCGGGCCGGACGGTCGACTCATCGGATTCGACAAGGATCCTCAAGCGATTGCCACCGGGCAAACGCTAGCGGCCGAAGACGGCCGCTTTGTCGTTGTGCAGCGCAGCTTTGCCGAGCTCGGTTCGGTGGTTGCCGAGCAAGGCCTGACCGGCAAGGTCAGCGGCATTCTGCTCGACCTCGGCGTGTCGTCGCCGCAGCTCGATGACGCCGAGCGCGGCTTCAGTTTCCTCAATGACGGGCCGCTGGACATGCGCATGGACCCGTCCCGCGGCATCAGCGCTGCTGAATTCGTCAACACCGCGCCAGTGGAAGAAATCGCCCGGGTGTTCAAGGAATACGGCGAAGAACGTTTTTCCGGGCGTATGGCCCGTGCCGTCGCCGAGCGCCGAGACATCAAGCCGTTCGAGCGCACCGCCGATCTGGCCGAAGTGCTGAAAGTCGCCAACCCGGCGTGGGAAAAGGGCAAGAACCCGGCTACCCGCGCGTTCCAGGGTTTGCGCATTCACGTCAATAACGAACTCGGCGATCTGGAAGCCGGCCTCGACGCCGCGCTTCAAGCGCTGGAAGTTGGCGGCCGTCTGGTGGTCATCAGCTTCCACTCGCTGGAAGACCGCATCGTCAAACTGTTCATGCGCAAGCTGGTGAAAGGCGAGGCCGACAACCTGCCGCGCAACCTGCCGGTTCGCCACGTCGCCTTCGAACCGAAAATCAAAATCCACGGCAAAGCGCAGACGGCCTCCGACGCCGAACTCAAAGCCAACCCACGTTCCCGTAGCGCCGTCATGCGTGTCGCGGAGAAGTTGCGGTGAGCAAGCTTTTCGCCAAACCACTGCCCGGCGGCAGCTTTCTGATGCTGCTGCTGTTTATCGGCGTGCTGTTTTCGGCCATTGCCGTGTCGTACAGCGCGCACTGGAACCGGCAGTTGCTCAACACCCTTTATAACGAACTCAGCGTGCGCGACAAGGCGCAGGCCGAGTGGGGGCGGCTGATTCTCGAGCAGAGCACCTGGACTGCGCACAGTCGCATCGAAGTGCTGGCCACCGAACAACTGAAAATGCACATCCCTGGCGCGGCTGACGTGAAGATGGTGGCGCCATGATGAAACTCGAAGGCGCACTGTTCCCATGGCGCTTCCGCCTGATGGTGGCGCTGCTCGGTCTGATGGTCGCGGCGATCTGCTGGCGCATCATCGACCTGCAAGTGGTCGACCGTGACTTCCTCAAAGGCCAGGGCGACGCGCGCAGCCTGCGCCACATTCCGATTCCGGCGCACCGTGGCCTGATCACCGACCGTAACGGCGAGCCTCTGGCCGTCAGTACGCCAGTGACCACGCTGTGGGCCAACGCCAAGGAAATGCAGTCGGCCAAAGAGAAGTGGCCGGCACTTGCCGCCGCGTTGGGCCAGAACCCGAAAGCCCTGAGCGAGCGCCTCGAAGCCCAGGCCAACAAAGAATTCATTTATCTGGTGCGCGGGCTGACCCCCGAGCAGGGCCAGGCTGTGCTCGATCTGAAAGTGCCGGGCGTCTATGGCATCGAAGAATTCCGTCGTTTCTATCCGGCCGGTGAAGTCACCGCGCACATGGTCGGCTTTACCGACATCGACGATCACGGTCGCGAAGGCGTCGAGCTGGCCTATGACGAATGGCTGGCCGGGGTGCCGGGCAAACGACAAGTCATCAAGGATCGCCGTGGCCGGCTGATCAAGGATGTTCAGGTCACCAAAAACGCCAAGGCCGGCAAGCCCTTGGCGTTGTCGATTGATCTGCGTCTGCAATACCTGGCCAACCGCGAACTGCGTAACGCGATCATCGAGAACGGCGCCAAGGCCGGCAGTCTGGTGATCATGGACGTGAAGACCGGCGAGATCCTGGCCATGGTCAACCAGCCGACCTACAACCCGAACAACCGTCGCAACCTGCAACCGGCGATGATGCGCAACCGCGCCATGATCGACGTGTTCGAACCGGGTTCGACCATGAAAGCCATTTCCATGAGCGCGGCGATCGAAACCGGCCGCTGGAAACCGAGCGACACCGTCGAGGTGTATCCGGGCTCGTTGCAGATCGGCAAATACACCATCAAAGACGTGTCGAAGACCGAAGGGCCGGTGCTCGATCTGACCGGCATCCTGATCAATTCCAGTAACGTCGGCATGAGTAAAGTCGCCTTCGATATCGGCGGCGAAACCATTTTCCGTCTCGCGCAGAAAGTCGGCCTCGGTCAGGACACCGGCCTGGGCTTCCCCGGCGAACGTGTCGGCAATCTGCCCAACTACCGCGAATGGCGCAAGGCTGAAACTGCAACCTTGTCTTACGGCTACGGTATTTCCGTGACCGCGATCCAGCTGGTGCATGCGTTCTCGGCACTGGCCAACAACGGCCGCCTCGCGCCGCTGACCCTGATCAAAACCGACAAGATGCCGCAGACCACCCAAGTGCTGCCGGAAGCCGTGGCGAAAACCATGCAGGGCATGTTGCAGCAAGTGATCGAAGCGCCGCGCGGAGTGTTCCGTGCGCAGGTGCCGGCTTATCACGTCGGCGGCAAGTCGGGTACCGCGCGCAAGACCTCGGTCGGCACCAAGGGCTACGCGGAAAACTCCTACCGTTCGCTGTTCGCCGGCTTCGGCCCGATGAGCGATCCGCGTTACGCCATCGTTGTGGTGATTGATGAGCCAACCAAGGCCGGTTACTTCGGTGGTCTGGTGTCGGCGCCAGTGTTCAGCCGTGTGATGTCCGGCACCCTGCGCCTGATGAACGTGACCCCGGACAACCTGCCGACCACCCAACAGGCCAATGCCACCCCGGTCGTTCCGCTGAAAGCCAATGGAGGGCGCGGCTGATGTCATTAAGTCTGAACAAGATATTCCCCCACGCCGGCCACGATCTGTTGATCCGTGAACTGGCGCTGGACAGCCGCAACGTGCGCGCCGGCGATCTGTTTCTCGCCGTGCCCGGTGGCCGCTTCGATGGCCGTGCGCACATCGCCGATGCCTTGCAACGCGGCGCGGCTGCCGTGGCTTATGAAGTCGAAGGCGCCACCGTGCTGCCGATCACTGACGTGCCGCTGATTCCGGTCAAGGGGCTGGCGGCGCAGCTGTCGGACATTGCCGGGCGTTTTTACGGTGAACCGAGTCACCACCTGAACCTGATCGGCGTCACCGGCACCAATGGCAAGACCAGCGTGACCCAACTGGTCGCGCAGGCGCTGGATCTGCTCGGCCAGCATTGCGGCATTGTCGGTACGCTGGGTTCCGGCTTCTATGGCGCGCTGGAAAGCGGCCTGCACACCACGCCGAACCCGATTGCCGTGCAAGCGACCTTGGGTGACCTGAAAAAGGCCGGCGCGAAAGCCGTGGCCATGGAAGTCTCGTCCCACGGTCTGGATCAGGGCCGGGTCACCGCGCTGGCCTTCGACGTGGCGGTGATGACCAACCTGTCCCGCGATCACCTGGATTATCACGGCACCATGCAGGCGTACGCCGAGGCCAAGGCCCGGCTGTTCGCCTGGAATGACCTGAAATGCCGCGTGGTCAACCTCGACGACGATTTCGGCCGGCAACTGGCGGCGGAAAAGCGCGAGTCGCGTTTGATCACCTACAGCCTGCTCGACAGCAGTGCCTACCTGTTCTGCCGCGAAGCGCAGTTCTACGACCACGGCGTACGCGCCACGCTGGTCACGCCGCAGGGCGAGCATCACCTGCGCAGCACATTGCTCGGCCGTTTCAACCTGAGCAACGTGCTGGCCGCAGTCGGCGCCTTGCTTGGCCTGGATTACGCCCTCGACGAAATTCTCAAAGTGCTGCCCAAGCTCGAAGGCCCGGCCGGGCGCATGCAGCGTCTGGGTGGCGGCACGCAGCCGCTGGTGGTGGTCGATTACGCCCATACCCCGGATGCGCTGGAAAAAGTTCTCACCGCACTGCGCCCGCACGTCAAAGGCCAACTGCTGTGCCTGTTCGGCTGCGGCGGGGATCGCGATCGTGGCAAACGTCCGTTGATGGCCGAAGTGGTCGAACGTCTGGCCGACCAGGTGCTGGTCACCGATGACAACCCGCGCACCGAAGATCCTGCGGTGATTTTCGACGACATCCGTGCCGGTTTTACCGCTGTGGATAAAGTCACCTTCGTCGCCGGTCGCGGCCAGGCCATTGCGCAATTGATTGCTGGCGCAACCGCTGATGACGTGATTGTGCTCGCCGGCAAAGGTCACGAGGACTATCAGGAAATCAACGGCGTGCGCCATGCGTTTTCCGATCTGGTCGAGGCTGATCACGCCCTGACCGCGTGGGAGGTGGCCCATGCTTAAGGCCCTGACACTCAGCGAATTGACCAACGCGCTCGAGGCCCGTTTGATCGGCGCCGACGCGAGTTTCGACGGCGTGAGCATCGACAGCCGTGCGATCCAGCCCGGCCAGCTGTTCATCGCCCTGACCGGTCCGCGTTTCGACGGTCATGATTATCTGAACGACGTTGCCGGCAAAGGCGCCGTGGCGGCACTGGTCGAGCGCGAAGTCGCCGACAGCGCGTTGCCGCAATTGCTGGTCAAGGACACCCGTCAGGCCCTCGGCCAACTCGGCGCGTTGAACCGTGCTGCGTTCACCCAGCCAGTAGCGGCGGTGACCGGTTCCAGTGGCAAGACCACGGTCAAGGAAATGCTCGCGAGCATCCTGCGCACGCGCGGTCCGGTGCTGGCGACCCGTGGCAACCTGAACAACGACCTCGGCGTACCGCTGACCCTGATCGAACTGGCGCCGGAACACACCTCGGCCGTGATCGAACTGGGCGCTTCGCGTCTCGGTGAAATCGCCTACACCGTCGGCCTGACCAAGCCGCATGTGGCGATCCTGAACAACGCCGGCACCGCTCACGTCGGTGAGTTCGGCGGTCCGGAAAAAATCGTCGAAGCCAAAGGTGAAATCATCGAAGGCCTGGCCGCCGATGGCATCGCCGTGCTCAACCTCGATGACAAGGCTTTCGGTATCTGGAAGACCCGCGCTGCCGGTCGTCAGGTGCTGACCTTCGCTCTCAGCAACAGCGAGGCGAATTTCCACGCCAGCGATCTGGCCACTGATGCCCGTGGTTGCCCGGCGTTCAACCTGCACACGCCAGAAGGTAGCGAGCGCGTGCAACTGAACCTGCTCGGTACTCATAACGTCGCCAATGCCCTGGCTGCCGCCGCTGCTGCCCACGCCTTGGGTGTTTCGCTGTTCGGCATCGCCACCGGCCTCGGCGCGGTGCAACCGGTCAAGGGGCGCACCGTCGCGCAACTGGCGAAAAACGGCATGCGCGTGATCGATGACACCTACAACGCAAACCCCACCTCGATGTGCGCGGCCGTTGATATACTCGCCGGCTTTTCCGGCCGCACCGTCCTGGTGCTCGGCGATATCGGCGAGTTGGGCGACTGGGCGGAGCAGGGGCACCGCGACGTGGGCGAGTACGCCCGAGGCAAGGTTTCCGCGCTTTACGCGGTCGGGCCGAACATGGTCCACGCGGTAAACGCTTTCGGTGAGCAGGCGCAGCACTTCGGCACCCAGGCCGAGCTGATCCAGGCCCTCGCCGCCGAGCAGGACACAAACACCACCATTTTGATCAAGGGTTCGCGCAGCGCAGCGATGGAAAACATCGTTGCGGCTCTGTGCGGGTCCAGTCTGGAGAAACATTAATGCTGCTGCTGCTAGCGGAGTATCTGCAACAGTTCTACAAAGGCTTCGCGGTCTTCCAGTACCTGACCCTGCGCGGGATTCTCGGTGTGCTGACCGCGCTGGTCTTGTCGCTGTGCTATGGCCCGTGGATGATCCGTACTCTGCAGAACCGTCAGATCGGCCAATCGGTACGTAACGATGGCCCGCAATCGCACCTGTCCAAATCCGGTACGCCGACCATGGGTGGCGCGCTGATTCTGTCGTCGATCGGCGTCAGCACCTTGCTCTGGGCTGACTTGAGCAACCGCTACGTTTGGGTGGTGCTGCTGGTGACCCTGCTGTTCGGCGCCATCGGCTGGGTCGACGATTACCGCAAAGTCATCGAGAAAAACTCCCGTGGCCTGCCGAGCCGCTGGAAGTATTTCTGGCAGTCGGTGTTCGGCCTCGGCGCAGCGATCTTCCTTTATATGACTGCCGCGACGCCGGTGGAAACCACGCTGATTCTGCCGATGCTCAAGGACTACAGTATTCCGCTGGGCGCCGGTTTCATCGTGCTGACCTACTTCGTGATTGTCGGTTCGAGCAACGCGGTCAACCTGACTGATGGTCTCGATGGTCTGGCGATCATGCCAACCGTGATGGTCGGCGGCGGCCTGGGGATTTTCTGCTACCTGTCGGGTAACGTGAAATTCGCCGAATACCTGCTGATTCCTTACGTGCCGGGCGCGGGCGAATTGATCGTGTTCTGCGGTGCGCTGATCGGTGCCGGTCTCGGTTTCCTCTGGTTCAACACCTATCCGGCGCAAGTGTTCATGGGCGACGTCGGTGCCCTGGCACTCGGCGCGGCACTGGGCACCATCGCGGTGATCGTCCGTCAGGAAATCGTCCTGTTCATCATGGGCGGCGTGTTCGTGATGGAAACCCTGTCAGTGGTCATTCAGGTTGCCTCCTTTAAGCTGACCGGTCGCCGCGTGTTCCGCATGGCGCCGATACACCACCACTTTGAACTCAAGGGCTGGCCCGAGCCGCGCGTGATCGTCCGTTTCTGGATCATCACCGTGATTCTCGTCCTGGTCGGCCTTGCCACCCTGAAGCTGAGGTAGAACGAGTGTCTCTGATCGCTTCTGACCACTTCCGCATCGTTGTCGGCCTCGGCAAGAGCGGCATGTCCCTGGTTCGCTTCCTGGCGAACCGGGGCACGTCGTTTGCTGTGGCCGACACGCGGGAAAATCCACCGGAACTGGCCACGCTCAAGCGTGACTATCCGCACGTGGAAGTGCGTTGGGGCGAGCTGGACGTCGAATTCCTCTGCCGTGCCGACGAGCTCTACGTGAGCCCCGGCCTGGCGCTGGCGACCCCGGCCCTGCAAGCCGCCGCTGCCCGTGGCGTGAAAATGTCCGGCGACATCGAACTGTTCGCGCGTAATGCGCGGGCGCCGATCGTCGCGATCACCGGTTCCAACGCGAAAAGCACCGTCACTACTCTGGTCGGCGAGATGGCGGCTGCTGCCGGCAAGCGCGTCGCCGTTGGCGGCAACCTCGGCACCCCGGCGCTGGATCTGCTCAGCGATGATGTCGAGTTGTACGTAATGGAGTTGTCGAGTTTCCAGCTGGAAACCACCGACCAGCTCAACGCCGAGGTCGCCACCGTACTGAACATCAGCGAAGACCACATGGATCGCTACAGCGGTCTGCCGGCCTATCACCTGGCCAAGCACCGGATCTTCCGGGGCGCGAAGCAGTTTGTGGTCAACCGTCAGGATGCCCTGAGCCGTCCATTGATCGGTGAAGGTCAGCCATGCTGGACCTTTGGCCTGAGCAAACCGGATTTCAAAGCGTTCGGCATTCGCGAAGAAGACGGCGAGAAGTATCTGGCCTTCGAATTCCAGAACCTGATGCCGGTGCGTGAACTGAAGATTCGCGGCGCGCACAACCAGTCCAACGCTCTCGCCGCATTGGCACTGGGTCACGCGGTGGGCCTGCCGTTCGACGCCATGCTCTCTGCATTGCGTACGTTTGCCGGCCTCGAGCATCGTTGCCAGTGGGTCCGCGATCTCGACGGCGTGGCCTATTACAACGATTCCAAAGCCACCAACGTTGGCGCCGCTCTGGCCGCCATCGAAGGTTTGGGCGCAGACATCGACGGCAAGGTCATTCTGATCGCCGGCGGTGACGGCAAAGGCGCCGAATTCAACGATCTGCGCGATCCGGTGGCGGCCAACTGCCGCGCTGTGGTGCTGATGGGCCGCGACTCCGACAAGATCGGCGCAGCCATCGGTGATGCCGTGCCGCTGATCCGTGCGTCCTCGCTGGTCGACGCCGTCGCGCAATGCCGCGCCGCTGCCCAACCGGGTGACGTGGTGCTGCTGTCGCCGGCCTGCGCCAGTTTCGACATGTTCAAGAATTACGAAGACCGTGGTCACCAGTTCGTCCGCGCTGTGGAGGAACTGGCATGAACCTGAGAAACATCATCAAGCCGTACCCGTCGCCGCTGATCACCGGGCGTGGCATCGACCTCGATTTCCCGATGCTCGCCGGTTGCCTGGCGCTGCTGGGTCTGGGGCTGATCATGATCGCTTCGGCGTCCACCGAAGTGGCGGCGGCGCAGTCGGGCAGTCCGCTGTATTACATGATTCGCCACCTTATCTATGTGGTGCTGGGTCTGGGCGCGTGCATTGTCACCATGATGATCCCGATCGCCACTTGGCAGCGCCTCGGCTGGATGATGCTGATCGGTGCGTTCGGCCTGCTGGTGATGGTGATCATTCCCGGCATCGGTCGCGAAGTGAACGGTTCGATGCGCTGGATCGGTTTCAGCTTCTTCAACGTGCAGCCGTCGGAAATCGCCAAGGTGTTCGTGGTGATCTACCTCGCCGGTTATCTGGTGCGCCGGCAGAAAGAAGTACGCGAGAGCTGGATGGGCTTCTTCAAGCCGTTCATCGTTCTGCTGCCAATGGCCGGTCTGTTGCTGATGGAGCCGGACTTCGGTGCCACCGTAGTCATGATGGGCGCGGCGGCGGCGATGCTGTTTCTTGGCGGGGTCGGGCTGTTCCGCTTCTCGCTGATGGTGGTGCTGGCGGTTGGCGCGGTGGTTTTGCTGATCCAGATGCAGCCCTATCGAATGGCGCGTCTGACCAACTTCGCCGACCCGTGGGCCGACCAGTTCGGCGCCGGTTATCAGTTGTCGCAGGCCTTGATCGCTTTCGGTCGCGGCGAGTGGCTGGGCGTCGGCCTGGGCAACAGCGTGCAGAAGCAGTTTTATCTGCCGGAAGCGCATACCGACTTCGTGTTCTCGGTACTCGCCGAAGAGCTCGGTGCGGTCGGTTCGCTGTGCACCGTCGCGCTGTTCGTGTTCGTGTGTATTCGCGGCATGTACATCGGCCTGTGGGCGGAGAAGGCCAAGCAGTTCTTCGCCGCTTACGTGGCTTACGGCTTGTCGTTCCTGTGGATTGGTCAGTTCCTGATCAACATCGGTGTGAACGTCGGCCTGCTGCCAACCAAGGGACTGACCTTGCCGTTCCTCAGTTACGGCGGCAGCTCGCTGGTGATCTGCTGTGCCTGTCTGGGTCTGTTGCTGCGCATCGAGTGGGAGAGTCGGACCCACCTGGGCAGCGAAGAGATGGAATTCCAGGAGAGCGACTTCGCCGAGGAGCCGACTCATGGGCGCTAACGTATTGATCATGGCCGGCGGTACCGGCGGCCACGTGTTCCCGGCGCTGGCCTGTGCCCGCGAGTTTCAGGCGCGCGGCTACACCGTGCACTGGCTCGGCACGCCACGGGGGATCGAAAACGAACTGGTTCCGGCGGCCGGGCTTGAACTGCACCGGATCAACGCCAGCGGTCTGCGCGGCAAGGGCAAGCTGTCGCTGCTCAAGGCGCCGCTGATGCTGCTGAAATCGGTGTGGCAGGCGCGGGCGATCATGCGCCGTCTGAAGCCGGTGTGCGTGGTTGGCTTCGGCGGTTATGTGACCGGCCCTGGTGGCCTTGCTGCGAAACTGGCCGGCGTGCCAGTGATCGTTCACGAGCAGAACGCTGTCGCCGGCACCGCCAATCGGTTGCTGGTGCCGTTCGCCGCCCGAGTGTGTGAAGCGTTCCCCGACACCTTTACTCTGTCGGACAGCCGCCGTACCACCGGAAATCCGGTGCGCAGCGAGCTGTTCCTCGAAACATCGCGACCGGCGCTGGCCGGGCGCAAGGCGCGTTTGCTGATCCTTGGCGGCAGCCTGGGCGCAGAACCGTTGAACAAATTGCTGCCTGAAGCCCTGGCCCAAGTCGCTGCCGACCTGCGCCCGGAAGTGTTTCATCAGGCCGGCAAAAATCACGATGAAGTGACTGCCGAGCGTTACCGCGCCGTGGGTGTGGAGGCGCAGGTGCAGCCGTTCATCAAAGACATGGCCCAGGCCTATGGCTGGGCTGACCTGGTGGTGTGCCGCGCTGGCGCGTTGACCATCAGTGAGCTGGCGGCCGCCGGTCTGCCCTCGATGCTGGTGCCTTTGCCCCACGCGATCGACGATCACCAGACCCGCAACGCCGATTATTTGGCCCGCGAAGGCGCTGCCTTCCTGATGCCGCAAAGAACGACTGGTGCCGCGGATCTTGCCGCGCGCCTGACAGAGGTCTTGATGCAACCGCAACGACTCGAAGCAATGGCCCAAGCGGCCCGCCGACTGGCCAAACCCGATGCCACCCGTAGCGTGGTCGATACCTGTCTGGAGGTGGCCCATGGTTGAGAATCAGAAAGCCATTCCACAACCGGAAATGCGCCGCATCCGCCGCATCCACTTCGTCGGCATCGGCGGCGTGGGCATGTGCGGTATCGCTGAAGTGTTGTTGAACCTGGGCTATCAAGTCTCCGGTTCCGACCTGAAAGCGTCCCCGGTCACCGAACGCCTGGAGTCGTTTGGCGCGCAGATCTTCATCGGTCACCGTGCCGAGAACGCCGCTACCGCCGACGTGCTGGTGGTGTCGAGCGCAGTGAACACGTCCAACCCGGAAGTGGCGACTGCCCTTGAGCGCCGCATTCCCGTAGTGCCGCGTGCAGAAATGCTCGCCGAGCTGATGCGCTATCGCCACGGCATCGCCGTCGCCGGTACCCATGGCAAAACCACCACCACCAGCCTGATCGCTTCGGTGTTCGCGGCCGGTGGTCTGGACCCGACGTTCGTTATCGGTGGCCGCCTCAATGCAGCGGGCACCAATGCCCAGCTCGGCACCAGCCGTTACCTGATCGCCGAAGCCGACGAAAGCGATGCGAGCTTCCTGCATCTGCAGCCGCTGGTGGCCGTGGTCACCAACATCGACGCCGACCACATGGCGACCTACGACGGTGACTTCAACAAACTGAAGAAAACCTTCGTCGAATTCCTGCACAACCTGCCGTTCTACGGTTTGGCGGTGATGTGCCTGGACGATCCGGTGGTGCGCGAAATCCTGCCGCTGGTGAAACGTCCGACCGTGACCTACGGCTTCAGCGAAGACGCCGACGTACGCGCAATCAATGTGCGCCAGCAGGGCATGCAGACCTTCTTTACGGTGCTGCGCCCGGATCGCGAGCCGCTGGACGTGTCGGTGAACATGCCCGGCAATCACAACGTGCTCAACTCGCTGGCGACCATCTGCATCGCCACCGACGAAGGCGTCAGCGATGAAGCCATCGTTCAGGGCCTGTCAGGCTTCCAGGGTGTTGGCCGACGCTTCCAGGTCTACGGCGAACTGCCGGTGGACGGCGGCAACGTGATGCTGGTCGACGACTACGGTCACCACCCGACCGAAGTCGCTGCCGTGATCAAAGCCGTGCGCGGTGGCTGGCCGGAGCGTCGTCTGGTGATGGTCTACCAGCCGCATCGCTACAGCCGCACCCGTGATCTGTACGACGACTTCGTCAATGTACTGGCCGACGCCAACGTGCTGCTGCTGATGGAAGTCTATCCGGCCGGCGAAGAGCCGATCCCGGGCGCCGACAGCCGCAAGCTGTGCAACAGCATCCGCCAGCGCGGTCAGCTCGACCCGATCTACATCGAGCGGGGCGTTGACCTGGCGCCGCTGGTCAAGCCGCTGCTGCGCGCCGGCGACATTCTGCTGTGCCAGGGCGCTGGTGATATCGGCGGTCTCGCGCCGAAGCTGTTGAAAAGTGAATTGTTCGCCGGCGCCGTGGCGGCGCCGGTCGAGGGGAAGTTGAAATGACTGCTGCCTACGCCAAGCTGTTCTCCACCATCGCGCCGAAAGACTTCGGCCGCGTCGCCGTGCTCTTCGGCGGCCTGAGTGCCGAGCGTGAGGTTTCGCTGAAATCCGGCAACGCCGTGCTCGAAGCGCTGCAAAGCGCTGGCGTCGACGCGTTCGGTATCGATGTGGGCGAAGACTTCCTGCAGCGTCTGCTCAGCGAAAAGATCGACCGCGCGTTCATCATTCTCCACGGTCGCGGCGGTGAAGACGGCAGCATGCAGGGCCTGCTCGAGTGCGCGGGCATCCCGTACACCGGCAGCGGCATTCTTGCTTCCGCACTGGCGATGGACAAGCTGCGTACCAAGCAGGTCTGGCACAGTCTCGGGATTCCGACGCCGCGTCACGCCGTACTGTGCAGCGAAGCCGATTGTATTTCCGCAGCGACGGAACTGGGCCTGCCTTTGATCGTCAAACCGGCGCATGAAGGTTCAAGTATCGGGATGGCCAAAGTGAATTCTGCGTCCGAGTTGATCGACGCATGGAAAGCGGCCAGTACCTACGATTCGCAAGTGTTGGTCGAGCAATGGATTCAAGGTCCGGAGTTCACCATCGCCACCCTGCGTGACCAGGTGTTGCCTCCTATCGCCCTGGGTACACCGCACACGTTCTACGACTACGACGCCAAGTACATCGCCAACGATACCCAGTACCGCATTCCGTGCGGGCTCGACGCGGCCAAGGAACAGGAACTCATGGAACTCACGGCCAAGGCCTGTGAGGCGCTGGGTATCGCCGGTTGGGGCCGGGCGGACGTGATGCAGGACGCCGACGGGCAGTTCTGGTTCCTCGAAGTCAATACCGCACCGGGCATGACCGATCACAGCCTGGTGCCGATGGCGGCGCGGGCTGCCGGTCTGGATTTCCAGCAACTGGTTCTGGCCATTCTGGCCGCCAGCGTTGAAGACGCAGGCGCAACAGAGGCGCGAGGTTAAGACCATGCAAGGCGCTCATCTCAGACATCAGCCACCCGCACCCGGCCGCAAGCCGGTGCCGCGGGGTGCCAGCCGAATGGTGGCGAAAGAGCCGATGTCCGCGCGCCTGCCGAAAGCCAATTTCAGCTTTCTGAAAAGCCTGTTCTGGCCAGTGCTGCTGGTGGCGCTGGGCTTTGGCACCTACGAAGGCGCGCAGCGTTTGCTGCCGTACGCCGACCGCCCGATCAGCAAGATCGCGGTGCAGGGCGACCTCAGCTACATCAGCCAGCAGGCGGTGCAGCAGCGGATCGCGCCGTTCGTGGCGTCGAGCTTCTTCACCATCGACCTCGCCGGTATGCGTACCGAGCTCGAGCAGATGCCCTGGATCGCCCACGCCGAAGTGCGTCGGGTGTGGCCGGATCAGGTGGTGATCCGCCTCGAAGAGCAATTGCCGGTGGCGCGTTGGGGCGATGAGTCGTTGCTCAACAACCAGGGCCAGGCGTTCACGCCCAAGGAACTGGCGAATTATGAACACCTGCCGCAGCTGTTCGGCCCACAACGGGCTCAGCAGCAGGTGATGCAGCAGTATCAGGTGCTGAGCCAGATGTTGCGGCCGCTGGGTTTTTCGATTGCACGCCTGGAATTGCGTGAACGCGGCAGCTGGTTCCTGACCACCGGTGCCGGCAGTTCCGGCCCCGGCATCGAGTTGCTGCTGGGACGCGGCAACCTGGTGGAAAAGATGCGCCGCTTCATCGCCATCTATGACAAGACGCTGAAAGAGCAGATTACGAACATTGCGCGCATCGATCTGCGCTACGCCAACGGCCTCGCTGTTGGCTGGCGGGAACCCGTAGCGCCGACGACAGCCCAACCCGCTGTCGCAAAGAATTAAGAAGAGGCAGGACCCATGGCAAACGTGCAAAGCGGCAAAATGATCGTCGGTCTGGATATCGGCACCTCCAAAGTGGTGGCGCTGGTAGGCGAGGTCGCGGACGACGGCCAGCTGGAAATCGTCGGGATCGGCACGCATCCGTCCCGCGGCCTGAAGAAGGGCGTGGTGGTCAACATCGAGTCCACCGTGCAGTCGATCCAGCGCGCGATCGAAGAAGCCCAACTGATGGCCGGCTGCCGCATTCACTCGGCGTTCGTCGGCGTGGCCGGCAATCACATCCGCAGCCTGAATTCCCACGGCATCGTTGCGATCCGTGATCGTGAAGTCAGCTCGGCGGACCTTGAGCGTGTACTCGACGCCGCCCAGGCCGTGGCGATCCCGGCTGACCAGCGCGTGCTGCACACCCTGCCGCAGGATTACGTGATCGATAACCAGGAAGGCGTGCGCGAGCCGCTGGGCATGTCCGGCGTGCGTCTGGAAGCCAAGGTTCACGTGGTCACCTGCGCCGTCAACGCTGCACAGAACATTGAAAAATGCGTGCGTCGCTGCGGTCTGGAAATCGACGACATCATTCTTGAGCAACTGGCCTCGGCCTACTCGGTGCTGACCGACGACGAAAAAGAACTGGGCGTGTGTCTGGTCGACATCGGCGGCGGCACCACCGACATCGCGATCTTCACCGAAGGCGCGATCCGTCACACCGCGGTGATCCCGATTGCCGGTGATCAGGTGACCAACGACATCGCCATGGCGTTGCGCACCCCGACCCAGTACGCCGAAGAGATCAAGATCCGTTACGCCTGCGCCCTGGCCAAACTGGCCGGTGCCGGCGAAACCATCAAGGTGCCGAGCGTTGGCGACCGTCCACCGCGCGAACTGTCGCGTCAGGCCCTGGCCGAAGTGGTCGAGCCGCGTTACGACGAACTGTTCACCCTGATCCAGGCCGAGCTGCGTCGCAGCGGCTACGAAGACCTGATCCCGGCGGGCATCGTGCTCACCGGCGGTACGTCGAAAATGGAAGGCGCCACTGAACTGGCCGAAGAAATCTTCCACATGCCGGTGCGCCTCGGTGTGCCGCATGGCGTGAAAGGTCTGGATGACGTGGTACGCAACCCGATTTATTCCACTGGCGTCGGCTTGTTGATGTACGGGCTGCAGAAGCAGTCCGACGGAGTTTCGTTCTCCGGCATCGGCAGCCGCGACAGCTACAGCAGCGAAGAGCCTCAGGCGCCGTTGCTGGACCGACTGAAAAAGTGGGTTCAGGGCAATTTTTAAAAGCAGCCTGGAGCGACAAGCTTCAAGCGGCAAGCAACTGCAGTAGATACACCGCTACAAACAGCAGTAGGCGAAAAAACTAGAGAATGTAAGGAGAGGGAAAATGTTCGAACTCGTAGACAACATCCCCGCAAGCCCGGTAATCAAAGTTATCGGTGTCGGCGGTGGCGGCGGCAACGCTGTCAATCACATGGTCAAGAGCAACATCGAAGGCGTTGAGTTCATCTGCGCCAACACCGATGCTCAAGCGCTGAAAAACATCGGCGCGCGGACCATTCTGCAACTGGGCACCGGCGTGACCAAGGGCCTGGGTGCCGGCGCCAACCCTGAAGTCGGCCGTCAAGCCGCTCTGGAAGACCGTGAGCGCATCGCTGAAGTGCTGGCCGGCACCAACATGGTGTTCATCACCACCGGCATGGGCGGCGGTACCGGTACCGGTGCAGCGCCGATCATCGCTGAAGTGGCCAAGGAAATGGGCATTCTGACCGTTGCGGTCGTGACCCGTCCGTTCCCGTTCGAAGGCCGCAAGCGTATGCAGATCGCCGACGAAGGCATCCGCATGCTTTCGGAAAGCGTCGACTCGCTGATCACCATTCCGAACGAAAAACTGCTGACCATCCTCGGCAAAGACGCAAGCCTCTTGTCGGCTTTCGCCAAGGCTGACGATGTATTGGCCGGTGCCGTTCGCGGTATCTCCGACATCATCAAGCGTCCGGGCATGATCAACGTCGACTTCGCCGACGTGCGCACCGTGATGAGCGAAATGGGCATGGCGATGATGGGCACTGGCTGCGCCAGCGGTCCGAACCGTGCACGTGAAGCTACCGAAGCGGCAATCCGCAACCCGTTGCTGGAAGACGTCAACCTGCAAGGCGCGCGCGGCATTCTGGTGAACATCACCGCCGGTCCTGACCTGTCCCTGGGTGAGTACTCCGACGTTGGTTCGATCATCGAAGCCTTCGCTTCCGAGCACGCGATGGTCAAGGTCGGTACCGTTATCGATCCGGACATGCGCGACGAGCTGCACGTAACCGTGGTTGCCACCGGTCTGGGCGCGAAAATCGAGAAGCCTGTGAAGGTTATCGACAACACCGTGCACACCTCGATGGCTTCGGCGCAGGTGCAACAACCGGCTCCGGCCCGTCAGGAGCAGCCAGCGGTGAACTACCGTGATCTGGACCGTCCGACCGTCATGCGCAACCAGGCTCAGGCCGGTGCTGCGGCTGCCGCGAAGATGAATCCGCAGGATGACCTGGATTACCTGGACATTCCGGCATTCCTGCGTCGTCAGGCCGATTGATGGAATGTATCAGGGCTATGAAGGTGATTGGTGTTCAGCAAAGGCATGGTCTGCTATCATCGCCAGCCTTTGTTGATACCAGTTCGCAATTTGCGCTGAAGCGGCCCAAGCCATGATTAAACAACGCACACTGAAAAATATTATCCGTGCCACAGGTGTAGGCCTGCACTCCGGTGAGAAGGTCTATCTGACCCTCAAGCCTGCGCCTGTCGACACTGGCATTGTGTTTTGTCGCGCTGACCTCGACCCTGTGGTGCAGATTCCTGCCCGCGCGGAAAACGTCGGTGAAACCACTATGTCGACGACGCTGATCAATGGCGACGTCAAAGTGGACACGGTAGAGCACTTGCTCTCGGCCATGGCTGGCCTGGGCATCGATAACGCCTACGTCGAGCTCTCCGCGTCCGAAGTCCCGATCATGGATGGCAGCGCTGGACCCTTCGTATTCCTGATTCAATCGGCAGGCCTGGAAGAACAGGACGCCGCCAAGAAATTCATCCGCATCCTGCGTGAAGTGACAGTGGAAGACGGCGACAAGCGCGCCACTTTCGTCCCTTTCGAAGGCTTCAAGGTGAGCTTCGAGATCGATTTCGATCACCCGGTATTCCGGGACCGCACCCAGAGTGCAAGCGTGGATTTTTCCAGCACTTCGTTCGTAAAAGAAGTCAGCCGCGCTCGTACCTTTGGTTTCATGAGTGACATCGAGTACCTGCGCAAGCACAACCTCGCACTCGGCGGCAGCGTGGAAAACGCGATCGTGGTCGACGCTGATGGCGTGTTGAACGAAGACGGTCTTCGTTATGAAGACGAATTCGTCAAACACAAGATCCTCGACGCGATTGGCGACCTGTACCTGCTGGGCAACAGCCTGATTGGTGAGTTCAAAGGCTTCAAGTCCGGTCATGCACTGAACAATCAGCTGCTGCGCAAATTGATTGAGCAGACAGACGCTTGGGAAGTGGTGACGTTCGAAGACGCCAGCACCGCACCAATCTCTTACATGCGCCCGGTTGCGGCGGTGTAAGTAAAAAACCTCTCTAGTTTTTTGAAGGCCATCCTCGGATGGCCTTTTTTTATGCCCTTTCAAAAGCAAAAGATCGCAGCCTTCGGCAGCTCCTACAGGGGAACGCATTCCAGATGTAGGAGCTGCCGAAGGCTGCGATCTTTTGACTTTAAACTGGCACTACAACGCGATTACGCCCGCCTTCCTTGGCCTGATACAGCGCTTTGTCCGCCGCAAACAGCAGCTGCTCCAGGGTCATCTCGCTCGCCGATGTCCACGTAGCAATGCCGATACTCACGGTCATCGCCCGCTCAGCGCCTTCAACCCAGGGCAAGTTTTCCACAGCCTGGCGAATCTGCTCGGCGATCTGCTGCGCCCCGGCGCTGTCGGTCTCGGCGAGAATCACCGAAAACTCTTCACCGCCATACCGCGCGACCAAATCCGCCGGGCGTCGCACGTTCGCCGTGATCACCTTGGCCAGTTCACGCAACACCTGATCCCCAGCCTGATGGCCATGGCGATCATTGAAGGCCTTGAAGTGGTCGGCATCGATCATCATCACCGACAGCGGCTGGCCCGAGCGCTGGGCGCGGAACCACTCGTGGCGCAGGGTCTGATCGAGCATGCGCCGGTTGGCCACGCCGGTCAGGTCATCGGTGGCAGCCAGTTGCGCCAGTTCGCGTTCGGCGCGATGGCGCAAACGCAGTTCCCGGGCGAGCAGCCAGGTCAGCCACAACAGCCCCAGGCACAACACGCCGGTGGCGCCGCTGATCAGGATCGCCGTGCGCCGCCAGGTGCCGAACACTTCCTCGCTGGACAGCGCGACCATCACGGTCAACGGCAGATTGCCGACCCGCGAGTAGGTATAGAGCCGCCGCTGGTCATCCATGCTCGAGGTGCTGGTGAAACTGCCGCTGCCATCGCGATCGTTGAGAATCCGCACGACATTGGGGCGGTTGCCGAAACTCTTGCCGACCGAATCGCTCTGCAGATACGGCTTCTGCGCGAGCAGCACGCCATCGCTGTTGATGATGTTCAACGTGCTGTCGGTGCCGATGTCGAGGCTTTTGAACAGGTCGTCGAAATAGTCGAGTTTCAGCGACGCCACCGCCACGCCGAGGAATTCACCGGTCTGCGAGGAGATGCGCCGGCTGAAGCTGATGCGCCACTGATCGGCCTCTTCGCAATCGCAGCGGGTCTTGAACGGGCGGCTGATGAACATGCCGATATCGCGGTTGAATGCGTGAGCGAGAAAATAATCGCGGTCGGCGAAATTGCCCGGTTTCGCTTCGATGCGCGAGGAGTCGGCGATCACCTCGCCATGCTTGTCGAGCAGCAGGATGTCGCCCTTGAAGCGCGCGGTGGCAGAGCGATCGAACAGCGCCAGATGACGGATCTGCGGCGAGACGTTCTGCAGGTGGTCACGCTGAGCGGCGGCGATCAGCCCTTGCAGCGTCAGGTCGTACAGCTCGACGGTGCGCAGCACATCGGCATCGATCAATTGCGCGATGGTCGTGGCGCGGCGCGTGGCGACTTCCTGCGCACTGGCGTACTCGCGGATCAGCAGGAAGGTGACGATGCACACCATCGCAATCACGGTCAGCAGGCTGCCGAGGATCAGCAGGCGCTCGGGGCGACCGGTAAGGCCTGTGATGGAAGGCGTGCGGCTGGCGATCATGATGGGCTGTCGGTAGGAGTGGTTTCGTAAGCTTAGTAGGGCTGACGCCGGACGAACCTGTGGGAGCGAGCCTGCTCGCGAAAGCGGTGTGTCATTCAACACAGATGTTGACTGACAATCAGCTTTCGTCGGAACGCCGCCCGGAGCAGGCTCGCTCCCACAGGGTAGATCACAGGATCTGTAAAACGCAGCGCCGATCTTAGAAGACGTTGACCGGGTAGTCGATGATCACGCGGTATTCATCTGTATCCGAATCAATCGCGCCGTAGCCGTTGCCGCCCCGGTTGGTCGCCCATTGCAGGCGCACCACGAGATCCTTGGCCTGGCCGCTTTGTACGACGTACTGCAAATCGATGTCGCGTTCCCAATGCTTGGCGTTATGGCCGTCGGCGCTGTACCAGCTGGAATAGCCTGTGCTGTCCGGGTCGGCTTCGGTCAGGTCGACCGTGCCGCGTGAGTAAGACAGCGCCGAGGTTAACCCTGGCATGCCGGCACCGGTGAAGTCGTAGGCGTACTTGAGCTTCCAGGAACGTTCGTTCGGGCCGTTGAAGTCCGAATACTGCTGCGAGTTGTCCAGATAAACGCTGTCGCCCTGGCTGATGTAGTCGAACGGCGTGTTGCCGTTGACCCGCTGATACGCGGCAGTGACGCTGTGGTTGCCGATGCCGACGGTGAGATGAGTGCTCCAGGTGTTGTTGTCGATGTCGCCGAGCAGCGCATCGCCGGTGTCCTGCGTGTGATAGAAGTGCACGCCCGGGTTGAGGCTGACCAGATCGTTCAGTTGCCAGGTGTAGTCGAGGTCGTAGTAGTACTGGTTCCAGATGTCCTTGAGCTCGGACGCGTAAAGGCTGCTGGTCAGGCCCTCAACGCCGCTCCAGGCCACACCGGCCCAGTTCAGGTGCTGGCTTTCGTCGCCGTCGGCGAGGGTGCCGTATGACGTCCCGATGCGGGTATGACCACTCTGGTTATAGGGTTTGGTGAAACTGGCCTGGCCACCTTCGATCAGCCAGCCGTCGAAGCTGTGGTTGCTCAGGCTGATGCCACGAAAGGTCTGCGGCAGCATCCGCGTGTCGCCGCCGGCGATGACCGGGTTGGTGAGGAACAGGTCACCGGCCTTCAACTCGGTATCGAAGGCGCGCAGCTTCAACGTCCCGCCTGCGGTGGAGAACGAGCCCGGCGCTTTGCCGTTGCCATCGCTGATCGGCAGGATGCTCGAACCGTCGGTTCCGCCTCCGCCATCGAGTTTCAAGCCGAGCATGGCATGGGCATCGACGCCGAAGCCGACCGTGCCTTCGGTGTAGCCAGACTGGAATACGCCGAGAAAACCCTGACCCCACTCGATATTGTCGTCCGCCTTCTGCAAGCGGTTGCGATTCATGTAGTAGTTGCGGGCGTTGAGGTTGAGGCTCGAGCCTGCGACGAAGCCCTGTTGGGCAGACTCATCGGCGTGGACAGCGGGGGCAATCGTTGCGGCAATCGCAATGAACAGAGGGGTGAGGCGGGCAGGGTAAAACACGTGCGATGGAGCTCCTTGGGTCAGCGGGCCGCTCTGTTTCTTGAGCGGCTTGATGTTTCTTGTTGTTACAGACGCACCAGACGGCTTTCAGACCACAACGAAAAAAGGCCGCTGAATGGCAGCGGCCTGGAGTGACGACGGTTGAACGGGAAGAGCCAAACAACCGCGTCGAGGGAAACCTTTCGCGGTGCGACTCAGCTGTCTTTCTCGAGCGCTTGAGCCTGGGAAGTAGCGGCCTGCGGGGATTGCGTCGCGTCTTGAGCCTTGGCCATCACTTCGGCCTGATGCTGATCGAATGCCTGCGCGCGAGCGACGTTGTGCGCCACGAACGCTTGCGATTCTTCAGCCATCGCCATCGGCGACAGGATCAATGAGGACAAAACGAATGCGCTGGCAATACCCATACTGTTGGACATCTTGAAAACCTTCTCGCTTGGCGAGTGCTGTTTGGTGCGGGCAAAGATAAGGTTGCCGAGGGTTGGGAAACAGCGTGATTTTCATAAATGACTGTTACGGCAAAAGCAAAGATCGGCACGGGTAACAACCCGGTCTGTGCGTGATGGTGGCCTGTGGCGAGGGGATTTATCCCCGTTGGGCTGCGAAGCGGCCCCAAGAATTCCAGCCTAAAAGATTCTTGGACCTTGTGCACAGGATTTGCGACTGCTGCGCAGCCGAGCGGGGATAAATCCCCTCGCCACAGGGCTTGGTTGAGCATTCAGACCGGGAGATGGATGCCAAAGGTGTTCATGCCCCGGTCACTGCGCACAAACACATCTCCGCCATGCATCAGCGCAATCGCCTTGACGATGGCCAGCCCCAGGCCGTGGTTGTTGCCGCTGTTGCTACGCGAGGCATCAACCCGATAAAACCGCTCGAACAACCTCGGCAGATGCTCGCTGGCAATCGGCGACCCGGGATTGGCCACGCCAATGCTCACCTGATGTTCTTCAACCTCGATGCGCACCTCGATCACTTGACCCGGTTCGGTGTGCTGCACCGCGTTGCTGAGCAAATTGATCAGCGCCCGGCGCAGATGCGCGACCTCGATCTGCACTTGCGCATCGCCGCTGACCTGCACTTCAACCTGCGCGTCTTCAAGGATGAAATCCAGATAGTCCAGCGTCGTCGCCACCTCATCAGCCAGTGACGTCGAGGTCAGTTTGGTCGCCTTGTTGCCTTGATCGGCGCTGGCCAGAAACAGCATGTCGTTGATGATCGAACGCAGCCGCTCCAGCTCTTCGAGGTTCGATTGCAGCACTTCGAAATAGTGTTCGGCGGAGCGCCCGCGAGTCAGTGCGACCTGGGTCTGGCCGATCAGGTTGGTCAGCGGCGAGCGCAGTTCATGGGCGACGTCGGCGTTGAACGATTCCAGCCGTGAATAGGCCAGTTCGACCCGTTCCAGGGTCGAGTTGAACGACTCGACAAACTGTTCCAGTTCCGGCGGCAGCGGCGACAGGCGCAAGCGTCCGGCGCGCAGTGGTGGGGCCAGACGCTGGGCTTCCTGCGACAGTTTGATCAGCGGCTTCAGACCGATTCTTGCGACCCAATAGCCCAATGCAGAGGCCAGCAGCACCCCGACAATCGCCAGACTGATCAGGGCGATGAGCAAGTGATGCTGGGTCTGATGCAGCGTCTCGGTGTCGATGCCGATCATGAAGCGCAACGGCGGGCGCTGATCCTTGGCGGGGAACTGACTGACCAGCACTTTCAGCGGGTAGGGCTGATCGGGCAGTTGCAGATCGTGCATGCCCAACGGGCCATTGATGGCGGCACGAATCTGCGGCGTAAGGTTGCCGTATTCGTAGCGCGGATCACCGCTGCTGATCCAGAAGCTGATGCGCTTGTCTTCCTCGCCGAGCAGTTTGAGCTTGTTGTTGATCTTCACCCAATGCTCCGGCGTGCCGTAACGGCCGACGGTGGATTCGAGCACGCTGTACCGCGCATCCAGCTCGGCTTCGGGCAACAAACCCAGACCTTTGTCGACCTGCTGATACAGCGCGCCGCCAATCAACAGAAACACCACCAGCGCCACCAGCGTGAACATCCCGCTCAGGCGCAACGCAATCGAGTTACTGGACACCACGGCTCTCCAGCACATAACCCATACCGCGAATAGTGTGCAGCAGCTTTTCGTTGAACGGCCCGTCGAGCTTGGCGCGCAGGCGTTTGATCGCGACTTCGACGACGTTGGCGTCACTGTCGAAATTGATGTCCCAGACCATTTCCGCGATTGCGGTCTTCGAAAGGATTTCGCCCTGGCGACGGGCGAGCACGCTGAGCAGGGAAAACTCTTTCGCGGTCAGATCCAGGCGCGTGCCGGCGCGGGTGGCCTTGCGGCTGATCAGGTCGATCCACAGGTCGGCGATGGTCACTTGTACCGGTTCGTGGCCGCCGCTGCGCCGGGTCAGCGCTTGCAGGCGGGCGACCAGTTCGAGAAAGGAAAACGGTTTGCCGAGGTAATCGTCGGCGCCGTCGCGCAGGCCCTTTATCCGATCTTCGACGCGCTCGCGGGCGGTGAGCATGATCACCGGGGTCTGCTTGCGCGCACGCAATGCGCGCAGTACACCAAAGCCATCGAGCCCCGGCAGCATGACGTCGAGGACGATCACGGCGTAGTCGCATTCCAGCGCCAGATGCAGGCCTTCGACACCGTCGCGGGCAAGGTCGACGGTGTAGCCCTGTTCGGTCAGGCCATGGTGCAGATAGTCCGCGGTTTTTTCTTCGTCTTCGATAATCAGAACGCGCATGACCGCCTCAGTCTGTGGTCGCCAGTGCCGTTGCGGGCGTTGGGGCTGGTGGGTGTGAGTGCCGGTGAAACAGCCGCTCGAGCCATAAGTATATGACCGGCGTGGTGAACAGCGTCAGCATCTGGCTGACCAGCAAACCACCGACCACGGCAATGCCCAACGGCTGGCGCAATTCGGCGCCGGTGCCGTAGCCGAGCATCAGCGGCAACGCACCGAGCAGGGCGGCGAGGGTGGTCATGATGATCGGCCGGAACCGGGTGATGCACGCCTCGAAAATCGCCTCCTGCGGCGGCAGACCGCGCTGGCGCTGCGCCTCGAGCGCGAAGTCGATCATCAGGATGCCGTTCTTTTTGACGATGCCGATCAGCAGCACCAGGCCGATCAATGCCATGATCGAAAAGTCCTGGCCGCAGATCCACAGCATGATCACCGCGCCCAGACCTGCCGCCGGCAGGGTCGAAATGATCGTCAGCGGATGTACGAAGCTTTCATAAAGCACGCCGAGAATGATGTACACCGCCACCAGCGCCGCCAGAATCAGCCACGGCTGGCTGGCCAGCGAACTCTGGAACGCCTGCGCCGCACCCTGAAAATTGCCGCTGATCGCGGTGGGCATGCCGATCTCGGCCTTGGCCTGATTGAGCTGAATTACCGCATCGCCCAATGCCACGCCGGGGGCGAGATTGAATGACATATTGGCGGCGGGGAACATGCCGTCGTGAGCAATCGACAGCGGGCCGATGGTTGGCGCGTCAAACCTTGCCAGCGCCGACAGCGGCACCATCTCGCCGCTCAGTGGCGAGCGCAGGTAGAAATAGTTGAGGCTTTCGGCCTTGCCGCGCTGTTTGGTATCCAGCTCGAGAATCACGTTGTACTGGTTGACCTGGGTCTGGAATTCATTGATCTGCCGTTGGCCGAATGCATCGTACAGCGCCTCGTCGACATCGCTGGCGGTCAGGCCGAAACGCGCGGCGGCGCTGCGGTCGATGCTGATGTGGGTGATGCTGCCGCCCAGTTGCAGATCGTTGGAAATGTCGCGAAACGCCGGGTTGCTGCGCAGTTTCTCGGTCAGGCGCTGGGTCCAGGTGGCGAGGGTCGCGCCGTCGTTGCTCTTGAGTACGTATTGGTACTGCGCACGGCTGGGGCCGGAGCTGAGGTTGATGTCCTGCCCGGCGCGCAAATAAAGGACGATGCCGGGCACTTTCATCAGTTGCGGGCGGATGCGGTCGATGAACTGGCTGGCGCTGACATCGCGATCACCACGTTTTTTCAGGGCGATCCAGAAGCGCCCGTTGGCGATGGTCTGGTTGCTGCCGGAAACCCCGACCGAATGAGAAAACGCCTGCACCGCCGGATCGGCCGCGACGATTTCGGCCATGGCCAAGTGTTTTTTCACCATATCTCCGTAGGAAATGTCCGCAGCGGCTTCGGTGGTGCCGAGGACGAACCCGGTGTCCTGCACCGGGAAGAACCCCTTGGGAATGAAAATGTACCCGGCGACCGCCAACGCCAGCGAAAGACCGAACACGCCGATCATCAATTTCTGATGATCGAGGGCGCGGCGCAGGCCTTTTTCGTACCAGCCGAGCAAGCGCTCGCTGAAACCCGGTTTGGCGCTGGCGTGATGCACCGGTTTGCGCATGTACAGCGCAGCAAGGGTTGGCGCCAGCGTCAGCGAGACCACCACGGAAATCATGATGGTCGATGTCGCGGTCAGGGCGAATTCCTTGAACAGCCGCCCGACCACGCCGCCCATGAACAGCAGCGGAATGAATGCCGCCACCAGCGAGAAACTGATCGAAACGACGGTGAAGCCAATCTCGCCGGCCCCCTTGATCGCCGCCTCGCGCATATCATCGCCGGCCTCGAGATGGCGATGGATGTTTTCCACCACCACAATCGCATCGTCCACGACGAAGCCGACCGCGACGACGATCGCCACCAGCGTCAGGTTGTTCAAACTGAAACCGAGGATGTACATCAGGGCGAAACTGGCGATCAGCGAGACGCCGAGCACCGCCGAAACAATCAGCGTCGCCGACAATTGCCGCAGGAACAGCGCCATCACCGCGACCACCAGCAGGATCGCGATCAGCAAGGTGATCTCGACTTCATGCAGCGAGGCGCGAATGGTCTGCGTGCGGTCGATCAGGGTTTTCACCTGCACCGAGGCCGGCAGCATGGCTTCGAGGCCGGGCAGGGCGGCCTGAATGCGGTCGACGGTTTCAACAATGTTGGCGCCGGGCTGACGGAAAATCACCAGATTCACGCCGGGGCGATCACCGGCCCACGCCTGCACGTAGGCATCTTCCGCACCGTTGACGACTTTGGCGACATCGCGCAGGTGAACCGGGGCGCCATCCTTGTAGGAAACGATGAGCTCGCTGTAGTCCTCGGGGTGGAACAACTGGTCGTTTGTCGACAGCGTCGAGATACTCGATTCGCCGTACAACGCACCCTTGGCGAGGTTAAGGCTGGTCTGCTGGATCGCCAGCCGAATGTCGGCCAGCGTCAGGCCGATGGCCGCGAGTTTGTCTGCCGACGCCTGCACGCGGATCGCCGGGCGTTGCTGGCCGGTGATGTTGATCTGGCCGACGCCGTCGACCTGACTGATCTGACGCGAGAGCAGAGTTTCCACCAGGTCGCTGAGTTCGGTGCCGGGCATCTGTGTCGAGCTGACACTGAGGATCAGCACCGGGCTGTCGGCCGGGTTGACCTTCTTCCATGTTGGCAGGGTCGGCATGTCTTTGGGCAACTTGCCGGCGGCGGTGTTGATCGCCGCCTGTACTTCCTGGGCGGCGGTGTCGATGCTTTTGTCGAGAGTGAACTGCAAGGTCAGCAGGGTTGAGCCCAGCGCGCTGCTCGAGGTCATCTGGGTCATGCCGGGGATGGCGCTGAATTGCACCTCCAGCGGCGTGGCCACGGAGGAAGCCATGGTGTCGGGACTGGCGCCGGGCAACTGTGCCGAGACCTGGATCGTCGGAAATTCCGCTTCCGGCAGTGGCGCAATCGGCAAACGCGGGAAGGCAATTACGCCGACCAGTACCAAAGCGAACGTCAGCAAAATCGTCGCCACCGGGTGATCGATGCACCAGGTCGAGATGCCCTTGTGCGAGTTCATGGCTTCGGCTCCGCCTGCACCACTTGCGCTGGCTCGCTCATGACTTGCACGCTCGAGCCCGGTTTGAGTCGCGACTGGCCGTCGGTCACCAGCACGTCACCAGCGTTGACACCTTTGATGATGTCCTGGCCGCTGCCCTGATAAACCATTTGCACCGGCACCGCCTCGACCTTGTCGTCCTTCACGCGGTAAACAAAGTGTTGTTCGAGGCCACGCTGTACGACGGTGGGCGGAACCACCAGCGCATCTTTATCCACAGCCGTCTGAATTTTTACCGTCACCAGCAAACCCGGCCAGAGCTTCTGGCTGGCATTGGCGAATTCGGCCTTGGCGCGGATGGTGCCGGTGTTGGCGTTGATCTGATTGTCGATCAGGGTCAGCTGACCTTCGCCGAGCAGATTGCCGGTTTCGCCATCAGTATCGGCGCCGATGTACGCCTTGACCGGGGCGCGTTGCGGATCGCTGATCAGACTCTGCAGGGTCGGCAGCATCTGCTGCGGCAGGGAGAATTCG
Source organism: Pseudomonas glycinis (assembly GCF_054871425.1). Taxonomy (NCBI): domain Bacteria; kingdom Pseudomonadati; phylum Pseudomonadota; class Gammaproteobacteria; order Pseudomonadales; family Pseudomonadaceae; genus Pseudomonas; species Pseudomonas glycinis. The sequence goes on along the minus strand of NZ_JBTYHF010000001.1, from coordinate 776,319 downwards.
ACGGCGATCGGGTCGATCTGCGTGACGGTGAACAGGCCCTGGGTGTCGGTCATGCGCAGGAAGTTGCCTTCATCGACGGTACGAATACCGACGCGCCCGGTGACCGGGGAGCGAATCTGCGTGTAGGACAGTTGCACCTGCGCCGCATCGATCGAGGCCTGATTGCCTTGTGCCGTGGCTTTGAGCTGGTTGACCAGCGCTTGCTGCTGGTCGAAGGTCTGCTTCGACACGCCGTCGTCGACGCTGAGCAGTTTGTAGCGCTTGAGATTGACCAGCGCTACCTGCAACTGCGCCTGGCTCTCGCCCAACTGCGCCCGGGCCTGGTCGAGGCTGGCGCGGATCGAGCGGTCGTCAATGGTCGCGAGCAGGTCGCCTGCTTTGACCTGTTGGCCTTCCTTGACCAGAATTTTCGTCAGGATCCCGTCGATCTGCGGACGCACCACCACGCTGTGCAGCGACAGCACCGAGCCGATGCCGCTGGTATAGCGCGGCACGTCTTTGGCGCTGACCGTCACCACCCGCACCGGAATGGCAGTCGGTGTAGCCAGTTTGGCCGGCGCCGGTTTCAGCGCGAACCACAGGCCGGCGGCTGCCAGCAGAATCAGGAGAGTGGCCAGCAGGGTTTTGTTTTTCTGGATGGACATGCGCGGCGCCGAAGTCTGGAGTTTGGGCAGATTGACCAGTTATAAACCGCTCAGGCGGTCGGCAGGGTGACGGCTGCCTGTCAGGATTGTCAGTTTCGTTTGTATAGATGGGGAGTAGCAGTGTGCGGCGATGGTCTTGTGTTGGATTCGCCCCTCATCGGAACGCCGCCCGCCCAGCCCTCTCCCCAAGGAGAGGGAGCCGATTTGTGGGCTTTTCGAACCTGAGTTCGACTCGGTATCCCATGTCGGCGAACCTCGAGTAAACACCTCGGTCTGTCCCCTCCCCAGGGCGAGGGTTAGGGTGAGGGGAAAACCGTTCAGCGCACGGTGCAAATCTTCAGATGCCGAGCCAGAGCGCACAGGTATACTGCGCGCCTTTGCGGCTCACTGATCGGGCCGACTTTTTGTTCCCGGAGCTTTTATGACTTCCCCGACCCAACCGCCGGTTGACGACGCTGTGAGCGACGTCCCGGCTGAAGTGGCTGACGCCAGCGAAACCAAGGCCGAGATTCCGGCGTTCAAGTTCCCGTTCAAGCCGGGCGAGCTGGCTTCGGCGAAAGGCTCGAATCAGCCGTGGTACAAGAATGGCGCGAAGAATGGCCACACCAAAACCCCGGGCATGGCGCCGCCGGGTACGCGTCGGTCGATGGGCAAGCGCTGACATCGGAAAGTGATGGTGGCGGCCTCTTCGCGAGCAGGCTCGCTCCCACATTGGATTTGTGTAGAACCCAAACCTGTGGGAGCGAGCCTGCTCGCGAAAGCGACATCCGCTACAGCACAAATATCAGATCAAGCCGCGTGCAATGAAATAAACGCATAAGTCTGCGCCGGTTCCGTCACCACTTGCCCGCCCGCAGCCAGCACTTGCCCGGCGACATCATCGCCGGACAAATGAAACAGCCATTCACTGGTTCGCGCCGTCAGCGGTTGCGCGCTCACCTGGTCGATCACTGCCGCGAAGGCATCCATGTTCGGCAAGTACGCGGTGAACCCGTCACCCTTGAGCGCCGTGGTGCGAATCCCCAACGTTGCGCAGATCGCATCCTTGAGTCTGATGTCATCCCGATCCGCCTGACGCGAACGCTGGATCAGCTCAACCAGTTCCCGATCAACCAACTCGCCGCCCACGATCAGCTCCGGCCCCTGTTCCCAGGACTCTGGCGGGCAATCCTTGGCAGCTGGATTGAGCGGGATGTGCGGATTGATTTCCGCCGGGTAAATCCGGCACACCAGCGGGCGGCGCTCGTAGATCCGGCAGCGCTTGTCGTCGTCAAGATTCCGGCAGGGCCCGACGTTGTAGGCGGCAAAGGTGATCGCCACGTGAGCATCAGTAGTGCCGCTGCGGACCACCGCCGAACGGCGCTCGGCATGTTCGCGCTGCTGCGCTGGCAGGCCCAGGCCATTGCCGAGAAACGCCTCGACCAGCACGATCACCTGACCGCCATCGGCCGCCCACATGCGGGCTTCGGCGAGCGTCAGCGGGACATGGTGGTCGGTGCAGCACTTGCCGCAGCCTACGCAGGAAAACGTCGTATTCATTGAGCGATCTTTCTTCAATCAGGGTGTGAAACGACGGCGGAAAACCATCGCACAGAACCGGATCGAAGCAAGGACTGCGCCACTCAGTGGGTGTTCGTGGCCGGGCGAATCGAATCCCACTCGGTGACGAACGCGGTTTTCGACTGGTTGTTGTACAGGCACAGCTCACTGCCTTGCTGGCCTTTCATGTGTTTTTGCGGGTATTGGCCTTGCAGCAGAACGGCGGTGTAACCGACGCGGTCGTCGAATTGCGCAGGTGTGCCGACCGGTTTGACGTTTTTCAGACCGCTGGCCATGGTGCAGCTGGCGAGTACGGTCTTGTCGTAAGCGGCCCAGGCGTCGGGGCTGGAGGCGTGGGCCTGTGAGGCCAGGGCGGTGAGGCTGAGCAGGGCCAGGGTGATGGCTTTCATGGTTGGGGCATCCTTGGTTATGGCCAAGGTTTGAGTCTGCCTGAAGAGTTTTGTTGCCTGGGGCACCGCTAAAAGATCGCAGCCTTCGGCAGCTCCTACATGGATATGCGGTTTCCTGTAGGAGCTGCCGCAGGCTGCGATCTTTTGACTTTGATCAGTCCGGCACCAATTCCCGGCGGACCACATACATCCCGACACTCTCATACAACCGCCGCGCCCGCCGGTTGTCCTCCAGAACCCGCAAATCGACAAACCCCTCGCGTCGCTGTTGAAAGACGCTGAAGGCATGCAGCAACAACCCCCGCCCAAGCCCCCGACCCTGCATTCGTGGGTGCACCACCAGATTCTTGATGTAGGCACTGGTCCAGCACTGCGCCACGCCCACCACGCCCTCGGCATCGCAGGCAATGAAACACAACGCAGGGTCGGATTCAGGGTCGCTGGCAAAGCGCCGCTGCCAATCGTCAAGTGACGGCACTCGACCGCCACCTTCCAGATGTCCAAGCTGCATCAACTGATGCACCGCCGGCGCCAGCTCCTCGCGGTAGACGGACAGCTCAATCCCGTCCGGCCACTGCGCATCCGGCAGAACCCCACTCAAGTCGCGCCGCAGCAGAAAGCAAAACGTCTCGGCCAAGACTCAGTGCCCGTTGGCCGCGACGTGCTTGGCCGCTTCGATCAGACGTTGGGTCAGCTCCGGCGAGGAGAACTTGGTCAGCACCGCATTGGCACCGGCCAGTCGGGCCTTTTCACTGTTCATCGCGCTGTCGAGGGAGGTGTGCAGCAAGACGTACAAGTGGGCAAAGTCCGGGGTCTCGCGCAGGGTTCGGGTGAAGGCGTAGCCGTCCATTTCCGACATTTCGATGTCGGAGACGATCAGATTGATCTGCTGCGCGGTGCCTTGCAGGTCGAGCAGGCAGTCGATGGCTTCCTTGGCACTGCGCGCGGTGTGGCATTGCAGGCCGAGGTTGCGCAGGGTGTGCACCGATTGCTGCAGGGCCACTTGGCTGTCATCGACCACCAGAATGCGCGCGTTGCCGAGCACTTCGGCGTCTTCCATGGTCAGGTCGGTCGGCGCCATTTCGATCTGCGCCGGGGCGATGCTGTGGATGACTTTTTCGATGTCCAGCACCTGTACCAGCGTGCCGTCCACCGAGGTCACGCCGGTGATGTAGGCGCGCGAGCCGCCGGAGCCGAACGGTGGGGGCTTGATGTCGGTGGTCAGGCAATGGACGATCTTGCTCACCGCCTGCACATGCAGACCCTGCTTGGAACGGCTGACATCGGTGACGATCAGGCAGCCACCGTTGGGATCTTCCAGCGGCCGCTCGCCGATCGCGCGGCTGAGGTCGATCACCGACAGCGATGCACCGCGCAGCGAGGCGATGCCTTTGACGTGCGGGTGCGACTCCGGCAGCTTGGTCAGCGGCGGGCAGGGGATGATTTCACTGACTTTCAGCAGGTTGATCGCCATCAGCTTGCCGCTGCGCAAGGTAAACAGCAGAAGCGAAAGTGAATCTGCGCGGGCTTTGGTGGAGGACATAAGAACCTTCTGTGGGGCGAGAGTGGAAATCGCCAGAAACCTTTGATGCCGTGTTATCGGCGTTAAAGGGATGGGCTTTAGGTTAGTTGTCGGGGTAGTCGGCTTGAGTTGATCGCTGTTCTCTCTATCACTGCCCCTCACCCCAGCCCTCTCCCAGAGGTAGAGGGGGCCGACGGAGGTGTCTGGCGTTTTACACCGACCTGAACGACCGAGTCGATTATGGATTCGGAAGAAATCTTTCACGTCAGTGGAATTCTTCAATATCCCCCAATCAGTCCCCTCTCCCTCTGGGAGAGGGCTAGGGTGAGGGTGTGCTTTTAGCTCTTCATGCCTAGTCGTTTGGCCATCCGCCCCAGATTCGCCCGATCCACCCCCAACTCCCGGGCCGCACTTGCCCAGTTATCCTGGTGACGCTCCAGCGCTGCACTGATCAGGCGCCGCTGAAACTCATCGGTGGCACTGCGCAGATCCGCGCTGATTATCGGCAGCACATTGGCCAAGTCGGCACTGGCAGGCGCAACCACGTTGTCCACAACCTCACGGGGCAGATCCAGATCCGCCGCGCTCAGACTCAGAATCTTCGGCCGCGCTTTGCAGTTACCCAGCGCCTTCAGCGCACTGCGCCCGATCAAGTGCTCCAGTTCGCGCACATTGCCCGGCCAGGTATAGGCGAGCAGCGCTTCCTGAGCATCACTGTTCAAACGCAGGCTATTGAGGCCCATGCGCGAGCGGTTCTGCTCGAGAAAGAAGCCACTGAGCAGCAACACGTCGCGCCCGCGATCGCGCAGGGCCGGCACCCGCAGCGGGTACACGCTCAAGCGGTGATAAAAGTCGGCACGGTAGCGACCGCTGCGCACTTCCTCGGCCAGATCGCGATTGGTCGCGGCAATCAGACGCACGTCGACCTGGTGCTCCTTGTCCGAGCCCAAGCGCTGCAACTGACCGCTCTGCAATACGCGCAGCAACTTGGCCTGGACCGTCAGCGACAGCTCGCCGACTTCATCAAGAAACAGCGTGCCGCCATTGGCCAGTTCGAACTTGCCACGCCGGTCGCTGGTGGCGCCGGTGAAGGCGCCGCGCACGTGGCCGAACAGTTCGCTTTCCACCAGCGTGTCGGGGAGGGCGGCGCAGTTGAGACTGATGATCGGTTTGTCGGCGCGCGCGGAGGCGGCGTGGATCGCTTGGGCTACCAGCTCTTTGCCGACCCCGGTTTCGCCGGTGATCAGAACAGTCAGATCACTGCCGCCGACCAGATTGATTTCTTCCACCAAACGTTTATGCGCCTTGCTCTGGCCGATCATTTCGCGGTGCTGCTGACCGCTGGCCTGACGGTAGACCTCGGCGCGCTGATGTTCGTCTTCGGCGCGGGTGGCCAGACGTTCGATGCGTTCGGCCGCATTGACCGTGGCCGAGGCGAGGCTGGCGAAGGCTTGCAGGGCGTCGAGTTCGATCGGCTCGAAACGCTCCGGGTCCAGCGCGTCGAGGGTGATCAAGCCCCAGAGTTTTTCATCGACGAATAAAGGACAGCCGAGGCAGTCGTGAACTTCAAGATGATCGTCGAGGCCATCGACCAATCCGTCATAAGGATCGGGCAGGTCGCTGTCGGCAGCGAAGCGCGTCGGCCCGGCGCCGGCCAGCAGGATTTCAAAACGCGGATGCTCGCTGACCTTGAAGCGCCGGCCGAGGGTGTCGGTACTCAAGCCATCCACCGCCAGCGGCACCAATGATTCGCCATCCAGACGCAACAACGCGGCGGCATCGCAGGGCAACAAGGCGCGCATGGCCTCGAGCAAACGCCGATAGCGCTCACCTTCGGGCAGTTCGCGGGAGAGGTCGGCGACCAGAGGCAGCAGGGCGGTAAGCAAGGATTTGGCGGTCATGATTTTTTGTAGTCAAAGAGACAAGGTGTAGTCGCGATGACTATACGTTCATTTGTGTCGAAATGACTATGAGGGGTTCAAACTGTTGAATTGAAAGGATTAATTAGTTGGCACGAAAGCTGATATCCCTAATGCAATCTTTCAAGAAAGCGCAGGAGTCACCTTATGCTTAGCGTCCAGGATCGTGCCATCATCAAATCCACCGTGCCTCTGCTGGAAAGCGGCGGCGAGGCGTTGATCACGCATTTCTACCGCATGATGCTCTCCGAATACCCGCAAGTGCGCCCGCTGTTCAACCAAGCGCATCAGGCCAGTGGCGATCAGCCGCGTGCCTTGGCCAACGGCGTGCTGATGTACGCCCGGCACATCGATCAGCTCGACCAGTTGGGCGATCTGGTGGCGAAGATCATCAACAAACACGTCGCCCTGCAGATTCTGCCGGAGCATTACCCGATCGTCGGCACCTGCCTGCTGCGCGCCATTTCCGAAGTGCTCGGCGAAGAGATCGCCACGCCTGAGGTGATGAGTGCCTGGGGCGCTGCGTACGGGCAACTGGCCGACATCCTGATCGGCGCCGAAACCGCGATCTATGACCAGAAGGAACACGCTGTCGGCGGCTGGCGCGGTGCGCGGGAATTCATCGTCGCAGCGAAGGTGCAGGAGAGCGCGGAAATCACCTCGTTCTACTTCGAACCGGCGGACAAAGGGCCGATTCTTGCGGCCGAACCGGGTCAGTACATCGGCATGAAGCTGATCCTCGACGGCGAAGAAATCCGTCGTAACTATTCGCTGTCGGCACTGGCCAACAATGGTCAGTACCGCATCAGCGTCAAGCGTGAACCGAATGGTCGCGCGTCCAACTACCTGCATGATCAACTGCACGTCGGCGCGAGCATCCAACTGTTCCCGCCGTCGGGCGAATTCACCCTGGCGGCCAGCGACAAACCACTGGTGCTGATCAGTGGCGGCGTCGGCATCACCCCGACGCTGGCGATGCTGGAAGCAGCGCTGGCCACCGAACGTCCGGTGCACTTTATCCACTGCGCGCGTAACGGCAGCGTCCACGCATTCCGTGACTGGGTCGATGGGCTGGCGGCGCGTCATCCGCAACTCAAGCGCTTCTATTGCTACGCCGAAGAAGATGGGGTCAGCCGGGCGGCGGACAAGGTTGGCCTGCTCAGCGAAGAACTGCTCGGCCAGTGGCTGCCGGCGCAGCGTGATGTCGATGCTTACTTCTTGGGACCGAAGGGGTTCATGGGCGCGATCAAACGGCATCTGAAAGCGTTGGGCGTGCCGGAGAAACAGAGCCGTTACGAGTTCTTCGGCCCGGCTGCTGCTCTGGAGTGATCCGAGACCGAGTTGTCTCGTTCGCGAGCAGGCTCGCTCCCACCGGATTTGCGTTCGACGCAGTTCCATTGTGGGAGCGAGCCTGCTCGCGAATCTTCTGCGCGCCGCAAAGCCATATTGGTTAATCATTCCTTAACCGCTCTATCGTTTATTGCCCCGGTGTAGACTTGCGACAATTTCAGCCGCCGGCCGGCTGGACCATGGACTTACAAAGGAAAGGCAATGAGCGAGGAAACGATGCGGTTGGGGCGTGAGCGGCGCTATCTGGTGTTGCTGGGGATCATCTGCCTGGCGTTGATCGGCGGCGCACTTTACATGCAGGTCGTGCTCGGCGAAGCACCTTGCCCACTGTGCATTCTGCAGCGCTATGCATTGTTGCTGATTGCAGTGTTCGCCTTTATCGGTGCGGGCATGCGCAGCCGTCGCAGCATCACCGTGTTCGAGACGCTGGTGGTGATCTGTGCGATCGCCGGGGCTGGTGTGGCCGGGCATCACGTCTATACGCAGTTCTATCCGGCGGTGAGCTGTGGCGTCGATGTGCTGCAGCCGATTGTCGATGATCTGCCGCTGGCAAAGATCTTCCCGCTGGGCTTCCAGGTTGACGGTTTCTGCTCGACGCCGTATCCGCCAATCCTCGGTCTGTCGCTGGCGCAATGGGCGCTGGTGGCGTTCGTGCTGGTGGTCATTCTGGTGCCTCTGCTGACTTCGCGTAATCGAAAAGCGCTGCACTGAGTCAACTTCTCGGCAGAGCTGCCGATAAACAAAACGCCCCGATTTTCGCTGCTGAAAATCGGGGCGTTTTGCATTTCAGAGCGTTTGTGAAAACACCGTGACGAACGGCAATGAAGCGTGCGGCAAATGTGCGACATGTTGTCACACAGGGGCTGTCGCAGGGACTCGGGATGCGGCGGATTGGCCGCCTGTTACATAAAAACATTGGCCAGCTTCAGCGTTTTCGGGCTTGAGCACGGACGTACCAGAGCAGGCAGTTTTAACAGGCGCCGGCAGATGGACGAAGCCCTTGGAACATCGGGCTTTGCGCCGCTCCAGCGTTTGTAGATCGAGTGCAGAGCTGTCTGATTTGAGGCGGTTACGCTGGCAGATTTTGCCGCTTTTATTGAGAAACGCTTTCGATAACTTGCGCAACTTTTGCAAAAATGGCGATGGATTGTTGCTCTGAGTGATAAAAATTATTTCGGGATAAGACATGGTGTATAGGGCGCTACCTATCTACAATCGCCCGCACTGAATTCCCGACGCTGTTCAGCCTTTATCAAGGAACTGATCAGGAGGTCGGGTGTCGAGCGAGCCGCGAGGCTTTCGAGACACCCTGGTGTCGGTGCCTTTCCAATTTTCCGCACCAAATGGAATTGGTCTGTAACAAGGCCTTTGACCACGAATTCGAATAAGAACTGAACGCTGTCCCAAGGTTTTGTCGAGCGTGAGACGCGCGACGGGCGGCCCTTATTCAATCCAAAGAAAATGCCAACCCTTGGCAGGGTGAAGTGTTGGCGATCAAAACCCAACTGCATTGCGCAAGCTGCTTTAGAGGTCGTGAGATGAGTAAAAACAGGTACCCCAGATTACTAGGCCTAGTGCCGCTGCTCGGCACGTTGTTGCTGGGAGGCTGCAACATGACCTTGCTCAATCCAACGGGCCAGGTCGGCCTGGAACAGCGCAACCTGATCATCACCGCCACGCTGCTGATGCTGTTGGTCGTCGTGCCGGTCATCGTCATGACCTTCCTGTTTGCCTGGAAGTACCGCGCTTCGAACAAGAACGCCGTCTACACGCCGAAGTGGTCGCACTCGACCAAGATCGAAGTGGCCGTATGGACCATCCCGGTGCTGATCATCATCGCCCTGGGCTACATCACTTACATCTCGACTCACGAGCTGGACCCGTATCGTCCGATCGAGTCTGACGTCAAGCCGGTGACCATCGAAGTCGTCGCGCTGGACTGGAAGTGGCTGTTCATCTACCCGGAACAAGGCATTGCCACGGTCAACAAGATCGTGTTCCCGGCGCACACGCCAATCAACTTCAAGATCACCTCCGACGCCGTGATGAACTCGTTCTTCATCCCGGGCCTGGGCGGCCAGATCTACGCGATGGCGGGCATGCAGACCAAGCTGCACCTGATCGCTGACCGCAACGCTGAAATGGACGGTATCTCTGCCAACTACAGCGGTGCCGGTTTCACCGGTATGAAATTCAAGGCTATCTCCACCACTCAGGAAGATTTCGACGCCTGGGTAAGTGAAGTCAAGAAGTCGCCTAAACAGCTTGATCAGGCTGAATACGCGGCCCTGGCCAAACCGAGCCAGAACAACCCAGTCGAACTCTACTCGTCGGTCACGCCGAACCAGTTCCAGATCATCGTCGACAAGTACGAAGGTATGAAGCCGGGCAAGCCGCTGAAGCACGAGAAGAAAGAGAAAGAAGTGGCGGCCACGGATATTGACGCGGGTTCGCATTCAGCTGCCGGGGCAGAGGAGTAAACGATGTTTGGTAAATTAAGTTGGGAAGCAGTCCCATTCCACGAGCCGATCGTGATGGTGACCATCGCCATGATCGCCCTCGGTGGTCTGGCGCTGTTCGCTGCGATCACTTACTTCAAGAAGTGGACGTACCTGTGGACCGAGTGGCTGACTTCGGTCGACCACAAGAAAATCGGCGTGATGTACATCATCGTCGCCATGGTCATGCTGCTGCGCGGCTTTGCCGATGCGATCATGATGCGTACCCAGCTGGCCATGGCCACCGAGGGTTCGCCTGGCTACCTGCCACCTGAACACTATGACCAGATCTTCACCGCTCACGGTGTGATCATGATCATCTTCATGGCGATGCCATTCTTCACCGGCCTGATGAACCTTGCAGTGCCGCTGCAGATCGGCGCGCGTGACGTTGCGTTCCCGTTCCTGAACTCCCTGAGCTTCTGGCTGCTGGTGTCCGGCGTTGTGCTGATCAACCTGTCGCTGGGTATCGGTGAATTCGCCAAGACCGGTTGGGTTGCGTATCCGCCGCTGTCGGGTCTGCAATACAGCCCTGGCGTGGGTATGGATTACTACATCTGGGCGCTACAGCTATCCGGATTGGGTACGACGTTAACCGGGGTCAACTTCCTCGCGACCGTACTGAAAATGCGTACCCCTGGCATGAAACTGATGGACATGCCGATCTTCACCTGGACCTGCACCTGGGCAAACGTTCTGATCGTGGCTTCGTTCCCGATCCTGACCGCTACCCTGGCACTGCTGACCCTTGACCGTTACATGGATTTCCACATTTTCACCAATGAACTTGGTGGCAATCCGATGATGTACGTCAACCTGTTCTGGGCGTGGGGCCACCCTGAGGTTTACATCCTGATCCTGCCGGCCTTCGGCATCTTCTCGGAAGTGATCTCGGCCTTCACCGGCAAGAAACTGTTCGGCCACCACTCGATGATCTACGCCTCGGGCGCGATCTCGGTACTGGGCTTCATGGTCTGGCTGCACCACTTCTTCACCATGGGTTCGGGTGCAAGCGTCAACGCCTTCTTCGGTCTGGCGACGATGCTGATTTCCATCCCGACGGGTGTGAAGCTGTTCAACTGGCTGTTCACCATCTACCAGGGCCGTCTGCGCTTCACCAGCCAGGTAATGTGGACTCTGGGCTTCATGGTGACCTTCGCCATCGGCGGCATGACCGGCGTACTGCTGGCCATCCCGGGTGCTGACTTCGTACTGCATAACAGCCTGTTCGTGATCGCGCACTTCCACAACGTGATCATCGGCGGTGCGGTATTTGGTTACATCGCTGGCTTCGCGTTCTACTTCCCGAAAGCGTTCGGCTTCAAGCTGCACGAAGGCTGGGGTAAAGCAGCGTTCTGGTTCTGGATCTCGGGCTTCTTCGTCGCGTTCATGCCGCTCTATGCACTGGGCTTCATGGGCATGACCCGTCGTCTGAACGCCACCACCAACCCTGAGTGGGTACCGTACCTGTACGTTGCCATGTTCGGTGCGGTGATGATCGCTGTCGGTATCGCCTGCCAACTGATCCAGCTGTACGTCAGTGTGCGTGACCGCAACAAGCCAGAGAACGTTTGCGATCACGGTGACCCGTGGAATGCACACACCCTGGAATGGTCGACCTCGTCGCCACCACCGTTCTACAACTTCGCTGTGCTGCCTAAGGCTGACTGCATCGACCCGTTCACCGAAGCCAAGGAAAACGGTACTGCGTACCAGCGTCCGGCCAAGTACGAGCCGATCCACATGCCGAACAACACCGCCACTGGCGTGGTGATGGGCGCGCTGTTGACCGTCTTCGGTTTCGCGATGATCTGGCACATCTGGTGGCTGGCGATCGCGAGCCTGGTGGGCACCGTCGTTTACTTCGTGATCCACGCTGCACGTGACGACCAGGGCTATATGGTTCCGGTTGAAACGATCGAGCGTATCGAAGCCGAGCAGCACAAGCGTCTGGTCGCGGCAGGGAAAATCCCGGCCAATGCCACCCGTGTTGAAACCTCGTTGGAACAGGCTTAAACCATGTCGAACTTAGTGACCAATGTTGGACACGCCCATGGTGACCATGGGCACGATGACCATCACCACGACTCGGGCGAGATGACCGTATACGGTTTCTGGCTCTACCTGATGACCGACTGCATTCTGTTTGCGTCGATCTTCGCGGTGTACGCAGTACTGGTAAACAACGTAGCCGGTGGCCCGTCGGGCCACGAGATCTTCGAACTGCCTTACGTGCTGGGCGAAACCGCTCTGCTGTTGTTCAGTTCTATCACCTACGGCTTCGCCATGCTGGCGTTGTACAAGGGCAAGAAGCAGGCAGTCCTGGGCTGGTTGCTCATGACCTTCCTGCTCGGCGCGGGCTTCATCGCCATGGAGATCAACGAGTTCCACCTGCTGATCTCCGAGGGCTTCGGTCCTAGCCGTTCGGGCTTCCTGTCGGCGTTCTTCACCCTGGTCGGTACCCACGGTCTGCACGTTTCGGCCGGTCTGATCTGGATGGGCATCATGATGTATCAGGTCAACAAGCATGGCCTGACGTCGACCAACAAGACCCGTCTGAGCTGCCTGAGCCTGTTCTGGCACTTCCTGGACGTGGTCTGGATCTGCGTCTTCACCGTTGTTTACCTGATGGGGACTTTGTAATGGCTAACGCACACTCCCATGACAGCCACGATGCTGGCCACGGCAGCGTCAAGTCGTACGCCATCGGCTTCATCCTCTCGGTAATCCTGACCGTCATTCCGTTCGGTCTGGTGATGTACCCGACCCTGCCGAAGTCGACGACGCTGGCAATCGTTCTGCTGTTTGCAGTGATCCAGGTGATCGTTCACCTGTATTACTTCCTGCATCTGGACCGTTCCATTGCACAGCGTAACAACGTGATCGCATTCGTCTTTACGGCGATCGTGATCGTGCTGCTGGTTGGCCTGTCGCTGTGGATCATGTTCAGCATCCACACGTACATGATGGCGAAGTGAGGTAGACCCGATGTCGCTCAAGCACTTTATCCAAATCACCAAACCGGGGATCATTTTCGGTAACGTGCTTTCTGTGGCAGGCGGGTTCTTCCTGGCCTCGAAAGGGCATGTCGATCTGGCGGTGTTTCTGGCCGCCATGATCGGTACTTCCCTGGTCGTGGCCTCCGGTTGCGTGTTCAACAACTGCATCGACCGCGACATCGACCTGAAGATGGAACGCACCAAGAACCGTGTGCTGGTCCAGGGCCTCATCTCCCTGAAACTGGCCCTGGTTTACGCGACCATTCTGGGTGTTCTCGGCGTTGCCTTGTTGTACAAGGTGGCCAACCCGTTGGCTGCCTTGTTCGCAGTAATCGGCTTCATCATCTACGTCGGCTTCTACAGCCTGTACCTCAAGCGCAAGTCGGTTCACGGCACGCTGGTGGGCAGTCTGTCGGGGGCCATGCCGCCAGTGATCGGTTACGTTGCCGTGACCAACAGCTTCGACATGGCCGCACTGACCCTGCTGGTGATGTTCAGCCTGTGGCAGATGCCGCATTCCTACGCCATCGCGATTTTCCGTTTCAACGATTACCTGGCGGCATCGATTCCGGTGCTGCCAGTGAAACGCGGCATTCAAGTGGCGAAGAAGCACATCCTGCTCTACATCCTGGCGTTCCTCGTGGCGACCTTGATGCTGACCTTCAGCGGCTACGCCGGCATGAGCTACCTCGCCGTCGCCGCCGCCATGGGCATGTACTGGCTGTACATGGCCTGGACCGGCTACAAGGCAGTCGATGACACCGTCTGGGCACGCAAGCTGTTCGTGTTCTCGATCTTCACCATCACTGCGTTGAGCGTCATGATGTCCCTGGACTTCAAGGTGCCGACAGAGCTGCTGCTGACGTACGCGCCGTAAGGTTTGCAAGCTTCAGGAAAAACCCCGCACGTTGAGAGATGTGCGGGGTTTTTTGTTGGTTGGCCTGGAGTGTGCCGATTTGCCTGCTCCCTTGGCCCAACAGCTTGTGGCGGCGGCTTGATGAGTGTGTGAGCTAATGCGACGTTTAAGCAAGTGGTGAGGCAGTCACACGCCTCATGAATTCATCGAACAGCGGAACGGTAAATGCTATCAGTGCGTATTCCGGACTGTAGATCATGCCCTTTTTGATCAGGCTATCGCGTACGGGGCCCATGCTCGTAGCGTTTCGCCCCAGCGCTTTAGCAACCTCAGCAGAGCGTTGCGGTCCTTCTCCCAGCTCGGCAAGGCAACGCATGTAGTCCCTTTCAGCCGGCGTGGTCCGATCAAAGCGGACCCTGAAAAAAGACTCGTCAAGTTTACGGATGCTTTCCTCTGTCGCTGCCTGCGCATCGGCCTCGGTTATGGTCTGTGCTTTGGCAATGTTCCAAGCGGTATAGCCCCACTCCTGCAAAAAATAGGGATAGCCGTGGGTTTTTTCAAAAATCTCACGCAATGCATCGTCAGAGATACTGGCGCCTTCTTCTTCAACAGGATCACGTAAGGCTTTCCAGGCATCTATCTCCAAGAGAGCGCCCAGACTAGGAAATTCGAATAGTCGCTCCGCATAGCTTTTGGCATCGCCTGCTTGCCCCGCCAGCTGCGGAAGACCCGCGCCAAAAAGAATCAGAGGGAGAGCTGCCTGATTGACTGCGTGGATGCCGCGAATAAGCGCGCCAAGCTCATCTTTTGAAAGATACTGTAATTCGTCAATCAGAATGGCGACTGGTATGCCTGCGTCCCTCGCGGCCTCCGCTGTTGCTATCAGAACGTCACGAAGATCATCTTCCAGATTGCCACTGTCGGCATAGCCAGCTTCGGAGTCTCCGCCCAGCGTAACTTCGGCCCCACCCGCCGCGATAGTGATATTGCCGATAAAGCTACGAAGTATGCGTATCCCTCTTTTGACCGTCTCGACCGTGTTCTGCACTCGGTCCAAACGCAACAGCACTCGGCGTAACACCGGAATCAGGAGCTGTTTCAACTCCGCACCGTCATGGGCCTCCTGCATTTCGGCGAGATAACCCAATGCCAAAGCTCGATCTTTGATCTGATTCAGAAGCACTGTTTTTCCGACACCGCGCAGGCCCAATATCATCAGGGATTTGGCGTGCTTGCCGCGCTTCGTGCGCGCCAATGCGGTGTCTGCCGTTTCCAGTACTTCTGATCGCCCTGCTAGTTCCGGTGGGGAAACTCCTGCTCCGGGATTGAGGGGTTAGTATTCTTATCCACAGCTCGCTCTCATACGAAATTATTCATAGTTATAGTGAGATTTTTATATAACTGCAGATAAGTAGCTAAAGTTGCCCGGCAGAGGGCTGAATTGCTTGATTCGGTTCCCTCAAACTTTAGGTTCGCTGCCGGAACGAGACAATCGTAGCGAAGTGCCCGTCCTACTGATTTTTGGTGTGGTTGAAAGCTGAAGTACTGTGAAATCGGCCGCTGTAAAGGGTGGTTGCGCAGAGCAGGTAAAAGACCTAGATTTGGATCCAAATATGTCAGCGGTTTGTCCGCGATCCTGTTGCGGCCTTCAACTCGCTAGATAATTGGCTTAACTCAAAAAGGCTGGGCGCAATGACCGAACGGATGACCTGCGATGAGCGCTTTATCGCCCTGGCTGAAGAACTCAACTACGACATCTATGGCGAGAACACCGCCGGTGGCAATTACGCGCCGCTGATCCGTCATCACGATGAGCTCTACATCAGCGGCATGGTGCCGCGGGTCAATGGCAAGATCCTGTATCCCGGCCGCGTGGGGCTGGAATTGAACCTCAAGGATGCGCAAGCCGCGGCGAGCATCAGCGCCATGCGTTGCCTGGCGCTGATCGTCGATGCGGTCGGTTCGCTGGACAAGATTCGCGCGTTGTTGCGGGTCACGGTGTATGTGAAGTCGACTGCTGACTTTGTCGACCTGAGCGAAGTGGCCAACGGCGCTTCGGATGTGTTCAGCCATATGCTGGGCGATGCCGGACGGCATACGCGCACGACCATCGGCGTGTATCAGTTGCCGAAGAATGCGGCGATTGAAGTGGACATGATTGCGGCGTTGCATCCTTCGGCTTGAGGGGGGTAGCTGTTTGCCCTCACCCTAACCCTCTCCCGGAGGGAGAGGGGACTGACTGAGGGGCTCTCAAGATATACGCCGACCTGAAATACCGAGCCGAACTCAGGTTTGAAAATCACACAAGTCGGCTCCCTCTCCCTCGGGAGAGGGCTGGGGTGAGGGGCGACGATTTTCGCCTCCTCACGAATCACAAGCCGGACAACAAAAAGCCCCGCCTGAATCTCAGTGCGGGGCTTTTTCGCAAGCGCTTTGCAGATTACTGCGCCGCGATGCTATACCCGTCAAACGCAGTCTGCTGCTGCAGCGCGGTGATGATGTTCTTGCGGTTCACCGCCTGTTCCGTACCGGCGTTATCGACGAAGGTTTCGCTCTCCAGCTCGGCTTCATCGCCTTCACCCACGAAGGTGAAACCGAGGAATTCCAGCGCCTCACGATCAACGTTCAGACGCGAACGCGGGGTGCGCATTGGCAGGGTCACGCTGGCGCCGTCCTTGCTGATGGTGAAGATTTCCACTTCTTTCTTCTTCGCAGCTTTGCTCTTGCCGCCGCTCGGATTGCTGATCGCCTGATGGGTCTGATTCAGCACCTTCAGCGCCAGGCCATAGACGATTTCCTGAAATGCCGGATCGTCCTTGAAGCTGGACAGAATGCGCCCGATCGAGAACTTGCTGCTCAGGTCTTCCAGCGCGGCAATATCGGCTGCCTCGGCGTCTTTCAGGCGCTTGAGTTCGCCCATCAGCTCGTACGCCTTGTCGTCATCAAAGCTGTCATGCGCCTGACGGATCGCCGCACGCAATTCGCGGATCTGGTCGCTTTCGCGGGTCGACTGGAACGCGTCCAGGACCATCTCGCTGATGATTTTGGCTTGTGGGAGGTGTTGTGAAAGATTGATGGAGTTTTCGTATTCCGCTTTGGACGACTGGGTGACTACGGATTCAGCGGTGTTGAAATCGGACATTGAAATTTCACTACTTTTTAACTTGAGTTGAGGCGAGAAAGCACGAGGTCTTTTTCAGGCCGACTAATTTAGGGGAGCGGGGCGGCGTTGTCACGGAGCAACGGTCTGGTGGTCGGGATTTTTCCCGGCGTGCGTTATTTTCCGAGCATGGCGTCAGCGGGTTTCCCCCAAGTACGCATCGCAAACTCGACAAAGCGTCTCAGCTTCGGCAGTCGATAGCGATCCTGCGCATACAGCAGATGCATCGGCCTGCTTGGCGGTTGGTAGTCCGTCATTACCCTGACCAGTTTGCCGTCGCGCAGATCCTGCTCCACCAGCGCGTCGGGCAGCATCATGATGCCCATGCCGTTGCGCGCCGCCTGGTGCAGACCGGCGGAGCTGTTGATCAGCATCGGCCCGCTGACGTCGACGAGGACTTCACCTTCCGGGCCGCTCAGACGCCAGCGTTTTTCCACTGATTGCCAGTCATCGCCAGCCGGATAGGCGAAGGACAGGCAATCGTGTTGCTGCAAATCCTGTGGCGTGTGCGGCATGCCGCGCCGCGCAATGTATTCCGGGGAGGCGCAGACCGTCAGGGTGTAGTCGATCAAGGGCCGGGCGATCAGGTTGGATTGGTCGAAATTGCCCAGGCGGAATGCGACATCGAGGCCGTTCTCCAGCAGATCCGGACGGCTGTTGGTCAGCACCACGTCGAGCTTCACTTGCGGATAGAGCAAGGAGTATTCGCTGAGAGCCGGGGTCAGTCGTTCGACGCCGAAGGTCAGTGGCGCAGTGATACGCAGCAAGCCGCGCGGCCCGTCCGACGCTTGTTCGGCAAGGCGTTCGGAGTCGGCCACCAGGCCGAGCACTTCCAGGCAGCGCTGATAATAGACGCTGCCGAATTCGGTCAGTCGCTGGCGGCGCGTAGTGCGTTGCAGCAGTTGCACGCCGAGCCGTTGCTCCAGCGCGCGCAGATGATTGCCCACCATCGTCGTCGACATTTCGCACTTCGCAGCGGCGGCCGTCATGCTCCCGGTTTCGACCACTTTGACGTAGACGCCCATCGACTGAAACAAATCCATTATCAAGCTCGGCTTTTAAATGATTGAAGTTTTTCCGGGTTTATCCAGCTCAAGTGGCTAACCATACTGCAAAAACACCGACCTGCAATGGAGTTTCACGTCATGACCGCCGCCCTGATGAACACCTACCAACCCCTGGCCCTGAGTTTCACCAAGGGCCTGGGCACGCGTCTGTGGGATCAGGCGGGGCGCGAATATCTGGACGCTGTTGCCGGTGTGGCAGTGACCAACGTCGGCCACTCGCATCCGCGCATTGTCTCGGCGATCAGCGAGCAGGCGGGATTGCTGTTGCATACTTCCAACCTGTACAGCATCGACTGGCAGCAACAACTGGCCACACGCCTGACGGCGTTGTCGGGGATGGAGCGCGCGTTCTTCAACAACTCCGGCGCCGAAGCGAACGAGACGGCACTGAAACTGGCGCGTCTGTACGGCTGGCGCAAAGGCATCGAGCAGCCGCTGGTGGTGGTCATGGTCAACGCGTTTCATGGCCGCACCCTTGGCACCTTGTCCGCCAGCGATGGCCCGGCAGTGCGCCTGGGATTCAACGAACTGCCAGGGGACTTCGTCAAAGTGCCGTTCGGCGATCTCCCGGCGCTGGAGCAAATACAGCGCAAACACGGCGCGCGCATCGTGGCGATTCTGGTCGAACCGATCCAGGGCGAAAGCGGCGTACAAATCGCACCGTCGGGTTATCTCAAAGCGCTGCGCGAACTGTGCAATCGCCACGCGTGGCTGCTGATGCTCGATGAAATCCAGACCGGCATCGGCCGCACCGGGCAGTGGTTCGCCTTTCAGCACGAAGGCATCGTGCCCGATGTCATGACCTTGGCCAAAGGCCTCGGCAATGGCGTGCCGATCGGCGCCTGCCTGGCCCGTGGCCGCGCGGCGGATTTGTTCACCCCGGGCAGCCACGGCAGCACCTTCGGCGGCAATCCACTGGCCTGCCGGGTCGGCTGCACGGTGCTGGACATCATCGAGGAACAAGGCCTGCTGGAGAATGCGCGGGTGCAGGGCGCACGGCTGCTGGAACGCTTGCGCGCCGAATTGGCAGACAACCCGAACGTGCTGGCAATCCGGGGGCAGGGCCTGATGATCGGCATCGAGCTGAAACAACCGGTGCGCGACCTGACGCTGATCGCCGCACGGGATCACGGCTTGTTGATCAACGTGACTCGTGGCAAGACCATCAGGTTGCTGCCGCCGCTGACGATTGATGAGCGCGAGGTAGGGATGATTGTCAGAGGGGTTGGGCGGGCTCTGGACGCACATTGATTGGTCTGCGCAAAACCCTGTGGGAGCGAGCCTGCTCGCGAAAGCAGTCGACTATTCACAGTAGATGTCGACTGAAATTGCGCCTTCGCGAGCAGGCTCGCTCCCACAGGTCAGCGCATGGCTTTAGTCCGGCACATCTTTAAACTCCGGCGCCAGCATCCTCGTCTTTTCCGCCCCATTCGAGTTGTGCTGAACAATCTCGCTCGGCTGCCCCTGTTCATTGAAAAACACCTGTCCAATCCCCGCCGAATTCCACAGCCGCTCCCCGGCCTCGGCATGTTCCGGCGTATACGGGACGATGCGCATCAGGCGGCGTTTGGTGAACCAGTTCAATGGCGAGCGCGGTGAGTAGAGCCAGCGGTTGAGGCGGTCGAACCATTCCAGCAGCGTTGGTGGGAATTCGTTCTTGATGCCGCTGCTGGTGATCTGCCAGATCCGTGGGCCGGCCTTGCGGTGGCGGATCAGGACTTCGTAGACGAAGGAATAATGCACATCGCCGGACAGCACCACGTAGTTTCCGGGTGTGCGCGAGTGTCGGAAAATGTTCAGGATCACCTGCGCCGCGCCGCGATGGGCCATCCAGTTTTCCGCGTCGACCAGCAGCGGATAACCGCACCAGCTGAACACCTTCTGCACGGTTTCAATCAGCTTCACGCCGAAGATCGGCGCCGGCGACACGATGATTGCCGACGGGTGATCGAGCAGTTCCTGTTGCAGTTCGCTCAAGGCCTCCCAGTCGAGCAGGCCCGATGGTTGCTTGAGCGCCATCTCGCTGCGCCAGCGCCGGGTGCGCGTGTCGATCACCACCAGCGCCGGACTGCTCGGCAACACAAAATGCCACTGCTGAAAACGCAGCAACTGATCAATCAGATCGTCCTGCACCGGCATGTGCAGATAGCCGTCATCACCGCTGGCGCTCAGTTGCGCGGTCTGCTCCAACACGCCCTTGAAGGCGTCCGGATTGTTGCCCCAGCCCTGACACAATAGATAAGCAATCAGGGCGTTGCCGATGATGCGCTTGGAGAACGGATGGCCGTAGGCGGTTTCCTCCCACTGCGCAGAAAGATTCCAGTCATCGGTGATGTCGTGATCATCGAAAATCATCAGGCTCGGCAGATGCGCCAGCGCCCGCGCGACGTTGCCCAGGCCCGCCTTGAAGGCATCGATGCGAGTCTGCTCAAGCTGGTAGCGCTTGCGGCGTTCCGGCGTCAGCGTCGGCGAGCTCGGATTGATCAGCGACCACGGCGTCGGCGACCACACCAGCATGTACATGGCCATGACTTCGGCGAACGTCACCAGATGATTGTCGGCACTGCTGCTGGTGAAAATCGGCTTACGCGCGCCACCGAAAAATCGCTCGCGCAAGGTCTCGTTGCTCTCCAGCGCCGGTAACAAATCCGCACGGTGGTAGTAGCTGGCCGGGTGCTCATAGAGCTTGGCGCTGTCGCTGACCACGGCACCGTCAAGGTGCTCATCGAACAGACCCAGACGCTCGATCAAGGCATGAATCGCCCGCAGCATCGGCCCGGCGACGTCGTCGGCATAGACCTGATCACCACTCATCATCAGCAGCGCCGGGCGCCGTTGCGCATCGGTTTCGTCGGCCAGCAATTGATCGACGCAGAGCAAGCCATCGGTTGCCGGATGATGCGGCTTGCGGCAGGAACCGTGGAGCAATTGCTCGATCCGCGAACGCACGACGAGGTTCGCGCAGGTAGCGCCGGGGTAAAGCAGATGAGGCGCCCACTCAGCCATACCGATGGCGTCGTCGATCAGCAGGTCGTAATCGATAAACGTGTCGCAGGGCAGGGCGCTTTCAAGCTGAACGTCTATCAGATGCACGAACGCATGACGGCCTACGGCAATGACCGTGCATTTCTCCGAGTCGAGCGGAATATCTCCTACACCCTGCAGGCGCAAGGTCAGCGCCAGTTCACGTGAGCCCACCAGCCACAGCACCACGCGCGTCGGCTCCAGCCGCCGCAGCAGCGGGCCGGCCAGTACGGGAGGCAGCGAGGTGAGGTCATCAGGTGTTGAAAACATCGAGGGCAAGGTTCAAGGCGCACAGGCCGGCGATGATAGCGCAGCCGGCGCCTTGATCCCTTAAATGAGTCTTAAGAGTCGGCCTTTTTCAACTTCAGGCCGAGCAGTCGCCATGCGGCCTTGTCAGGATTGTTGCCGTCCACTTGCTGAACTGAACAATCGTAGGCATAGGGGACATCGTCGCCCAACATGTTGCGAGCGGTCAGGGTGCCGTTAATGCTGTAAGTCTGATCTTTGAACCGATGGCTGCTGGCGCTCTCGGCACCTGCGACGGAAGTCGCTGCTGCAAAACGCATGGCGCGCTTTATGAAGGGCTCGCACATCATGAACGCCATCAACGATCTGTCCGCATTCGCATTGCTGCCCGCCAGCCGGCGCGACACGACAAAGTCATTGCCCATGATGTCTTTGAAATCCCTTTCGAGCAGCGAAGAGGGCAGGCGTTCGCTGTAGTTCGGCAACAGCGCGGACTCGGGCGGAGAGGGCTCGTTCTGAGGTGCGCTGGCGACGTAGTCGACAAGGTTGTCGGAGGTATCCGGTGTGGAGGCGATCACTGGCATCAACCTGGACACGGTTTGTGTAACGGGCGCGGGGGAATAAGAGATTTCAGCCTCGTCCCTTTGCGTTGGTTCCACAGGGGAGCGCGGCGCCAGAGGGAATAAGGCGAGGGTGATCGACAGTACCACGAGGGCGACGATGAACCCGGCCAGAACACCAGCGAACGTGCCAAAGAACAGGTTCCAGCTGCCGCGGTTTTTCATCACCCAGCGCCACATGAGGCCCCAGACGAGCAAAAACAACAGGAAATACAGAAACTCCATTTGATCCTTTTCCTCAAACCTTGAAATTCTTTAGATGACACACGAATCATTCCAACATGGCTGCACGATAGCAAACCTGTTGGTCCGCCCTATCAGGCACTCAAAGGAATGAACCGAGTGAGCAGCATCAGCGTATCGAAACCAGCAAAAATGCCAAAAGCAGCGCCAATGATATGGCGTGTCAACTTGCTCGTGGGGCGTTTGCGTTGCACCACCCAAATCCAAACGCCGGCGAACGCGCCAAGGCTGCTGAGCACCATCAGCAGGGATCGCACAACGTGTGGCGACGATTGCATGCTTGTTTCGCCCACGAAACCCTCGTACACCGCTTTCACTACCAACCCGACAACCCAACCAGCGAAACACCCGGCGAGGTTGGCTGTCACCAGGTTCCAATCACCTCGTTCGCCTACGACCCATACCCACGTTACGACCAGAGCTATTACAAAAAGCCACCCATCCATTGCAATCCACTCCAGAAAAACGCTTTGATCGGGTAGGCGCCAGTGCCTCTCGAAAGATTTGGGCGCAAGATAACAAAATACTGGCATCGCGCCACTTTCGCATTAAGGGCGCGTCATTGAGCCAAAGCTTTACCGGGAGTTTTTTACTCAGAGGATGGACAGATGATCGACTTCAACAACAAAGGCTTCTTCAAACTCAAGCAGAACGATGAGTACGCCGAGCGCGTCACCGCGCTGCTACTGGAAGGCGAACAAGTCATCGATTCCTACAAAGCCATGCGTGACGGCGTGGTCTTCACCAACAAACGCATCATCGCCGTCAACGTCCAGGGCATCACCGGCAGCAAAAAGGATTTCACCTCACTGCCCTACAAAAACATCGTCGCCTACTCCGTGGAGACTTCGGGCACCTTCGATCTGGATTCGGAACTCGAGATCTACTTTTCGTCGCTGGGCAAAGTGAAATTCGAATTCACCGGCAAGACCTCAATGGTGGAGATTTCCAAATACATTTCCAGTTACCTGCTGTAATAACCCACCGCGCGGCCTCAAAGAATGTCGCGCAAATACCCCTTCAGCGCGAGCAGCGGC
This sequence comes from Pseudomonas glycinis, assembly GCF_054871425.1. Classification (NCBI taxonomy): domain Bacteria; kingdom Pseudomonadati; phylum Pseudomonadota; class Gammaproteobacteria; order Pseudomonadales; family Pseudomonadaceae; genus Pseudomonas; species Pseudomonas glycinis. The sequence continues at coordinate 753,185 of NZ_JBTYHF010000001.1, read as the reverse complement.
TGACCCAGCTGCTCCACCGATCGCGCCTGAGCCAACTCCGCCGACAACTTGCGCAACTCCCGCCCCAACGGCTTCTCGACCCCGCCCAAAGCATCCAGCGCCAGGTTCAGGCATTCGTTCATCTTGAACTGAATGGCCTCGACATCGCCGCGTTTCACCAGTAACTCGAAGACGTCTTTCTGGTAATCGCCCATGACCATGTCATCGCGCAGGATCGGGCTCAGGCCCTCTTCTTCGTAGGCAAGTTTGAGGGAGAAGAGGGCGACGGTTTCCAGTGAGGTTTCCATGGGGATGTCTGTCAGTGAAGTGGAGGGCTTGAAACCAATACGCGAAATACCAGAGGCGGTTTGCCGTGCGGGCGTGATTATACGGGCGGGGATCGCAGTCGAGGCAACCAGCAATCGGGCATCTAAAACCTACAAGCTCGCGCAGCATTGACATCCACTTTGATACGACGCTTTGATTACAAACACTGAACATCAGCGGAGTGACCATCATGGAATACGACATGAAACTGATCGACGACGCCGTCCTTGCTCTCCTGGCAGCCTATAGCTCCGACGCCGGCAATGCGTGGAAGGGCTATGACTTCGAGATCATGAACCGCTTGCACGAGCAGGGTTTGATCAGTAATCCGGTGAACAGGAACAAGTCGATATGGTTGGCGGAGGAAGGGTTGGAGCGGGGGCGGGAGATTGCTGAGCGGATGTTTGGGGCTAAGGAATAGGTTGGGCAAGCGCCCGATTCTGGACTTGAGCTGTTGCTTGGCAAGATAACGTCAGGTTTGATCATGGCTCGCCATGGGGATATGCATACGATTGTTGTTGGTGCGGTTGCAGGCAGTTCTGCAGGCGAAACGGTAGCGAGTTACTGGATAAGGAATCAGAGGATTTTTGCATTGGGACATCTTCTGAATGAACCACAACTGACTAGGGTCAGAGATGCCTTATCAGAGCCTTTCAATCATTTCCCCACTGATTACGACTACGTCGTTCGACAGCTCAAGGGCGTTGATCCAGCGGTGCTCTACAAGATTTTTTACTCAGAAGTAGCACCAGTTTGCTTCACAAACATTGCTGCAGTTCTGCCCACTGTATGGACTGGGTTCGACCCTGATTGGCTCAGATCCGAGATAGAGGAGAGGCTCGCGGCGCGACGGCGCAATTGGTTTCGCAGGCAGTACGACAGATTATTGGTGCGTTGGTTGGAGTACAACTATGACTACATGTGGAAAGAGATAGCGTCCAGGCTATAAGGCCGGATTTACGAGTTAGGTGGAACACATTTGGTGTCCCGCGATTGGTGATCTGGCTAGAGTATCTTTGGTGTCAGCGATCCGGTGATTCCTACCTAGGTCGAGACTGAGATGGCCGAGTCTGATAAGTTCTGCGTTCCCAGGCGATCATGACAAGGAGTCAATAATGCCAAAGCCCGCAGCACGTTTAACCGATCCCACCAGTTGCCCAATGCCAGGACATGGCGCCAAAGCCATCGCTTCAGGCTCTGCTGATGTTTTCTTCGATGGACTTGCTGCCGCTCGTAAAGGTGATACCTGCACATGCGGCAGCGCATTGGTTTCAGGTGTATCAGCGACCGTTTTTATCAATGGTAAAAACGCAGCTCTGGTTGATTCCGTTGGTACGCACGGTGACGTAGTAGTCGGCGGCTCCGGCACCGTAATCATCGGGGATTCGCATACGCCTGTTCCGTTCGAGCCTCCACTTCCTCTTGCGATCCAGAAGACCTACGGCCAGGCCTTCAGCATCACCGACAGCGAAACGGGCACTCCGTTGGCTTTCCGTAACTTTGTGGCGACAGTCAACGGTGTAGAAACCACGGGCGTAACCGATGCCAATGGAATTGCTCACGTAAAAACACCGACTCCCGATGCGAAGATTTCACTGCACGTCATGTTCAGCGCTCCGGCTCGGACGCTCCATGAGCTGGCGGAGGGGGCTTGATGACCAATCTATTCGCAACTCAAGCGACCGCCCAAGAAATCAAGCCCGGCGAGTTCATGTGTCCGATACCGATTACCGTCAATGATCGAGCGGCAACGCGTGAAGCGATCATCAAGAAGGTCCGCTCACTAAACACCACGTTCGTAGAGCGATCCTCGTGGGGAGCGGTGAAAGGCAAGCCGGATATGGTGATGGATTGGGATTACACCATGATCGCCCTGCATCACGCCGGTCGAAGCCACAGCTGTACACCCGGTGCAGAGCAGATGCAGGAAATCCAGAAGGGGCACCTAAGCCAGAAATACGACGATATCGGCTACCACTTCGGTATTGATTGCACCGGGCAAGTTTATGAGGGGCGCGACATACGCCTTCAAGGTTCGAGTGTCCTGAAATTCAATACAGGCCTGATTGGCATTGTTTTACTGGAAAACCTGACGACACCGGAGGAGGGCGGGGATTGGGTCGCCAAGGGCCGTGTTGCGCTTGATAGCCTCGGATACAGCACGACCAACGTGATACCTGCTGCCCAAATCACTGCGCTGATGCATCTGATCGATGCGCTGAAGAGTGTGTTTGTGATCAAGCATTTTGGCGGGCATCGGGAATACCCAGGCCAAGCATCTGAAGGCAAGATCTGTCCCGGAAACATCGGCATGGAGTTGGTCAGGAATCTCAGAGCAAAAACTCAACTACTCCCACCTCCGGCACCGCAAGAATGAAGAAGCTGATTGCCCTGATTGTTTTGGCTTTGGTGACTGTGCTTCACGTTGGGTATTACGAAGCGCTAGAAGACGGAGACATCGAAACCATCCTATTCATCAAGAAGCATCCGACGTTTCTGATGAAGTTTTACAACATCCACGCCAATGACGGGGAGATTCGACAAGTCGAGCGACTCACGGAGCAGGAGCGTAAATGGATCATTGACTACTGCAGGTATCGGCTTGGCATCGACACCGATCTGAAAACACAAAACGATGTTGAGATCTGCAGGAAAAAATAGCTCGTTGGGATAAAGAGAGGGCCTCTTCGCAGGCCTTTTCTCATCGAGCGCTAATTGCTCAGCCTTATGCTTGGTTATCCATGCTTCCAGCGTCTCGGGATTGGCCTCCTTGGTGAGCCCAAGCCTATGCGCCTCACATTGGCAAAAGCCGACCTCCACTTTCCTACGGACGAAAAAAAGGCCCTGCTTTCGCAAGACCTTTTTCTCTGTGTTGGTGCCCGAGGGAGACTGTAACTTTCCAGTAAACTCGTGGCCTCCAGCGAGGTTTGCTTGCTCGGGATACATGCGGGGATACATGATCACGGTCGCTGGGGCTACTATGGGTTAGTACGCGTTTGACATGCAAACCTTTCCAAAGAAAAAAGGCTTCATCTCCGAAAGCAGGCGGACCGTTCCAACGTTCGGTTCGTGATCCCGCCTTTGCCTCTCCAGCGCCTCAGAAAATGATCGATCGGCGGGTGCCAATTTTTGACTATGCTTTTCTTGCGTTTCAGCATTGATATCAATTAGCTTCGTGGATTGCGCCTTGAGAGCTGAGTCGTAGGATTTGATAACACTGGCGTCTCAATAGGATTCAGTTGTAAAAAAAAGGAAGTGGAACTGATGGCGGATTACATTAATAAGAATATTTTGGCGCAGTCCTACGTTCATGTTGAACCTAAGTGGTTGTCGCAAGTAAGTAATAAAGAGCGTTTGCGACAAGTTGATGTGATTAAGAGTCAAATTACGCAATATGCAAATGAGCGCATGCAATTCTTTTTGCATGACGGTGTTGTGATTACTGTGGATTTTCAAGAGGGATCCATTATTGCCAAGATTACTGCTTATGGCAGTATCATGGCTCTTCTTGGTGGTGGGGTTGGACATGCGCTTGATTTTACCGAGAAATTTCCAGCATATAAGGAGGGGGTGAAAACAATCGTAACTGACGTTGGGCGACTCGCAGACTCAATAAATTCTGAAGTTCTTTTTCAAACGAAGTCACGTGAGAAGAAGGAAATCATTCGAACAGAGGCGCGCAAGGGAGTATTTGGATCGTTAGAGAAGATAAATAATAAGATTGGCGAGATTGAGCGCTGCTTGGAGAAAAGAGATAGTAAGCCATCAGTCGTGATGAACCATTTGTTAGACGTGAACAAATATACAATGGAGCTCTTTGATAATGTTCAGGATGTCGATGATAGAGCGCTGTTGAAGTCGGCCTTACTGGATGGCGTTAAATCTCTGAAAATTACTCGCGCGAGATTGATACTAAAGACGGCTGTGGATAAGGCTCTATTTGACGAGTTGCTCAAGGAGAAAAGAAGAGTTGTCTCAAATATTCAGAGGGTGCAGGTTGAAGTTAATCCTTAATGCCATAGTTGAAATGTGTCAGTGTTTTTAGGCTCGGTTTTATATAGTTTTAAGTCTTGTTTGGTAGATGCATATTGGTCCTGCATTGCTTGGGGCGATGAAATCAATGCCGGGGCCCCTGGGATTCATCGAACAGTACGGGGTCGGAAACCCGCAGGACTGTGCTAGTGGGAGGATTTCAAAGTTACTGAAATTTCAGGCATTGAAATCGAAAGAATTCTGCTGAAAAAAGGCCATCGTTACCGCAGCGGTAACGATGGCCTTTTGTGTTGATGATTATGGACACCTTGGGCCGTCAACCAAGTCAACCTGTCAACCAATGTACAAAAATCAGCCACTGCCAAGATCACGCGGGTTTTATGCCCCGTGCCATTCGGAAATGCTCAGGGTCCCCGGCGACCTCCCAACACCTTGTGCAATTGCACTGGTGAACTGTGTGTTCACCCGGTTCACCAGTTCACTAAGCTGCGCACCTGTCCGCTAACAAAGTCCGGCGGGTTTCCGACCCCGTGTCTCGAAGAAAACCTCAGGGGCCCCGGCACACTGCGGGAGATACACCTGACGTTCGCTGGTGGGATTGATGTTTACGGGGTGTGGGGGTATGTACCCCTCAAAAATTCGGTGTAACTCGTGTAACTGGTGTAACGATGGTTTGTAAGTATCTGTATTTATTGAATTTTTTGATGTTACATAGGCTTCGTACACAAACCTTTAGGTGTGTAACTCTGCCATCTGGTGTAACGCTCCGATGCTTGAAAGAGGGACGGAGGACGTCATGTCCATGCGCAGGAGATCAAGTACTTCCCCACTCCCAGTCTGCCCGATAGATGCGATTAACGGCCTGTAATCAACAGTTTGGCCGCTCTGCCAGTGATCAGTCAGCAGTCGTAACGGGCCGCTATCGGCCAATAGTGAACGTTCGACCAGAGATGCTTCCGGCCAGGGACAGTCGTTCTAGGATTTGGACGCCGCGCTTACGAACTCGCTCTACGGGGACAATCGTCCATTCATAAGTATTGCGAATGTATATTGAGTGCCCCCTATCATCTGCTCGGAAATAGCGATGGCTGACCAAGAATACGAAGAAATAATGGCCCGTTACTTAGCGGACATCGAAAAACAGTCCCGCAAACGGCTTGCCGACGCAACTGACCTAATTGCGAAGTTCACCGATCTAGCCGCATCCAAAGACGTGATCCTCGGCGCGGAGTCCTTCGAGTACATCCAGACCATCGGCATCGTTGCCAAGGCGCCAGGCATCGCAAGAACGCTATTGGGACCAATCAAGGCCGAGCGCGATGGACTGCTGCCGTTCAACGAGATCGCATGCCGATTCCCTCCCAGCCCCCATTACGAAGGATGCTTTGCCGGCCCCGAATTTATTCTGATGGCCCACTCCTGTTACCGACGAGGAATGCACCCAGTTAATAACTGGGCCCCGAGATTTATAGATCTGTTCTGGCGGTTCGACAGCTCCGAAATAGAAAAATACATTGCCCTCGACGAAGACCGGGTCCGGATCGACGTCGGCGGGCTTGGCTATTTCGAGGCCGACACTTGGTACGGTGCTCCCTTCGACGAGGACATACGAAACATCAAAACCGGAATCGCCAAGCTGCGCCCGCCCCTGGATCTCGAACCTCGACACATCTCTTTCTTCTTTGCCAGCGCGTACTGTCTCGACATTAAATGGAGCGAGTTGAATGGCATCAAGTCGTTTCAGGCCTTAGAAATGAAGACGGAGGACATTCGGATCGAGGTTGAAGGGCAGCACTACTTCCCCGCCCGCTACCTCCACGCCGAGTTCGATCTCGCGAACAACTGTTTTAGGCACTTCGATGGCGCGATCCAGCTTTTCACGGAAGATGAATATTTCCAGCGGCGCGATTCCGATTTCAACATGACGATGAAGAACCCTGCGCACATCAAGGCCAGATCAAACAAGCTCTTCAAGATAAATGGCCCGCTGAAAACGAAAGACTGGGTCGATTTATGCTGTCACTTCTACACTGCCAACCCGCTCACCTTTGAGTATTTCAGCGGTGAATACCCGAAGCACGTCAACGAGACCCTCGAAAGGATCAGGTGCGGCCGTCGAATGCCACCTAGCTGGAATTGACGGTACGGTTACGTAACGCAAAGCGAGGACGTTTTCGCATTGAGTTTGATTGCTACCTGCTAGGACCGAGTGACGTAAAGGCTATGCGTCACATATTGCCGGGCTGACTGCTGCAAGTGCAGATCATCCTCAGGTGGGATCAGGCGGCCCGCAGATGGCTGTTGATTGATGTCGAAGAGCGTGAGCTGTCGCTTGAGACTTCCCCCGAATCTTACAGACTAGACATGGCTTTAAGCCGGCTCGACTCGTTGGTCGGGTAAAACTTACCTACCTCCGTTGTTTCACAGAGAGCCTATTCTTTGGCTCGATTCGAGGTCTGCGTCCGCACTTGGGATCCGCAGCGCCTAACAGTTGCGACGCGGGTTTATTCGGACTTGAAACCCTACACGCTCTGCATCGGGGTAGGATTGAAGGTATGTATCTGCTCCTCGAGCTTATCGCGCAAGCGCGTCATGAGAAGCTGCAAGGGGGATCGGCGACGGCATTTAGGAATAGGTGCCGAGCATTTGACATGCCGTCCGTGAACGCTTGATGGTTAGAATCGATAGCGGGCCCGAATACAGCCTTTCAATTTACACGTGCGGCATTGGTGCGCTTTGATGCCGAGGCGCTCGCGGCATTAACCTCGCCGCCTTGGCAAATTCGTACGTGGTGGCGGTAGGTGCGCTCAGCGTGAAGTAGTAATGGGATTCAGCAGCTGTGATGGCGAACATGGCTCATTGCGAGCGACTGCCCTCGGCCGTAAGCGACCCATGCTGGATGCGAGTTTAGAAAGCAGGCGCTGATACTGTTGATCATCAGTATCCATGTGTGGGATCGAGGCTCGACTCATTCTCAACGGAAGATGATGTGTGCAGCCTGATCGCTGATCGCTCACTGTACAATTGGGCAACGGCGAAGTGACGCATTAAGACATTACTCGGGGAAGTCGATGAACGTTGAGTCAATTGAGAAAGAATTTAGGGCTTTGATCGAAGGTGAAACCGATTTGTTAAATCTGGTTGTGAAGTTACATTTCTCGATAGATAAGGTGTTGGATAAAGCTCTCTTTGAAGCTCTACCTATGGCTAACGCAATGGAGCTCAAAAGGGTTTCTTTCTTATTAAAGTTTGATTTTCTTTCTGCGCTGAGTATTTTAACTACAGATGTGCGCAAGTTCTTCGACTATTGCAATAGTATTAGGAATACCTTTGCGCATAATCCGTACGCGACCTTTCAAGATAAAGATGTTATTAAAGCGAAAAGTTTGTTGCTTTCCCATTCGCACCGTTTGGTTCCTAAGAATTTTAAGGAAGAAAAGGACAATGTTGAGGTGTTGAAAACTATTTTCAGCGTTTGCTTTCTGCAAGTAGTAGTATCTTACGAAGCGTTATGTAGGAAAAAGGTCCTTGATATCATCAGTAGCGAGATGACTCATGAGGCGGCCGTCGGCCAAAAGAGAAAGTTTCAAGGAGAAATGTCAGTGCACGAAGAGTTTGAGCATCGATGCGTTGAGCGGTTAAGGTTGCTTTATCCTGCAATTGAACCAGGAGCTTTCTACAAGGAAGCAACGAAGAATTAGTTTCTGCATGGCAGCATTTTAAAATGCCGCAATTGTTAGGAGTACGTGCGACGAGTGCCAGAATAACGGCTTATCCCCAACAGTGTCCGCCAGTGCAATCATTACGCTATCTTTGCTTTCTGAAGTGGCAGCCTCGATTTTTAGATAATCGATTATTTATTGATTAATGACAACACTTGCATTCTAGTTTTTTATCGATGTGGATTAAGTGGGAAAGCTCGTTGAAAATTTCGATGACCATTTCTATGAAGAGTATTACTGCTAGTTTGTCTACGCCTCAGGCTCTTTGAATGCGGGATTTTCTATGTCTGGCAAACGAAGGGATGAAGGCTACAACGACTGTTCGCCAGAATCATTAAAAAATCGTGATCAATCATGCGCTAATAAACTTTAATAGCTTGTCTGCCTTTTTTAGATAGTAAAGATTAATGCCTTGCTCTTCTTCGAATATGCAGTACTCAATATGTTCGGCAATCATTAAATCTGCATCAAAACGATTGAGGTTTTTGGCTCCAGTAATTTTTTTATATGAATCACAAAATATTCCATAGAAAAATTTTGCCAGGAGCTTCCCGTAACAATCTCTCTCCGCATCTATGCTGTGTCCTCCAGAATACTTAAAGGGTGCGACCCTTTTGAGTTTCACGTCTTTGATCAGTTGACGGAATTTTTCTTTTTTTACTTTCAAGCGATCACAGTTTTTCTGATCTACATAAGACCAGAATTTTTCTCTATCTAAACCTTTGATTCGACCAATTGAGCACAAGACATCTATGTATACTAAGCGTCTAAAATCAGCATAGAAATTTTTGCACTGTTCATTAATTTGTTTTTTTATCTGAGCGTTGACTTCTTTCTCTGGTGACAGCTTTGCTAGTTTTGAGATTAAATTGTCAGCTCTCCAAGCGTCATTCTCCCAACTGTACCCATAGGTATAAATTACACACGGGTGTTTTATGACACAGCCCCTATGGCTATCATGATCACGATCCATTACTACAATTGTGTTCGCGATCTGAGAATCAACGATTTTTCTAGCTACAGGAATAACATTTTCTTTCGAGCCTAATGGGCGAAATTTATATTGAAGACTGGGGAGGTACTTTGAAAATACTCCACCCCAGAAAATCGTATCTATTGCCCACTTGCTGCATTTTAACTCAGGATCGTACTCACCACCCTCCGAATAAACTATAAAGTCTACACCGTGAAATGCGGCTGAATTGCTGAGGCCAGAGTTCGTCCTTGTAAAATTCATTTTATGCAATTTTCCATTTTTATTAGTCTATTTTGATCGGGGCCAACGACATCTGGAGAGTGCGTTGCAAAAATTATTTGGGCTGCTGGGTTAAGAATTTTGATGTTGTGCGCGAGTGTTTCTTGCCAAGCTACATGCAAGGATATCTCCGGCTCGTCCGCCATATATATGTAGTTTTTACCTTCTTGCAGTAAAGCCTCTCCAAGTATAATTAGCATCTGTTTTTCCCCGGAAGATAACTGGTTTGGCCTTAGTACTTTTCCAGAGCTAGTGGAAATTACTATCTCATTTCGCTCGTTCAGCCATAATCGCTTTCTTTGCATCAATTTGTTGAGCAACTCGATGAAGGTATCTCTTGGTGCAACCAGTCGCTTTTTATCAGAGGTAATGCCCTCCCAAAAATTAACCGTTGTTTCAATTCGGTTGAGAGAGAAAAGAGTGACTGCCTCGTCGGTTTCCAATGGTTCTTTTTTTATCATTTTATGCTGAAGCCTTTCAATCATGCCGAAATGCTCTTGCACTTTTTTTAGATAGTTTTTCTTTTCGACATGAAACTCCGAGAAAATTTGCAGTAAAGCTTTTTTCTCATTTTCAACTTTTGCGTCATCAGGTATCCTGGATACCTTCTCTTCTTTTCTTACTAGTAGCGAAAGGAATACCTGTTCTTGGAATTTTTCATGCAAAGCATTAATTTTTTTGCTTAGAGAAGACAGGTAGCGGACTAGGCGGTTAGAAAGGTCCTCCAATCGAATGTCGATCGGATCAGCTCCGTTGCTGCTATCGATTTTCGTTACTCGCTCTACAGACAGCCAAGTCAACGAAACCATTTCCGATAAGTGCGAAGTTAGTGTTTTTGCTGCTGCATCTTTTCCTGCTAGATTGGCTCTCAGAAAATAGGATTTTCGAAATATCGCTTCGTAACCTTCAGTTTCACTCAAAATGTAAGTGAAAGGCTTTTCTGTAGCCGCTTCAGAAATTTTATAATCACAGTGAAAAAAAGGTGCATCTAAGTTTTTAGTAACTTCGATGCTCGGCTTTTTTCTAGAACCAGGTTCTTTTAGGTTGATTTTTATAGATTGGAATTCTAGGGTCGATAGATACTCTTTGTCGGCCAATAGAACACCTGCGATTAACTTGAGTGCAGTAGATTTTCCAGAGCCATTGGGGCCGATAATGAAGTTATAATCTTCCGCAGTTCGGATATCGACTTGATGGCTACCCCAAAATCCCCTTATTTGAACACTCTCAATGATGTGCATAGCATCCTACTTAATTTGTCCTATGATCAAATGTAAAGGTAGCAGAGTGATGGCACGAGCGGAAGGTGTGTTGATGGGGGCAACAAGACATCGGTGGTTCCCATACGCAGGACGCCTAGGAATAAGGTTTCGAACGGATAATCGTTCTCGAATGTAGTGCTACGACCTTTTGCTTTTGGCCAAAAAACGCCACCAAATTTGCTCTGGAGCCCGACGACTGTGCAGTTCTGCAATCTTACAGCTGCCAGCTGTCAGCTAATTTTGTGGGTTAAGTTTCAGTAGCAAAAAGGGCCTGTCAGGGCCCTTTTTCAGGTGAAGCAGTCTTTACTTCTTCAGCCATCCTTCGACGGCCTGGGCACCGTGTTTCGCTTTCCACTCTTTCAAAGCTTTGTGGTTCCCACCCTTGGTTTCGATGACTTCCCCAGTATTAGGGTTTTTGTAGACCTTGAGTTCGCGTGGTTTGCGTGTGCCCACGGCCGGAGCTGCGGCTTGACGCCTAACCGTGGTTTGCGGTTCCAGAATGTTGACGATGTGCTTCAGACTGAAACCATAGTGTTCAAGCAGCTTGCGCAGCTTGGTCTCGAACTCGATTTCTTTCTTCAGTCCGTCATCACCTTTTAGTGCTTCCAGTGCCTGGAGCTGCTCAGCGAGGTGTTTTTCCAGCTGGCGGTACTCTGCGAGTTTGGACATTGTCTTTCCCTTGAGTGATCGTGAGTAGTTATTAAGATAAAACGAGTTAGTTATAAGTTCAGCGCTATTTTCGACGGTTCAGTTGGTTGTCAATGTGGGTCATTTCCGATTTGATCGCGTTAATCGTCAGCGTTTGTATTGGACTGGATTTGCCCGGGCCTGCGTTGATGGTCTTCAAGAGGGCATTGAGATGGGCCTTCCGAGTTTTGAGCGTGTCAGACCAACTGGCGCTGTTCTGTATCGGCTTGTTCATTACGTTCATCCTTGCGTCGTTCTGGATTTTTCATATCTTCGAGGTACTGCGGTACCGTCAGGCTGTCGAGCTGGATTAAGTCCCGCGCGCGATATTGGCGCGAACGAGCTGATAGCTCTTCCCACGTCCAATTCCCAAAGTTCTCACCTTGCTCTGGAACGGCAAGCTTCATAAGTCCAATCTGGTCACGGTCAAGCAGGTTGTAATTGGCCCACAATTTTCCGCCCACCTCGAACAACGCTTTTGCGGCCTCGTTCCACTTCTCTTCGAGTACCGTCTGCGATAGCAGCAGGGCGGTGCGCTCTATCCCCTTATGCTTTACCTGTGCTTCTGCGATGTATTTATCTACGGTGACCAGCTCCTGCTCTAAAGCCTTCATGATCAGGTGTTGGCGACGATCGTGTTCGGTGGCCACCGTGAGGTTCTTCGCCGCCTTCTGCGCATCAGTGTTGGCGGTCTTCTCGCCGTCGGTATCACCCCAGGCGACTGCCTGTGCGTAAGCCGTGGCAGCGTCCGTCTCGGCCTGACGAGCTTTCGCCATATCCTCTTCCGCCTGCTGCTGAATCTGCTCCAAACGGGTGCTGAGGCTTTGGCGCTTCTCCTTCAACTCCTGTTCATCAGCGGTCCAGTTATCCATCGCTTCGATGTATCCCGCCATCAGGGAATCGCAGCAGGCAAGGTTCTCGCGGCGACTGATCTTCCTGTCCAAAAGGTCGGCGTTGTTTTTGCGCGAATCGAAATTCCGTTTCAGCTCGTTGTACCTGTTGCGGAGTTCGCGCTCCTGAGTCGGCTCTATGGTTTCCTCGCTTTCCAGCGCAGCCTCAAGAGGCAATAGTTCGGCATGCAGTTGGTTGGCCTCGCTCAACAGATGGTCGCGGCGGTCTTTCAGGTTTTGAATCTCGTTCATGTGGTTGGTCTCTGTTCAATTCGATTATGGGTTTGTTGGGTGGCTGGCGAGGCCGGGAACAAGCCGGCGCTACCTCGATCAGCAGAGATGCCCTCAGGCAGCCCGAGCCTCGCTCTCATCCATTCCCGGAATCGTCTTCACGATGTAGCAACGTTGCGTGCCGAGACCTGGTAACCGGATCAGGCTCGACGCCTTACCGTCCTTCCCCGGTTCCAGAACACCGCGCTGCAGCAGCTCCTTGTTCACCGCGTTGATGTTCATGCCTCGGAAGATTTCCGAGCGCCATAACTCGGGGAGCACGTAGTAGGTGTTTGTTGTGTGCAGGGAATCACCAAGACCGTGCTCCAACGTTTTACGAAAACCGAGTCGGTCGATGGTGCGCGGACCGTGTTCGTCGATCTTCGCCGCCGTCGATTCCCAACGCGTAAAGCGGCTTTCACCGAAGCGCTCGATGATCTGTCTAAGTCGCGCCACGATTGCATCGCCCTCGAAGTTGCCGGCGCCGCCACGCTCGTTCATCCATGCGTTGAGGCACACGCGAGCAGCGGTGGTGGCGGTCCCGTCGGGCCAGCCTGTGATCCCCATCGCGGTTGCCAACTCGCCCGCTGCAGCGGCGAGACCGAAGCGAGCGGCGGCACGGTGCGCTTGTCCACTGGCCGACGCCGGTAATGACTGGGCGATAAAACCTTCCAGCGTGCGGCGCAGGATGGCTGCCCAGCCGTGACGCTTACCGGGTTCACACAGCGCGGTAATGAAGGCTGTGAGCGGCGTGCCGTAGTACTTCGCTACGCGTGCTTTGAGCGCGTCGGACAGTGCCGCTGCATCTTCAAAACCGTTAAGCACATCGAACATGCCGAGGCCTTTGCTGGCATCGGCCGGGACAGCAAGCATGCGCACTTCCATACCCGCTTTCAGTTCCTTGTTCGCTTCGGCCATGTGCTGGGCCAACGTCTTCTCGCCGGTGGAGAGAAATAGCAGGCGCCACTCCTGTACCTGTCGGCCAGCTTGGCCTCGATCGTTGGCGCGTGCCTTGCCTGTGCCGTTGCCGAGCATGTACACCGTCTCGCCGATGATGCGCGGGTCGCACATGCCGATTTCATCCAAGACCAGAAGGCCGTCGGAATGCGCGGCGGCGATAGACTCCAGCGCGTTGTCGGTGGAACGCCACGAACGCACCAGTCGCGGTCCGCCGTAGATCGAGGCTGCGACCTGCAAATGGGTGGTCTTGCCGCCGGAGCTGTCGCCGTACAAGTGAAAACCGCCCGACTCATGACCAAGCAGGTGCAACAGCGGCCCCGCGAAGGCCACGCCGACGACAAATGCCAAACGATGATTGCCGACGCACAGCGCGCCGATCTGCTCTTGCCATTGCTCAAGCGTGCCCGCTTCGCTGATTGGCGGAAGTTGCGAACCGGCTTCGTAGAAGTGTAGGTGCTCGCTGTGAGCACCGACCTGCTGCTCGGGCAGTAGAAACGCCGTGTCATGCCAACCCAAACGCGTGACCAGTCGAGCCCGTTGCGCGCTGTCGAAGCCGCCGAGATAACTCTGCAGATCATTGCGTGCATTACGCCCTGACCGACTTGCTGCGAGACGTAGCCCCATGTCCACCAGCGGGCCGAGCACGTCTTTGCCAAAGTCACCGGTCATGGTGCGCGCCGGGATGTTCCAGCGTTTCTTGGCGCCGTCGGGATCGTCGAATTCAACCAACAAACCCCAGTTCTGACCTTTGTCGTCGCGAGTACGGGCGAGGATCTCCAATGGCGAGCACACTGGACGCGCTTCACCGTCGTCACCGGCATAAAACACACCTTCGGACGTCAGCCGAAAGCCGCCGGGCATCAGGTCGGTTTTCGATTTTGTCGGGCGCTTGGCTGCGGATTTCGTCTTCGCGTCCGTCTTGGCTTCAGTTTGCTCGGGGGCTGGTTTTTCCTCGACCAAACCAAACAGCTCGCCGCTGCTTTGCAGCTCGGCGAAATGCGCGGCTGTCCAATTTTTGGTGAGCGCATCGGCAGCGTCATCACCATCATCCCATTGACCACCTTTGGCGAAAGCGGCGCGGCCACTCTTCAGCGTGGGCTTGCGTTTGAACGAGTCCAGAGCAATGAAACGGACCGAGGCGGCGCCGATTTCGCGCAGCTTCTCGGCGACGGTTTTCATGCAAGCTTTGCCGCTGTCGTCGTTGTCAGGCCACAACAGCACATCGCGACCCTTAAGGGGTGTCAGGTCAGCTTTATGCCAAGAGTTCGAACCATTCGGCCAGCAGGTGGCCACGTGGCTCGGCAGCAGTCCGGCGGCAGCGTCGGCAGCTTTTTCGCCTTCGCATAAAACCACTGGCGCGTCACTGCGCTGAGCGAGTTCATCAAGTCGCAACAGCGGACGTGGATCGGGCAGACCCTGCCAGCGCCATTGCGTGGTCTGGCCATCGGCGCGCTGACACCATGTTAGGGGTGCAAAAACCTTCTTCGGTTTGCCGTCCTCGTCAGGGGCGAAGTCGAAGCGATAGAGCGCCATTAGCGGCTGGCCTTGCGCATCACGGTAGATCCACACCTTGGACGGCGCGCCGTGCTGCCGATGCTTGGCAGGGCACTTGTTCATGGCCTCCGCTGGTATCGGCTGAATGGCAATCCACTCAGGTGCTTTTGTCTTGGCAGGAGCTGTCTTCGCCTGGGCGGCGCGGGGCGATACTTTGAGCAATTCTGCGAGTTGGTTGCAGGCCTCGATGTCGGTGCCGCCGTCCAGATAGCGCACCAGATCAATCAGGTCGCCACCCTTGTCGCCGGTGGCAAAGTCGGACCATGTGCCTTTGCCCAAACTGATCTTGAGCGAACCGGCGCGCTTATCGCTGCGAGTCGGATTCGGAGCGGTGTATTCCTTGCCGCCATCGACGCGCTTGCCGTTGGGCAGCCAGTGCGACAAGACACGATCAATGTCATTTAGTGCAGCGGCTTTCACGTCGGCGAAACTTGGACGTCTGGTGTTGCTACTCGGGCGCTGGCTCATGCGTCAGCCCTCGGCAGAAACAATGCGTCGTTGATGTCATCGATCAGAGCTTTTGCCATCTCGCCGAGGTACATGGCAGGCCAACTGAAACGCTCACCGCTGTCACTCATGGCGGCGTCGAAGTTAAGTTGGTTGGCGTGATGCTGCAGCAGGGAAACCATCTCCAGTGCATCCTCGACCGGTACTCCGGCATTGACCCGGAACAACTTCAAATCGGTGGCGTTCACGCGAGTAAATGTGGCGTGACCCAGCGTGGTGGACGTGGTCATAGCGCACCGCCTTTCTGCGCAGCAGGCATCGAGGTGGAGTCGCCGTGAAGGGTCAGCGTCTTGATCAAACCAAGGGTGCCGCGCACGTCCCAGAGGACGGCCGCGATGACGTGATTAGCAAGGCGCGAGGAGTCGTTTTCGAAGTGTTCTTCAAGCAGCGTCAGAACCGAGTCGGCGCGAGCAATGGCGCAGGTGATGGCGTCGATGGGCACACCGGCTTCGGCGGTCGGATTCACGCAGAGCAGGTCTTCGGGCAGGGCGAAACTCAAGGCATTGTTCATTGGGCACCGCCTGCGGTTTCGAGTGCGCGGGCTTTGGCCATGTGAGCGTTGTAACGGGATAGGCGTGTAGCGAGGCTGGAATTGGCGTGTAAAGCGGCGAGAGCCATTGCACGGTGTGCAGCGGCGCGAATTTTGGACGTATTGATAGCGGTCATGTAGAGCTCCTTTTGCTGAGGAGCTGCCACCGCTTGCGGCCAAGCAAGGAAAGGTGACAGCTGTACGCGGGTTGGCCGACCGGGGCAAAAGGGACCCGGCACACCCGAAGGTGTCCCACGCACAGCCGCCATAACACGATACGGCGGGCACAAAAAAAGCGCCTGCGTTCGGATGGAGGGCGCTTGTGCGCCTTTTGCGGTTCGGACGGCCAAGTCCGGTCACTGAATTTGCAGCGACGACCAGAGAGTAACGTCCGTCTTTCGAAAGTGCAACTGCGCTGATGGCTTGCGGTTTTTTCAGGTGCGGCATAAATTGTTCGTACATGTAGATTGACCTCAACGCCTCCGGATCGCCCCCGGAGGCGTTTTCGTTTCAGGCATGGGCTTCCAAGCGCAGGGATAGGAGGGGTAGGAAGCCGCCGCTGAGCATCGAGCGGGCGTCTTCGTAGGCTTGGGTTTGCTGGCCTTCGTCGACGATCACCGCGCCGGTTTTTTCGCAGTGGAGGGAGAGGGCACACCAGGTGCCGTCGGCCCAACTCAGCACGCTAACCACGCGGCCTCGCTTTTCCTGTCGGCTGCGGTGGCGTTCGAGGCGCTGCATGAGACGAGTAGAAAATCCGATCCGGCGCAGTACGGCGAACGGATGCATCAAGGCGTTATCAGCGATCTTGCGATTCATGCTGCCTCCTGCGTATTAGCGAACAGTGGAGGCGGTGTTTCACCTTTGAGCCAAGCGAGGATCTTGCTGTCTTCAGCGCAGCGGCGACGGCGTACAACGGCCATTTGCTCGCGGCGTTGTGCAACACACTCCGCGACATAACCGTTCAGGTCGGAGGTCAAGCGCATATCTTGATGAGCGCGCTCGCTTGTCGTCTTCTCGACGGCAAGATCCTCATCCGTGATGCGTTGCCATACCGCCGGATCGTTCGCGAATCCCGCTGATTGATCGACGAGCCAGTAGGTAACCCAGTCGGTCATGCCGCGCGATTTCAACGAGGCGAGGCGGCTTTCGCTCATAGCGAAATAGCCGGAGCCGTGAACGCTCGAAAACTCTCTGCGCACCGCATTTTTGCGGATCAGTTCTGGCAGCTCCCAAGGGTTGGCTTTGAGTGGAAGCACGAAACCGTCAGGGTTGAAAAAGAATGCTTCCTGCTCTTCGCCGTTCCAGCTCACTCCTGCGATGGTGCGATGGCGCCAGTTGATCCCCTCGGGCTGGTAGAGGCGGAATCCGATGCTGTAAGAGTCTAGAAATGGTCCCGTGAATGGGCAGTAATTTCGCTTCATGCGGCCACCTGGTCACGGGCGGCGATACGCGCTCGTGTCCACGCCTGTACCTCTCCCAATACCCATGCAACTGGAGCACTTCGGGCGTTGCTGGTACTCAGCTTCACTGGCAGCGGGAATCCGCTCTCAGGTTGGCGCATGAGCTTGTAGATAGTCGGGCGTGCGAGCCCTACGATTGAGATGACCTCCGGCATGCGAATGAGCGTCGTAGCGGGGTCGTGCGGGGGGATGGTTTTTAGTTGGGTAGTCATAGCGATCCAAACCTGTGTGAATAGAGACAACAGGTCATACGCTACGGAGCGGAGAGGGAACGGACTGTGTCTGTTCCCCTTTTTATTTCAAGGGTCTAAGGCCTAGGGCGGTCAAATGCTCTCGGATGGTTTTTTTTGTACCATGTACTGTTTGATCGAAAAGAAGGTTGGTTAGCTCCGCATCGCTAAGGCTTCGCTTCTCAATCTTGCGTCCCTCAATAATCGTTTCTGCGGCAGCCTTGATTTTTGACCGTCGATCCATGGCCTCCGTTTGTGTTTTTGAGCTGGGGTCTAGGTTGCCTTTACCTGCCTCTTGGCCACGCCTCGTTGCTTTCGCTGAGAAAGCTTCGTCGAGTAGTCGGCGCATTAGACTTGATGTGTTGAAACCATTTTTGGATACATCCATGCGCTCCACTTGTTGATAAAAATTTGCCATCAACAGCGTCTGATTAGCCTCTCCCATAAAAACAGCAAATTGCTCTCGTGCTCGAATTTCAAGTCCGCTACGTCGATATCGTTCTTTCTCAATGAGGGCAAGGTACTGGCGCGGCGATTCATTTCTCAGTTGCTCTATCAGGTCGGCATCGATGTCGTAAGTCGCTAGCTCAAGTTCGAACAGCCAATTCGCGAGGATCTCCAATGCTTGGGTACCGAGCACTAGGGCGAAGGCCGCGACCAGTTGCGAGTCCGTTGCTTGGTGATTGAAGCCTGGGAGCTGTCGAATGACATTTGGCAAAGATCCGGCTTCCGTGGCACTAGCATGTTCGTCGATGACGTCACGGAGTCGAAACAAGGTTCCTGTGACGCGCTCGGCACAGAGCGCGTAGGCCCCATCCTCAAGCCAGAATGAAGTGGCGGCATTGATAAGATCGAATGTTTCTCGAAAATAGTCGTTGAACTGCGGGTACAGCGCTAACTCTAGAACAGCTGTTTCGATATCGTCCATGTCCCTAATTAGGCATTCGACGTCGACTCCTGCAATTTCCAGCTCCCCTAAGTCAGCGTCCACTTCAATATCCATTCTGGCTCCCCCGTCGCCCCGGAATCGGCGTGTTATCGCAGCGGCGCACGTCAAATGGATAGGCCGCCAGCATTGCTGAGGGGGGTAGAGTCCTGTTACACGATTCAGGGATGTTACACAAAGAAAGGGCCGGTGTTTTGCCGCGTGTAACTGGAAATAAAACCAATGAAATCAGCTGGTTGTCGTTTTTAGTTACACCTGTAACACGCGTTACACTGGTTTTGCACTGGGTGAGAGGTAGGGAAGTCATATTGCCTTTCCAAATTGGCCTTGCACTACATTGCCAGCTGCAAGTCCATCAAGATGATCGGCATACCACTGCATCATGGTTACGCGCTGCTCTAAGTATTGAGCTTTGTTGTAGACCCCTGAAATACCTTCTTCCTTGTGTGCTAGCTGCGCTTCAACATGCTCCTTCGGCCAGCCATGTTCTCGAAGCAACGTACTCGCTGTGTGTCGAGTACCGTGCCCAACGAGGCGCCCTTTGTAGCCAATGGTCGCGAAGACTTTGTTAATTGTGTTTTCGCTGATGGTCGGGTTCTTGGCTCCTACGCCGGGGAAAAGCCAGCGACTCCGTCCTGTTAGGCAGTGCAGTTCCTTAAGGGCGGTAACCGCTTGCTGGGGCAAAGGGCACACAAAATCCCGACGCATCTTCATCTTGGCGGCGGGCGTAGTCCAGATGGCTTTCTCAAGGTCGAACTCTTTCCATTCGGCCAAGCGCACCATGCCTGGACGCGATGCTGTCCATAAACAAAGCCATGCAGCTGTGCGGGCTGTCAGTCTGCTCGGAGTGTTTTTTAGTGCGTGAAGAAATTCAGCCAGCTCAGGTTCAAGCAAGTGTGGGTGTTGCTGAGTCTTAGGGGCCTGCGCTGCAATGTCACGAAGGCGGCTGCCCGGATCGTTTTCAGTCAGTCCTAATCCGATAGCACGGCCGAAAATCTGGTTGACCCAGGTGCGACACTTTTCCGCCACGTTGTGTGCGTTTCGGGCTTCGAGGGACGCCTGAAGATTCGCGCAGTCGGTACGGGTTATTTCATCGAGTGGCTTATCTCCCAATGCTGGGAGTATGTCTTTGTCGAGGTAGGTGCGAATTTTGTTAAGGGTGGAGGTGGCGAGGCCCTTTTCCTCTTTGGCCTTCAGCCAAGCTTCAGCAGCCGCTCGAAAGGTTCGAGTCTTGGCAGCGTTAATGGCTGCTTTGGCAGATCTCTTCTGTTCGAGAGGATCGGCACCGCTACTTACGATCTTGCGTAGATCGGCCGCTTTGTCTCGTGCAAGTGCACCGCTTACTTCCGGGTACCCCCCGAGCCCCATCCAAGCCCAATTGCCCGCCGGACGTTTGTAGCGAAGCTGCCAAGACTTGCCACCATCAGGTTTGACCCTGAAATAGAGGCCGTTTCCGTCTAGCTCCCGGTATTCCTTTGATTCCGGCTCCAATCCCGCGAGTGTCGTGTCAGCGAGAGGGCGGCGCTTGATGTCTGCGCGCTTCATCCTTGTATCCCAAAGTTCGGTAATTTTCTCAGGATACAAGCAGGGATACAGGGATACAACGGATAAAGGGATACAGGAGTAGATAGCCAGACACAAAAAAACCGGCTCAAGTGGCCGGTTTCTCTGGGTCTGAGAGTCTGGTAGAGACTTTCAGATACTGCTATATGGTGCCCCGAGGGAGACTCGAACTCCCACTCCTTTCGAAAACGGATTTTGAATCCGCCGCGTCTACCAATTCCGCCATCAGGGCTCAATGGCGGCGAAGTATAGAGAGGTGATTACCGTTGGTCAATCACGTTTCATGGTCAATTTTTGATATTTCCGCTAGACTTTCCGGCCCTGCTAGACGAACCCCATCATGCGCGTTGCTGACTTTACTTTCGAGCTTCCTGATTCGCTGATCGCCCGCCATCCGTTGGCCGAGCGTCGCGGTAGTCGCCTGCTGACCCTTGATGGGCCGAGCGGCGCCCTGGCACACCGTCAATTCACTGATTTGCTTGAGCATTTGCACCCGGGCGATTTGATGGTGTTCAACAATACCCGGGTGATTCCGGCGCGGCTGTTCGGGCAGAAAGCGTCCGGCGGCAAGCTGGAAATTCTCATCGAGCGCGTGCTCGATGCGCACCGCGTGCTGGCGCATGTGCGCTCCAGCAAGTCGCCGAAGCCGGGTTCGAAGATCCTTATCGACGGCGGTGGCGAAGCCGAGATGCTCGCGCGTCATGATGCGTTGTTCGAGCTGGGGTTTGCCGAGGAAGTCTTGCCGCTGCTCGACCGCGTCGGGCACATGCCGTTGCCTCCTTATATAGACCGCCCGGATGAAGGCTCGGATCGCGAGCGTTACCAGACCGTGTATGCCCAGCGTCTGGGCGCGGTGGCGGCGCCGACGGCGGGGCTGCATTTCGACGAGCCGCTTATGCAGGCGATTGCTGCCAAGGGCGTCGAGACTGCATTCGTGACGTTGCACGTCGGCGCGGGGACGTTCCAGCCGGTGCGTGTCGAGAAGATCGAAGATCACCACATGCACAGCGAGTGGCTGGAAGTCGGCCAGGATGTAGTCGATGCGGTCGCTGCGTGCCGTGCGCGGGGCGGTCGGGTGATTGCGGTCGGCACCACCAGCGTGCGTTCGCTGGAAAGTGCGGCGCGCGATGGTGTGCTCAAGCCGTTCAGTGGCGACACCGACATCTTTATCTATCCGGGCCGGCCGTTTCATGTGGTCGATGCCCTGGTGACCAATTTCCATTTGCCGGAATCCACCCTGTTGATGCTGGTTTCCGCGTTTGCCGGTTATCCCGAAACCATGGCTGCCTACAAGGCCGCCGTGGAAAACGGCTACCGCTTTTTCAGTTACGGGGATGCGATGTTCATCACCCGCAATCCCGCTCCAACTGCCCCTGAACAGACAGGCCCAGAGGAAACAGAATGAGTCGCGAATGTCGAATGTCCTTTGAGCTGCTGGCCACCGATGGCAAGGCTCGTCGTGGTCGCCTGACCTTCCCCCGTGGCACCGTCGAGACCCCGGCGTTCATGCCGGTCGGCACCTACGGTACGGTCAAGGGCATGCTGCCGCGCGACATCGTCGCCACGGGCGCGGAAATCATTCTGGGCAACACCTTTCACCTGTGGTTGCGTCCCGGCACTCAAGTGATCAAGGAGCATGGCGACCTGCACGATTTCATGCAGTGGAAAGGCCCGATCCTCACCGACTCCGGCGGCTTCCAGGTGTTCAGCCTCGGCGCGATGCGCAAGATCAAGGAGGAGGGCGTGACCTTCGCTTCTCCGGTCGACGGCGCCAAAGTGTTCATGGGCCCGGAAGAGTCGATGCAGGTGCAGCGCGATCTGGGTTCCGACATCGTGATGATCTTCGACGAATGCACGCCGTATCCGGCTGACGAAGACGTCGCGCGGGTATCGATGGAGCTGTCGCTGCGCTGGGCGCAGCGTTCGAAGAATGCCCACGGCGACAACACCGCGGCGCTGTTCGGCATCGTCCAGGGTGGCATGCATGAAAACCTGCGCATGCGCTCGCTCGAAGGCCTCGACAAGATCGGCTTCGACGGCCTCGCCATCGGCGGTCTGTCGGTGGGCGAACCGAAGCACGAAATGATCAAGGTGCTGGATTATCTGCCGGGCCAGATGCCCGCTGACAAACCTCGTTACCTTATGGGCGTTGGCAAACCGGAAGATCTGGTTGAGGGTGTGCGCCGCGGGGTGGACATGTTCGATTGCGTGATGCCAACCCGTAATGCCCGCAATGGGCATCTGTTCATCGATACCGGTGTGCTGAAGATCCGTAACGCGTTCCATCGCCATGATGAATCGCCGCTGGATCCGACCTGCGATTGCTACACCTGCCAGAACTTCTCGCGCGCTTATCTGCATCACCTGGACAAGTGCGGCGAAATGCTCGGCAGCATGCTCAATACCATCCATAACTTGCGCCATTATCAGGTGCTGATGGCTGGTTTGCGCGAGGCTATTCAACAGGGTACATTGGCCGCCTTTGTCGATGCCTTCTACGCCAAACGCGGACTTCCCGTTCCGCCTTTGGACTGAGTTTTCTGACCCCAAGATTCAACATTTGCAACTGGAGTGCTAAATGAGCTTTTTTATCTCTAACGCCATGGCTGACGCAGCTGCACCGGCTGCTGCAAGCCCAATGGGCGGCGGCTTCGAGTGGATTTTCCTGGTCGGCTTCCTGGTCATCTTCTACCTGATGATCTGGCGTCCACAGGCCAAGCGCGCCAAGGAGCAGAAGAACCTGCTGAGCAGCCTGCAGAAGGGCGACGAAGTCGTGACCACTGGCGGCATCGCCGGCAAGATCACCAAGGTTGCCGATGACTTCGTGGTTCTGGAGGTTTCCGACACCGTGGAAATGAAGTTCCAGAAAGGCGCCATCGCCGCCACGCTGCCAAAAGGCACGCTGAAAGCGATCTAAGAGCAACAACTTCTACTCAATCGACGGGGCGCGCAAGGCGCCCCGCGTTCATAACGGGCGGCGTGATGCTGAACAAATACCCTCTGTGGAAATACATTCTGATCCTGGCGGTGCTGGCGATCGGTCTGATTTATTCCGCTCCCAATCTTTACCCCGATGACCCGGCGATTCAGATCAGCGGCGCCAGCACGGCTCTGCAGGTCAATGACGCCGATCTGGCTCGAGTCAGCACGGCGCTGAAAGAGTCCGGCATCAACGTCAAGGCGGCTACGCTGACGGCGGGCGGCAAGGGCGGTCTGATCCGTCTGAGCAAGGCTGAAGATCAGCTGCCGGCCAAGGACGTTGTACGCAAGGCATTGGGTGATGACTACGTCGTCGCGCTGAACCTGGCACAGACCACCCCGCAATGGCTGCGCAACCTCGGTGCGCACCCGATGAAGCTGGGTCTGGACTTGTCCGGTGGTGTGCACTTCCTGCTCGAAGTGGACATGGACAAAGCCCTCGATGCGCGCCTGAAAGTCTACGAAGGCGACGTCAAGAGCCTGCTGCGCAAAGAGAAGCTGCGCTATCGCAGCCTGCCGCAACTGGGCGGTGCCATTCAGTTGGGCTTCAGCGATGAAGACTCTCGCGAACAGGCCCGTGCGCTGATCCGCAAGAACTTCAACGATTTCGACATTGTTCCGGCCGACCTCAACGGTCAACCGGTGCTGCGTCTGGCGATGACCCCGGCCAAGCTGGCGGAAATCCGTGAATACTCCATCAAGCAGAACCTGACCACGGTACGTAACCGCGTCAACGAGCTGGGTGTTGCCGAACCGATCGTCCAGCGTCAGGGCGCCAACCGCATCGTGGTTGAGCTGCCGGGCGTGCAGGACACTGCCGAAGCCAAGCGCATTCTCGGCAAGACGGCCAACCTTGAGTTCCGTCTGGCCGCCGAGCCGGGCGCTTCGAAAGCCACTTCCGAATCGTTCGAATTCCGCGAAGGCAACCGTCCTCCTGCGCAGATCGAGCGTGGCCTGATCATCACCGGTGACCAGGTCACCGACGCCAAGGCCGGTTTCGGCGAACACGGCACGCCTGAAGTGAACATCCGTCTGGATGGTCACGGTGGCGAGCTGATGAGCCGCGCGACCCGTTCCAACGTCGGTCGCAGCATGGCGGTGATCTTCATCGAACAGCGTCCGGTCACCACTTACACCAAGCAAGTGGTCGATGGCGTCGAGAAAGACGTTGCGGTGCAGACGTTCAAGGAAGAGAAGAAGATCATCAGTCTGGCGACCATTCAGTCGCCGCTGGGTGCGCAATTCCGCATCACTGGCCTGAACGGTCAGGGCGAGTCGTCCGAACTGGCGCTGCTGCTGCGTGCCGGTGGTCTGGCTGCACCGATGTACTTCGCTGAAGA
The DNA here is from genome assembly GCF_054871425.1 of Pseudomonas glycinis. NCBI lineage: Bacteria > Pseudomonadati > Pseudomonadota > Gammaproteobacteria > Pseudomonadales > Pseudomonadaceae > Pseudomonas > Pseudomonas glycinis. The sequence goes on along the minus strand of NZ_JBTYHF010000001.1, from coordinate 728,732 downwards.
GCGCACAATCGGTCCGAGCCTGGGTGCTGACAACATCACCAAAGGTATCGATGCTTCCCTGTGGGGCATGCTGTTCGTATCGCTGTTCATCATCGCCATCTACCGCTTCTTCGGCGTCATCGCCACCGTCGCGCTGGCGGTGAACATGGTGCTGCTGCTGGCGTTGATGTCATTGCTGGGCGCCACGCTGACCCTGCCGGGTATCGCCGGTATCGTCCTGACCATGGGTATGGCGGTCGACGCCAACGTACTGATCTTCTCGCGGATTCGTGAAGAGATCGCCGCCGGCATGACTGTGCAGCGGGCAATCAACGAAGGCTTCGGCCGGGCATTCACCGCGATTCTCGACGCCAACCTGACCACGTTGCTGGTCGGCGGCATTCTCTTCGCCATGGGCACCGGCCCGGTGAAGGGGTTCGCAGTGACGATGTCCCTCGGGATCTTTACCTCGATGTTCACGGCCATCATGGTGACCCGCGCAATGGTCAACCTGATCTTTGGCGGACGTGACTTCAAGAAGTTGTGGATTTAAGGGGCTGCCATGTTACGTACAATCAACTTCATGGGCGTTCGCAACTTCGCGTTCGGCGTCACATTGCTGCTTACCGTCATTGCCTTGTTCAGTGTCGCCACCAAGGGCATGAACTGGGGCCTGGACTTCACCGGCGGTACGCTCATCGAGCTGACCTACGAGCGTCCGGCCGACGTCACCAAGGTGCGCGAGCAACTGGCGACTTCCGGTTATCACGAAGCCGTGGTGCAGAACTTCGGTGCGACGACCGACCTGCTGGTGCGCATGCCGGGTGAAGACCCGCAGTTGGGCCATCAAGTAGCGGAAGCGCTTCAAAAGGTCGGCGGTGACAACCCGGCGACGGTCAAGCGTGTCGAGTTCGTCGGCCCGCAGGTCGGTGAAGAACTGCGCGACCAGGGCGGCCTCGGCATGCTGCTGGCGCTCGGCGGCATTCTGATCTACCTGGCGTTCCGCTTTCAGTGGAAGTTTGCGGTCGGCGCCATTGTGTCGCTGATCCACGACGTGATCGTGACCGTGGGTATCCTCTCGTACTTCCAGATCACCTTCGATCTGACAGTGCTGGCGGCAGTGCTGGCGATCATCGGTTACTCGCTGAATGACACCATCGTGGTCTTCGACCGGGTGCGTGAGAACTTCCGCGTGCTGCGCAAGGCGACGCTGATCGAGAACATCAACATCTCGACCACTCAGACCCTGCTGCGCACCATGGCGACCTCGATCTCCACTCTGCTGGCGATCGCGGCGCTGCTGTTCTTCGGTGGCGACAACCTGTTCGGTTTCTCCATCGCACTGTTCATCGGTGTACTGGCGGGTACCTACTCGTCGATCTACATCGCCAACGTGGTGCTGATCTGGCTGAACCTGACCACCGAGGATCTGATTCCTCCGGCTAACACCGACAAGGAAGTCGACGACCGTCCATAACGGCCAGCGATTTTTCCGGCTGTCAGCCAACAAAAGGCGCGAGTTGAACTCGCGCCTTTTTTTGTGCTCCAAGGCTGGGAGAAGCGCGGGCGCGTCCCGCTTGTGATGGTCAGGAGGTTCATGTGAACAAGTCGTTGCTGGTTGGTGCGGTATTGGGTGCTGTCGGTGTCACAGCCGGGGGTGCTGTTGCCACCTACAGCCTGGTTAAAAGCGGCCCTGAGTATGCGCAAGTATTAGCCGTTGAGCCGGTCAAGACACAGATCAAGACTCCACGTGAAGTATGCAAGGATGTAACGGTGACCCGTCAGGCACCGGTAAAAGATCAACACCAGATCGCCGGTACCGTGGTCGGCGCGCTGGCCGGTGGTTTGCTGGGTAACCAGATTGGCGGCGGTACCGGCAAGAAGATTGCCACGGTGGCCGGTGCGGTCGGTGGCGGTTATGCGGGCAACAAGGTGCAGGAGGGCATGCAGGAGCGTGACACCTACACCACCACGCAAACTCGCTGCAACACGGTCAATGACATCAGCGACAAGGTCGTCGGTTACGACGTGCGTTACTCGCTTGATGGCAAGGAAGGCAAGGTGCGGATGGATCGCGATCCGGGCAACCAGATTCCGGTCGACAAGGAAGGCAAGCTGATCCTGTCGCAGAATGAGCCGGCTCAGTAAGGATTTACGGTTGTGAAAAGAAGCACCCTGCGGGGTGCTTTTTTTATACCCGCGATTCAGGGCGGCGCGCGATTCTCACCTGTGGGAGCGAGCCTGCTCGCGAATGCGGTCCAACAGTTGATATTTCCTTTGCTGACACGCCCATTCGCGAGCAGGCTCGCTCCCACAGGGAATTGTGCTGTTTGGAATTGCAGGCATAAAAAAGCACCCCGAAGGGTGCTTTTTGGTTTCGCGGAAAACTTAGCGCTTCAGCGAGGCTGGCAGGTGCGGCTGGATCGCCGTCAGCACTGCCTTGAAGCATTTGGTGTTGCCGGCAACGATGTGGCCTTTTTCCAGGAAGTCGTGACCGCCGGTGAAATCGCTCACCAGGCCGCCGGCTTCTTGAATCAGCAGCGCGCCTGCAGCCATATCCCACTCGGACAGGCCCGATTCCCAGAACGCATCGAAACGACCGGCAGCCACGTAAGCCAGGTCCAGGCTCGCCGAACCGGCGCGGCGGATGCCGGCAGTCTGGCCAACCAAGGCGCGGAACATGCCCAGGTAGTTGTCGAGGTTGTCCATCTGATCGTCACGGAACGGGAAGCCAGTGCCGAGCAGAGCGCCGTCGAGGCTGGTGCGACCGCTTACGCGCAGACGACGACCGTTCAGTTGAGCGCCGCGACCACGGCTGGCGGTGAATTCTTCCTGGCGGACCGGGTCCAGAACCACTGCGTGTTCCAGGCGACCACGATATTTGCAGGCAATGCTCACTGCAAAGTGCGGAATGCCACGGAGGAAGTTGGTGGTGCCGTCCAGCGGATCGATGATCCACAGGTACTCTTCGCCTTCGATGCCGTTGCCAGCGTGCAGGCCGGTTTCTTCACCCTGAATCGAGTGATTCGGGTAAGCCTTGCGCAGGGCATCGATGATTTTCTGTTCAGCGGCGCGATCGACCTCGGATACGTAATCCTTGGCGTCTTTTTCGTCGACCTTGATGGTATCCAGGCGCTCGATGGAGCGGAAGATCAGTTCACTGGCGCTGCGGGCGGCGCGCAGCGCGATATTCAGCATGGGCTGCATGGATGTGTCACCTAAGGTTGTTAAAGAAAGCCGCGCATTCTATCAGAACTTTTCTTCAGGTGAAGGACGCTGTTCGCTTTCATAGCTTAACGGTAGGCTGTTCTGTAAGATTTGCCCCCCTTTCCTGTGTCCGAGAGCGCCTCCCTTGCTGCAGAACATTCGTGTCGTCCTGGTCAACACCAGCCACCCCGGCAACATCGGCGGGGCCGCGCGCGCCATGAAAAACATGGGTCTGTCGCGACTGGTGCTGGTCGAACCGCGGGTCTTCCCGCACCACGAGGCCGATGCCCGCGCCTCTGGTGCCGGTGACATCCTTGAAAGCGCGCAAGTCGTCGCCACGTTGGAAGATGCTCTGGTCGGCTGCAATCTGGTGCTCGGCACCAGCGCCCGCGACCGGCGTATTCCCTGGCCGCTGCTGGATCCGCGCGAATGCGGTAACAAAGTGGTCGAGGAAGCCGGGCAGGGTGCCGAGATTGCGTTGGTGTTCGGCCGTGAAGACTCCGGCCTGACCAACGAAGAGCTGCAGCGATGTCACTTTCACGTGCACATCCCTTCCGACCCGACGTTCAGTTCGCTGAACCTCGGGGCGGCGGTGCAGGTGTTGAGTTATGAAGTGCGCATGGCCTGGCTGGCCGCACAGGGTCAGCCAAGCAAGGTCGAGAAAGAAGAAGTGGCCTCGGTGAAAAGTGCCGAGCTGGCGACCATGGATGAGCTGGAGCGATTCTATGAGCACCTGGAGCAGACGCTGGTTGCCATCGAGTTCCTCGACCCGGAAAAGCCTCGGCACTTGATGGCGCGCCTGCGCCGGTTGTACGGACGCAGCTCGGTCAGCCGGGCGGAAATGAATATTTTGCGTGGCATCCTCACGGAAACCCAGAAAGCGGCCCGTGGCGAGCTTCTAAAGCGGAAGGATTAAATGATGTTTGAGCGTTTGCGTGAAGATATCCAAAGCGTATTCCATCGAGACCCGGCGGCGCGTAACGCTTTTGAAGTCCTGACCTGCTACCCCGGCATGCATGCGATCTGGATTCATCGTCTGGCCGGCATGCTCTGGCGCAACGAGTTGAAGTGGCTGGCGCGACTGGTGTCGAACTTCGGTCGCTGGCTGACCGGGATTGAGATTCATCCGGGCGCCAAGGTCGGTCGGCGGTTCTTCATCGACCACGGCATGGGCATCGTTATTGGTGAAACCGCCGAGATCGGCGACGACGTCACCATCTATCAAGGTGTGACCCTCGGCGGCACCAGCTGGAACAAAGGCAAGCGCCACCCGACACTGGGTGACGGCGTGGTGGTTGGTGCTGGCGCCAAGGTGCTTGGCCCGTTCACGGTGGGTGCCGGCGCCAAAGTCGGCTCCAACGCTGTGGTCACCAAGGAAGTGCCGCCGGGCGCAACGGTGGTGGGGATTCCGGGGCGGATCATCATCAAGACCGACAAAGAGCAGGACGCCAAGCGCAAAGCCATGGCGGAAAAGATCGGCTTCGACGCTTATGGCGTCAGCGAAGACATGCCCGACCCGGTGGCCCGCGCCATCGGCCAGCTGCTCGATCATCTGCAAGCGGTGGACGGGCGTCTGGAAGGCATGTGCGGCGCGCTGAAGGATCTGGGCAGCAATTACTGTGCGAAAGATCTGCCTGAGCTGCGCGAAGAAGACTTCGCTTGCGTCAAGGGCAAGGACGAATCGAAAGCCGGCTGAACCGCGGCGCTGCTTTTCGCGAGCAGGCTCGCTCCCACAAGAGCAATGCATTCCAATGTGGGAGCGAGCCTGCTCGCGAAGAACGATCACGCGGTTGCGCTGGCTGTCCGCGCCCCGTCTTTGCTATAGTGCGCGCGCTCTTTTGCGGGTAAACCCGACTAAAGCACTAGGTCTTATAGTTGACTTAAATGCTCGGGAATTGCATACTCCCGCCCATTCCGAACTCCGTGGTAACTGTCCATGCGACTGACTACAAAAGGCCGATACGCCGTGACCGCCATGCTTGACCTGGCGTTGCACGCGCAGCACGGGCCGGTGTCTCTGGCCGATATCTCCGAGCGCCAAGGCATCTCCCTGTCCTACCTCGAACAGCTCTTCGCCAAGCTGCGCCGCAGCAACCTGGTTTCCAGCGTTCGCGGTCCGGGTGGTGGCTACCAGTTGTCCCGCGACATGCAGGGCATTCAGGTCGCCCAGGTGATCGATGCGGTGAACGAATCGGTCGATGCCACCAAGTGCCAGGGCCAGGGCGATTGCCATTCCGGCGATACCTGCCTGACCCATCATCTGTGGTGCGATTTGAGCCTGCAGATTCACGAATTTCTGAGCGGTATCAGCTTGGCCGACCTTGTGACTCGCCGTGAGGTACAAGAAGTGGCCCAGCGTCAGGACCAGCGCCGTTGCAGCAGCAAGGCGCCACGCCTGGACAAGATTGAAGCGTCCGCCGTCGAATGACAGCCGAAGAGCTACCCGCGGCACGCCAGCCCTGATTTAGGAGATAGTCCATGAAATTGCCGATTTACCTTGATTACTCTGCAACCACCCCGGTTGATCCGCGCGTTGCGCAGAAAATGAGTGAATGCCTGCTGGTCGACGGAAACTTCGGTAACCCGGCGTCCCGTTCCCACGTGTTCGGCTGGAAGGCTGAAGAGTCTGTCGAAAACGCTCGTCGTCAGGTGGCCGATCTGGTCAATGCCGACCCGCGCGAAATCGTCTGGACCTCCGGTGCCACCGAATCCGACAACCTGGCGATCAAGGGCGCGGCACATTTCTACGCCTCCAAGGGCAAGCACCTGATCACCAGCAAGATCGAGCACAAGGCTGTCCTCGACACCATGCGCCAGCTGGAGCGTGAAGGCTTCGAAGTGACGTACCTCGAGCCGACCGAAGACGGTCTGATCACCCCTGCAATGATTGACGCCGCACTGCGCGAAGACACCATTCTGGTGTCGGTGATGCACGTCAACAACGAAATCGGCACCATCAACGACATCGCTGCCATCGGCGAGATGCTGCGCGCCAAAGGCGTGCTGTTCCATGTCGACGCGGCTCAGTCAACTGGCAAGGTCGAGATCGACCTGCAGAAGCTGAAAGTCGACATGATGTCGTTCTCCGCCCACAAGACTTATGGCCCTAAAGGCATCGGCGCGCTGTACGTCAGCCGCAAGCCGCGTGTGCGCATCGAAGCGACCATGCACGGCGGCGGTCACGAGCGCGGCATGCGTTCCGGCACCCTGGCGACCCACCAGATCGTCGGCATGGGCGAAGCGTTCCGCGTAGCCAAGGAAGACATGGCCGCTGAAAACGTGCGCATCAAAGCCTTGAGCGATCGCTTCTACAAGCAGGTCGAGCACCTGGAAGAGCTGTACGTCAACGGCAGCCTGACCGCCCGCGTTCCGCACAACCTGAACCTGAGCTTCAACTACGTTGAAGGCGAGTCGCTGATCATGGCGCTCAAGGATCTGGCGGTATCGTCCGGTTCGGCCTGCACCTCGGCGTCGCTGGAGCCTTCGTACGTACTGCGTGCCCTGGGCCGCAACGACGAACTGGCACACAGCTCGATCCGCTTTACCTTCGGCCGTTTCACCACCGAAGAAGAAATCGATTACGCCGCGCAGAAAGTCTGCGAGGCCGTTACCAAGCTGCGCGCTCTGTCGCCGCTGTGGGACATGTACAAAGACGGCGTCGATATCTCGAAAATCGAGTGGGCGGCACACTAACTATAGAAGCCGCCGGATACAGATCCTGTAGCGACGCGGCGTTAACGCAGCGCAGTTGCAGGGTCTCAAGAGCGGCCCTGATGAGTGAGGATTGAGAATCATGGCTTACAGCGAAAAGGTCATCGACCACTACGAAAACCCGCGCAACGTCGGCAAGATGAACGCGGAAGATCCTGATGTCGGCACCGGCATGGTCGGCGCTCCGGCGTGCGGCGACGTGATGCGTCTGCAGATCAAGGTCAACGATCAGGGCGTTATCGAAGACGCCAAGTTCAAGACCTACGGTTGCGGTTCGGCGATCGCCTCCAGCTCTCTCGCCACCGAGTGGATGAAGGGCAAGACCCTGGACGAAGCCGAAACCATCAAGAACACTCAGCTGGCCGAAGAACTGGCTTTGCCGCCAGTGAAAATCCACTGCTCCGTGCTCGCTGAAGACGCTATCAAAGCGGCTGTTCGCGATTACAAGCAGAAGAAAGGCTTGATCTGAATTTCAAGATTCGGCGACGAGTAAGGAGTCAACGATGGCTATCAGCATGACAGAAGCGGCTGCTCGACACGTGCGGCGCTCCCTCGACGGGCGCGGCAAAGGTGAAGGGATTCGTCTGGGTGTTCGCACCACAGGCTGTTCCGGCCTTGCGTACGTGCTGGAGTTTGTCGACGAGGTAGTGGCGGAGGATCAGGTGTTCGAGAGTCACGGCGAAAAGGTGATCATCGACCCGAAAAGCCTGGCCTACCTGGATGGCACCGAGCTCGACTTCGTCAAGGAAGGGTTGAACGAAGGCTTCAAGTTCAACAACCCCAACGTGCGCGGTGAATGTGGCTGCGGCGAAAGCTTCAACATCTGAGGCTGGTCGTGGGTATTCCTTGTCATTTCGCTTTATTCGAGCTGCAACCGAGCTTCCGCCTGGATCTCGAGCAGTTGGCCACGCGCTACCGTGAGTTGGCGCGCGGCGTCCATCCTGACCGTTTTGCCGATGCATCCGAACGCGAGCAGCGCTCGGCGCTCGAGCAATCGGCGCGGCTCAACGACGCCTACCAGACGCTCAAGAGTCCGGCCCAGCGCGCACGCTACCTGCTGAAAATCAGCGGGCATGAAGTGCCGATGGAAGTCACTGTCCACGATCCCGAATTCCTTCTGCAGCAGATGCAATGGCGCGAAGAGCTCGAAGATCTGCAGGACAGTGCCGACCTCGACGGTGTCGCCGTGTTCAAGCGTCGCTTGAAGGCGGCTCAGGAGCAGCTCAACGAAAGCTTCGCAGCCTGTTGGGATGATGCAGCGCAACGCGAGCAGGCCGAACGCCTGATGCGGCGCATGCAGTTCCTCGACAAGCTCACCTACGAAGTGCGCCAGCTGGAAGAGCGCCTCGACGATTAACCCAGTGCTGCCCTGATTGCACGCTGACAGACAGACAAGACCTGATCACCATGGCTCTACTGCAGATCGCCGAACCCGGCCAAAGTCCTCAACCGCACCAGCGTCGCCTGGCTGTGGGCATCGACTTGGGTACTACCAATTCGCTGGTCGCTGCGCTGCGCAGTGGTCTTTCCGAACCGCTGGCCGACGCCAACGGGCAGGTCATCCTGCCGTCCGCTGTGCGTTATCACGCCGACCGCGTCGAAGTCGGTGAGTCCGCCAAGCTGGCGGCATCCTCCGATCCCCTGAACACCGTGCTCTCGGTCAAGCGCTTGATGGGTCGTGGTCTGTCCGACGTCAAGCAATTGGGCGAGCAACTGCCGTACCGCTTTGTCGGCGGCGAATCGCACATGCCGTTCATCGACACCGTGCAAGGCCCAAAAAGCCCGGTTGAAGTTTCCGCCGATATCCTCAAGGTCCTGCGTCAGCGCGCTGAAGCGACCTTGGGTGGCGAACTGGTTGGCGCGGTAATCACCGTTCCTGCCTACTTCGACGATGCGCAGCGCCAAGCCACCAAAGATGCGGCCAAGCTCGCCGGTCTGAACGTGTTGCGTCTGCTCAACGAGCCGACTGCGGCTGCGGTGGCTTACGGTCTGGATCAGCACGCTGAAGGTCTGGTGGCGATTTATGACCTGGGCGGCGGTACTTTCGATATTTCCATTCTGCGTCTGACCGGCGGCGTTTTCGAGGTTCTGGCCACTGGCGGCGACAGCGCGCTGGGCGGCGATGACTTTGATCACGCGATTGCCGGCTGGATCATCGAGAGCGCTGGCCTGTCCGCTGATCTCGATCCGGGCGCACAGCGCAATCTGCTGCAAACCGCCTGCGCGGCCAAAGAAGCCCTGACCGATGCGGCCAGTGTGGAAGTGGCTTACGGCGACTGGAAAGCACAGTTGACCCGCGAAGCCTTCGATGCGCTGATCGAGCCAATGGTCGCACGCAGCCTGAAAGCCTGCCGCCGCGCCGTTCGCGATTCTGGTATCGAACTGGAAGACGTCCATGCCGTGGTCATGGTCGGCGGTTCGACCCGCGTGCCACGTGTGCGTGAAGCTGTTGCCGAAGCCTTCGGTCGTCAGCCATTGACGGAAATCGACCCGGATCAAGTGGTGGCCATCGGGGCCGCGATCCAGGCTGACACCCTGGCTGGCAACAAGCGCGATGGCGGCGAACTGCTGCTGCTCGACGTGATTCCGCTTTCCCTTGGTTTGGAAACCATGGGCGGTCTGATGGAGAAGGTGATTCCGCGCAACACCACCATCCCCGTCGCCCGCGCCCAGGACTTCACCACCTATAAAGACGGCCAGTCTGCCATGGCGATCCACGTGTTGCAGGGTGAGCGCGAGCTGATCAGCGATTGCCGCTCTCTGGCGCGCTTCGAATTGCGTGGCATTCCGGCAATGGTGGCGGGCGCGGCGAAAATTCGCGTGACCTTCCAGGTCGATGCCGACGGTCTGCTCAGCGTGTCTGCCCGTGAGTTGGGTTCGGGCGTTGAGGCGAGCATTCAGGTCAAGCCTTCCTATGGTCTGACCGATGGCGAAATCGCCAAGATGCTCAAGGATTCGTTCCAGCATGCCAATGACGACAAGGTCGCCCGCGTTCTGCGTGAGCAGCAAGTCGATGCCCAGCGCCTGCTCGAAGCGGTGCAGGGCGCGCTGGATGCCGATGGCGAGCGTTTGCTCGATGCCGAAGAGCGCATGGTCATCGAACTGCAAATGCAGGAACTGGCCGAACTGATGAAAGGTACCGATGGTTATGCCATCGAGCAGCAGACCAAGCGTCTGTCGCAAGTGACCGATGCTTTTGCTGCCCGCCGCATGGATCTGACGGTGAAAGCCGCTCTGTCGGGGCGCAACCTGAATGAAATCGAGGATATCTGATGCCGCAGGTCATTTTTCTGCCCCACGAGAAGTTCTGCCCTGAAGGCATGGTGGTCGAGGCTGCGCCCGGCACATCGATTCTCGAACTGGCCCACGAACACCATATCGAGATGGAAAGCGCATGCGGCGGCGTCTGCGCCTGCACCACGTGCCATTGCGTCATCCGCGAGGGTTTCGACTCGCTGGAAGAGGCCGACGAGCTGGAAGAAGACTTCCTCGACCGTGCCTGGGGTCTTGAGGCGCAATCACGTCTGGCTTGCCAGGCCATCGTCGGTGAGGAAGACCTCACCGTCGAGATTCCGAAATATTCGCTTAACCATGCGGCCGAAGCGCCGCACTGACTGGTAAGACTGTCATGAGCTACGGTTGGAATGATGTTCAACGCATTGCAGAAGAGCTGGCCGAGGCCCACGAGGGACTCGACCCGTACTCTGTAGGTTTTGTCCGTTTGCAGCAGATGATTCTTGAACTGCCTGACTTCGATGCTACTTCCGGCCGGGTCGGCGAGAAGGTGCTCGAAGCGGTTCAGGAGCTCTGGGCCGCAGAATTGGACTGATCGTCTCGCAGGTTAGGCAATACCCAAGAACCCGCGTATAATTCGCGGGTTTAATTTTTCGCAAATTACCGTTTCTGGAGTTACACCATGGCTGTTCAACGTACTTTCTCCATCATCAAGCCTGACGCCGTTGCTAAAAACGTGATCGGCAAGATCACCACTCGCTTCGAAGACGCTGGCCTGCGCGTTGTAGCTTCGAAACTGAAGCAACTGTCCAAAGCCGAAGCCGAAGGCTTCTACGCTGAGCACAGCGAGCGCGGTTTCTTCGGTGACCTGGTTGCTTTCATGACTTCCGGTCCGGTTGTCGTTCAGGTTCTGGAAGGCGAAAACGCTATCGCTCGCAACCGTGAGCTGATGGGCGCTACCAACCCTAAAGAAGCTGCTCCAGGCACCATCCGTGCTGACTTCGCTGAATCGATCGACGCCAACGCCGTTCACGGTTCGGACTCCGAAGCTGCTGCCGCTCGCGAAATCGCTTACTTCTTCGCAGCTACTGAAGTAACCACTCGCTAAGCATTGCTTGCAGAGTGAAGGTGAATCCATGACTACATCGACTGTTAAAACAAACCTGCTGGGTCTGACCCAGCCGGAAATGGAAAAATTCTTCGACTCAATCGGGGAGAAGCGTTTCCGTGCCGGTCAGGTAATGAAATGGATTCACCACTTTGGCGTCGATGATTTCGACGCCATGACGAACGTCAGCAAAGCCTTGCGCGACAAGCTCAAGGCCATTGCTGAAGTGCGTGGTCCGGAAGTGGTCAGCGAGGACATCTCCAGCGACGGCACCCGTAAATGGGTGGTTCGCGTGGCGTCCGGCAGCTGCGTCGAGACCGTGTACATTCCCCAGGGCAAGCGCGGCACCTTGTGCGTTTCGTCCCAGGCAGGCTGTGCCCTGGATTGCAGTTTCTGCTCCACCGGCAAGCAAGGCTTCAACAGCAACCTCACCGCCGCCGAAGTCATCGGTCAGGTGTGGATTGCCAACAAATCTTTCGGCAGCGTCCCGGCCACCGTCGACCGTGCGATCACCAACGTGGTGATGATGGGCATGGGCGAGCCGTTGCTGAACTTCGACAACGTCGTCGCCGCCATGCATCTGATGATGGATGACCTCGGCTACGGGATCTCCAAGCGCCGCGTGACCCTGTCCACCTCGGGTGTGGTGCCGATGATCGATGAGCTGGCCAAGCACATCGACGTATCCCTGGCGTTGTCCCTGCACGCACCGAATGACGCATTGCGTAACCAATTGGTGCCGATCAACAAGAAATATCCGCTTAAGATGCTGCTCGAGTCGTGCCAGCGCTACATGTCCGCCCTTGGCGAGAAACGTGTGCTGACCATCGAGTACACCTTGCTCAAGGACGTCAACGACAAGCTTGAGCACGCGGTGGAAATGATCGAGTTGCTTAAAGATATCCCGTGCAAGATCAACCTGATCCCGTTCAACCCGTTCCCGCACTCCGGGTACGAGCGGCCGAGCAACAATGCCATCCGCCGCTTCCAGGATCAGTTGCATCAGGCCGGTTTCAACGTCACCGTGCGCACCACCCGAGGTGAAGACATCGATGCCGCATGTGGTCAATTGGTAGGGCAGGTGCTGGATCGCACCCGTCGCAGCGAACGTTACATCGCCGTGCGCGAGTTGAGCGCCGACAGCGATCTGGCACAGAACGCCGCGAACACTAACTAAGAGAGGATCTCTATGTCCCTGCGCTTTGCGCTGCTGTTGCTGTTGGCCAGCCTGTGTGCTGGTTGTGTCCTGTCGGGTGACTACAACCCGATGAAGACCAGCAAGGGCCGCGATGAAGCGCGGGCTGCCTACGTGCAGCTGGGGCTGGGCTATCTGCAGCAAGGCATGACCGAGCGCGCCAAGGTGCCATTGAAGAAAGCGCTGGAGCTGGACGGTTCCGACCCCGACGCCAATGCGGCCCTCGGTCTGGTGTTTCAGGCCGAGATGGAGCCGGCACTTGCCGACGAGCACTTTCGCAAGGCCCTGTCCTCACGTCCCGCCGATGCGCGCATCCTCAACAACTACGGCAGTTTTCTCTACGAAGAACAGCGCTACAAGGAAGCCTACGAGCGTTTTGAACAAGCGGCCGCCGATACCCTGTATCCTGAGCGCTCGCGGGTCTTCGAAAATCTCGGCATGACCGCCGCCAAGCTTGGCCAGCGTGATCTGGCACAGCAACAGCTGGAAAAAGCCCTGCGCCTGAATCGCCAACAACCACGCGCATTGCTGGAAATGGCTGAGTTGTCCTTCGAAGACAGGCATTATGTGCCCGCGCGTGACTATTACGACCGTTTCAGCCAGCTCACCGAACAAAATGCACGTAGTCTATTGCTCGGCGTTCGGCTGGCAAAAGTGTTTGAAGATCGCGACAAGGCAGCCAGTTACGGTCTGCAATTAAAACGACTCTATCCCGGTACGCCGGAATATCAGCAATACCTGTCGGAGCAATGATGAAAGCGGCGCATCCCGAAGTTGTAGCAGCGAATCGCGTAAATCCCGGTGAGACCCTGCGCCAGGCCCGCGAAAGCAATGGCTGGTCGCTGGCCGAAGTGGCCCTCAAGCTCAACCTCACCGTGACATCCCTGAGCAATCTTGAAGCCGGCGCTTTCGACAAGCTGCCGGGGCATACCTTCGCTCGCGGTTACATTCGCGCCTATGCCAAATTGCTCGGCATGGACCAGACCGTTCTGGTTCAGCAGTTCGACCAGTCCACCGGCACCGACTCCCAGGGCAGCAACGTTCACGCCCTCGGTCGTATCGAAGAGCCGGTGCGGGTTTCCCACACCATTTTGCGTATCGTCAGCCTGTTGTTGCTGATTGCGGTCATCGGCGGCGGTTTCGTCTGGTGGCAGGATCAGACCTCCCAGCGCCCCCGCGATCTGACCAGCCTCGCACCGGAACACGTCGAAGTCGAAGGCGCTGACGGCACCACGCAGATCCACCCGATAGACGAGCCGGAAGACCAGGCTGTCGCCGAAAATCAGGCTGACAATTCGACATCGCTGGCCTTGCCGCAGTCGGAAACCAATGCCGAATCGACCGGCGCCGAATCTGCTGCGCCAGCTACCGAGCCAACTGCCCCGGCAGTTGCGCCAAGCGCTCCGGCACAGACGCCTGCACCAGTGGTGGCAGCTCCGGCCACTCCAGCGCCGAACGTCCCAGCGACACCTGCCCCGGCCGTGCCGGTCGCTCAAGCGCCAAGCGCTGAAGCAGCTGCGCCGGTTGCCGGCGAAGGCCAGGTGCAGCTGCAGTTCACCGGCGATTGCTGGGCGCAGGTGACCGATGGCCGGGGCAAAGTGATTTTCAGTGGTCTGAAGCATAAAGGCGACAGCGTGACCGTTTCCGGCAAACCGCCGCTCAATGTGCGTCTGGGCGTTGCCCGCGCAGCACAGGTCAGCTACAACGGCCAACCGGTCGATATCGCTCCGTTCACCAGTGGCGAGACTGCTCGCCTGAAGTTGGGTCAATAAGTCATGCACGGCGAATCTCCAATCAAACGTCGCGAATCGCGCAAGATCTGGGTCGGCAACGTACCGGTGGGCGGCGACGCGCCGATCGCTGTGCAAAGCATGACCAACAGCGATACCAATGATGTCGCTGCGACCGTGGCGCAGATCAATCGTCTGGAAGCCGCCGGCGTCGACATCGTTCGCGTCTCGGTGCCGGACATGGACGCCGCCGAGGCGTTCGGCAAGATCAAGCAACTGGTCAAAGTGCCGTTGGTGGCTGACATCCACTTCGACTACAAAATCGCTTTGCGCGTGGCCGAACTGGGTGTGGACTGCCTGCGCATCAATCCGGGCAACATCGGTCGTGAAGACCGTGTGCGTGCCGTGGTCGATGCTGCCCGTGATCGCGGCATTCCGATCCGCATCGGCGTCAACGCCGGTTCCCTGGAAAAAGACCTGCAGAAGAAATACGGCGAGCCGACCCCGGCGGCGCTGGTTGAATCCGCGCTGCGCCACGTTGAACACCTCGAACGCCTGAATTTTCAGGACTTCAAGGTCAGCGTGAAGGCCTCCGATGTGTTCATGGCCGTCGAAGCCTACCGCCTGCTGGCGAAGGAAATCGTTCAGCCGCTGCACTTGGGTATTACCGAAGCTGGTGGTTTGCGTTCGGGTACGGTGAAATCCGCCGTGGGCCTAGGTATGCTGCTCGCCGAAGGGATTGGCGATACTATCCGCATCTCGCTGGCGGCCGACCCGGTCGAGGAAGTGAAGGTCGGTTACGACATTCTCAAGTCTTTGCACCTGCGTTCCCGTGGCATCAACTTCATCGCCTGCCCGAGCTGCTCGCGGCAGAACTTCGATGTGGTCAAGACCATGAACGAGCTGGAAGGGCGCCTTGAAGACCTGCTGGTGCCGCTGGATGTCGCGGTCATCGGTTGCGTGGTCAACGGCCCCGGCGAAGCCAAGGAAGCCCATATCGGATTAACCGGCGGCACGCCCAACCTGATTTACATCGACGGCAAGCCGTCGCAGAAGCTGACGAATGACAATCTGGTGGACGAGCTGGAAAAGCTGATCCGCCAGAAAGCGGCCGAAAAGGTCGAAGCTGACGCTGCCGTTATCGCGCGCGGCTGATCGAACGAATTAAGGAAATTTTGTGAGCAAGTCTCTGCAAGCCATTCGTGGCATGAACGACATCCTGCCCGAACAGACCCCGCTGTGGCGTTATTTCGAAGGCACCGTGGCGCGTCTGCTGGATAACTACGGTTACAAGCAGATCCGCATGCCGATCGTCGAGTTCACCGAGCTGTTCAAGCGCTCGATCGGCGAAGTCACCGATATCGTCGAAAAAGAGATGTACACCTTCGAAGACCGCAACGGTGATTCCCTGACCCTGCGTCCGGAAGGCACTGCGGCCTGTGTGCGCGCAGTGCTCGAACACGGCATCACCGGCGGTGGTCAGGTGCAGAAACTCTGGTACATCGGCCCGATGTTCCGCCACGAGCGTCCGCAGAAAGGCCGTTATCGCCAGTTCCACCAGATCGGTCTGGAAGTGTTCAACCTCGACGGTCCGGACATCGACGCCGAGCTGATCATCATGACCTGGCGCCTGTGGGGCGAGCTCGGCATCCGTGATGCGGTCAAGCTCGAACTCAACAGCCTCGGTACCAGCGAATCCCGTGGTCGCTATCGTGAAGCGCTGGTCGAGTACCTCTCGGCGCACCACGACAAGCTCGACGAAGACAGCCAGCGTCGTCTGAAAACCAACCCGCTGCGCGTGCTCGACACGAAAAATGCCGACACCCAGGCCGTGCTGGTCGATGCGCCGAAAATGGCCGACTACCTCGACGACGAGTCCCGCGCTCATTTCGAAGGCCTGAAGGCGCGTCTGGATGCCGTTGGCATTCCTTACGTGCTCAATCCGAAACTGGTGCGTGGCCTCGATTACTACAGCAAAACCGTTTTCGAATGGGTCACCGACAAGCTCGGCGCCCAGGGCACCGTGTGCGCGGGCGGCCGTTACGACGGTCTGGTCGAGCAGATGGGCGGCAAGCCAACCCCGGGCGTCGGTTTCGCCATGGGCATCGAGCGTCTGGTATTGATGCTCGAAACCCTTGAGCAGATCCCGCAGGAAATTGCCCGTCAGGTCGACGTCTACCTCTGCGCCTTCGGTGAAGAGGCCGAGCTGGCCGGTTTGGCCCTGGCCGAACGGGTTCGCGATGAACTTCCAAACCTGCGCCTGCAAGTCAATGCCGGCGCCGGCAGTTTCAAAAGCCAGTTCAAGAAGGCCGACAAGAGCGGTGCGCTGTACGCATTGATCCTCGGTGACGACGAAATGGCCCAGCAAGTGGTAGGTTTCAAACCCCTGCGTGGCCAGGGCGAACAACAAAGCATTGCCTGGGATGCGCTCGCCGCTCACCTGGCCACCTGCGTCGTGCAGGGTTGAAGCTGTCTTAACAGCCGATTTAGCGATTAAGGAGTATTGGGGTGTCGAGTACCGAAGACGAACAGTTGGCGGATTTGAAGGACTGGTGGACACGCAACGGCAAACCTCTGGTCACCGGCGGCCTGTTGGCGCTGGTCATCGTGTTCGGCTGGCAGGCATATCACAAATACCAGAGTAACCAGTCGCAAGGCGCCTCGGTGCTCTATCAGCAATTGCTGGAAACCACGCTGACGCCTGACGGCAAGCCTGATGCCGCCCGCGTTGCGGATCTGGCCGGCAAGCTCAACAGCGAATACGGCGGTTCGGCCTACGCGCAGTACGGCAGCCTGTTCGTCGCCAAAGTAGCGGTCGACAGCGGCAAGCTGGACGACGCGGCAACCGAACTCAAAGCCATCGTCGACAAGCCGGCCAACCCGGCGCTGGGCGAAATCGCCCGTCAGCGTCTGGCGCAGGTGCTGGGCGCGCAGGACAAGGCCGAAGACGCCCTGAAACTACTCGACGGCGATGCCGACAAAGCGTTCCTGGCCACTCGCGAAGAACTCAAGGGCGACCTGCTGGTGCGCTTGGGCCGTACCGATGACGCGAACAAGGCGTATCAAAAAGCCAAGGCGGCACTGTCGGATGAAGCGGCGGTCGGTGGCCTTCAAATCAAGCTCGACGACCTGGCCAAAGGGGATGCGTGACGTGATCCGTTGGAAGCATGCAGCATTGCTGGCTCTGGCCCTTCTGGCCGCGGGTTGCAGCAGCAACAGCAAGAAAGAATTGCCACCGGCCGAACTGACCGACTTCAAAGAAGAAGTGGTTCTGCAGAAGCAGTGGAGCCGCTCGATCGGTGACGGTCAGGGCGAAACCTACAACATGCTGGTGCCGGCGATCGACGGTGACACCATCTACGCCGCCGATGTTACCGGTGTCGTAATGGCCATGGATCGCAGCAATGGCGACGTGAAGTGGGACCAGGATCTGGAACTGCCTGTCTCCGGCGCCGTTGGCGTGGGTTACGGTCTGGTACTGATCGGTACCCTGCGTGGCGAAGTCGTCGCTCTGGACACCAGCAACGGTGAAGAGAAGTGGCGTGCCCGCGTCAACAGTGAAGTCCTCGCGCCGCCGGCCAACAATGGCGACGTGGTCGTCGTGCAGACCCAGGACGATCGTCTGATCGGTCTGGACGCTGCCACCGGCAACCAGCGCTGGGTGTATGACAGCACCCCGGCGGTCCTGACCCTGCGTGGCACCAGTGCTCCGCTGGTGACCAACCGCTTGGCGGTGGCCGGCCTGTCGACCGGTAAAGTGGTTGCGCTGGACATCTCCAACGGCGTGCCGGTGTGGGAACAACGCATTGCCATTCCACAGGGTCGTTCGGAACTGGAGCGCGTGGTCGACATCGACGGCGGTCTGCTGCTGTCCGGCGGCACGCTGTACGTGGCCAGCTATCAGGGTCGCGTTGCGGCACTGGACCTGGAAAGCGGTCGTCAACTGTGGCAGCGCGATGCGTCGAGCTACGCCGGTATCGCTCAAGGTTTCGGCAGCGTCTACGTGAGCCTGTCTTCAGGCACCGTTGAAGGCGTCGACGAGCGTTCCACCACCGCACTGTGGAGCAACGATTCACTGGCTCGCCGTCAACTGTCGGCACCGGAAGTGTTCTCCAGCTACGTAGCTGTGGGTGACCTGGAAGGTTATCTGCATCTGCTGAGTCAGGTCGACGGTCGTTTCGTCGGCCGTGAGCGCATCGACAGCGACGGCCTGCGTGCCCGTCCGCTGGTGGTGGGCGACACGATTTATGTGTATGGCAACAGCGGCAAACTGGAAGCCCTGACCATCAAGTAACAACTATGCTTGGGTTTCATCCCCAAGCGGCCCTGCATCAGCAGGGTTTGCAGCGCCCCCGGGTGTTGCCCCGAGCACCAGCCGCTGCCTCGCAGCGGCTTTTGTATTTTCTGAAATAACGAAGTGGAGAGCCGCATGGTTCCCGTAATCGCCCTGGTGGGCCGACCGAACGTCGGCAAGTCCACCTTGTTCAACCGCCTGACCAGGACGCGTGACGCCATCGTCGGCGACCTGTCCGGTCTGACCCGTGATCGCCAGTACGGTGAGGCCAAGTGGCAAGGGCGTTCCTACATTCTGATCGACACCGGCGGTATTTCCGGTGACGAACATGGTATGGACGAAAAAATGGCCGAGCAGTCGCTGCTGGCCATCGAAGAAGCCGATGTGGTGCTGTTTCTGGTAGATGCCAAGGCCGGTTTTACCGCTGCCGACCAGATGATCGCCGAACATTTGCGCAAACGTAACAAGCGTTCCCACGTGGTGGCCAACAAGGTCGACAACATCGACCCGGAAATGGCCCGCGCCGAATTCGCCCCGCTGGGCATGGGCCACGCGATCCCGATCGCCGGCGCCCACGGCCGTGGCATCACGCAATTGCTGGAAGCCGCTCTGAGCGAATTCCCGCGCGATGATGACGAGCCGGCTGAAGGCGAAGAGGAAGAAGTCGTTGCCGAAGGCGAGGAAGCCAAGCGCATTCCTGGTCCGAGCGAAAAAGACGGGATCAAGATCGCCATCATCGGCCGTCCGAACGTCGGCAAGTCGACCCTGGTCAACCGCATGCTCGGTGAAGACCGCGTCATCGTGTATGACCAGCCGGGCACCACCCGCGACAGCATCTACATTCCGTTCGAGCGCAATGAAGAGAAGTACACGCTGATCGACACTGCTGGTGTGCGCAAGCGCGGCAAGATCCACGAAGAAGTCGAAAAATTCTCCGTGGTCAAAACCCTGCAGGCGATCAAAGACGCCAACGTGGTGATCTTCGTGATGGACGCCCGCGAGGGTGTGGTCGATCACGACTTGAACCTGCTGGGCTTCGCGATCGAATCCGGTCGTGCGCTGGTCATCGCGATCAACAAGTGGGACGGCATGACGCCGAGCGAGCGCGACTTCGTCAAAGTCGAGCTGCAACGCCGGCTGTTCTTCGTCGACTACGCCGACATTCACTTCATCTCGGCGTTGCACGGCACGGGCGTGGGCAACCTCTACGCCTCGGTGCAGAACTCGTTCAAGTCGGCGGTTACCCGCTGGCCGACCAACCGACTCACCCAGATTCTGGAAGATGCGGTGGGCGAGCACGCGCCGCCGATGGTCAACAACCGCCGGATCAAGCTACGTTACGCTCACTTGGGTGGTGCGAACCCGCCGATCATCGTGATCCACGGTAACCAGATCGAGAAAGTGCCGAAGTCGTACGTGCGCTATCTGGAAAACACTTACCGTCGTGTACTCAAGCTGGTCGGTACGCCGATCCGCATCGAGTTCAAGGGCGGCGAGAACCCGTACGAAGGCAACAAGAACACGCTGACCGACCGCCAGGTCAACAAGAAGCGTCGCTTGATGTCGCACAACAAGAAAGCCAGCAAGAAGCGCCGCGACAAGAAGTGATCCGAGGCCCTGCACAATTTTGTGTGGGGCTTTTGTGGCGAGGGGATTTATCCCCGATGGGCTGCGCAGCAGCCCCAAAACCTGTGTCCGCGGTGTATCAGTCAAACCGCATTCAACGGGTTTGCGACTGCTTCGCAGCCGGAACGGGGATAAATCCCCTCGCCACAGGATTGGGTTTGTTCAATGAGAGAAGGGCGCCGTTTGGCGCCCTTTTTTTATGGGCGCCGGATGGGCTATCCTCGGGCTCTCCCGCGCCGTCGTCAGAGCCGGGTGTTGAGCAGAGAACCCCCGATGATCACCAGCAAGCTGCCGAATGTCGGCATCACTATTTTCACGCAGATGTCTCAGCTCGCGGCGCAGACCGGCGCGATCAACCTGTCCCAGGGTTTCCCGGATTTCGACGGCCCGCAGTCGCTGCGTGATGCGGTCGGGCGGCATATCGCCAGTGGCCATAACCAGTATTCACCGATGACCGGATTGCCGGTGTTGCGTCAGCAGATCGCGGCCAAGATCACCCGCAGCTACGGCGTGACTGTCGATGCCGATCACGAAGTGACGGTAACGCCCGGCGCGACCCAGGCGATCTTCTGCGCGATTCAGGCCATTATCCACAGCGGCGATGAAGTCATCGTCTTCGATCCGTGCTACGACAGCTACGCACCGGCAACGGAGCTGGCGGGTGGTCGTTGCGTGCATGTGCAGCTGAATCCGGTCGACTTCTCCATCGATTTCGACCAGCTCGCTGCGGCCCTGAGCCCGCGGACGAAAATGATCGTCATCAACACCCCGCACAACCCGAGCGGCGCATTGATCAGCCGCGCCGAGCTCGATCAACTGGCGGCGTTGATCCGTGATCGCGACATCTATCTGATCAGCGACGAAGTCTACGAGCACTTGGTCTTCGACGGCGTGCCGCATGTCAGCGTGCTGGCCCATGAAGAGCTGTATCAGCGCGCGTTCGTGGTCAGCTCGTTCGGCAAGACGTACCACGTCACCGGCTGGAAAACCGGCTATGTCGTCGCACCGCCAGCGCTGACGGCCGAATTGCGCAAGGTGCATCAGTACGTCAGTTTCTGTGGCGTCACACCGCTGCAATACGCGCTGGCCGATTACATGGCCGAGCACCCGGAGCACGTTGAAGAACTGCCGGGTTTCTATCAGGCCAAGCGTGATCTGTTCTGCGATCTGCTCGCGCCGTCGCGGTTCAGCTTCACCCGTGTCACCGGCACGTATTTCCAGTTGGTCGATTATTCGCAGATCCGTCCTGATCTGAATGATGTCGACATGGCCATGTGGATGACCCGCGAGCACGGTGTCGCGAGCATTCCGGTGTCGGTGTTCTACCAGACTCCACTGCAAGGCCAGCGCCTGATACGCCTGTGCTTTGCCAAACGCGAGGAGACGCTGCGTGAAGCGGCGGAAAAGCTATGCGTGATCTGAGTGCATTGCCGGACCTGACCCTGGCGCTGATCCAGACCAGCCTGGCCTGGCATGACCGCCAGGCCAACCTCGAGCATTTCGAGCTGTTGCTTGAGCAGGCGCGGGGCGCCGATCTGATCATCCTGCCGGAGATGTTCACCACCGGGTTTTCAATGGAGTCCGAAACCCTCGCCGAAGCGGAAAACGGCCCGACCAGCAAATGGCTGCGGGCGCAGGCGGCGAAGTTCGATGCGGTGATTACTGGCAGCGTGATCATTCAGGCGGCCGACGGCAGCCATCGCAACCGCTTGCTCTGGGCGCGGCCGGACGGCGAAGTGCTGCATTACGACAAGCGTCACCTGTTCCGCATGGCCGGCGAGCACAACCATTACACGCCCGGCGAGCGGCAGGTGCAGTTCGAGCTCAAGGGTTGGCGGATTCGTCCGCTGATCTGCTACGACCTGCGCTTCCCGGTGTGGAGCAGGGACGCGCAGGACACCGATCTGCTGCTGTACACCGCCAACTGGCCG
The DNA here is from genome assembly GCF_054871425.1 of Pseudomonas glycinis. Lineage (NCBI taxonomy): Bacteria > Pseudomonadati > Pseudomonadota > Gammaproteobacteria > Pseudomonadales > Pseudomonadaceae > Pseudomonas > Pseudomonas glycinis. The sequence goes on along the minus strand of NZ_JBTYHF010000001.1, from coordinate 706,717 downwards.
GGCGCACGGCGTCTGCACTGGAACCGCCTGCTGCCGGCACGAGCGATTGAAAATCTCTGCTACGTGGCAGCGGTAAATCGGGTGGGCAGCGACGGCAAAGGCTTCGCCTATACCGGCGACAGTCAGGTGCTGGATTTTCAGGGCGAGACGTTGCTGGCGGCGGGGGAGGCGGATGGCGTGTTCAAGGTGATTCTGGAAGCGGCGCCGTTGGCGGCGTATCGCGAGCGCTTTCCGGCGAATCTGGATGCCGACACTTTCGAGTTCACCTAACGAGGCCGATCGTTCCCACGCTCTGCGTGGGAATGCAGCCCGTGACGCTCCGCGTCACTGGACGCGGAGCGTCCCTTGAGGCATTCCCACGAGGAGCATGGGAACGATCGCATCCTTTGATCTACAAAAAAAGGCCCCGAAGTTTGCACTCCGGGGCCTTTCGCATTTCAGCGGTCGATTACGCTGCTTTTGCCTCTGGCTGGCTCAGCGAGCGGTTCAGCGCGCTGAACAATGCCTTGAAACTCGCCGTGGTGATGTTTTCATCGATACCCACGCCGTGCACTGCACGTTCACCGTTCACCCGCAGTTCGATATAGGCAGCCGCTTTGGCATTGGTGCCCGCGCCGATCGCGTGTTCGTTGTAGTCCATGATTTCCACCGGAATCGGCAGGCCGGCGACCAGTGCTTCCAGCGCGCCGTTGCCCTTGCCGCGCCAGTGCAGGTTGGTTTCGCCCTGACCTTTGCTTGCCACTTCGACTTCGACGGCGCTGTTGCCGTTCTCTTCCTGCAGACGATGGCTGACCAGCGCATACGGAGTGTTAGCCTGCAGATATTCGCTGATCAACAGTGAGTGAATCTGCTTGGCTGTCATCTCCAGGCCCAGGCGATCGGTTTCACGCTGCACAACCTGGCTGAACTCGATCTGCATGCGACGCGGCAGGCTGATGCCGTATTCCTGCTCCAGCAAGTAAGCGATGCCGCCCTTGCCCGACTGGCTGTTGACGCGGATCACCGCCTCGTAGCTGCGACCGATGTCGGCCGGGTCGATCGGCAAGTATGGCACTTCCCACAGGGTGTCCGGTTTCTGCTGGGCGAAGCCTTTGCGGATTGCGTCCTGGTGCGAGCCGGAGAACGCGGTGTGCACCAGGTCGCCCACATACGGATGACGCGGGTGGACCTGGATCTGGTTGCACTCTTCGACGACCTTGCGCACGCCGTCGATGTCGGAGAAGTCCAGCTCAGGGTCGACGCCCTGGGTGTACATGTTCAGCGCGACGGTGACGAGGTCGACGTTACCGGTGCGCTCGCCGTTGCCGAACAGGCAGCCTTCGACGCGATCGGCGCCGGCCATCAGGCCCAGCTCAGTGGCCGCGACGCCAGTGCCACGGTCGTTATGGGTGTGCAGACTGATGATCACGCTGTCACGACGGTTGATGTTGCGACCGAACCATTCGATCTGGTCGGCGTAGACGTTCGGCGTCGCGCATTCAACCGTGGCCGGCAGGTTGAGGATCATCTTGTGCTCAGGCGTCGGGTTCCACACCTCGATCACGGCGTCGCAGACTTCCTTGGCGAATTCCAGCTCGGTAGCGCTGAAGGTTTCCGGCGAGTATTCGAAGGTCCACTCGGTCTCTGGCTGCATGGCTGCATATTTGACGAACAGCTTGGCAGCGTTGACGGCGATGGCCTTGATGCCGTCCTTGTCCTGGTTGAAGACGATGCGACGGAAAGAAGGCGAAGTGGCGTTGTACAGGTGAACGATGGCTTTCTTCGCCCCGCGCAGGGATTCGAAAGTGCGCTCGATCAGGTCTTCACGACCCTGGGTCAGCACCTGAATGGTGGTGTCGTCGGGGATGTGGCCTTCTTCGATCAGCGTACGCACGAAATCGAAGTCGGTTTGCGACGCGGCGGGGAACGACGCTTCGATTTCCTTTACGCCCACCTGCACCAGGGTTTTCCAGAAGCGCAGCTTCTTCGCCGCGTCCATTGGCTCGATTAGCGACTGGTTGCCGTCACGCAGGTCGGAGCTGCACCAGATCGGCGCGGCGTCGATGGTTTTCGACGGCCAGGTGCGATCCGGCAGGTTGATGACGGGAAACGCGCGGTATTTCGAAGACGGGTCTTTGAGCATGCTCATCGGGAAATTCCTTGTTGTCTGGGCCGAAAAGAGGCGGCCTGCCGGTTGAACGAATGTTCTTGGAAAAGCGTGGGACGAGGCGCAGCGATTCAGCCTGGCAGTCGTGCACTGACGAGGCACAGGCTGCGGTGCTGGCGAAGCTGAATGAGGGTGTGAGAGGTTTTCATGGCTTCAACCCTAACCGCGAGGGGAAAGGATGGCAAGCAGTCGGAAAAAATTGAGAGGAATACCCGGAAAGCGGGATTTTGCAGGAATTTATTGCGCTTTAGGCGGTGGAAGTTGTTGATGTTTGCGTAAGGCTAGATTGGGGCGCAATTGAGTTTTTGGAGATTCATTGAGTATGGCGGTGTTTTATAGGCGGCCTTCGCGAGCAGGCTCGCTCCCACACTGGATCTTATTCACAACAAAGATCCCCTGTGGGAGCGAGCCTGCTCGCGAAGAGGCCGGTCGCCTCAACACATATTTAAGGTTGGAAAGCACCAATGAAAATCGCCGGATCCACCCGCGCATCATTCAGGCTGACGTTCCAGTGCATATGCGGCCCGGTCGCGCGGCCGGTCGCGCCGACCTTGCCCACCACCGCGCCACGGGCCAGTTGCTGGCCGTTCTTCACGTCGATCTTCGACATGTGGCAGAACATGCTGATAAAGCCCTGGCCATGGTCAACGAACACCGTGTTGCCGTTGAAGAAGTAATTGCCGATCAGAATCACCTTGCCCGCCGCCGGGGTCTTGATCGGCGTGCCCGCGGGCACTGCGAAATCGAGACCGGCATGAGGATTACGTTCTTCGCCATTGAAGAAACGACGCACGCCGAACTTGCTCGACAGCGGCCCGTTGACCGGTTTGTCCAGCAGCAGATTGCTCGGAGTGTTCGGGCTGAAACTGCGGTAAGCCGCGATCTGTTCCGCCAGTTCACCCTCGATGCGCTTGAGGTTGTCGGCGTTCGGATTGACCTGCTGTTTGTTCTTCAGGGTGATGTGCTGTTCCGGATATTTCTTGCTGCCCACGGTGAAGGGCAGATTGCGCCCGCCACTGCTGATCTGCTGCGTGCCGGGCTTGACCGTCAGCGGCACGCCAACGATCGCCAACCAGTTGTTCTGCTCTTTGACCACCAATACCGGTTTGCCTTGATAAGTGGCTTTCGGCGCCTGCGCGGCGGTGCCCAGATCCACCACGGCGACGCCGCCCGGCACCGGTTTGTTCAGCAGCCGGGTGATGTAACTGTCGGCGTGGGCGTTGAGGGTCAGGCAGAGCAACAGCAGCGAAGCGAGAAAACGCGGCATGGATCAGTCCAGTAAAGAGAGGGTGACGGGCGTCAGGTGATTGTCCTCGACGCGCACTTGCAGTTCGCCTTCGCCGAGCTTGGCTTTCAGACGCTGGCCGGTGTGGGTCTGCGCAGCGTTGCGAATCGCGTGGCCGTGCTCGTCGAGCAGAATGCTGTAACCGCGACCGAGAGTCGCCAATGGGCTGACCACGTGCAGGGTCTGCATCTGACTGTGCAATTGCTGCCGACGCTGTTTCAAAGCATCGCGCATGGCCCGGGGCAGGCGTTCGGCAAGACTGTCGAGGCGCTGGCGAAGCATGGCCAGTTGGCGCCCCGGATGTTGCCCGGCGAGACGGGTTTCCAGGCGGATCAGGCGTTCGCGGCGGGTATTGAGGCTGCGTTCGAAAGCGCGGCGCATGCGCATGTCCAGATCATCCAGACGCTGCGCCTGCTGGCGCAGACGTTCGCCGGGATGGCGCAACCGTCGCGCCATGCCTTCCAGACGCAGGCGATCACGCATCAAGCGATCACGCATGCGCATCACCAGACGCCGGTGCAGGCTCTCGACCTGACGAATCAGATGGCTGGAATCCGGGGCGAGCAGTTCGGCGGCGGCCGAGGGCGTGGGGGCGCGAACGTCGGCGACAAAATCGCTGATCGAAACATCGGTTTCATGGCCGACGGCACTGACGATCGGCGTGACACAGGCATCGACCGCGCGCGCCACCGCTTCCTCGTTGAAGCACCAGAGGTCTTCCAGCGAGCCGCCGCCACGGGCGAGGATCAGCGCGTCGAAGCCGCGGGCATCGGCCATTTTCAGCGCGCGGACGATTTGCGCGGTGGCCTCGCGGCCCTGCACGGCGGTCGGAATCAGGGTCAGTTGCACCTGCGGCGCACGGCGGCGGAACACGCAGATGATGTCGCGAATCACCGCGCCGGTCGGCGAGCTGATGATGCCGATGCGCTGCGGATGCGCGGGCAGCGGCACTTTGCGTTCGGCACTGAACAGGCCTTCGGCGCTGAGCTTTTCCTTCAGCGCATCGAAGGCCAGACGCAGCGCGCCGTCACCGGCCGGTTCCACGGTGTCGAGGATCAGCTGATAGTCGCCACGACCTTCGAACAGCGAAACCTTGCCGCGCACCTTGACCGCCAGACCGTCCTTCAACGCTTGGCGCACGCGGGCCGCGTTCTGCCGGAACAACGCGCAACGCACCTGCGCGCCGCTGTCCTTGAGGGTGAAGTAGACGTGGCCGGACGCCGGACGTGCGAGGTTGGAAATTTCGCCTTCGACCCAGATGTTGCTGAACACGTCTTCAAGCAACACCCGCGCGCGGCCGTTGAGCTGGCTGACGGTCAGGACTTCACGGTCCAGGCCAAGTCTTGCAAAGGGATCTTTAATCATGGGGCGCAGTTTAAAGGCATTTGCCCGCCAATCACCATGACGCCGCACAAAACCCTGTGGGAGCGAGCGTGCTCGCGAAAGCATTGTGTCAGCGGACAACAACGGGAATGACACTCCGCCTTCGCGAGCAGGCTCGCTCCCACATGGGATCAATTTGATATCTGGTCGTGCTGCCCGCTACTGGCTACAGTCAGCGCGGTCTTATAAAGGATGCGGACGATGAGCATGATGGAGCTGTTGGGGGCGTGGTCGTGGGGCGCGGGCGGTTGGGCGGTCATCGGGGTGGCCATCGCCTTGGCCTACATCGTATTCGGCATCGCCGGTTTCGGCACGGCGCTGGTCGCGGGGCCGATGCTGATCCTGTTCATGCCACTGTCGAAAATCGTGCCGCTGCTGGTGCTGCTCGATTTCGTCGCCGCATTCGGCAATCTGCTGCCCTCGCGGCGCGACGTCGCCAAGCCGGAATTGCTCAGGCTGCTGCCGTGCATGGCGATCGGCTGCACGTTGGGGGTGATCTTCCTGCTGAATCTGAAATCCGATCTGTTACTGCTTTTGATGGGGCTGTTTATCAGCGCCTATGCGGTTTACAGCCTGTGGGTGAAAGCGCGGCCGGCACAGTTGTCGGCAGCGTGGGCGGTGCCGATGGGCACAGTGGGCGGGTTGTTCGGCGCTTTGTTTGGCAGTGGCGGCTTTCTTTACGCGATCTATCTGAACAGCCGCCTGCCCAAGGACGCGGCGCGGGCCACGCAAAGTGCCTTGATCAGTTGCAGCACCGTGGTGCGCTTGAGTCTGTTTGTCATCGCCGGTGTGTATGCCGAGCTACCCTTGTTGATGCTGGCGCTGTGTCTGTTGCCGGCCATGGCGCTGGGCTTGTGGATCGGCCGGCGGCTTACCATGAAATTGTCGCGCGAGGCGTTTGTGCGGCTGGTGACGTGGCTGGTGCTGGCTAGCGGCATCGCGTTGATCGTGCGCTATTTCAGCACTTGACCGGATTTCTTCAGGGATTAAGCTGCCGGCCTTTAGAGCGCCTTCGCGAGCAGGCTCGCTCCCACAGGGGATTGCATTCGAATGTGGGAGCGAGCCTGCTCGCGAAGGCGTCAGAAGTCACACCGCAGGATTTCCCATGAACTCGCAAAGCATCATCGTCCCGAAAATCTCCACCCTGCCGGTGCACGAGCCCCGGGCGCGGGCGATCGTGCGCTGGCTGGTGCGCAAGAACATCATCGAAGAACAGCTGACCACCTGCGGCCGCACCGGCAACCGCATGGCCCATGCCATCGCCGACGGTGCTCGCGCCGTGGTGCTGTACCCCGAAGCGCTGCCGTTCGGCGAGCCGATCAATGGCCTGGAGATCGTCACCAAACGCTGCATCTACACACCGGCCAAGGGCTTTCTCGAGGAGGCTGGTTGCGCCGAGTGCCGCCGCGAAGTGGGTGAGGCGCTGTTCGAAAGTCTTGAAGACTGGTTTCCAGGCCGCACCGACAATTTCACCTGCCCCGAATGCGGGCATGAGGACGACATCAACGGCTTCCTGTTTTTGCAGGAGTGCGCGTTTTCCAACCTCGGTTTCATTTTCAATAATTGGCTGGAGGCGGGGTTCAAGCAGAGCTTTATCGACGAGTTCGCCGATTGGCTCGATCAACCTGTCTCTTGGGTCAAGGTGGAGCTGTAGGGCCGGGCTTTTCCATCTATCAATTAGGCTGAGTTTTACATTGAACAGCAGGGGGTGTCTGACTATAATGGCGCGCTTCCATTTTCCCGCTCGGGAGCCCCCGCGATGCTGCGTATCAGCCAAGAAGCTCTGACATTCGACGACATTCTCCTAGTGCCCGGTTATTCCGAGGTGCTTCCCAACGAAGTCAGTCTCAAGACCCGTCTTACCCGTGGCATCGAACTGAATATTCCTCTGGTTTCTGCCGCCATGGACACCGTTACTGAAGCCCGTCTGGCAATCGCCATGGCTCAGGAAGGTGGCATCGGCATTATCCACAAGAACATGACCATCGAGCAGCAAGCTGCCGAAGTGCGCAAGGTCAAGAAGTTCGAAGCCGGTGTGGTCAAGGATCCCATCACCATCGAGGCCGATGCCACGGTGCGTGATCTGTTCGAACTGACCCGTCTGCACAACATTTCCGGCGTTCCGGTCCTGCACGATGGCGACCTGGTCGGCATCGTCACCTCCCGCGACGTACGTTTCGAAAACCGTCTGGAAGCCACTGTCCGCGAAGTGATGACGCCTAAAGAGCGTCTGGTCACGGTCAAGGAAGGCGCCGACAAGAACGACGTCCGTGAACTGCTGCACAAGCACCGCATCGAGCGCGTGCTGATCGTCGACGACAAATTCGCCCTCAAAGGCATGATGACCGTCAACGACATCGAAAAAGCCAAAGCCTATCCGCTGGCCAGCAAGGACGATCAAGGTCGTCTGCGCGTCGGCGCTGCGGTCGGCACCGGTAAAGACACCGGCGATCGCGTGACCGCACTGGTCAATGCCGGCGTGGACGTGGTGGTGGTCGACACCGCACACGGTCACTCCAAAGGCGTGATCGACCGCGTACGCTGGGTCAAAGAGAACTTCCCTGAAGTGCAGGTGATCGGCGGCAACATCGCCACCGGCGCTGCCGCCAAGGCTCTGGCCGAAGCGGGCGCCGACGCAGTCAAGGTCGGTATCGGCCCTGGCTCGATCTGCACCACCCGTATCGTCGCCGGTGTCGGCGTGCCGCAAATCAGTGCCATCGCCAACGTCGCCGCCGCCCTTGAAGGCACCGGCGTGCCGTTGATCGCCGACGGTGGTATCCGTTTCTCCGGTGACCTGTCCAAGGCCATCGTGGCCGGTGCGTCCTGCGTGATGATGGGCTCGATGTTCGCCGGTACCGAAGAGGCCCCGGGCGAGATCGAACTGTTCCAGGGTCGTTCGTACAAGGCTTATCGCGGCATGGGTTCGCTGGGCGCCATGTCCCAGGCTCAAGGTTCGTCCGACCGTTACTTCCAGGACTCCTCGGCCGGTGCCGAGAAACTGGTTCCGGAAGGCATCGAAGGCCGTGTGCCGTACAAAGGCACCCTGAGCGCGATCATTCACCAGTTGATGGGCGGCCTGCGTTCCTCGATGGGTTACACCGGCAGCGCCAACATCGAAGAAATGCGTACCAAGCCCGAGTTCGTGCGGATCACCGGTGCCGGCATGGCCGAGTCCCACGTTCACGACGTGCAGATCACCAAGGAAGCGCCGAACTACCGCGTAGGTTGAGGCTTCCAGCAAAACGTTAAATCACCGGGGCTGTTCATTCAGCCCCGAGTTGTTTCTGATTCACTACATGAGAATGAGTCATGGCCCTCGACATTCACGCTCACCGCATCCTGATCCTCGACTTCGGTTCGCAATACACCCAGCTGATTGCCCGCCGCGTGCGCGAGATCGGCGTGTACTGCGAACTGCACCCGTTCGACATGGACGAAGATGCGATCCGCGAATTCGCCCCTAAAGGCGTCATCCTCGCCGGCGGCCCCGAGTCCGTGCACGAAGCCAACAGCCCGCGCTGCCCGCAGGCAGTGTTCGACCTGGGCGTTCCGGTATTCGGCATCTGCTACGGCATGCAGACCATGGCCGAGCAACTGGGCGGCAAGGTGGAAGGTTCCGAACTGCGTGAGTTCGGTTACGCCCGCGTTGACGTGGTCGGCAAGAGCCGCCTGCTCGACGGCATCGAAGATCACATCGACGCCGACGGCCTGTTCGGCCTCGACGTGTGGATGAGCCACGGTGACAAAGTCACCAAGATGCCGGAAGACTTCCACATCCTCGCCAGCACCCCAAGCTGCCCGATCGCCGGTATGTTCAACGACGACCGCGCTTACTACGGCGTGCAGTTCCACCCGGAAGTGACCCACACCAAACAGGGCGGTCGCATCCTGTCGCGCTTCGTGCTCGACATCTGCGGTTGTGAAGCCCTGTGGACGCCGTCGAAGATCGCTGAAGACGCCATCGCCAACATCCGCGCCCAGGTCGGCACCGACAACGTGCTGCTGGGTCTGTCCGGTGGCGTTGACTCCTCGGTGGTTGCCGCGCTGCTGCACAAGGCCATCGGCGATCAGCTGACCTGCGTTTTCGTCGACAACGGCCTGCTGCGTCTGCACGAAGGCGAGCAAGTGATGGCCATGTTCGCCGAGAACATGGGCGTCAAGGTAATCCGCGCCAACGCTGAGGAGCAGTTCCTCAACAACCTGGCCGGCGAAGCCGACCCGGAGAAGAAGCGCAAGATCATCGGCCGCACTTTCATTGACGTGTTCGATGCCGAGTCCTGCAAGCTGGACAACATCAAGTACCTCGCTCAGGGCACCATCTACCCGGACGTGATCGAGTCGGCTGGCGCGAAAAGCGGCAAGGCCCACGTGATCAAGTCACACCACAACGTGGGCGGCCTGCCGGAAGAAATGAACCTGAAACTGGTCGAGCCACTGCGCGAGCTGTTCAAGGACGAAGTCCGTCGTCTGGGCCTGGAACTCGGCCTGCCGTACGACATGGTCTACCGTCACCCGTTCCCGGGCCCGGGCCTGGGCGTGCGCATCCTCGGTGAAGTGAAGAAGGAATACGCCGACCTGCTGCGTCGCGCCGACCACATCTTCATCGAAGAATTGCGCAAGGCCGACTGGTACCACAAGGTCAGCCAGGCGTTCGTAGTATTCCAGCCAGTCAAATCGGTCGGCGTGGTCGGTGACGGCCGCCGTTACGCCTGGGTCGTGGCCCTGCGTGCCGTGGAAACTATCGACTTCATGACCGCGCGTTGGGCGCACCTGCCTTACGAACTGCTGGAAACCGTTTCCGGCCGCATCATCAACGAAATCGAAGGCATCTCGCGCGTTACTTACGACGTGTCGAGCAAGCCGCCGGCGACGATTGAGTGGGAGTGATCCCGCTGCGGTTCGAATAACGAAAAACCCTTGGCGTGAAGCCAAGGGTTTTTTCGTTTCAGACCCCTGCAAACAGGTCAGGCGGGTAAACGACTTTGCAGGGTCATACCGAGCTCAATCAGGCGCTCGGCTACTGCGGCGATGTCGCGGAATATCATGCCGGTGATGCGGCGCATCGACTGGTCCCAGATATAAAACCGGCCATCTGCGGTGCAATGCACCCTTGTTTGCACGATGTTGCTGGCGCTGTTGCGCCGCACGAGTGTGTATGTGCTGGGTTCTGTTTTTCGTATCACGAACATGCCATTGCGATGCAGAAGCTTTTCCAGCGTAGCGTCATTCCATGGCGGCACGGGGGCCTTGACCTGCAATCGCAGGTCAGCGAACAGAGGGTCGAAGGCGTTGCTTGTCGTCGCCCCGTTGTGAAATGGACCGCGAGCGACTTCCACTCCCGGGTCAATCCTGACGTCGGCTGCCTCGTCGGGCCAGACTTCTTCGATGCGCAAACCGATACCGCCCCTGAGTTCGCTTATGCCTGGCAGGTCCCTGAAGGTATTGGTGTTCGTGGCATCGACCAGAGCCACCCACTTGCCGGGTCTGTTGAGGAGCTTGTCACGCATGATCTGCGTTGCCAGGCGGGTCTTGATCATCTGCTCTTCGATCGAAGTGAGTGGGACTTTCAGCGTGCAGGTTTGTGCTGCGTCCAGTCCATGGACGCGGACGCCATTGGCTTGGGCAGACCTGATCAATTCGAGCATGTTGAACCGGTTCTCAGGGTCGGTACCCAGGCTGGACAAATAGGTAGTGAGCTCCTCTGACATGTCTCCAGAGAGGTAGAAATGGTTGAGGTCCTCTTGGGCGAAATCACTCAGCAATCCACGCACGTAGAGCGTTCTGATATGCCGCGCGAACGTTGGCATGTTCTCGATCATGAAGCGCATGCTGGCGATGCGATCGAGGGTTTCTCCGACCGCCAGTCCATCGGTATTGGCAAACATCAGATCTATCAGCTCTTCGGTTTGCATCAAGGGATCGATTTGCGGAATGAGCGGCCGTCCCGGCAGATTTGTCCATTTCAGCTCTCGAAAGAATTCTCCGGCGTTGTTCAGCAGTGCTGTTCGTTGTTCGCTGAAATGCGCCTGGTAACGGTCGGTAGCCAGTAAATAACGGCGTCCAGCGCTTGTTGACTCGGCAGAAGCGTTGGGCAAGTTCATTGCCCATCTCCTCATTCCGGGTTTTTCCGTCTCTGAAATATCTTTGAGCGCCGTAACCAGGCGCAGCGGGCACGGAACGCCTGGAAGCGGTTCGACGCGTGGCAGATCCACCGATGGTGTTGCCTCAGAAGGGCTCAAATCTGTCTCCGGCGCACACGCCTTGCCCACGCATTGGCCACCTCCGCGCAGCCGCAGCGCAGGCATGCGCTCCCACTTGCCAGCGCTTCCCAGGCGGACCGGCAACGAATAAGCGAACTGATTGGGGCGCTCGGGATTGATGATTGCCCAGTTGCCGCTGTCCTGCGAGTCTGCGAAGTAGCGCACGTAGTAGGCATCGCCATCCATTTCGATGGCATGGCCGGGCTCGTTGTCGAGGCGGTAAATGCCTTCGTATTTCCCCGGCGTCGCCTCTACGGAATGTTGCGCAAGTAACTCGTTGCATCGATAGCTGGCAGGTACTTGTGGAAATGTCGAACCTCGCCGTGTAGCAGCCGTATTCAAGGGCTCAGTGGCGTCGACCAATGTCGCCCCGCTGGGTAACTCGTTTGCCAACTCGCTGCTTGCTTCTTCAGCCGCTGTGACGGGTGGCGGATCCACAGGTGGCAATAATCGCGTGTCAGCCGAGGCAAGTTCGACCAGCCCGCGCATCTCTTCAGCCTCGGCATACTCGACCTGTGGCCCGACTTCCAGTTGCGCGCCGGTACCGATCAGGAACGGCACATTGAATACGGTTTCGATAGCGCTGAGCACCGCACCGATCACCCCGGCTCTACGTTCGGTCGCCGTAATGCCGTTGATCGCCTGATCGATGTTCAGCCCCATGTTCGCGACGCCGGCGCCGATCAAGGGCAAAGCCACAGGCCAGCCCACGGCCGCCATCGGGCCGAACACTTTCAGCCCGGCGCTCAGATACCCGGTCCAGAGTTTCTTGCGCAAATCACTGTTGGACGTGAGCACCAGATGCGCCTCGGCAGCCATGCCCGCGCGAGTCGAATCGCTTAACCACGTGAAGGCATCACCGCTGATCGCAACGTTGCTGCGGTTGATCATCCGGTGATCGCTGTGACCCCAGGTGCTCACCAAACGGTTCATCAAATCAGTGAGGTTCTCGGTGATGTGATTGCTGTCAGCCAGCGAGAAGTGCTTGAGAAACAAAGGGCGTTTCTGCTCTGAATTCATCTGTTCGAGCAACCACCAGTGCAGATCCGCCGCAGTGTCCATCAGCCGAAAGGCCTGGGCTTGTCCCGGCAGGTAAAGGGTCTGCCGGCCACTGTCTTCGACCAGACGCAGCACGTTAGTGGCGACGTGACCGTCCAGATCCAGCGTGCGCACCTGCGCGCCGACCGGGTACGTCGATCGGAGCATTTGCAGGGTTACCGGCCAGGTAACGGGGCCGATCAGCGAGCTGACGATGCGTTGAAAATCATTGCCGTCAACGTCCCCCTGTTGCAGCGCCTGCACCGCCTGACTGAGGAAACTGCACTTGGCCATGGCGCGGAAATCTTCCGACGAGGTTTGCCAGAATTTGGCCAATTGATCGCTGTAACGCGTGCTGAAATCAACGGCCCAGAATGCCTTCAGCACATCGCTGCCAAGCAGTCGCACTTCGTTGTCCTGATTGAAATTCTCCGCGTCCGGGCCATCCGAGTAGAAGCCACAGTAAAGGCCCAGCAAATCTGCGTTGTCTTGATCGGTCGCACGAAAGCGATGGATCACCAACTGCGTGAGGGTGAGCGTTTCATAAGGCTTTTCCAGCAAGTGTTCCCAACCGGTAAAGGTCAGCGCGCTGCTTTGCGCCGTTTTGAATCGATGGAAATAAACCTGGTCGGGATCGAGGCCGGATAGCCCTTTGTCGGTCAGCAGTTCGATCGCAACTTGCCGGGCCGCATCGAGCAGACTTGGGCAGTTCTGCACAATGGTCGTGGCGATGGCTTTGAGGGCGGTTTTGTCCGCTGCGTTTGGCAGCAGACGACGTTCGGGAGCGGTCATGCGGGTGTTCATCCTTGAGACACAAAGGCGGAAGATGACCGATGTGCTCAAGGGGAGGGTGTTACTCGGCTATTGCGTGATGTCCTTTTGAAAGTGAGCCAATGCTTTCGCAGATATCAAAGATATTCAGACCGAATCAGATCAGTATCGAACGGAGTCAGACCTTGTTCAGGTGCGAACACCCTCTGCGCCTGCTCTGCAGAGGGCACTCGTTCGCCTCGTGCCCGCACATGTAAATCGAAAAGCGTGTGCAGATCCGGCCTTGGTGTATGCACCAGGGCGCGCAGCATCAACGAAACTCCGCTGAGGTTGTTGTCGACGTTGTTCCAGCGGGGCGATGAAGTCAGCCCCAGATCGGCCCAGATCATGCGTCGCTCCTCCAGGTCCATCACGAATGGCAGGCAGATACTCGTGTCGGAGGCGATATCGATGCGGTCGACCACGGAGCGAGGCTCGAACACTTCCCCCGATGCAGTGTCGGCACGGGCCATCCAGCCCGCGAAGCATTCAGGAAGGTCGCAATATGGCTGCCAGGTAAACGAATTGAGGGACGTGACGACGTAGCGGACGCCCTTTTTGACGAGAACATCAAGGTCGAGGTCGATGAATTCGGAGGCGCCGTTGGGCGCGTCGACGATGTCGCCGCTGTGGTAACCGCCATAACCTTTGAGGTTGTAATAGGCGATCGCTTCCTTGAAGACGAAGTCGGTGTCGAAGAAGGCGGCGGACAAGTCGATGTCCGTGCGGTCACGACCATTCTTCCACCACAGGAACAGGCGAATGAATCGCGTGTCCGGCATTGGCAACCGACTGCCGCGTACCAGTGTTCGCAGCGACTTCGCTGCGGCGCGCTGTGCCAGTGGCACCCGGTATTCGCGCAACGCCGGATCGATGAAACAACGCCCCAGTGGTGGCAGCAACGTGAAACGCGCGATCAGGGCGTTCTCGCAAATCTGTGCGGCACGTGCCAATACCTGCGGTGCGATCGACTCTCGACGATCAGCAGTACCGAAGACTTTCGCCAGTGCTCCTTTAGGTGTGAACGCCCGCAAGGGCAGGGGGCGCGGGGCATTTACCTGGGCCAGCAATTGCAGCAGCACAGGTGAGGACACTTGCGCCGCGACAGCCGCAAAGGCGTCGAGCACCGCGTCTGGTTCTGTGGCACGCCGTAACATCACGTCCAGACGGCGCGCGAATTCTCCGGGACGATCCTGCAGCACCGGCGTAAGCGCGGCGATCTGGCGTTGGGCAAGCATGGTTTCGACACGCGACCCGAACGAGGACGGCGGATCGTTGCGTCGCGCTGCGGTGATGGCCGCGAATGCTCGCGGATACTTCTCAGCGTAATCGCCTGGATGCAGGACTTCGGCCAGTCGTTTCCAGCGTTCGGCCTGGCGCATCACATCTTCCGTAGCGTTGGGCGTGCGGTCGAGCAGGCGCAACAGCTTGCGCCGCATCGAGCGTTTCATTTTGCCAAAGCGCGTCTGCGCTGTTGCCAGCGACACGTCTCCACCATGCAGTGCGATCGCCACGCGCAGCACGTCCGTTGCCGTTTCGACATTTTGCTCAAGGAAGGCCTCAACCTGCGCATCGTCGTCGATATGCAGGATCAGTGCGCCGCCAACCAGCGCGCGAATCTCGCGAAACGGGATGGTCTCGGGCAGTAGACGGAACACATCGTTTTTGTACGTTCGGATAAACCAGCCGACATCCGCAGCTTCCTCTTCGGACAGCGAGGTGCGTGATGAGACCAGCGGCTCGAGCAATGCCTCGAACTCGCTGACACTTCCCGGTTCGATGACCCAATGGATGAAGTTGCCTTCAAGCATGGCTGGCCGAACCTGTTCGCTGGGTGGCAGGCGCCGAAGTGTGTGGTAGTGAATGACGGCGTTGAGATACAACTCCGCCTCTGTCGCTTCGAGGACTTGATTGGGGAAGTCAGGATAAAACGGTCGGTGATGTACATGAGCACCGCTGCGCCGCCGCAGGACTCGAATGACTTCACGCAGCCAGTTCTTGAGTTCGACCGCAGAGAGCATGCTGATTCGCTCGATCAGCGGCTCGGAGAGAACGCATCGAAACGCTGTAACTTCTTTGACAGCTGATGCGACCTGCGCGCGTGTGGCTCCGCCAGAGCCCGCAGGAACGTGCAGTTTTGTACGGCGCCGCAGGAACAGCTCCTGATTCATCATGATTTCTTCCTTGGTCGCCGTTTCCAGTGAGCTGAAGCTCACCTGTGCAATCGATACGAAAACGCCTGCAATAAGCAGGCGCGGTGTGGAGAGCGGAACCCCTAGTTCATGGAGGATAGAAGGAAGGTGTTCCATAGCCACGGCGGCATACTACCGGAGGTCATCGCGGCTTGTCAGCGAATCACATATTTTGAAATGGGCTCGCCTGTTGGCGAACGTCAGCGCCGCGCCACATCCGAAAAATAGAACTTGTCCAGCGTATGCCGCGATTCGGTGTATTCGAACTGGCGGCCGTCCTGCAGGAAGGTCTGGTTGCTGACCACGATGACATGGCTCTGGCCGTCGAGGTCCAGGTGTTGTTGGTCGTCCTTGCTGGACGGTACGGCTTCGATGGTGCGCTGGGCGTAGGCGATCTGCAGTTGCAGGGTCTGTTCGATGTGGGCGTAGATCGAATGTTCGGCAATGTCTGCTGACAGGTCGGGGATCACGTCGCTGACGAAGTGGTTGATGTCGAGGATGACGCGTTTGCCGTCGATGCGCCGTACCCGCTTGATCCGGGTGATCGGGCTGCCGGGTTCGGCATTGATATGTTCAAGCAATGCACCTTCAAGCGGCACCTGACACATCTCGACCACTTCGGTGCTGACGTCGTTGCCCAGTCGCGGGTGGGTCTCCTGGAAGCTGACGATGCCGCCGAGCTGGAATTCGATCGGGTTGGTCGACAGCACGAACGCGCCTTTGCCGTGAATCTTCTGAGCGAAACCGCGCTCCTGCAACTGGTCGATGGCCTTGCGCACCGTGCCACGGCTGGCCTGATAGGTGTCCATCAGTTCGGTTTCGGAAGGCAGCCGGGCGCCGCGCTCCAGGCGCTGGGTGGTGATACTGGCAAGCAAATCGCTGTAGATCTGGTTGTATTTGCTCATGGCTGGACTCTGTGCCGACGGTGCTCAAAACCCCGAACCTTAAGGGCAGGGTAGGGGTTTGTCCATGCGGACGAAGGAAAACATCTTAGGTCAGAGTAGGAAGAATCCGCGTTTTTCTGACGTTCATCCACGGATGCAAACTCGTACAGACGAGTTGTTGCATTAACTCGTACAGACGAGTATTTTTCGTTCGGCGTGCTGCCAATAACAACAATCCACGACGGAAGAACAAGCATGAGCCATGACTATCCGAACATCGCCAAGGAGCTGCTGGAAAGCCTCGGTGGCCCTGACAACATCGAGCAGGCGGCGCATTGCGTCACGCGTTTGCGCCTGGCGCTGAAGAACCCCGCGCTGGTGAATGTGGCCGCGCTCAATGGCGTCGATCTGGTCAAGGGTTCGTTCTTCACCGGCGGGTTGTATCAAGTGGTCATCGGCCCGGGTGATGTTGAAAAGGTTTATGCCGAACTGCGCCAGCAGACTGGCCTTGCGGCATCGACCATCGCCGACGTTAAACAGAAAAGCGCCGAGAAGATCAACGCCATGCAGCGGCTGGTGCGGGTGTTTTCCGATGTGTTCATGCCGATCCTGCCGGCGCTGATCATTGCCGGCCTGTTGATGGGCATCAACAACCTGCTCGGCGCCAAGGGCATGTTCATCGAGGGCCAGACCCTGCTCGATGCCTATCCCAACCTCGACGGGTTGTGGAGCCTGATCAATCTGATGGCCAACACCTCGTTCGTGTTCCTTCCGGCGCTGGTGGGCTGGTCGGCAGCCAAGCGTTTCGGCGGCAGCGAAATCCTCGGCATCGTCCTCGGTCTGATGCTGGTGCACCCGGACCTGCTCAACGCCTGGAATTACGGCAAGGCCGTGGCCGGGCTGGACGGGCAGCAACTGCCGTACTTCGACATCCTCGGCCTGTTCCAGGTGGAAAAAGTCGGCTACCAAGGGCAGATCCTGCCGATCCTGCTGGCGGCGTACGTAATGAGCGTGATCGAAAAATGGCTGCGCGCACGCGTGCCCAACGCGGTGCAGTTGCTGGTGGTGCCGATCACCACCATCGTTGTCACTGGCGTGCTGGCGTTGGCGATCATCGGCCCGGTGACCCGGCATATCGGCATCTACATCACCGAAGGGCTGGTGATGCTGTTCGATCTGGCGCCGCTGGTGGGCGGTCTGATTTTCGGCCTGTTGTATGCGCCGCTGGTGATCACCGGCATGCACCACATGTTCCTCGCCGTGGACCTGCAATTGATTTCGAGCCAGGGCGGCACCTTCATCTGGCCGATGATTGTCATGTCCAATCTGGCGCAGGGCAGTGCGGCCCTGGCGGTGTTCTGGATGACGCGCAATGCGCGGGACAAGAGCATGGCCTCGACCTCGGCGATTTCTGCGTATTTCGGCATCACCGAGCCGGCGATGTTCGGCGTCAACCTGCGCTACAAGTTTCCGTTCTACGCCGCGCTGGCCGGTTCGGCGCTGGGTTGCATGTTCCTCTCACTGAACAAGATCCAGGCCTCGGCCATCGGCGTCGGTGGCTTGCCCGGTTTCATTTCAATCATTCCGCAGTTCATCCCGATGTTCGTCATCGGGATGCTGATCGCCATGCTCGTGCCGTTTGCCCTGACCTGCGTGCTGAGCATGAAGATCGTCCGTCCGGGTTACCGGGTTGCCTGAAATCAATAAAGGAGTTGCGCCATGCAAGACTGGCAACGTTCGGTGATCTACCAGATCTACCCGAAGAGCTTTCACAGCCATGCCGGCAACGCCACTGGCGATCTGCTCGGCATCGTCGCCAAGCTCGATTATCTGCAATGGCTGGGGGTCGATTACCTGTGGATCACGCCGTTCCTGCGCTCGCCGCAGCGCGATAACGGCTACGACATCAGCGACTACTACGCGGTCGATCCGAGTTACGGCAGCATGGCCGACTGTGAACTGCTGATCGCCGAAGCGGGCAAACGCGGGATCAAGCTGATGCTCGACATCGTGGTCAACCACACCTCGATCGAGCACGTCTGGTTCCAGCAGGCCCGCAGCAGCCTCGACAATCCTTACCGTGATTTCTATATCTGGCGCGACCAGCCGAACAACTGGGAATCCAAGTTCGGCGGTTCGGCCTGGGAATACGAAGCGCAGACCGGCCAGTATTACCTGCACCTGTTCGACCACACTCAGGCCGACCTCAATTGGGACAACCCCAAGGTCCGCGACGAAGTGTTCAAGATGATGCGCTTCTGGCGCGACAAGGGCGTCGGTGGTTTTCGTCTGGACGTGATCAATCTGATCTCGAAACCGGCGGACTTCCCCGAGGACGACAGCGATGGTCGGCGCTTCTACACCGACGGGCCGAACGTACACACCTACTTGCAGGAAATGCACCGCGATGTCTTCGAAGGGCATGAGCTGATCAACGTCGGCGAGATGTCCTCGACCCGCCTCGAACACTGCATCCGTTACTCCAACCCGCAGTCGAAAGAATTGTCGATGACCTTCAACTTTCATCACCTGAAGGTCGATTACCCGAATTTGCAGAAGTGGGTCCGCGCCGATTTCGACTTCCTCCAGCTCAAGCAGATTCTCTCCGACTGGCAGACCGGCATGCAGGCGGGCGGCGGCTGGAATGCGCTGTTCTGGTGTAACCACGATCAGCCACGCGTGGTCTCGCGGTTCGGCAATGACGGCGAATACCGCGAGCTGTCGGCGAAGATGCTCGGCACTGCGCTGCACTTTCTGCAGGGCACGCCCTTCGTTTATCAGGGCGAAGAATTGGGAATGACCAATCCGGGGTTCGAGAGCATCGAGCAATACCGTGACGTCGAAACCCTGAATATCTTTCGCCTCAAGCGTGAATCCGGCACCAGCGACCTCGACAACATGGCGGCGATCATGCAGAAGTCCCGCGACAACGGGCGCACGCCGATGCACTGGCACGCCGGGCACAACGCCGGCTTCACGCGCAGCGAACCATGGATTGGTGTGCCGGCGAATGCCGCACAGATCAATGTCGCGCATCAACTGCACGACCCGGAATCGGTGCTGCATCACTATCGGCGCCTGATCGCTTTACGCCGCACTGAAGCGTTGATCTCCGATGGCATCTATCGCCAGTTGTTGCCGGAGCATCCACAGGTCTGGGCGTACCTGCGCGAGGGGACGGGCGAACGCTTGTTAGTGGTGAACAACTTCTATGGCACTGCCTGTGAGGTCGAGCTACCGGCGCTGCTCGACGAAGCCCAGGAGCAGCGCCTGTTGATCAGCAACTACCCGGACTGCCCGCAACGCTCGCGTTTGCTGCAGTTGCGACCTTACGAATCCTTCGTGCTGCACCTGACCGACCCCTGATTTTTAACTGAATAACAACCTTTGAAAAAACACGCAGAACGCTGCGCGGGGGATTTGTGCGCGCTGAATTCCTGCAACCACACAATAAAAACAACGGGTGGCATATATGAGAGCAACCATAAATTACAGTCTGGCAATCGCGGGGATTTGTCTGGCAATGCCTACGTCATCACATGCGCTGGAGTTCGGCGGCTATCTGCGTAGCGGGGTCGGTACATCGGTCAACAGCAGCAGCCAGTCGTGTTTCCAGTTGCCCGGCGCGCAGACCAAATATCGCCTCGGTAACGAGTGCGAGCAGTACGGTGAGCTCGAGCTGCGCCAGGATCTGTACACCCTCGACGACGGCTCGGTGCTGAGCGTCGACGGCATGGCCTCGCTGTATAACCGCTATGACCGCAGCCTGACGTTCAAGGAAGACAACGGCTCGATTCGTTTGCCGCAGGCGTATGCGCAATGGTCGGCGATGCCCGCGCTCAACGGCGGCTCGCTGTGGGCAGGGCGGCGTTACTACAAACGTAACGACATCCATATTTCCGATTTCTATTACTGGAACCAGAGCGCCACCGGGGCAGGCATTGAAGACGTGTTGCTCGGCGGCCTGAAATACAGCTACGCCTTTTCGCGCAAGGACAACCTTTACCAAAAGGATTACATCAACCGCCACGACTTCAACGTCGGCGGTTTCAACAGTAACCCGGGCGGTGAACTGGAGTTCGGCCTGAGTTACATCGACAAGCCCGACAGCCGCGATGCCCACCGTGGCTGGGCGATCACCACCCAGCATGTGCAGCAGGACTTTTTCGGTGGCAAGAACAAACTGGCGCTGCAATACGGCGAAGGGCCGGGCACCGGATTGGGCTATACCGGTAACGTCAGGCTTGATGACCGCAACAAGAGCTATCGCATCGTCGAGTTCTTCGACTGGCAACTGACGCCACGTTTTGGCGGACAATTCCAGGCGGTGTATCAGAAAGATATTCGTCAGGGCGGCGCCGACCAGAACTGGCTGTCCCTCGGTGTGCGCCCGGCCTATGCACTGAGCGAGCAGTTCAAACTGGTGACCGAACTGGGGCACGATCAGGTCGAGGCGGCGGACGGCACGCGCAAGCTGAGCAAGTTCACCTTCGCGCCGACCTGGTCACCGAAAGGCCCGGAATTCTGGGCGCGGCCCGAAGTACGTCTGTATTACACCTATGCCAGCTGGAACCAGGCAGCCAAGCGTGCCGCCAACCTGTTGGCCAAAGGTTCGGCGCTGTCCGACACGGGCGCCTTCGGCAACGCACGGCACGGCGCCAATGTCGGCTTGCAGGTTGAATACTGGTGGAAATAAGCAAAGCGGCTGCGACCGCTCATTCAATGAATACAAGCTCAGGTGATGTCATGGCCACACCCCAACAATTGCAGCTGCTGGCTCCTTTATCCGGCGTGCTGATGGCGCTGGACCAGGTGCCCGACCCGGTGTTTTCCGGGCGGATCATCGGCGACGGTTTGTGCATCGACCCGACTTCGTCAACGCTCTGCGCACCGATGGCCGGCGTGGTCAGCGATGTGCAGACCAGCGGGCACGCGCTCACCATCACCAGTGACGCGGGTGTGCAGGTGTTGATGCATATCGGCCTGGACACGGTGAATCTCGCCGGCGAAGGATTCACCCGCCGCGTTGAAGCGGGGCAGCGGGTCGAAGCGGGGCAGGCGCTGATCGACTTCGATGCTGACTACATTGCCCTGCACGCGCGCAGTTTGTTGACCTTGATGCTGGTGGTGAGCGGCGAGCCGTTCGATTCACTCGTTGGCTCAACCGGGTTGGTCGAGGTGGGCCAGCCAGTGCTGGACGTCGTGGTCGGCGCAGCCGTCGGCGAACATCCAGCGCCGATGCCGGGAGACGCGGTGTTCTCGCAGCCGATCAACCTGCCCAATCCCAATGGCCTGCACGCGCGGCCGGCGGCAGTATTTGCCCAAGCGGCCAAAGCATTTTCAGCGACCATTCATCTGCACAAGTTGCAAGCGCAAGCCAACGGCAAATCCCTGGTGGCAATCATGGCGTTGCAGACGGCCCATGGCGACAGCGTGCAGGTCAGCGCCGAAGGTGAAGATGCCGTAGCCGCCGTCGATGCGCTGACACGCTTGCTGAGCGAAGGCTGCGGCGAAGCGGTCACAGCGCCCGCGCCGGTCGAAGTCGATGCAGCAGAAGTGCCGAACATCCTGCGCGGTGTCTGCGCCTCGCCCGGTTCGGCGTTGGGACAAGTCATGCAGATCGTCGAAGCGTCGCTCACGGTCAACGAGTTCGGCGCCGAGCCGCCAAGCGAACGGGAGGCGTTGAGCCAGGCCCTGATCGAAGCCGACATGGCCCTGCAACATCTGCGCGACACCGCCAGCGGCCAGGCGCAGGCGGAGATTTTCAAGGCGCATCAGGAACTGCTGGCCGACCCGAGCCTGCTGGATCAGGCCAGGGCGCTGATTGACGCGGGCAAAAGCGCGGCGTTTGCCTGGAAGACCAGCACCGATGCAACGGCGGCGATGTTTCGCTCGCTGGGCAATGCCTTGTTGGCCGAACGCGCGGCGGATCTGGATGATGTCGGCCAGCGCGTGCTGAAGCTGATCCTCGGTGTTCACGAGCAGAC
Source organism: Pseudomonas glycinis (assembly GCF_054871425.1). Lineage (NCBI taxonomy): Bacteria > Pseudomonadati > Pseudomonadota > Gammaproteobacteria > Pseudomonadales > Pseudomonadaceae > Pseudomonas > Pseudomonas glycinis. The sequence goes on along the minus strand of NZ_JBTYHF010000001.1, from coordinate 684,732 downwards.
GCTGGAGTTGCCCGATGACACCATTCTGATCGCCGATCAACTGACTCCTTCACAAACTGCCGGGCTCGATACGCGCAAAGTGCTTGGGTTTGCCACCGTTGGCGGCGGCGCCACCAGCCATGTCGCGATCCTCGCGCGGGCCTGTGGCTTGCCGGCGATCTGTGGCATGCCATTGCAAATGCTCGGGCTCGGCAACGGCACGCGGGTGCTGCTCGATGCCGACAAAGGCGAATTGCAGTTGCACCCGGACGCCGAGTCCATCGATCAATTGCGCACGCGGCATGAGCGCCAGCGCCAGCGTCATCAGCAGGAACTGGCCCAGGCCAGCGAGGCGGCTTGTACCCGTGACGGTCAGCACATCGAAGTCACCGCCAACGTTGCCTCGCAGGGCGAAACCGCCCAGGCCATGGAGCTGGGCGCAAGTGGCGTTGGCCTGCTGCGTTCGGAATTTCTCTACCTGGGTCGCCAGCAAGCGCCGAGCCACGATGAACAAGTGGCCACCTACAGCGCCATCGCGCGCACCATCGGGCCGGCACACAATCTGGTGGTGCGCACCCTCGATGTCGGTGGCGACAAACCGCTGGCTTATGTGCCGATGGACAGCGAAACCAATCCTTTCCTCGGCTTGCGCGGCATTCGTCTGTGCCTTGAGCGACCGCAACTGTTGCGTGAGCAGTTCCGCGCGATCTTCGCCTGCTGTGAGCTGACGCGTTTGCACATCATGTTGCCGATGGTCACGAATTTGGCCGAACTGCGTCTGGCGCGGCAGATTCTTGAGCAAGAAGCGCGGGCGCTGGGCCTGGCGCATCTGCCAAAGCTGGGAATCATGATCGAAGTGCCCGCCGCTGCGCTGATGGCCGATGTGCTGGCGCCGCACGTGGATTTCTTTTCCATCGGCACCAACGATCTCACCCAATACACCCTGGCCATGGATCGCGATCATCCGCGTCTGGCCAGCCAGGCGGACAGCTTTCACCCTTCGGTGCTGCGCCTGATCGCGATGACGGTTAAGGCGGCCCATGCCCACGGCAAATGGGTCGGCGTCTGCGGTGCGATGGCGTCTGAACGCCTTGCCGTGCCGCTGCTGCTGGGGCTGGGTGTGGATGAGCTGTCGGTGAGCGTGCCGTTGATTCCGGCGATCAAGTCGGCGGTGCGCGAAGTGAACCTGGCCGACTGTCGAATCATCGCCGAACAGGTATCGAACCTGGAAAGCTCCGCCGACGTGCGCGCAGCCTTGCAGCAGTTTCATGGGGCGAAAGTCGATGCCTCGCCGGTTATGGAGAATTGAACATGTTCGACAAATTGCAGCAGGCATTCTGGAAAGCACTGACGCCGGATCTGGTACCGGATGAGGCAAACATTACCGCCGATGCGGTTGCCGGCTTGAACGCCGAGATCGTCGCCGCGCTGGGCGGTGTGGATAACCTCAAGTCGCAGCAACCGCTGGCGCTGACCCGGGTGCGCGTGACGCTGCACGACGCGGCCTGTGTCGACCGTCAGGCCTTGAGTATGGCCGGTGTGTCGGGCGTCATGTGCCTTGAGGGCGGCGTGCTGCACCTGATTACCGGGCTGCGCGCATAAGGCCGACAAGACGTGCGGCCGCAGGTCGCCCTTACTGTTTCTCAACTGCGGGTGTATCGTATTCGCCTTTTTGCGGATCCCTCGGGGTCCGTCGCTGATACGTGAGGTAGTTGAGTTCATGTCCTTTACCCGTCGCCAAATCCTCGGTGGCCTGGCCGGTCTTGTTGTCGTTGGCGTGGGCGCGGGAGGCGCGTCGCGTTACTGGCTGGGCAAGATGGCCGACGCCGAGGCCGGCCACGACTATGAACTGATCGCCGCGCCGCTCGACGTCGAGCTGGTGCCGGGGCACAAGACCGAAGCCTGGGCGTTCGGCCCGTCGGCGCCGGGCACCGAGTTGCGTGTACGCCAGGGTGAATGGCTGCGGGTGCGTTTCATCAATCACCTGCCGGTGGCGACCACCATCCACTGGCACGGCATCCGCCTGCCGCTGGAAATGGACGGCGTGCCTTATGTGTCGCAACTGCCGGTATTGCCGGGCGAATACTTCGACTACAAATTCCGCGTGCCGGACGCCGGCAGCTATTGGTATCACCCGCATGTCAGCAGCAGCGAGGAACTGGGGCGCGGGCTGGTCGGGCCGCTGATCATCGAAGAACGCGAGCCGACCGGCTTCAAGTACGAGAAAACGTTGAGCCTGAAGAACTGGCATGTCGACGAGCAAGGCCAGTTCGTCGAATTCAGCATCCCCCGCGAAGCGGCCCGTGGCGGTACCGCCGGGCGCCTGTCGACGATCAATGGTGTGCCGCTGCCGGTGATTGATCTGCCGGCCGGGCAGATCACCCGGGTGCGTTTGCTCAATCTCGATAACACCCTGACCTATCGCATCAATATTCCTGGGGTCGAAGCGAAGATCTACGCGCTGGATGGCAACCCGGTCGAGCCACGACCATTGGGCAAGGAATACTGGCTCGGCCCCGGCATGCGCATTTGCCTGGCGATCAAGGCGCCGGCGGCCGGTGAAGAGTTGTCGCTGCGTAACGGCCCGGTGCGTCTGGGCACGCTGCGTTCAGTCGCCAACACCGATGCGCCGACGGATTGGCCGAAAGCCCTGCCGGCCAACCCGGTGGCCGAGCCGGATCTGGCCAATGCGGAGAAACTCAACTTCAATTTCGAATGGGTCGGCTCGGTCTCGGTGAACACCGAAAACGGCAAACCGCCGAGCCTGTGGCAGATCAACGGCAAGGCCTGGGACATCACCGACAAGACCTGTGCTGACCGACCGATTGCCAGCCTGAAACTGGGTCAGAGCTATATTTTCGAATTGAAGAACATGACCCAGTACCAGCACCCGATCCACCTGCACGGCATGAGCTTCAAGGTGATCGCGTCGAACCGGCACAAAGTCATTCCGTATTTCACCGACACCTATCTGCTGGGCAAGAACGAGCGTGCGCAAGTGGCGCTGGTGGCGGATAACCCGGGGGTGTGGATGTTCCACTGCCATGTCATCGACCACATGGAAACCGGCCTGATGGCCGCGATCGAGGTGAAGTGATGCGCCAGATCCGCCCGGCGGCGATCATCGACCGCAGCCGCGACCGCGACTTCATGCGCGAAGCCCTGACCCTCGCCGCACAGGGCGCCGCCCTCGGTGAGGTGCCGGTGGGTGCGGTGCTGGTGCAGGATGGCGCGATCATCGGTCGCGGCTTCAATTGCCCGATCAGCACCAGCGACCCGAGTGCCCACGCCGAAATGGTCGCGATCCGCGCCGCCGCGCAGGCAGTGGATAACTATCGCCTGCCGGGCAGCACGCTGTATGTGACGCTGGAACCGTGCAGCATGTGCGCCGGGCTGATCGTGCATTCGCGTGTGGCGCGGGTGGTGTACGGCGCGCTGGAACCCAAGGCCGGGATTGTGCAGAGTCAGGGACAGTTTTTTACCCAGGGCTTTTTGAATCACCGGGTGTTGTATGAGGGCGGGGTGCTGGCTGAAGAATGTGGTGCGGTGCTGACCGAGTTTTTCCGCGCCAGACGCACCAAAAGCCCCTCACCCTAACCCTCTCCCAGAGGGAGAGGGGACCGACCGAGTTGGATGGACCAAATCCGCCGACCTGAAATACCGAGTCGGACGCAAGTTTTGAAAAGCTCAATAATCAGCTCCCTCTCCCTGGGGAGAGGGCTGGGGTGAGGGGGTAGGCCCACCGCGGTCATGGGAAAATACGCTTACTTCCTGGCGACGATAACCGCCCGCATCGGCGCCGGCAGCCCTTCAATGGTTTTGCTGTGATCCTCAGGATCCAGAAAATCACTCAGCGACTGATACTTCATCCACTCCGTCCCGCGTTGTTCTTCCACCGTCGTGGTACTGACATCCACACAACGAATATCGCTGAATCCGGCTCTGCGCAGCCACAATTCCAGCGCCGGCACCGACGGCAAAAACCACACGTTGCGCATCTGCGCGTAGCGATCTTCCGGCACCAGCACTTGGTGCTTGTCGCCTTCGACCACCAGGGTTTCCAGCACCAGTTCCCCACCCTTGACCAGGCAATCCTTCAGCGCCAGCAAATGCTCGATCGGCGAGCGACGGTGATAGAAGACGCCCATGGAAAAAACCGTGTCAAAGCCTTCCAGATTCGGCGGCAGGTCTTCAAACGGAAACGGCAGGTGCCAGGCATTCGGCTCGGACAAGTAACGCTGCACCGCCTGGAACTGGCAGAAGAACAGCCAGTTCGGGTCGACCCCGATCACGCTGTCGGCACCGGCGCCTAGCATGCGCCACATGTAGTAGCCGTTGCCGCAGCCGACATCGAGGATGCGTTTGCCCTTCAGGTCGAGGTGCGGGGAGACGCGCGACCACTTCCAGTCCGAGCGCCATTCGGTGTCGACATGCACACCGAACAGATCGAACGGCCCTTTGCGCCACGGCGACAGCCCCATCAGCGCGGTGCGCATCTGCGCGCGAGTTTCGTCGTCGCAATCGGTGTCGAGTTTCAGGCCGTTGAGCAGGTCGATTTCGCTTGGCTGGATCTTCGGCAAGGCGTCCAGCGCACTTTGCCAGCGTTCCAGATCGCCATGGCCTTTGTCCATTTTCTTGTCGAGTTGCGCTTGCAGGGTGTTGGCCCATTCGGCCAGCGGTGTACCGGCCAGACGGCGGGCGAGGGGGGACAGATCAATCATGGCAAGGCAATCAACGAGGCAAAGTTAAGACACTGGAACCACGGCACGACTTTCGAGAACCCGGCGGCCAGCAGGCGTTCGCGGTGTTCTTCGAGGCTGTCGGGCTTCATGACGTTTTCGATGGCGCTGCGCTTCTGGGCGATTTCCAGTTCGCTGTAGCCGTTGGCGCGTTTGAACGCTACGTGCAGGTCGGTGAGCAGGGCGTGTTCTTCGGCATCGTTGAAGCGCAGCTTCTCCGAGAGAATCAGCGCGCCGCCGGGCAACAACGATTGGCGAATGCGCGAGAGCAACGCGGTGCGCTGGTCCGGGGCGATGAATTGCAGGGTGAAGTTCAGCGCCACCACCGAGGCTGGTTGAAACTCCAGCGCGAGGATATCGCCTTCGATCACCTCGACCGGCAGCAATTCCTGAAACATCGAATCCTGACCGTTGAGGTATTCCCGGCAACGCTCGACCATCGCCGCCGAGTTATCCACAGCAATAACCCGGCAGCCGTCGGTGCGCACATGACGGCGCAGGGCTTGCGTGACTGCGCCGAGCGACGAACCGAGGTCGTAGAGCACGCTGTTCGGCTGGGCGAACTGCGCCGCGAGCACGCCGAGGTTTTCGACGATGGTCGGGTAACCCGGCACCGAGCGCTTGATCATGTCCGGGAACACCCGCACCACGTCTTCATTGAAGGCGAAGTCAGGCACCTGGGCCAAAGGCTGGGCGAATAGGCGATCGGGTTCTTTGCTCACGGCGGCGTCCGGCGGTGTCGGTGGAAAAGGCCGGCATTTTAGCCAAAGTGGCGCGGGGATGCTTGGGTTGTCTGATAAAGCACCGAGAGGGGTGTAATTTCTCGCCGTCAGGGATATGGCTTTCGCGAGCAGGCTCGCTCCCACAGGGGATCGCGGTGTCCTGTGGGAGCGAGGCTGCTCGCGAAGAGGCCAGCGCGGTTTCCCACCGTCAGTTCACCGAAATGGCGCAGTCAAAGGTTTCCACTGGCAGCACTTCCGGAGCCCACGGTTGTTGCGAGGTCAGGCGCAAGCGCCCGGTGCCGGCCGCGAAGGCCTGGAAGCGCCAGGTCGAAACCCCCGCTGCGCCCACCACGCCGGCATCTTCCGGATTGCTGTAAACCTCCGGGCTGAGCGCGCGCAACACGCCGCCAGCCGAATCCTGAATCGCCCAGCGGTAGCCGGTGGTCGGGTTGCTTGGCAGGCTGATGATCAGGTTTTGCCCGACGTTGAGCCGCACGGGGCATTCGCTTTGTTTTTCCACAGTCACGTTGTGTTTCGGTTGCGTGGCGCAGGCCGCCAGCAAGGAAAGGGCGAGGGGGAGAAACAGGCGAGTGGGGGACATAAGGTCAGCAGCTCCGGCAGTTACGACGAGCGGCGAGCATAACTGAAGATGAGACAAAGTGTGACAGTCAGGGAGAGTGGTGTTGCAAGAGCTGACGCCTTCGCGAGCAGGCTCGCTCCCACAGTGATCAGCAGTGTCGACAGATTTTGTGTTCACTGCATCACCGTGTGGGAGCGAGCCTGCTTGCGAAGGAGGTATAGCAATGATCATCAGAAGAGAACCCTCGCCACGTCCGCAAGCTTCTCAACGAAACGCACGGTATCGCCTGTCTCTGCTGATGAAGATATGGGTTGCCTCAGTCAATCCTTGGCCAGGTAAATATCGAAATCTGCGTTGATGTTCAAAATCAACCCGTTGGGTGTATTGGCTTTTACCAACAAGGTCTTCGCGTGGTAGCGACGTTCATCGGTAACTTCCAGTTCAAGCGTTGCTTCAAGTATGTCCAGGCTCCAATTTATATATCCATCGCCCACGTAGCGCATTTCGCTATATTGCAACAGCGTAAATGGGCTCCCCACACTTGGAAAGTGATAGGTTCCAGAAGTGATTTCTTTCTTCAAGTGAACTGAAAATGAGCGCGCATCACTGGTTATATAAGTGTCCGGGTAAACTGTTCCGCTTTGGGTGTTGAAGTTAATGTCTTCCAGAAAAAATGCATCAGTGTAGTTTAGGCCCGAAGAGTGAAATGGAGCTCGTGCAAATGACGTTTCGCCCGGTTCCGCAGAAACAGGAAACGTCGCGTTGAATTCTCCGGTCAGGTTTTGCAATCTCGTGCTTGCTGGAGTTCTTTTAGACTGCATGCTGCTTGAAACTGTCGGACTGCTGTTGAAGGTCACTAGAACGTCAAAGCGCGACGTGATTTCAAGGATTTCTCCGTTGATCAGCACTTCGAATCGGAGCTCACCAGAGTAACGGCGCCCGTCTTCAGTAATGCTCAACTCAAGTTCAGCCTTGGTCGCCTTGTGAACCACGAAGTTGAAATTGGTGTCGGAGTTTTGAAATTCTCCATAGGTTACCTGGACCACTGAAGCGTCCCGCGGAAATACGTAGGTGCCCGATGCGATCTCTGATTTAAGCGTAATGCCTATGCTTCGATGGTCGCTGGTTGTCGTGGGTAATGGCTGCGTGCCCGAGTTGCTATCAAAGTTCAGATACTCAAGGGATCTGGCCATTCGGTTGTGCACTGTCTGCGAGTGATAGGGATAGCGTGCTTCGCCTGGATCGCCGGGTCTGGTGAATGAAGCTTCGAAGTGTCCGCAAAGGTTATGCATGTAGCGGGTATGAGGCGCGTTGTGATTGTTCATCAGGTACTCACGAGTAGACGACAAATAGAACAATCAGTGTGGGTAGTGCGCATGAAAAAAAGTACTGTCAGAGTTGACAGTACTTTAGATTCCTATGCTTGGATCTGACTGGTTTTAACAGCAGATTCATATAAGCGCTACGGTACGGCCCGCAGCACTTACACTCGCGTTAGAACAAGACTTTCGCCACATCCGCAAACCGCTTGGCAAAGTGCACGGTAATTCCTTCCTTCAGGTAATCCGGCAGTTCCTCAAAGTTACCCCGGTTCGGCTCCGGCAGAATCAGTTCGAAAATCTTCTGCCGCCGCGCCGCGATCACCTTCTCGCGCACGCCGCCGATCGGCAGTACATGCCCGGTCAGCGTCAGTTCACCGGTCATCGCCACGCCTTTTTTCGGTGGCTGATTACGCGCGAGGGAGAGCAGGGCGCTGGCCATGGTTACGCCGGCGCTCGGGCCGTCCTTCGGCGTTGCGCCTTCGGGCACGTGCAGGTGGACGAAGGCTTCGTCGAAGAACTTCGCATCACCGCCAAACTGTTTGAGGTGCGAGCTGACGTAGCTGTAGGCGATCTCTGCCGATTCCTTCATCACATCGCCGAGTTGCCCAGTGAGCTTGAAGCCGCGGTTGAGTGTATGAATTCGCGTGGCCTCGATCGGCAAGGTCGCGCCGCCCATGCTGGTCCAGGCCAGGCCGGTAATCACGCCGGTGCCGGACAGCACTTGCTCATTGCGGAATACAGGATGGCCCAGCGAGGCTTCGAGGTCTTTCGGGCCGAGTTTGATCACCGCTTTCGGATCGTCGATCAGCTTCATCACCGCTTTGCGCACCAGTTTGCCCATCTGCTTTTCCAGCTGCCGCACGCCGGCTTCACGGGCATAGCCGTCGATCAAGGCTTTGAGCGCGGTGTCGCTGATGCTCAGGCTGCCTTTTGATACGCCGGCCTTTTCCAGCAGTTTCGGCCACAGGTGACGCTTGGCAATGGCAACTTTTTCTTCGGTGATGTAGCCGGACAGGCGAATCACTTCCATCCGGTCCAGCAACGGGCCGGGGATCGAGTCGAGGGTGTTGGCGGTGCAGACGAACAGCACCTTCGACAGATCCATGCGGAGGTCGAGGTAGTGGTCGAGGAATTCGACGTTCTGCTCAGGATCGAGGGTTTCCAGCAGCGCCGAGGCCGGGTCGCCCTGGTAGCTCTGGCCCATCTTGTCGATCTCGTCGAGCATGATCACCGGGTTCATCACTTCGACGTCTTTCAACGCCTGCACCAGTTTGCCCGGCTGCGCGCCAATGTAGGTGCGGCGGTGGCCCTTGATCTCGGCTTCATCGCGCATGCCGCCGACGCTGAAGCGGTAGAACGGCCGGCCGAGGGATTCGGCGATGGATTTGCCGACGCTGGTCTTACCCACGCCCGGTGGGCCGACCAGCAACACGATCGAGCCGCTGATCTCGCCTTTATAGGCACCAACGGCCAGGAATTCGAGGATGCGATCCTTGATGTCGTCCAGACCCGCATGGTGCTTGTCGAGGATTTTGCGCGCGTGCTTGAGGTCGAGTTTGTCCTCGCCGTACACGCCCCACGGCACCGATGTTGCCCAGTCCAGATAATTACGCGTGACGGCGTATTCCGGCGAGCCGGTTTCGAGGATCGACAGTTTGTGGGTTTCTTCCTCGAGGCGTTTCTGCACCTGCGCCGGCAGGGTTTTGCCTTCGAGGCGCTGCTGGAACTGTTCGAGGTCGGCGCTTCGGTCGTCCTTGGTCAGGCCGAGTTCCTGCTGGATGACCTTGAGCTGTTCCTTGAGGAAAAACTCACGCTGATGCTCGCCGATCTTGCGGTTAACTTCAGCGGAAATCTCTTTTTGCAGGCGCGCGACTTCGACTTCCTTGCGCAGCATCGGCAGGACTTTCTCCATGCGCTTGAGCATCGGCACGCAGTCGAGCACTTCTTGCAGCTCGGGACCGGTCGCCGAGGTCAGCGCGGCGGCGAAGTCGGTCAGCGGCGACGGGTCGTTGGGGCTGAAGCGGTTGAGGTAGTTCTTCAGTTCTTCGCTGTACAGCGGGTTGAGCGGCAACAGCTCCTTGATCGCATTGATCAGTGCCATGCCGTAAGCCTTGACCTCGTCGGTCGGCTCGGTGGGCTGGTGCGGGTATTCGACTTCGACGAGGTACGGCGGGCGATGGTGTTTGAGCCAGGTCTTGATGCGCACACGGCTCAGGCCCTGGGCGACGAATTGCAGTTTGCCGTTTTCGCGGCTGGCGTGGTGAACCTTGACCAGCGTGCCGTATTCGGGGAGGGCGCCGGTGTCGAAATGGCGCGGGTCTTCCTGGGGCGTGTCCATGAAGAACAGGGCCAGGGAGTGGTGTTCGGACTTGCTGACCAGTTCGAGGGTTTCGGCCCACGGCTCTTCATTGACGATGACCGGCAGGACCTGGGCCGGGAAGAACGGACGGTTGTGGATCGGGATGATGTAGACCTTGTCCGGCAGGTTTTGCCCGGGCAGCGCCAGGCCGGTGCCGGAGGAAGTGTGTTCGATGTGGTCGGTTTCGTAATCGTCGTGATTGTCCGGGCGATCTTGCTGGTCGGTCATGGGGCACCTGCGCAATGGGGTATGGGGTCTTAGATGGGGCAGGGGTGGGGTGGTTTCAATGGGGCGGGTGTGTTTCTGCGTGTGTGTTCAGGTTTGCAAAGTTTTTGACCTTGTTAACCTTGGCGGCCTTTGGGCGGTGGCGAGATCCTTCAGGTCGGCACGGGTGCCTATTGGAATCTAACAATGTCTTTGCATAAATAGCGAAAAACGCTAGTGTTGGTTAGCTTTAACTATTAAATGGTGTTGTGATGGATCCCTATCGTAATCCGTTCGCCCCCGGGGCTGGTTTTCCACCACCGGAGCTTGCTGGCCGAGACCCTGTTCTCGAAATGGCTCGGATTTCCTGCGGCCGAGCAGTGAGGGGCAAACCTGCACGGTCGCTGATGCTCCTTGGCCTTCGTGGAGTGGGCAAGACGGTACTCCTGAATGAGATCGGCAATATCGCCAGACAAGAGGGGATGCTCGTTTCCCAGCTCGAAGCTCCGGAGAAAAATACACTTTCCACCCTTCTTTTCCCTGAACTGCGACGCGTAATGCGTTCACTTTCGGGATTCGAAGGAGCAAAGCAAATTGCCAGCCGGGGTATGAGCGCCCTGCGCAATTTTGCCTCGATATTCCAAATCGATATCGGTGGCGTTGAGGTGGGCGTTGAGGGTGCTGAACCTGGGCTGGCTGATAGCGGCGATCTGCAACATGATCTTCCAGACCTGTTCGGTGTGATTGGCGAGGGCGCTAAAGCCGCTGGCAAGGGATGGGTGCTGCTCATCGACGAGGTTCAGTACCTCTCGGAAGGCGATCTGTCGGCACTTATCGTTGCGATGCATCGAATGGCCCAGCGCGGGTTGCCTGTGGTTTTGGTTGGGGCAGGACTACCACAGGTTGCCAAATTGGCTGGTGAGGCGAAGTCCTATGCAGAGCGACTTTTCCTCTACCCGCCTGTAGGCGCGCTGGACGAAGAAGCAGCAAAACTTGCTGTTCGAAAACCCGTCGAGGAGGAGGAGCAGACGATCGAAGACGCTGCCCTCCAAGCGATTGTCGCGCGAACGAAGGGCTATCCGTTTTTTCTGCAGGAATGGGGTTCAACTTCATGGGATGTTGCTGCCGGCCCCATGATCACGCTCGCTGATGTCGAACGCGCTTATCCAGAGACTATCGCCGGACTCGATGCCGGCTTCTTCAAGGTTCGGTATGACCGGCTTACCAAAGCCGAGATCCAGTTTGTAATGGCGATGGCCGCCCTTGGTGATGGGCCCTATCCTATGGCAGGTATCGCCAAGGTGATGGAGCGTGATCAATCATCGCTGGGCCCGGCCCGGGCCAATATCATTTCCAAAGGTATGATCTACAGCACCGACCATGGTTACCTTGATTTCACCGTTCCTCTTTTCGCGGAATACCTTCGCCGTCGCGGCGAATGAAAATCAGTGGTAGCGCCTTATGTAGTCAGCCGCCGAATTCTTTCCGAAAGTTCTGCCCCGCTTACCTGCCGGTACGCATGGATCAAGAGCATGGGCAGTACTCGATCTTGCGCTCATTGTGGAGCTGCCGAAGGCTGCGATCTTTTGATTTTGATTTTCTGTGGGAGCGAGCCTGCTCGCGAAGGCGGCCTGAATTTGACTAGGTTCCTGGAGTGAATGTAGGTTCTGACCAACGGTTGTATTGATGTCGTATATAGCCCGATCAGGATTTGGATTCGAGAAAGCTCATACCCGGGACGGTAATTTCACTATCGATTTTGATACGCAAGCTGATCATTACAAGATGTCTTTCCATGCGGTTGTTAATGATCCAGTTGCCGGCGACATAGACATTCTCGGGAGCTTTGACCTGCGTATGTAGTAGATATCCTGCAGCCTCGATGTATTGCAACCCGTGGCAGACGTCACTCCTCTATCAATACGCTCCGCTCGGAGTGTTCCTCGTACCTGAGGTGTATTGGCAACTGACGATCCTTGACTCGCTGTATCGATACAAGGCGGCCAGTCTGGATTTTTCGCAAACATCCATGACCTGCTCAAATTGCTCGGCAGTTGCCTCGACGCGCCACTGTAGTGTTTGGCCTGTCTGACAATTGGATGCGGCAGGCGTGATGTTCATGGATTTCAATTCATTGAGCGCTGCACTACAGTCTTTTGCCTTCTCTGCGTTATTGTCAGCCTGCGCAGGGATCCAGGCACTGAGTGCGAATATGGCAGCCAGCAAGGCGATGCGCAGTTTCGAATAAAGGCTCATACAGAAGGTCCCCACAACCAGCGTTGTCAGATCGGCCATGTCAGTCCCTGAACCACAAAGAATCCATTACAGGTGAGTTCCCGCGTGTCATTCGTGTGCTGTGCTTTGCCGGAAAATTTGTAATCTTTGAGGTCGTATCGGTACACGAAGTTACTGATTTGGGTTACCGCTATAATTGAAGAAGTTGTTGTTTCAAATTCATAGGGACGAGGATCGGTTCGGTCTATGACAATCGTTTCTGAATAGCGCAAAGGGGAAGGATCCAGCGGGTAGCGAAGCGAGATGAAGATGTTTCGAGCGCCCGACAAGCCGTCGTTGTGGCGGAAAGAAAAGTTGTATCCCCCTAACACGTTGAAGGAAATGGATGTGCTTGAAGTGCTGTAGCTGGTCAAGTCCAGATAATTACCGCTGATGGTGCCTTTGACATCAGTTTCAATAGAGCCGAACGCGAAGACGGCGTTGGTTACGTTTGGGTTTGCCATGAGAGCTGCCTCTGTATGATCCGAATAATGAAGAGGCAAGTCTGGGTAAAAGCGTGAACGCTGTGAACTGTAATACCTGACAGTTTTTTATTCTTGTTCGCGATAATTATTCAGGCCCAGTGCATTTTTCAAACGCTACCGACCCGCCTGTCGGAAAATTCTGGCGCATTGATCAGCGCCTGCAGGACGAAGCTGTTCACAACCGCTCCCACAGGTTTATTCATTGCCTGCCAGGTTGCGCTCACAAAAAAAGGCGATGTCCCTCACGGAACATCGCCTTTTCATTACCGCCAGCTAACGCTTATTCCGGCAGTTTGTACGCAATGATGTAGTCACCCATCTTGGTGCCCAGCGAGCCGTGACCGCCAACAACGAGCAGCACGTATTGCTTGCCGTCCTTGCCGGTGTAGGTCATCGGAGTCGCTTGGCCGCCTGCTGGCAGGCGCGATTTCCACAGCTCTTTACCGGTATTCACGTCATAGGCGCGCAGGTACTGGTCGAGGGTGCCGCTGAGGAAGCCGACGCCGCCGGCGGTAACCATCGAACCGCCCATGCTCGGTACGCCGAGGGTGAAGCCGATCGGGATTGGCGAGCTGTCGCGGCTGGTGCCGTTTTTGCGTTTCCACACAACTTTGCCGGTGGTCAGGTCGATACCGGCGACGTAGCCCCAGGCCGGGGCCTGGCACGGTACGCCCAGTGGCGACATGAACGGGTGCATGATCACCGCGTATGGCGCGCCGGTGTTTGGCTGCACGCCCGAGGTTTCGCTCTCGCGCTTGCTGCCGGCTTCGACTTGCTCGCGTGGGACCATTTTCGAGACGAAGGCCATGTAGTTCGGGCTGGTGAACAGCAGCTGGCGAACCGGGTCGACCGAGACGCCGCCCCAGTTGAACACGCCGACGTTACCCGGATAGATCAGGCTGCCCTGTTCCGATGGCGGGGTGTACTGGCCTTCGTAACGCAGTTCCTTGAACTGGATGCGGCACAGCATCTGGTCGAACGGGCTGGCGCCCCACATGGCTTTTTCGGTCAGTTCCGGGGCCAGCAGGTTGAGGTCCGAACGGGCCTGGGTCGGTGCGGTGTGGTCGCCTTTGACAGCGCCTTGCGGTACCGGGATTTCCTTGATCGGAATGATCGGCGTGCCGTCACGACGGTCGAGGACGTACAGGCTGCCCTGTTTGGTCGGGGCGATCAGCGCAGGTTTCACGCCGTCGGCGGTTTTCATGTCGAGCAGGGTTGGCTGGCTGCCCACGTCCATGTCCCACAGGTCATGGTGGGTGAACTGGTAGTTCCAGCGCACTTTACCGGTAGCCAGGTCCAGGGCAACGAGGCCGGCGCTGAATTTCTCGGCGCCCGGGGTGCGGTTGCCACCCCATTGGTCCGGGGTCTGGTTGCCCAGTGGCAGGTAGACCATGCCGAGTTTTTCATCGACGCTGGCCAGCGACCACATGTTCGCCGAGTTGCGGCTGTAGGTTTCGCCCGGGGCCAGTGGCTCGGTGGCGTCCGGCTTGTCGCTGTCCCAGTTCCACACCAGGTGACCGTCGCGCACGTCGAAGGCGCGGATCACGCCCGATGGCTCGTTGGTCGATTCGTTGTCGGTGACGTGACCGCCCATGATCACCAGATCACGGGTGATCGCCGCTGGCGAGGTGGAGTAGTAGCCGCCGGCGGTGAACGGGCCGATGCCTTGGGTCAGGTCGACCACGCCTTTGTTGCCGAAGCCTTCGCAGATCTTGCCGGTGTCGGCGTTCAACGCAATCAGGCGCGCATCAGCGGTTGGCAGGTACAGACGACGCGGGCAGGCCTGAGCAACGGCCTGGCCGGCTTCGGAGATGACAGCGGAACCGGCGTTTTCAGACTTGGCATAGGCGGCTTCGTCGTAATACGAAACGCCACGGCAAGTCATGTGGGCGAAGCCCTTGAAGCCGACCGGGCTCTTGATCTGTGGATCGAAGCGCCAGATTTCCTTGCCGGTGTCCGGGTCCAGCGCTAGCACTTTGCTGTGCGCGGTGCAGGCGTAGACCATGCCGTTGGCTTTGAGCGGGGTGTTTTCGTTGGTCAGCTCGACCGGGTCATCGGCAGTTGGCAGGTCGCCGGTCTGGATGCGCCAGGCTTCCTGCAACTTGCCGACGTTTTCCGGGGTGATCTGCTTGAGCGGCGAGTAGCGGTCACCGAACTCGGTGCGACCGTACGCTTGCCAGTCGCCATCCGGCATGGCCGGTGCGGTGCTGGTCATGTCCGCGGTGTCGCGGCCCAGTTCACCGAAGGTTTCGCCCGGATGGGTGAACAGGCTGGCCAGAGCGGTAACGCCGGCCAGGATCACAGCGACGGTCAGGCCGCCAGTGCCGATTTTCGCCGGGCCGTTGAGCAGCAGCGGACGACGGAACCACGGCAGCAGCATTACGAAACCGAGGACAAACCACAGCGCCAGACGCGGCACCAGTTGCCACCAGTCCAGACCGACTTCCCACAATGCCCACACGGTGCTGGCAAACAGCACGATGGCGTACAGGCCCAGCGCCGCGCGGCGACGCATCAGCAGCAGGATGCCGCTCAGGGCGATGCCGATACCGGCCAGCAGATAGTAAAGCGAGCCGCCGAGCATGCTCAGCTTGACTCCCCCGGCCAGCATGGCCAGGCCCATCAGTAGAAGCAGGATGCCGAGCAGGCCCGGTAGCAGACGGCCCCGACTCGAAGCACTTTCGGTGCTCATAGTGTGATTCTCCGTGACGTTTATGTAGTCCCGCGCTGTAGTCACTTTAGATGACGATTTGGCGCAGGCATGGTTCAGATAAAAACTTGTTCGACTAACGAAATGCATTCCTGTGGGAGCGAGCCTGCTCGCGAAAGCGGTGTATCAGGCAACACTGCAGCGACTGACATGCCGCCTTCGCGAGCAGGCTCCCTCCCACAGGGGTTAGCTGTGATCTTTAGAACGACGACTGGATCTTGATCCCGCCGATCAGGGCGTCGTCGACGTCGTTCACGCCACCGGGGTGGCGGATGTATTGCAGGTTCGGGCGTACGGTCAGCCAGTTGGTCACGTGCACGCCGTAATACAGCTCGGCGCTGTATTCGGTGTCCTGCGGTGGCAGGAACGCCGGATTGTCGTAGTCGTAGACAGCATTGGCGCGGTTAGTCATTTCGGCGTTCTTGCGATAGGCCGGGTTGACGTGCACACGAGCGAGGGCAAAACCGATGTCGTCCTTGGCGCGGGCATCGAACGGACCTTTGTAGGTCAGGCCGGCCTGCACGTAGTTGTCGATGGCGTTGGTCTTCTTGTCATGCATCGTCGCGTTGGCGAACAGGCTTAAGCCGCGCGAGTGGTCGCTGGCGATACTGGTCACCTGTTGCTGCACGCCCAGCCATACGCCGTGCTTGCTCGAGGCACTGCGATAGGCTTCGCCGCTCAGCGCTGCCGGTTGGCCGTTCTGGTCTTTATAAACGTCAGAGGCCTTGGCATTGCTGTAGTAGTAACCGGCGCGGTATTCGCCCGGCAGGCCGTTGAGCTTTGGCGTCCACACCAGTTCGACCGGCAGGATCGCGCCCTGGGTGCCGCTGCCGCTGAGTTTGAAACCGTTGCCGCGATCGAGGTTCGACGGGTTCTGCTCGTAGGCGCCGACCTGCGCGTACAGCTCGGGCGTCAGGTGATATTTGACCCGCAGCGCCCATTGGCTGACCGGCCAGTTGTACCAGATGCCGCCGACCCAGTTGCCGACCTGCGAGCCGCAGAACGCGAGGTTCTGGAAGTCACAAGGGAAGCTGTTGAAGTCTTCGCCTTCGCCGAAGCGGCCGACCTTGATGTCGAGTTTCTGATCGAAGAATTTCTGCTGGTACCACAACTGCGTCAGGCGCGTGGTCTGGCCACGGCCCCAGACTTCCTGGGCGGAAGTGAAGCCGCCGACGCGCGGGTCGTTGATGCGGTCGTTGCTGATGTTGTTGCCGCTGCGTTTGGTGATGGTCAGCTGAAATTCGGCGTCGTTCCAACCGAGGATCTTCTGCAGATCCAGATGGGTGCCGAGGCCGAACTGGTCGCTGTAGCGGGCAGTGCGGTCGTGGTCGTAACCGCCGTGCAGATTGCTGCCCATTTCGCCGGTGTAATCGAGTTTGAAGTCGTAGCCTTTTTCCGCAAGTTCTGTGCGCGTGCCGTTCCAGTCACCGAGCATGTACGGTGATTCACTGTCGAAGGCCGGCGCCGCGTGGGCACAGGTCGCCAAGCCAAGGGCGGTGCAGCCGCCAAGGGTGCGCAGGGCAGAGATAGCGCTGTCTCGGGAGAAGCAAAAGTCAGGCATGAAGAAGTCTTTTTTTGATGTTTTCAGGTGCAGGCCGAGCGCTTCAGATTGTCGCAGGCAGTGAAGCGTTTCAGCGGAAGGGCGGCAGGATAATGATCTGTAACAAATTGAGAAAGCGCTTTTGCAGACATGCAGCGTTTCGGATTCGGTAACAGTGCGGCAAACGGGCGCATTGTGAGCCGGGCCACAGCCTGCGATCTTCCCGGGTTGGCCTACATTTGCAGGAAGGCCTTCCACCTGCTCTGCCCCTCGGCTAAGGTGCGCGGCTTCTGCATATCACTTCGCCCAAAGGCCCGGCATGAACGAACAATCCCCCGATCCGCTGCACGGCGTGACCCTCGAACAGATCCTCAACGCACTGGTGATTCACTACGAGTGGTCGGGGCTGGCCGAGCGTATCGACATCCGTTGCTTCAAGAGCGATCCGAGCATCAAGTCGAGCCTGACCTTCCTGCGTAAAACCCCGTGGGCGCGGGAGAAGGTCGAACGCCTGTACGTGAAGCTGATGCGCACCAAGCGACCGCTCTGAGATGGACAGCGCGAGGCGCCGACGCCTGATCACCGGCCTGGCCGTGTTGGGCTGGGCGGGGCTGGCAATTCAGCTGTACCTGATTCTCTTCGCACGATTAAGCATTGGCGCCAGCCTGCTGGGCGGGCTGGTGAGTTTCTTCAGCTACTTCACCATATTGACCAACACCCTGGTGGCGACGGTGCTGACCTGCGCGGTCACCGAGCGCGAATCCGCCGCACGGCGCTGGTTTCTGCAACCGTGGGTCAGCAGCGGGATCGCGGTGAGCATCGCCGTGGTCGGTCTGGCCTACAGCATCCTGTTGCGGCACTTGTGGCACCCCGAAGGCTGGCAGTTTGTTGCCGACGAATTGCTCCATGACGTCATGCCATTGCTGTTTCTCGGCTATTGGTGGTGCTGCGTCCCCAAAGGCACGTTGCGCCTATGGCACTTGCCGCTGTGGCTGATCTATCCGCTGGTGTATTTCATCTACGCCTTGCTGCGCGGGCATCTGCTTGGCGCCTATGCGTATCCGTTCATTGATGTGGCGGTGTTGGGATATCCACAGGTGCTGGCGAATGCCGGGGGGATATTGCTGGGGTTTGTGTTGGTGGGCCTGCTGATTATCGGTCTCGACCGCAGATTGTCCGCACGAAGTTGAGATCCAGTGTGGGAGCGAGCTTGCTCGCGAAAGCGGTGTATCAGTTTGCATGGATGTTGACTGACACACCGCTTTCGCGAGCAAGCTCGCTCCCATAGGGAAATTGTGGTCAGAGGAGAATCACTCCTCGTCAGAGCCCTCGGCGCGCCAGTAGCCAACAGCCTTGATGAACTGTTCATCGAGCCCATGCTCATCGATCAGCACCCGGCGGATCTGCCGTGAGACCTTGGTCTCGGTCGCCACCCAGGCGTAAAGATTGCCCTTGGGCACCTGCAGTTGTTTGACCGTCGTCAGCAGGTTGTCCTTGCCACCTTCACGCAGCACCCAGATCACATTGAACTGCGCCGCGCTTTGCAGCACTTGCTGCTCGGCACCGTTTTCCACTTCGATCACCACGAGTGCCCGGCGATTTGCGGCCAGACCTTCGAGGCGGCGGGCGATGGCGGGGAGGGCGGTTTCGTCGCCGATCAGCAGGTAGCTGTCAAAGATGTCCGGCACGATCATCGAACCGCGCGGCCCGCCGATATGCAGGAACTGCCCCGGTTGCGCCTGTTCCGCCCAGGTCGAGGCAGGGCCGTCGCCGTGCAGGACGAAATCGATGTCCAGCTCCATTTTATCCAGGTCGTAACGACGCGGCGTGTAGTCGCGCATCTCGGGCATCGGCCCGTTGTCCTTGCCGGCGCCCAGTTGCATCGTCTCCAGCGCCGCCGCTTGTTCGGCGTTCTGCGGGAACAGCAGTTTGACGTGATCGTCCGTGCCGAGGCTGATGAACCCGGCCAGTTCCGGCCCGCCGAGGGTGATGCGGCGCATGCGCGGGGTCAGGTCGGTGACGCGCAGCACTTCAAGCTTGCGCCGTTTGATTTCGTGCATCACGCGGTGAATGGTTTGAGTATCGACTGCAGTCATTCGGCTTTCTCCGTGGCAGGTTGAACGGCAGGGCCGTCGACGATGGCTTTGGCGGTGTCGTTGAGCAGGTCGCGCACGCGCAGGATTTCCTCGGCGCTCCAGCGCCCGTGGTGCAGTTGCAGGGCATGACGCAGGTTGTGCACCGCTTCGTGGATTTCCGCCGGACGATCATGGCCGCGCAGCGAGCGCTTGCTGACGTCGATGCGCATGCGGACGCCGTCGAGCGCCACCGCTTGTTCACTTAAAGACAAACGACCGGCGTCGGTGACGCTGTAACGCTTTTTGCCGGCCTCGGCATCACCGGCGATCAGGTCGCTCTCTTCAAGAAAGGTCAGGGTCGGGTAGATCACCCCGGGGCTGGGGCTGTAGGCGCCGTCGAACATGCCTTCGATCTGGCGGATCAGGTCGTAACCGTGGCAGGGCTGCTCGGCGATCAGCGCCAGCAACAGCAATTTCAAGTCGCCGGGGGCAAAGACTCGCGGGCCGCGGCCGCCGCGTTCGCGACCGGGGCGCTTCTCGAAGCCGTCGCGGCCATCACCATGCTCGCGGTGGGGGGAATGATGGTCTCTCATTTCGCTTCTCTCTCGTCGTATTTAGATACAACTTAAGATATATCTTAAGCGCTGTGCAAGACGTTTTTAGCCTCTGGCGCCGCTCGACGGACGAGCGGTCGGCGTGAAAAAAGCCACAAAACTCTTCCCAATCAAAAAATAAAAAGGGGTGACCTTAAAGTTAAAGTTATCGCTCTAGTTGTGTTTGAGTATATATTCTAATTTCTCGCAAGTTGCCGCGTTAAAGCGGTTAAGTTGCTGTATGGTTTTTTGCCTGTAACTGTGTGTAGGGCGCAACTTTCAGCGAATGTTGCAAGTATCTGTTTTTTGTTCTTTTTTCTGGCGGGGTGTGGGGTTGTTTAACTACGAGTTTGTCGGAAGTTGCCTGCTTACATTCCAGAGGCAACAGTCGATGATGCCCGGCATTGAAAGTTCAAGTTGCTTCAGCGGTCGACGAGCAAAAGGTTTATGAACTTTCAATGACACCCCCTTATATAAAGCAAACAGGTACTGAACGATGTTCAAGAAAATCGCAATCGCTGCTCCACTGGCTCTTCTGGCAATGTCCTCCACGGCCTTCGCGGCGAATGAAGCGTCGCACTCCATCAGTCTTGTCGCCACAGTGCCAACCACCAGCTTCTATGTGGTGCCGGTCGACCCTGATCTGGTCAACAAAGACCAGGACATGAGCTACAACCCTGCCACCGGCAAGATGACCGAGGTCAAAGGTTACTTTGACGTACGTAACACTGACGGCTCCGTTCACGCCAGCCTCAATGGCATCCCTATGCTGCAATCGGGTGTCGATCAGATTGCCCTGGACGTTGAATTCAACGGCAAGATTCTTACCCAAGTGCCACAAATGGTTGTGGGTGAAGATGAATCCGACAGTACCTACCGCGCATTGCTGAAAATCGCTCCGCGTGCCAGCTCCACATACGCGCCGGGTGATTACACCGGAACTATTGCAATGGTTTTCGATGCGGTACCTCCGGTCGGTTCGCGCTGATCGCATGATCGCCTGCTAGACGCCCACCTTCGCCGTGGGTTTGACCGCGGGGCAAACATCCGTGTTTGCCCCGACGGACTTTCATTGTCTGAAAATCAGAGTACGAGTTCATGTTCCCGATGACACCCATCGCGGCTGCGCTTGCGCTGTTGTTCTGTGCCAGCGCAGTCATGGCTTCCGACGCCACCGGTACCACGCCACGCAGTTTGCTGGCGCAGGCCAAAGGCTTGCCGGCGGATTTCGAGGAGCATTTTTTCGATGTACCGCTGGCGGTGCGGATCGAAGTCGATCAGCAGCCGCTGGGCGAAGCCATGGTGGTGCTGTCGCGAGATGACCGCATCACGCTTCTCGAATTCACCGATACCAGCGAAAACCGCTTTGGCCCGGCCGAGCGGGAAAAGTGGGCGAGCTACCTCAAACCCGGTGTGCCTCTGGGCGCGTGCCGCGGTTCATGTCCCGATCAGTTTCTGGCGGTGCACTACAACCTGCAAAGTTCGCTGGTTTCGATCCTCACTGAAAATGCCGAGCGCGATGTTCAGGCCAAGCGTTATTACGAGCAACCCGACGGCGGCAGTCGTGGCCTGATGGTGCGCAATCAACTCAATCTCAATGGCGGCCAGGATCAGGATCTGGGTGGGCGCTTCGGCCTGGAAGCCAGTTCCAGTCTGGGCAACTGGAGCCAGACCCTCAACCTGCAAATGGCCCGGCTCGGCGGTCCTGATACCAAGCTGTATCACGCCGTGCATGAGCTGCACACCCAGCGCGAACTGCAAGGCAGTTTCTTTCGCCTGGGCTATTTCACCCCCAATTCCGAAGGGCTGATGCGTCAGCCGCGCACGTTCGGCACCAGCCCCGACACCGCTGTAGGCCTCATGTATGGCAGCTCCGACAGTCTGGCGATCAACACGCCGATGCCGAGCGTGTATCCGATCTACGTGACCGCCAATCGTCAGGGGGCGGTGGAAATCTGGCGCAATGGTTTGCTGATCAACACGCAATCGGTGCCCGCCGGTCTGCAGTCGCTCGATACGCGGCCGCTGCCGGGTGGCATTTACGAGGTGGAGGTTCGCCTGATCGAGGACGGCCAGATCACCTCCACCACTCAGGAACTGGTCTACAAGCCGAGCAACTGGCGCAACCTCGATGAGCGCTGGCGCTACAACCTATTTGCCGGCGAAGAAAGCAAACTGTTGAGTAATTGGGACAAGCAAAGCAGTGGCAGCGCGACCGCCGGTGCATCGCTCAACTATCTGTTGCATCCGCGGGTGATTCTCGGCGCCTCGGCGCGGCAGATTCGCGAAAAGCTGCAGTACGGCACATCCATCGACTGGACGCTGGCCAACCACCTCAGCCTGTATGCCAATGTCTACAAGACCGAGGATTACGGCACCGGTCTGGATCTGCAAAGCCTTTACAACTACGGCGCGGGCAGTCTGGTGATCAGCCACAACCGCAGCTGGCTCGACACCACCAACACCTACGAAACGCTGCCCGACGGCACACGCGTTCGTCCGCGTAACGTGTTCGTCGGCCAGACCAGCAATTCATCGCTGGCGCTCAATCATCGGGTGAGCAGCAAGAGTTCGGTCAATGCCCGGGTTTCGCACAGCGAAGGCAATGTCGAAGGCATGGGCCTGGATCTGGGTTGGACCCAGCGCACGGTGCTGCTGGGCAGTGATGCCAGTTGGCGCCTGTCGGTCTTTGATCGTCCGGGCAGTTTCAGCAGCGGCGATGCGCGCAACCGCGGGATCGATCTGAGCATCAATCTGGCGCTCGGCGCGCCCGGTCAACAGCTCACCGGCAGCATCGGCTCACGCACCGCCCGTGATGGCAAACGTGACAACAACGCCTCGCTCGGCTGGCGCAAGGATTTCAAGGATCACGTGCTGCAAAGCGTCTCGGTCACGGCGCTCACCGATACCTACGGCCTGGGCATGTCCAGCCTGGCCAATTTCCGTACCGATGCGGTCAACGGCGATGGCTTTATTCAACGCTCTTCCTACAACGGCAATTTCACCGGCGGCCTCAACCTCGACAGCACGCTGGTGGTCGGTGGCGAGCAGATGCTCATGACCAATCACAGCGAAGTGCGCGGCGCCGGAATGATCGTCGATGTCGAATCGGACATCGACGACATCGTCCTGCGTGCCGACGACTATAGCGGGAGCAGCGCTGCCTTGAAGCCGGGGCGCAATTTCATCCCGATCACGGCCTATCAGAACAGCTCAGTGAGCTTCGACTTCGAGGGCAGTAACGTGCCCGCAGCGACCATCGAGCCGGCGCGCACTCGCTATCACCTGAACAAGGGCGGGGTGGAGTACCGCAAGATCCGTGTGATGAAAACCCTGACAGTGCTCGGTCGCCTGATCGATGAAGCAGGGCGGCCGCTCAAGGGCCATCATGTGATCAACCATGCCAGCCGTGGCGTCACCGAGGTCGACGGGTTCTTTTCAATGGAGATGAACGCCGGTTCGCCGACCCTCGAAATCCGTCGCGATAATCGCTTGCTGTGTCAGTTCCGCCTCGATGCCAACCAGTACCGCAGTGAAAACAACGTCCTGATGATAGGCGATCTGCGCTGCACGCCAGACACCGTGGCCGACGTCGGTGTCACCGCGCAGAAGGCGGGCTGAACCGATGACCAGGTCCACATTTGGGCGACACGCGCACCAGCAATATCAGCGTTATCCGGGAAGCCGACATGAACGTGCGCGCCGGCGCCTTGTTCCTTTTTTTCATGGAGTTGAAGTGATGAACCGTGGTTTTTTGCTGGGCGTGCTCAGCGTGTTTTGCCTGACGGCGCAGGCCGGGCCGCAGATCAATGTCGGTACGGTGTATGACTATATGGATGGCGACAAGAGCACTTATCTGAAACGGGTGTTCAACAGCGGCGATGCCACCGCGTTCGTCAAGGTAAATGTTCTGGAGATTGTCTACGACGCCGACGGCACGCCGAAGGAAATCCCGGTTGAGAACGCTGCCGACGGCGCTTCGCGCAACGGCCTGATGGCCAGCCCGGCGCGGCTGATCGTCCCGGCCGAGGGTATGCAGGGCACCCGCTTGCTGTACATGGGTGAACGCGATCGCGAGCGTTACTTCCGCGTGCGCTTCGTGCCGGTGGTGCCGGAAAAGGAAGACGAGTTCGCTGTCACCCAGGAAGAACGGGAAGACTACAAAAAGGCACTGACGGCCGGGGTCAACGTGATGACCGGTTTCGGCACGGTGTTCTTCGTACGGCCCAGGGAAACCCGGTTTGCCACGACGATCAATGAAACCGACAGCCGCTACGAACTGCGTAATGACGGCAACACCGTGGTGATTGTCGACGAGTTCAGAAACTGCTCGTTGAGCGACGAAACCGACTGCGGCGTGACCACCAAACACCATGTGCTGGCGGGCAAGACGTTCGCTTTCGACAAGGAGAAGGGCCGTGGGTACCGCTTCTTCCTGATCGAAGGCAGCGAGAAGAAGAACCTGACGGTCAGCAGCCGCTAGGTCTGCTTTTCATTGACGCAACGGGTAACCAACATGATCAAGCAATGCTCCGTCGTCGCGCTGATAGCCGCGGCGGCTCTGGCCAGCGATGCGGCCTGGGCGGCTCGGGAAGCACACACGTTCGAAGTGACAGTGGAAGTGCCGAACCGTTCGTTCTACATCATTCCCGCGGTGCCGGACTGGATTCACCGACCGCAGCGGCTCGACTGGAATCACTCGACCTCAAGCCTGAGCAGTGTGCGCAAGTACTTTGATGTGCGTCATGACACCAGTGCGATTGAAGCGCGGCTGGAATCCGCACCCTACCTTTCGAACGGTCGGCCGGCAGACGATATCAGTCTGCGCGTGACCTTTAACAAGGTGGAGCTGAGCGCCGAGATGGCGCCGCGCGAGGTGGTGTCGCAGGCCGAGGCCGCTGCGGGGACACGGGTGCTGTTGCAGATCGACCCGATCAGCCCGGAGGGCGGCTACCGCCCCGGGGATTACGCCGGCAACGTGCTGTTGCTGTTCAGTGCCCGAGCGCCTGGCGAGTGAGATGGCTCGCGCAATGCTGGTATCGAAGTATTTTCTGGAGACCACCCATGATTTTTTCTAGCGCCCCGGGCATCCGCCCATGGATCGGATTGCTGTTGACGTTGTTCAGCGCTGCGGCAGTGGCCGAAGTGCACAACATTGATGCCACCTTCGAGCCGGACTTTGCCAATCCGCAAAAAAATCAGTTCAAGAATCAGACCCCATCCCAGGGTTTCTGCCGTCAGGTACCGGCAACGTGCGAGTCTTTGGGGCTGTTCAGCCTGATCGCGCAAATTCCGTTCGCCGCCAATGCACCGATTCAGGCCAACCACGCCGATCCGCGCCAGGGTGGCATGGCCAAAGTGCCGTCCGACTGGAGGACTGTTTCGGTGACCAACGCTGCCGGTGATAGCCACGTTGTCGAGGTGAGAATCGCCGGTGTTGGTCACGAGGCGGGCTTCCCGTTGTCGGTCGTCGAGCTGACCGGAGGCGGCTGGTGGGATGACTTGTGGGAGGGCGGCGGCTGGGTCTACGCTCCGCCACCGTGTCTGAGTGTCGGTACCCATACAGCGGGATATCATGGTTACAACAGCTTCTGGAGAGTTCCGGAAGGGGCGGGGGCCTGCGCCAAGAAAGCTCAGTTCGATATACCGCTTGGCATGAGCTATCAATATTTCGTCTTTGCCTACGAACTGCGCACGCCGGATCCGCTGAAAATGGACGCTGGCGACTACACCGGTGCCATTACCTACACCGTCGGTCCGAACATGGATTTCGACATGGGCGATGTGATGATCCCGAACGACTCGATACTGACCCTCAATTTCAATTTGAGGGTCACGCACACCATGAAGGTCGATATTCCTCCCGGCGGCAACCGCGTGGCGCTGCAACCGGTGGGCGGTTGGCAGTCGTGGCTGAACGAGGGCCGCAAGCCGACCCGGCTGATGCGTGACCAGACGTTCAATATCTCGGCCTCGAGCCGCTTCAAGATGAACATCGAGTGCCAGTACTTCTTCGTCAACGACTGCTTGATACGGGAATCGGGCACCGGCCATGCGGTACCACTGGAAGTCAGCGTCAGCCTGCCCAACGGGCTGACCGATGGCGCCGGACAAGCGGTCAATCGCCGGCGATTGCTGCGCGATGGCACGGGCACCGAGTTGTTTCAGCCGAGCTTTTATCTGGACCGCAAGGTGGGCACGCTGCATTTCGAAGTGGCCCGCGATGCGGTGGAAAGAATGATCAGGGAAGGGGAAGCGCGCACCTATTCGGGCAATGTCACGGTGATCTGGGATTCAGAGGTAGGTTAAGCGCGATTCCGGTCAAGCAGCCCATGCGAGTCTGGCTGCGTTCAGACGCTCCAACGGCCCCAGCATCTGCGCGGCTACACGGGGCCAGCCTGGCAGGACTCCGCGGTCTTTGCGACGGAAGCAAGAGCAGTAATGCGATGTCATCCGGACAGGATTGCCAACTGCGCCGGCCCGGTGGTAACCACGGGTGGATTTTCCGCCGGACGACATTGCGAGTCACTGCCCGGTTGCAGATACGGCGTGAGAATCGGCGCCATGCCCTTGAGCACCTGCGTGGGCAGGGCCGAGGTGAACTTGAAGTTCTCTGCCGAGCGCCCCGGGACGAAAGCGGTGAGGGTGCCGAAATGGTGATCGCCGATGTAGAACACGAAGGTCGCCGTGCGGTTGATCGACTTCGAACTGATGATCCGCCCGCCGGAGCCGATCGCCGCAATACGGTTGTCGCCGGTGCCGGTCTTGCCGCCCATGGCCAGCGGCGTGCCGTCGGGCAATTTGAAACTGCCCGACAACCGTTTGGCGGTACCGGCATCGACCACTTGCGACAACGCCTCGCGCATGGCTCTGGCCACTTCCACCGGCATCACTCGTTTACCCACGTGCGGGTCGTTGACCAGTCTGGTTTCGTACGGCGTATCGGCGGCGAAATGCAGGCTGTCGATGCGCAACGTCGGCATGCGCACGCCGTCATTGAGAATGGTGCCGATCAGCTCGGCGAGCGCGGCGGGACGGTCGCCGGAACTGCCGATGGCGGTGGCCAGTGACGGCACCAGGTGATCGAACGGGTAGCCGACTTTCTGCCAGCGCTGATGAATGTCGAGGAACGCTTCGATCTCGAGCATGGTGCGAATGCGGCTGTCGCGCGCGCCTTTGTGCCGGCTCTTGAACAGCCAGCTGTAGACTTCCTGGCGCTCGAAATGGCTGGCCTTGACGATCTCGCTGAAGGTCGCTTCCGGGTGATGCAGCAGATAACCCATCATCCACAGATCCAGTGGATGCACCTTGGCGATGAAGCCCTGATCAGGCAAATCGTAACTGCCGGGCCCATAGGCATCGTAGAGGCGGATCAGGCGGTCATCGGTGAGTTTCTCCTTGAGCTTGGCGCCTTTGAGGTGGGCGCGAACAAAGCTGTTGAAGTCTTCCTGGCTGGCATCCGGCAACAGATAACGGTGCACCGCCGCCATGCGAATCGGCGTCGGGCGGATGCTGTCGAGGAAAGTTTCCAGGCGCGCCTGGGTGTCCTTGTTCTTGTACTTCTTCCAGAACTTGAGCAGGAATGAGGTGCCTTCGCGGTCGGCGAAACTGGCCAGGTATTCCTGGCGGCGGGGGTCGCGGTCATCCTTGAGCAATTCGCCATTGGGGCCTGAGTAGGTGGTGTAACGGACGATGTCGCGCATCAGCCGAATGAACGGCAGGTTGATCGACTCGCGCAGTGAATCGCGCAGAGTCGGCAGGCGACCGTTGTCCTCTTTGCGGAAGTTGTTGAATCTGTGCAGGCCGCCGCCAGTGAAAAACGCTTCGCCGGGGCTGGCCGAATATTTGCGATCCAGCGCGGCGCCGAGCAGCTTCGACAGATCGTGATCCTTGTTCTGGATCAGGTAGTCGATGACCCAGCGGCTGAGGCGGTCCTGATCCGGCACTTCGACTTTCTTCAGTTCTGCCATGCCCATCGCGCCGTATTTTTCGTGCAGCTCGGCGACGATTTGCAGGTACGTGGTCAGCACACGCATTTTCGCCGTGGAGCCGAGTTCGAGCTTGCTGCCTTCGTTGATGTCGAACGGCTGATCGGTGCTGTCGGTCTGCACGCGTACGCGCGAGCCGTCCGGGGTCAGTTCGAACAGGGTGAAGCTGTAGCGCACTTGCGTGGTGCTGGTCGGCGTCAGCAGGCGTTCACCGAGCAGGCCGATTTCGGCAGCGTAGACCGGATCGGCGAGTTTTTTCAGATAAGCCGTGGCCTGCGTTTGCAGGTCGCCCTGCAGGGTGCTGGTGGCTGACAGGTCGAGACGATCGAGGTCGTAAAGCGGCCGGTTGAGCATGCTCGCCAGGCGGCTGCGGGCAACGCTGATGCCCTTGTTGGTTTCAATCGGCTGCATCGTTGGCTGGGTCTGCCAGTCGCGGTATGACACGGTGCTTGCCAGCGCGGCGTCGGCCAGAGCGCTGTCGATCACGCCGTTCTGCTTGAGCAGGCGCAGGTGGCTGTCGGTGAGGCTGGCCAATTCGTCGCGGCCCTTGGTCAGGAAATGCGAAGGACGGCGCTGGGCGATCATCAGCGAGAGCATTTCACGCAATGCCAGGCCTTTGGCGGCCATGGTCTGCGGATCGGTCTTCGGGCTGTTCAGTTGCTCGTTGGCCTTGTTGAAATCACTGCCGTACCAGACTCGCAAACCTTCGGCCATGCCGTGCACTTCACCGTGGCCGGGTACCGCCGAGAGCGGCACGCTGTTGAGGTAGTCGCGCACGATGTTCTGCCGCGAACCGAGGGTCTGCGGGCCATCCTGATAGGCGCGCACGCTGGCGGAAACCATCTGGCGGATCTTCTCCGCGCCCGACACGGTCAGGCCATCGGGCGAGTGGCGATACTTTTCCAGTTGCGTCGCCAGGGTACTGCCGCCGGCCGATTGCCCGGGCAGGCGCAGCAGTTTCGCCACTTGCGACCACGCCGCCATGCCGAAGCGCGGCCAGTCCACGGCCGGGTTGGCCAGCGGTTGTTTCGGATCGAGGAGAAAGCGGTTTTCGATGAACAGCAGGCTGCTGACCACCACCGGCGGAATCGCCGCGAAGTCGGCATACAGTTGCTGCGGATAGTTGTATCGATACAGCGGCGCGCCTCGGCAATCGGTGATCGACAGCCCGGCCTGAATCTTTTCCGAATACGGCACGAACAGGCCTTTGTCGGTGTAACCGAGCAGGGCGGGGGAGAAGCGCGTTTGCTCGGTGATCACGTAATTGCGCTTGAGCAGGCGTGGCAGGAATTCGTCCAGGGAGCTGTAACCCAGGCGCAGATCGAATGGGCCGTTGCCCGGATAACGAATCGCTTCGCTGGGGCCGGGTTCAAGTTTGTAGGTCAGCGAAGCGGCGTACTGGCTCAGCTCCCGCGCCTGGAAACGCGAGGTGCGCATTTCCTTGGACGCAGCGAGTCCCACCACCACCGCAATGATCAAAAACAGCAACCAGAAAGCCTTCCACCCGTGCCGGTGACGACGGGGTTTTTCAGGGACAGGCGCTTCATTCACACTTTCAGTCTGAACCACGGTTTTACTCGAATCGGTTTGCCACAAAGCGCCCATAGTCGACTGATCCATTCACGCAGATTGATCGGACTTGTCTGAAGCTTAGACGGTGGTTGAAGCCGGTGAAAAAAATGTGAAGAGCGGAGCCGGTGCTTTGTCTGAATAAAACTGGAACAAACACTGTGGCGAGGGGATTCATCCCCGCTGGGCCACGAAGCGGCACCAAAACCTGCCAACACGGTTTCTACAGGCACACCGCGTGTCAGTAAGTTGCGACTGCTGCGCAGCCGAGCGGGGACTCCCTGTGGCGAGGGGATTCATCCCCGTTGGGCTGCGTAGCAGCCCCAAAACCTGCCACCACAGTTTCTACAGGCACACCGCATGTGAGCAAATGGCGACTGCTGCGCAGCCGAGCGGGGATAAATCCCCTCACCACAAAGATACTGTTCACATCCCGGGATGTTGTCTGTGTTGAGGAAAGGATTCCCTGTGGCTAGCAGATTTATCAGTCATGCAGGGATTCCCTGTGGCGAGGGGATTCATCCCCGCTGGGCTGCGAAGCAGCCCCAAAACCTGCCACCACAGTTTCTACAGGCACACCGCATGTGAGCAAATTGCGCCTGCTGCGCAGCCGAGCGGGGATAAATCCCCTCGCCACAAAGAGGCTGTTCACATCCCGGGAGTTTGTCTGTGTGAGGAAGAAATCCACCTATTCCATAGAACTATTGTGCTCAGAGCCAGTAGGCATCCCAAAGCGGGTAATCACCGAGGTTATCGACCAGCCCGGCTCGCAAGGGATTATTGATGATATAGCGGGCGATGGGCTCCAGGTCCTCGCCGTCACGGATCGCACGGTCGTGGTAGCCGGTTTGCCACAGCGGTCCGTGACGTCCGGTTTTTCTGTTAACCGCATGCGTACAGCGAGCCTTTACACCGCCAATGACTTCGCCAAGGGAGCCGCGTTGCAATTGCATCAGCCAATGAAAGTGGTCAGGCATGACAACCCAGACGATGGACTGCGCGACTCCTTGCTCATGAGCCCGGCGCAGTTCGGCAACCAGTAACCGGCCGGTCTGCCAATCTGCAAATACGGGCTGGCGTTCGTGGATGACAGAGGTGATGAAATAGGCACGACCGTTTTCCGAGAAACGACCTTGGCGCAAACGGTGGGAATTGGGGCGGACTGGCATGTGAGCTTCCTTGCATGTGCTCCTGGCTTTTTCAAAGGTTAGTGGTTGCCTGCCCCGCTCGGCGCTGCAACTGTTGAGCGAAATTTCTGAATCCGTCGGGCGATTTATCCGTGATCAAGCGAGGCGAGACATCACACAGTGGATCAAATGCCCTAGGGCTGAAACATGACGCTGCACCATCGCTGTGCAATACTTCGCGGCTTTTTCATTGGCGACTTTTCCTACGTGATGCAGGTAATGCCTCTCCGCGGAACCCACTATTGCCGAGAGTTGTCGCTGAATGTTGTGACTTTTAGAGTGAAAAATCCTGTCCTGAGCTTTTTATACTGCACGCCCCGCTGATCTTTCAGGCCCGCCCTGCAAGACGCGTCTGCCCACGAAGCCGACGCGGTTTCCTGCCCAGCCAAGGCCTATCGGCCGACGCTTCGAAACTCGGTGGTCATATCCAATAACAAGACGAGGTTGTACCCCTATGCCAGTTGGCAATCCTCTGCCGCACGGCGACACCGCTTCGGGCGGTCCGCTCAAACGAGAACTCGGCGAACGGCATATCCGCCTGATGGCGCTCGGTGCCTGTATCGGCGTCGGCCTGTTTCTCGGCTCGGCCAAAGCCATCCAAATGGCCGGTCCGGCGATCATGCTTTCCTACATCCTTGGCGGTCTGGCGATCCTGGTGATCATGCGCGCACTCGGCGAAATGGCCGTGCATAACCCAGTGGCCGGTTCGTTCAGCCGCTACGCGCAGGACTATCTCGGTCCGCTGGCAGGCTTTCTCACCGGTTGGAATTACTGGTTTCTGTGGCTGGTCACCTGCGTCGCGGAAATCACTGCGGTGGCGGTGTACATGGGTATCTGGTTCCCCGATGTACCGCGCTGGATCTGGGCCCTGGCGGCGTTGATCAGCATGGGCTCGATCAACCTGATTGCGGTGAAAGCCTTCGGCGAGTTCGAATTCTGGTTCGCCCTGATCAAGATTGTCACCATCATCGCCATGGTCATCGGCGGCGTCGGCATCATCGCCTTCGGTTTCGGCAATGACGGCGTGGCGCTGGGCATTTCCAACCTGTGGGCGCACGGCGGTTTCATGCCCAACGGCGTGACCGGTGTGCTGATGTCGCTGCAGATGGTCATGTTCGCCTACCTCGGTGTCGAGATGATCGGCCTGACCGCCGGTGAAGCGAAGAATCCGCAAAAGACCATTCCTGACGCGATCGGCTCGGTGTTCTGGCGGATTCTGCTGTTCTACGTCGGCGCGCTGTTCGTGATTCTGTCGATCTACCCGTGGAACGAAATCGGCACCCAGGGCAGCCCGTTCGTGATGACCTTCGAGCGGCTGGGCATCAAGACCGCCGCCGGTATCATCAACTTCGTGGTGATTACTGCGGCGCTGTCGTCGTGCAACGGCGGCATCTTCAGCACCGGGCGCATGCTCTACAGCCTGGCGCAGAACGGCCAGGCCCCGGCCGGTTTCGCCAAGACCTCGAACAACGGCGTGCCACGCCGCGCGTTGTTGCTGTCGATTGCGGTGTTGCTGTTGGGTGTAGTGCTCAACTATCTGGTACCGGAAAAGGTCTTCGTCTGGGTCACCTCGATTGCCACCTTCGGTGCGATCTGGACCTGGGTGATGATCCTTCTCGCCCAGCTGAAATTCCGCAAAGGCCTGAGCGCCAGCGAACGTGCCGGGCTCAAGTACAAGATGTGGCTGTACCCGGTCAGTTCGTATTTCGCCCTGGCGTTTCTGGTACTGGTGGTCGGCCTGATGGCGTACTTCCCGGATACCCGCGTGGCGCTGTATGTCGGGCCGGCATTCCTGGTGTTGCTGACGGTGTTGTTTTACGTGTTCAAGTTGCAGCCGACGCAAGTGTCGCAAGGTTCGGTGCGTTCGATTTCGTAAGTTCCAGCCGCTGAAAAAAACAAAGCCCCGGTCGCAAGATCGGGGCTTTTTTGGTTCAAGCGAGCTGATCGCCAGTCTTACGCCGCTACCACTTCCTGCGGCTCAAAACTGTCCGCCCGCGCCATCTGCCACATCCGCGAATAGAACTCGCCATTCACCTCACCGGTGAGCAACTCCCCCGGTTTCAGAAACACGTGCAACTGCGAGAACAGTTTGATCTCGGTTGCCGACATGCGCCGCACCAGATGCTTGGCCGACAGTTGCGAAGGATGATCAAGCCCGGCGGCAGCGAGCATTTCCGCCAGCGCTTTGAGCGTGCTGCGATGGAAGTTGTAGACGCGCTGGGCTTTGTCTGGGACCACCAGAGCGCGCTGGCGCAGGGCGTCCTGGGTGGCGACGCCGGTCGGGCATTTGTTGGTGTGGCACGACTGTGACTGGATGCAGCCGATGGCGAACATGAAGCCGCGCGCCGAGTTGGCCCAGTCGGCGCCGATGGCCAGCACGCTGGCGATGTCGAAGGCGCTGACGATCTTGCCGCTGGCACCGAGTTTGATCTTGTCGCGCAGGTTCAAGCCGACCAGGGTGTTGTGCACGAACAGCAAGCCTTCGCGCATCGGCACGCCGATGTGGTCGGTGAACTCGACAGGCGCTGCGCCAGTGCCGCCTTCCTTGCCATCGACGACGATGAAGTCGGGAAGAATGCCGGTTTCCAGCATGGCCTTGGCAATGCCCATGAATTCCCACGGATGGCCGAGGCAGAACTTGAAGCCCACCGGCTTGCCACCGGACAGTTCGCGCAGTTGCTGGATGAACTGCATCATCTCGATCGGCGTGGAAAACGCACTGTGGCGCGACGGCGAAACGCAGTCTTCGCCCATCAGGATGCCGCGGGTCTCTGCGATTTCTTTGGTGACCTTGTGCTTGGGCAGGATGCCGCCGTGGCCGGGTTTGGCGCCCTGGCTCATCTTGATTTCAATCATGCGCACTTGCGGATTCTGTGCCTGTACGGCGAAGCGCTCCGGGTCGAAACGGCCGTCGCTGGTGCGGCAGCCGAAGTAGCCGCTGCCCAGCTCCCAGGTGAGGTCGCCGCCGTGTTCGCGGTGATACGGGCTGATGCTGCCTTCACCGGTATCGTGGGCAAAGTTGCCGAGTTTCGCGCCCTGGTTCAAGGCGCGGATGGCGTTGGCGCTGAGCGAGCCGAAGCTCATCGCCGAGATATTGAAGATCGACGCCGAATACGGCTGCGTGCACTGCGGCCCGCCGACAATGACGCGGAAACCGTTCGGGTCACTCAACGGCGCCGGGCGCATCGAGTGGCCGATGAATTCGAAGCCGGACTGGTAGACGTCGATCAGCGTGCCGAACGGTTTGTCGGCGGTTTCGTTTTTCGCTCGCGAGTACACCAGCGAACGCTGGGCGCGGGAGAAGGGCAGGGCGTCGCTGTCGGACTCGAGCAGATACTGGCGAATCTCCGGGCGGATACCTTCGACCAGATAACGGATGTTGCCCAGAATCGGATAATTGCGGCGCACTGCATGGCGGGTCTGCAACAAGTCGAACACGCCGAGCAGGCTCAGCACCGCGGTGACGGCAGTGATCGGCCACAGCCAGTCATGTTCGAGAAAGGGCAGGCTGGCGAGGGTGAAAATCACGCAGACGGCAAAGAAGGCGTAGCGGCTCAGCAGCGACAGGCTCATACGGTTTCCTTGGTTCGGACTCAATTTTGTGCAACGGCACGCATTTCTGTGGGAGCGAGCCTGCTCGCGAAGACGGCGGACCAGCCAACCTTGATGTCGGCCATGAGGGCCTCTTCGCGAGCAGGCTCGCTCCCACAAAAAGCGTTAGTCACATTGTTTCAGGCGTTCTGCGCCTGCAGAAAAATCGAAAACAGCTCGGACTGGGATTTGATCCCCAGCTTGCTGTACATGTGTTTCTTATGGACTTTCACGGTTTCCACGGAGATTTCCAGCTTACGGGCGATTTCTTTGCTGGAACAACCGCTGAGCATCAAACGCCCGACGTCCAGTTCCCGCGCGGTCAATTGGGCGCCCTTGAGCTGTTGCACCGAGGCTTCCAGTTGCACCCGCCAGTCTGCCTGCGCAGGTGCGACGGCGAGGGCCACGGTTACGTTGATCTCGTACGGCAGACGTTGGCGCAACAGGCCCAGCACCCATGGTTGAATCAAAGACAGCAAAGCGATCTGTTCGCCAGTGAAACGTTTTTCACTGCCCAGCGACAGGCACAGCGTGCGCTCGCCTTCGAGCTGGCAATTGAACTGGATTTCGTCGGCCACCACATTCAGACGAAAGTATCGCTGGTAATACTCGGTCAGCTCGAAATGCTCCGGCGCGACTTCCGAAAGGCGATACAGGCCGGTGCGCGACTGCTCGCGGCAGGCGATGTAGAACGGATCGAGCAGATACAGCCCGCGCAGGTAATCCTGGAACAGCGGGTCCGGGCTGCCGTCCTCGCCGGGGCATTCGGCGAAGACTTGCGGATGCTGATCGGCGCTGAACAGCAGCACCACCCAGCTATCGAACGCCACGTACTGCTCAAGCAGACGCACCAGTTGCGCCCAGAAATTCGGCTTGTCGAGCGCGTCGATCAGTTGCCCGACAGCGCGGTGCCAAGTGATGTCATTCAACGAAAGTGTCATCGATCTACCCCTATCGGGTTACCCCGGCCGCGTGATTCCCTGGCCGGTTGCTTGCTGCGCATACTGGCCCACAGACAGGCACCGGGCAATCTTTCCGGGCCGGGCCACATAACAAGGGATAACCATGAAAGTCGAACTCGCCCAACTGGCGGGCCGTGACAACGACACGGCTTACAACCTGCAACGCGCACTGGCGGCGATTGCTGCCTGCGCGGCCGACACGCAGATGATCGTGTTCCCGGAAACCCACCTGATGGGCTTCCCCAACGCCGAAACCGTGGCGCAGATCGCCGAACCGCTCGACGGCCCGACCGTCAGCGCCGTGCTCGCAGCAGCGCGTGAGCGTGACATCGCTGTGGTGATCGGCATGGCCGAGAACGACAACGGCCGCTTCTACAACACCACGCTGCTGATCACACCCGAAGGCATCGCCCTGAAATACCGCAAGACCCATCTGTGGGCTTCGGATCGCGGCGTGTTCGAAGCCGGCGACCGTTACGCCACCTGCGTGTGGAACGGTGTGCGCGTGGGCCTGTTGGTCTGCTACGACATCGAGTTCCCGGAAACCGCCCGCGCCCTGGCGCAACTGGGTGCGGAATTGCTCATCGTCACCAACGGCAACATGGACCCGTACGGCCCCACCCACCGCACCGCGATCATGGCCCGCGCCCAGGAAAACCAGGCGTTTGCGCTGATGGTCAATCGCGTTGATGCAGGGGATGACGGCCTGGTGTTTGCCGGCGGCAGTGCGCTGGTCGATCCGCTGGGGACCCTGCTGTTCGAGGCTGGACGCGAAGAAGGGCGGTTCAGGGTCGAGCTGGATTTCACGCAACTGGAGATTGCGCGCAAGGATTATCGCTATCTGGATGATCAGCGTTTGAAGTTGCCGGGGGAGGTGGTGGAGCAGGCTTGCGGTGTTCGCGAGCTATTGATTCCACACCCATAACCGCTGCCCTCACCCTAGCCCTCTTCCGGAGGGAGAGGGGACTGACCGAGGTGTAGTTTCGAAATACATCGACCTGAGATACCGAGTCGAACTCAGATATTGAAGTCCACATAGATCGGCTCCCTTTCCCCCTCGCCCCCTTTGGGGGAGAGGGCTGGGGTGAGGGGGGTAACGATCTTCAGTCGAACAAAAATAATCAGCCACACCCGAAATTTTCGCCGAACCCGGCTCTGCCATAAATCCAATAACATTCGGAGTAAGTCGCCCATGGCTCGTTTGCAACGCACCCTTTCGCTAGGGTCGGTGGTGCTGTTCGGCATCGCCTACATGACGCCGATCATTGTCCTCGGCACTTTCGGCATCCTCGCCCAGTCCACCGCCGGCATGGTGCCGGCCGCCTACCTGGCCGCGCTGGTGGCAATGTTCTTCACCGCCATGAGTTACGGACGCATGGCCGCCGCTTTCCCGGTCGCCGGTTCGGCTTACAGCTACGTGCGCAAGGCAATCAGCCCGAAACTCGGTTTCATTGCCGGCTGGGCGGTGTTGCTCGATTATCTGTTTCTACCGATGGCGATCTGGCTGATCGGCGCCGCTTATCTGGCTTCGGCATTTCCGTCGATCCCGCAGTGGATCTGGGTGCTGGCGTTCATCGGCATCACCAGTGCGATCAACATCGTCGGGCTGAAACTGGCCAATGGCATCAACGCCTTGCTGATGCTGGTGCAGTTCCTCGTATTGATTGCCTTCGTTGCGCTGTGCGTGCACTACATCGGCGGCGATGCGAGCACGCCGCTGTGGTCGATCAAACCGTTCTTCAACGGCGACATGCAGATGCCGCTGATCATGAGCGGCGCGGCGATTGCCTGCTATTCATTCCTTGGCTTTGACGCCGTCAGCACCCTGACCGAAGAGACCCGCGATCCACGCCGCACCATTCCCCGGGCGATCATGCTGATCACCCTGATTGGCGGCCTGATCTTCGTCGGCGTTTCGTACTTCGTGCAGATCGCTCATCCATCGTTCCAGTTCGACAGCGTCGACTCGGCGGCCTATGAAATTGCGCGCAACATCGGTGGCGACCTGTTCGTGTCGATCTTCCTGATCGGCCTGATCGTCGGCCAGTTCGCCTCGGGGCTGTCGGCCCAGGCAAGTGGTTCGCGACTGCTGTTCGCCATGGGCCGCGACGGCGTCTTGCCGAAGTCATTTTTCGGCACCTTGCACGCGCGCTTCGGCACCCCGGTCAACAGCATTCTGTTGTGCGCGGCGGTGGCGTTGCTGGCGCTGAAACTCGACGTCACCACCTCGACCTCGTTCATCAACTTCGGCGCGTTCCTGGCGTTCAGCCTGGTCAACCTGTCGGTGATCTTCCATTACTGGATCGGCGGCGAGAAAAAAGGCCCGCGCGAGTTGCTGCTGTTTCTGCTCTGCCCGCTGATCGGTCTGGTCGCCGACCTGTGGCTGATGGTCAGCCTTGATCATCTGGCGGTGTGGCTGGGGCTGAGCTGGCTGGCGATTGGTGTGGTGTATCTCGCCGTGCTGACCGGTGGTTTCCGCCGTCAGCCGCCGGAACTGGATTTTCAGGAAGCGACCTGAGCTTCGTGGCTTGGCTTCCCTCTGACGGGCATGGGATCCTTGGCGCTTTTGCGCCAAGGGATTCCTTTATGTCGACCATTCATATCGCCGCAGCCCTGTTGCTCAACGCCCAAGGCCAGACCCTGCTGGTGCGCAAGCGCGGCACCACGGCGTTCATGCAACCGGGTGGCAAGATCGAGGCCCATGAGCTGCCGATCCACGCCCTTGCCCGAGAGCTGGAAGAAGAACTCGGGCTGCAGATCGACCCGGCGCAGGCGATTTTCCTCAACAGCTTTTCCGCCCCCGCCGCCAACGAGCCGGGCTTTATTGTCCATGCGGAAATATTTCAACTGACCATCGACACTGATGTCTGCCCGGCGGCGGAGATCGAGGAAGTCATCTGGGTCGATCCGGCCACTGATCCGGCGCTCGAGCTGGCGCCATTGACACGCGAGCACATCCTGCCGTTCTATCGCCGTTCACTGACGGCACTCGCCTGATCATTCCCGCAAAGGACTTTGCCATGATCCCGTTGCAAGACCTGCTGATCTTCGCCGCCGCCGCATTGCTGATGGTGCTGACGCCGGGGCCGAACATGATCTATCTGATCTCGCGGTCGATCTGTCAGGGCCGCCGCGCCGGAGTGACTTCGTTGCTTGGCGTGGTCGGCGGGTTCTTCGTGCATATGTTCGCCGCGGCGGCGGGTTTGACGGCGGTGTTTCTCGCCGTGCCGATGGCTTATGAAGTGTTGAAATGGGCCGGCGCGTTGTACCTGCTGTGGCTGGCCTGGCAAGCGCTGAAGCCCGGCGCACGTTCGCCGTTCGAAGCGCAGCAATTGCCGCCGGACTCGTCGCGCAAGCTGATCACCATGGGCTTTCTCACCAGTGCGCTGAACCCGAAAATCGCCGTGTTCTATCTGTCGGTGTTTCCGCAATTCATCAGCCCTGAGCACGGCTCGGTGTTCGCCCAAAGCATCGTCCTCGGCCTGACGCAGATCAGCGTCAGCTTCAGCGTCAATCTGTTGATCGCGCTGTTCGCCGCAGGCATCGCCTCGTGGTTTGTGCGCAACCCGACGTGGCTGGCGATGCAGCGTTATTTCATGGGCCTGGTGCTCGGCGGCCTCGCCGTAAAACTGATGCTCGAACAACGCCGGGCCGCCTGACATGTGGATCGAACGGCTGGACGCCAGCCACGCCCTGGCCTACCGCGAACTGATGCTTGAAGCCTATGACCGGCATCCGCAGGCCTTCACTTCCAGCGTGCGCGAACGCGCGGTGATGCCGTTGAGTTGGTGGGAAGGGCGCCTGACCAGCAAGCTCGATGTGGTGCTGGGGGCATTCGATGCCGGGACGTTGGCCGGGATTGTCGGCCTGGCGTTCGAACCGCGCGAGAAGGCGCGCCACAAGGCCACGCTGTTCGGCATGTATGTCTCGGCGGATTTTCGTCGCCGGGGCCTGGGCTTTGATCTGGTGCAGGCGGCATTGGCCGAAGCGCAAAAGCATCCGGCGCTGAAATTGCTGCAGCTCACCGTGACTGCCGGCAATGACGCGGCTTTCCAGTTGTACCGGCGTTGCGGCTTCATTCAGTACGGCCTCGAACCGCTCGCCGTGCGGGTGGGCGAAGAGTATTTCGACAAGATCCACATGTGGCGCCAGCTCTGACCCAGCGATAATTTCCGCCTACTGATCGTTCCCACGCTCTGCGTGGGAATGCAGCCCGGGACGCTCTGCGTCCCATCCAAAGCCGAACGCAGAGCGTCCGTTGAGGCATTCCCACGCAGAGCGTGGGAACGATCATCTCCTGCACAGCAGATCAGCGTACGGCGCTGACACCATCGAGGGTCGAAAACGAGGTGTCCTTGGCGGTCAGCAGGAAATCGCGCATGTACGGCGCGTCGAGCATGTCGGTGCGAATCGCCGCGTACAGTGTCGCAAACAAGCCCTTTTCACCCAGCCGCTTGCCCTTCACATAACCGCGCGAGCTGTATTCATGCAGCGCCCAGTGCGGCATGCCGCAGACGCCACGGCCGCTGGCGACCAGTTGCATCATCATCACCGTCAGTTCTGAAGTGCGCACCTGCGCCGGTTCGATGTCGGCCGGTTCGAGGAAGCGGGTGAAGATGTCCAGGCGATCGCGCTCGACCGGGTAGGTGATCAGCGTTTCCGTCAACAAGTCTTCAGGAACGATGTACGGCTTGCTCGCCAGCGCATGCTGGTTGGCCACCGCGAGCATGGCTTCGTAAGTGAACAGCGGCACGTAAGTGATGCCGGCAATTTCCAGCGGATCGGAGGTCACCACCAGATCCAGATCGCCACGGGCCAGTGCCGGCAGCGGGGCGAAAGCAAAACCCGAAGCCAGGTCCAGCTCGACTTCCGGCCAGGCATCGCGGAACTGGTCGATGGTCGGCATAAGCCACTGGAAGCAGCTGTGGCATTCGATCGCCATGTGCAGACGCCCGGCGGTGCCACCGGCCAGCCGACCGATGTCCCGTTCAGCGGCGCGCAAAAGCGGCAGGGTGGCGTCGGCCAGTTGCAGCAGGCGCAAACCGGCGCTGGTGAAGCGCACCGGTTTGGTCTTGCGTACGAACAACTGCATGCCCATGCGCTCTTCCAGTTCTTTGAATTGGTGCGACAGTGCTGACTGTGTCAGATGCAAACGGTCGGCGGCGTCGACCAGACTGTCGGCCTCGCGCAGGGCATGCAGGGTTTTCAGATGTCGGATTTCAAGCACCGGCGGGCTCCATGAAGAAAACTTGTGACGAATGCGTCGAAGGTGAGTTTGTCTCATGACGTTGGCTTTGTCGATCTGCCGGCCAGGATCCGGCGATGCAATCGACAGCCGACCGCTCGGCACTCTTCATCAAACTGTCATGCAACTGTGGCAGCGCGCTCGCCCGAACTTCATCAGACTCGCGCTCTACTGGGGTGCTGCGTTTTGGTGTTTTTCATGTTCAAGAGATTGTTTTCAGTCGCGGCCGTGTTGGCCGCGCTTTTGTTCGGGGCCGGCTCGTTTGCAGCCGGACGCTGTGATGTCAACGTGCCGACCGAGCACGCCGAGCTGGCGCAGGTCAGTCTTGCCTATCAAAGTATCGGCCGTGCATCGGACCCGGCGCTGTTGCTGGTCATGGGCCTGGGAGGACAGTTGATCCACTGGCCGGACGAAGTCGTGGTCGCGCTGTGTCAGCAAGGGTTTCGGGTGATTCGTTATGACAACCGCGACGTCGGCCTGTCCACCTGGCGGCAGGCGCCGATCGAGGCCAATCTGACTTTCGAAGTGCTGCGTTACAAACTCGGTCTGCCGGTCTCGGCCCCTTACAGCCTGACTGACATGGCCGACGATGCGCTGGGTTTGATGACCGCGCTGAAGGTCGAGCAATTCCACGTGCTCGGCGCGAGCATGGGCGGAATGATCGCCCAGCACATGGCGGCGATGGCGCCGCAGCGGGTGGAAAGCCTGACGCTGATCATGACCACTTCCGGCGCTGAAGGCCTGCCGGCGCCGAGTGCGGCGCTGGTGCAGTTGCTCTCGCGGCGGGGCGCGCCGAACCGCGAAGTGGCGCTGGAGCAACAGGCCGATCTGCTCGCGGCACTCGGTAGCCCGGCGGTAACCGATGATCGCCAAGCGCTGTTGCAACAGGCGGCGGCGTCCTACGACCGCGCGTTCAACCCCGAAGGCGTCAAACGGCAGATCATGGCGATCCTTGCCGAACCGAGCCGGGTGGCATTGCTCAATCAGCTGCGCGTGCCGACCCTGGTGGTGCACGGCACGGCAGATCCGCTGCTGCCGGTGATGCACGGCGTGCATCTGGCGGCGCACATTCAGGGCAGTCAGTTGAAACTGATTCCGGGACTCGCGCATCGCTTTCAGGAGGCGTTCAAGGAGCCGTTGCTGGCGGCGGTGCTGCCGTATTTGCAGGCGCATCGCGAGGATACTTCCCATTGGGCGCAGGTCGATCCGGCGGCGCCGAACAATCTGCTGTAAGAGTGCGCCAGCATCCTGTCGCCAAAAAAATATCAATGTGCCACTATTGTTTGCCGCGTTGTTGCCGATAAGGCGCAGGAACGTTTTCAGACATAGGGACTTGATCCATGATTTTTCGCGCTACACGTCAATGGGCCGCGCTGGCTCTGCTCGCCGTACTGACTCTCACCGGCTGCGCCCATGTGCAACCGCCCGTGGCCCTGGACAAACAGTTCTGGGGTGCCAAAGAGCCGACCATCGGTGTGGCCATTACCGTCGTACCGTCGCCAGTGCTGGCGCTGACCGGCAATCAGGGCATCCTCGATTACGCCATTAATGCCGGCGTCAACAGCAAGCTCAGCGCCAACGTCGAAACCTGGCAAGTGCGCGATCTGGAAACCCTGCCCGACGCCATCGTCGCCAAGCTGCAAGCCAAGGGCTACAAGGCCAAGCGCATTGATGAAAAGGTCGATCTGAAGACCTTCAAGGAAGTCGATTTCCGCGAGGGCTACATGACCAAGGACCTGTCGCCGATGAAAGCTGCCCACGGCATCGACCGTCTGCTGCTGGTGTCGATTTATGCCACCGGTGCCACCCGCAGCTACTACAGCATCGTGCCCACCAGCGTGCCGATGGCCCAGGTCGGCGGCCAGGGCATGGTGATCGATCTGTCGGACAACAAACTCTTGTGGTACCAGCCATTCGCCGCTGTGCAAGCCGCGCAAGGCGAGTGGGACGAGCCGTCCTACACCAACCTGTCCAACGCGTTTTATCAGGCGATGGATAACAGCCGGCAGCAAATGATCGCCCCGTTCGCGCAATGAAACGTCTGGCCCTGACCATCGCGGTGATCTCGCTGCTGGCGTTGCCTGGCTGTGCGCAGAAACCGGCACCTGAGGCCGGTTTCAAGGATCAGGCGGCGATGAGCTATGTGCAGGCACACGGGCTGAAGGTCGACGTGCAACTGCCGGCGGAATTCGTCGGCGCCAGCACGGTGATCGACAGCAAGGCGGCAGTGAACGCGGCCAATTCCAGCTACACGCTGGTGTCGAGCTCCGGCGCGGGCGCTGGGCTGGCGGGGATTCTGGTGGCCAGCCTGATCAACACGCAAATGGGTTCCGGTACGTTACAGCGCGATGCCGAAAAAGCCGCGCTGAACGAATCGCGGCCGCTGGCCGACCTGCTTGCTGGCGTGCCGTTGCAGGAGCGCTTGCAACAGCGTTTTCAGGCGGCGTCGCAGGTGTCCGGATTCAAGCAGGGGGCAGGTGCGGTGACGGCACGCTTGCTGATCGAACCGAAGCTGATGCTGACGCCCGATCGCGGCAGTTTCGTGCTGGTCAATCAGGTGCAATTACAGGATATCGCCGGCTCGCCGCTGTACCGCATGCGCATCGAAGTGGCCAGTCAACCGATTCGTCGTTGCGGCAAGCAATGCATCGATGACGGCGCCCTTGACCTGGCCAAGGTCACCGCCGCGCTGGATGAATGCATTGATGAATCCATGCGCGTGTTGAGCGCTGATTTGATGCAACCGACGCCACCGCCCGCCGCGCAGGAAACCCTGCGTTACGTGCTCGACGGCCAGCGCGTGGTCGAGCGCGGTTATCAACTGGCGCAGAACGGCAACTACTGGCGCTACCGCAATCTCTACGGTGCGGTGAAGTCAGTGCCGGTGCCGTTCGAGGATGCTCTGTCGTCCGCGCAACTGGCCAGAGTCTACGGTCGCTAGAGGCAGATGCGCGTGGGTTCAGGCATGCAGCCTGACCCACACGCTGACCAGCACCGTCGCCGCTATCAACCAGGC
This sequence comes from Pseudomonas glycinis, assembly GCF_054871425.1. Taxonomy (NCBI): domain Bacteria; kingdom Pseudomonadati; phylum Pseudomonadota; class Gammaproteobacteria; order Pseudomonadales; family Pseudomonadaceae; genus Pseudomonas; species Pseudomonas glycinis. The sequence goes on along the minus strand of NZ_JBTYHF010000001.1, from coordinate 641,592 downwards.
CACCGCCGCCACCGCCAGTGACGCTTCCAGGCGCATGCGGTCGACCATCACGTACAACGTCGCCAGGTACACGAAGTAGGGAATGATTGACCACATGCCGAACACGATCGTGGTCTTCAGGTCGTCGACCGAGCGGCCCTTGCCGACGATGTAATGCGCGATCAGGGCAAAGGTCGGAAACAGCGGCACCAGGCCGGCGATGTAATAGTTTCTGGTCTTGGATAGTGCCGCGAGGATCAGGACCACTGCGGCGCCGATCGCGGCTTTGAGAATCAGATCCATCAGTGGCTCAGCCCGTACTTTTTGACTTTATCGAACAGCGTGGTCTTGGCCATGCCCAGTTCCTGGCTGGCCTGGGTCAGGTTGCCGCCGCTGCGTTGCAAGGCGTCGACCAGCAGATTGCGCTCGAAGGCTTCCACCGCTTCGGCAAACGCCAGACCCTGGCCGGCGCTGGCCCCGGACTTCTTGAAGGCCGGCAGGCCGAGGGCGAAGCGTTCGGCGACATTGCGCAGTTCGCGCACGTTGCCCGGCCAGTCGTGGCTCATCAGGTTCGACAGGGTCTGGTTGTCCAGCTCCGGTAGTGCGCGATCAAAGCGCAGCGCCGATTGCTGAGTGAAGTGTTCGAACAGTTGCAGGATGTCTTCGCGGCGTTCGCGCAGCGGTGGCAATTCCAGGGTCACGACATTGAGGCGGTAGTACAAGTCGCTGCGAAACTCGCCGGCCTTGCTCGACTCATCAAGGTCGGATTTGGTCGCTGCAATCACCCGGCAATCCACGGCCACGCTCTGGTTCGAGCCGAGACGTTCGAGGGTGCGTTCCTGCAATACGCGCAGCAACTTGATCTGCAACGGCAGCGGCATGCTTTCCACTTCATCGAGGAACAGCGTGCCGCCGTCGGCGTGTTCGATCTTGCCGATGCGGCGTTTGCCGGCGCCGGTGAAAGCGTTGGCTTCGTGGCCGAAGATCTCGCTTTCAAAGAGGTTTTCCGGCAGGCCGCCGCAGTTCAGCGCGACGAACTGTTTGCTGTGGCGCCGACTGAAATCGTGCAGACAACGGGCGACCAGTTCCTTGCCGGTGCCGGTCTCGCCTTCGATCAAGACGTTGGCCGAAGTGTCGGCGACGTTGGCGATCAGTTCGCGCAGGTTCTGCATTGCTGGCGAGCGACCGATGATCCGCCCTTCAAGGGAGTCGCGTTCAGCCAGTTGCCGACGCAACGAGGAAACCTCGCGGGCGAGGCTGCGTTGCTCCAGCGCCCGTCGCGCGACATCGACCAGGCGCTCCGGCGAGAACGGTTTTTCCATGAAGTCGTAGGCGCCTTTCTGCATCGCGCCGACGGCCATGGAAATGTCGCCGTGGCCGGTGATCAGCACCACCGGCAGGCTGCGGTCACGTTGCTTGAGACGGGTGAGCAATTCCAGGCCATCGATGCCCGGCAGGCGGATGTCGCTGATGACGATGCCGGCAAAGTTGTCGCCGACCTGCGCCAGTGCTTCTTCGGCACTGCCGACGCCGATGCACGGAATGTCTTCGAGGGTCAGCGCCTGTTGGCAGCCGAGCAGCACATGGGGGTCGTCTTCGACAATCAACACACTGAGTTCGTGGTTCATATTGGCTCGGCAGGAGTAGGGCTTACCAACGGTAAACTGAGGACGAAAGTGGTGCCACCGCCGGCCGGGTGTTCGACACCCAGGTGCCCGCCGGTAGCGGCGGCGAGGCTGGCGGACAGGGTCAGGCCCAGTCCCAGGCCTTGCTCGCCGGGCTTGGTGGTGAAGAACGGTTCGAACAGATGCTTGCGCGCTTCGGCGTCGATGCCGTGGCCATTGTCGCGCACCCGCAAGCGATACTTGCCGTTGAATTCTTCACCCTCCAGCCACAGCTGCGGCTGCGGTTGCGCGTGCATGGCGTCGAGGGCGTTGCCGATCAGGTTGACGAGGATCTGTTCGAGGCGGGTCTGATCGATCAGCAATTGCACATCGGCAAACTGCCGGTGAATCTGCAGCGCGGTGTTTTCCACGCGCGCGCCGAGCACTTGCAAGGCGGCGTCGACGGCTTTGCCGAGACTGGCCTGACCCTTGTTGTCGCCGCGCCGGGCAAACGAACGCAGGCTGGCGGTGATCCGGCCCATGCGGTCGATCAGGTCGTTGATGGTCTTGAGGTTGGTGCTGGCGACGTCGAGCTGGCCGCGCTCGAGAAAGCGCACGGTGTTGCCCGACAGCGTGCGCATCGCCGCCAGCGGCTGGTTCAGTTCATGGGCAATGCTGGTCGACATCTGGCCGATGGCGGCGAGTTTGCCGGCCTGCACCAGTTCATCCTGAGCGCGGCGCAACGTCTCTTCGGCCTGGCGGCGCTCGCGGATCTGACTCTTCAGGCGTTCGTTGCTGGCGCGCAGATCGGCGGTGCGTTCGGTAATCCGACGTTCGAGTTGGCTGTTGGCTTCCTGCAACGCTTCGCGGGCGGCGAGGCGGGTGGCGAGGACTTTGCGCCGCTCGTTCCAGGCAATCAGCAGGAAGGCGAACAGGGCAAACGCAACGCCCACCAGAATGCCTTGGTTGATCGCTTCGCGGCGCAGGTCCTGCAACGGCGTGAGCAGGGTGAAATTCCACGGCGTGTCACTCAGCAGTCGGGTTTGCGCCAGATAGCTGATGTCGTCTTCGTCGGGCTGCAATTCGCTGTTGGCCGGGAAGGTCAGTTTCTCCACGCCTTCGGCCAGTGTCTCGCGGGCCAGCGGTTGCAGTTCGTTGAGTGGAAACCAGTAGTACTGCAGGCTGCGAGCGAGTTTTTCCTTGACCTCGTCGCTCAGCGGAATCACCGATTTCAACCGTCTGGCCGGGTCGCTGGAGAGAATGATGATGCCGTTCTCGTCGCTGACGAACGCTTCCAGACGCGCGCGCTGCCAGCGTTCTTCCATGGCTTCCAGACGAACCTTGACCACCGCGACACCAATGATCTTGCCGTGCTCTTCGAGGCCGTGGGCGAGGTAGTAACCGGGTTCGCCATTGGTGCTGCCGATGCCGTAGAAGCGTCCGGGCTGGCCGCGCACGGCGTCTTTGAAATAGGCGCGGAAGGACAGGTCCTCACCCAGATAACTGTCGACATCGCGCCAGTTGCTGGTGGCCATGACCCGGCCGGTGGTGTCCATCACGTAGATGGCCCGGCTGCGGCTGCGGCGGTTCAGGCCTTCGAGGTAATCGTTGACGGTCTGCCGGTGCTCCGGGGTCGGGTCGGCCAGCAACTGCGGCACACTGGTTTCGAGTTCCAGCAGGCTGGGCAGGTAGGTGTATTTGCTGATCTCGCTTTCGACCGCGCGGGCGTGCAGTTCCAACTGACGCTGACCGTTCTCGCCGAGGCTGCGGATGCCGAAGTGTTCACTGGTCCAGAAGCCGATAAAACCCAGCCCGACCATCAGGGCGATGATCAGCGGCGGCAGGAACAGATGACGGATCAGACGGGGCTTCACGGCAAGTGATGGCTCGGCAGCGCGATAAAGAGTGGGGTCGCATTTCATCACAGATGCCTTGGGTCAACCACAACACTTGTTTGTGCCTGTGGCGAGGGGATTTATCCCTGTTGGGCCGCGACGCGGCCCCAAAACCATCACTGCGGTTTAACTGAAAGACCGCATGCACAGGTTTTACGACTGCTGCGCAGCCGGACGGGGATAAATCCCCTCGCCACAGGGGATCTCATTGTCAGGCTGCCCGCACCCCACAGACAGGGTGCGGGTGCGTTGCTTTTAGTGCTGCAGGATTTTCTCGAGGAAGTGCTGCGCGCGTTCGGAGCGGGCGCTGATGTCGCCGAAGAATTCCTCTTTCGGGCAATCTTCGATGATCTTGCCCTGGTCCATGAAGATCACCCGGTCGGCCACTTTACGGGCAAAGCCCATTTCGTGGGTCACGCACATCATGGTCATGCCTTCGTGGGCCAGCTGCACCATGACGTCGAGCACTTCATTGACCATTTCCGGGTCGAGCGCCGAGGTCGGTTCGTCGAACAGCATGACGATCGGGTCCATCGCCAGCGCACGGGCAATCGCCACACGCTGTTGCTGACCACCGGACAGTTGCCCCGGATGCTTGTGGGCGTGCGCCGACAAACCTACGCGCTCGAGCAGTTGCAGACCCTTTTTGGTCGCCTCTTCCTTGCTGCGGCCAAGCACCTTGATCTGCGCGATGGTCAGGTTTTCGGTGATGGTCAGGTGCGGGAACAGCTCGAAATGCTGGAACACCATGCCCACGCGCGAACGCAGTTTCGGCAGGTTGGTTTTCGGATCGGCGATCGACGTGCCGTCAACCACAACGTCGCCTTTCTGGAACGGTTCCAGGGCGTTGACGCACTTGATCAGCGTCGACTTGCCTGAACCCGACGGGCCGCAGACCACGATCACTTCGCCTTTCTTGACCTCGGTGCTGCAATCAGTCAGCACCTGGAAGTCCCCATACCACTTGTTGATGTTTTTGATAGAGATCATACGGCGAACCTTTTTTGCAGACGCTTGACCAACCGCGAGGCGGCGAAGCTGATGATGAAGTACACGAGACCGGCGAAAATCAGGAACTCATTGGAGCGGCCGATGATGTCGCCGCTGGCGCGCGAGGCGTTGAGGAAGTCCACCAGGCCCACGGTGTAGACCAGCGAGGTGTCCTGGAACAGGATGATGCTCTGCTGCAGCAGCAGCGGGGTCATCTTGCGGAACGCCTGCGGCAGGATGATCAGGCGCATCATCTGTCCGTAGTTCATGCCCAGCGCTTGCGCGGCACCCATCTGGCCCTTGGAAATCGACTGCACACCGGCACGGACGATTTCGCAGAAGTACGCCGCTTCGAACATCATGAACGCCACGACGCACGAGGTGAACGCACCGATCGGCGTGTCTTCACCGGTGATCCAGCGCAGCACGAACGGCACTGCCAGGTAGAACCAGGTGATCACCAGCAGCAGCGGAATCGAGCGGAAATAGTTGACGTAGGCGCCAGCGATGCTCGACAGCAGCTTGTTGTGCGACAGACGGCACAGCGCGAGGATCGTGCCGAGAATCATCCCGCCGATCACGCCCATGGCCATCAGTTTGAGGGTCATCACCATGCCGTTCCACAAACCGGGAATGGCCGGGACGATGCCACTGAAATCGAATTCCATTATTTACCCCCCACGGAGATCAGGCCGGGCACCGCGACTTTCTTCTCGACCAGGCGCATCAGCAGCATCAGGCTCATGTTGAGGGTGAAATAGATCAGCGTTGCCAGGGTGAACGCTTCGAACAGGTTGGCCGAGAACTCGGCGGTCTGTTTGGTCTGCGCCAGCAATTCCATCAAACCGATCAGGGACGCCACGGAGGAGTTCTTGAACACGTTCAAAAATTCCGAGGTGAGCGGCGGAATGATGATCCGGTAGGCCTGGGGCAGCAGCACGTTCCAGTAGATCTGCGGCAGTTTGAAACCCATCGCGCGGGCGGCGGATTCCTGGCCACGAGGCAGCGCCTGGATGCCGGTGCGCACTTGCTCGCAGACACGGGCGGCGGTGAACAGACCGAGGCAGACGACAACGCTCAGGTAGGCCGAAGTAGTCGGGTTGAGGTCCTGCTTGTACCACTCCTGCAGATCCGGCGGCAGCAGATCGGGCACCAGGAAGTACCAGATGAACAGCTGCACCAGCAGCGGCACGTTACGGAACAGCTCGACGTAGCAGGTCGCGATGCCCGATACGATGCGGTTCGGCACGGTGCGCATGATGCCCAGCAGCGAGCCGAGCAGCAGGGCGATGATCCACGCCACGACGGCGATGGCGATGGTCCAGCCCAGACCGGAGATGAACCAGTCGAGATAGGTCTCGCTGCCCACGCCGGTGGACTTGAAGAACACGCCCCAGTCCCAGTTGTAATTCATTAGGGTCTCCCCTCGATTCGATCGATGTACAAGTGCCCGCCTGGGGAACTCCGTTCCCTCCCCAGTCTTTTTTCAAAGACCGGGCACACGCGATCGGCTCGACAGCCACCGGTTCGAGTGTTTCCAGAAAAATGCCAGCAGGGAGTGACCATCCCCTGAAAAGGCAGGCGCCTCCTCAGGGGGTAAGGTTAGTCAGAAAATCAGGACTTCTTGTCGTCAGCCGCTTTGTCGGTCGGATTGGCGATCAGGGTCTTGAGCTCGTCGCTCATCGGGAAGTTCAGGTTCAGGCCTTTTGGCGGAATCGGCTGCATGAACCACTTCTCGTAGATCTTGTTGATTTCGCCCGAAGCGTAGGTGGCCTTGATCGCGTCATCCACAGCCTTTTTGAACGGCTCGTCGCCTTTGCGCATCATGCAGCCGTAGATTTCGTACGACTGTGGCGTGCCGGTCACTTCCCAATCGGCGGCTTTCTTGGCCTTGGCGGCTTCGCCGGCCAGCAGTGCGTCATCCATCATGAAGGCAACGGCACGGCCCGATTCCAGCATCTGGAAGGACTCGCCGTGGTCTTTGGCGGAGATGACGTTCATGCCCATCTGCTTGTCGGCGTTCATCGCCTTGAGGATGCGCTCGGAAGTGGTACCGGCGGTGGTCACGACGTTCTTGCCTTTCAGATCGTCGAAATCCTTGTACTTGGAGTCTTTCTTGGACAGCAGACGGGTACCGATTTCGAAGATGCCGACGGAGAAGTCGACCTGCTGCTGACGCTCGACGTTGTTGGTGGTCGAACCGCACTCGACGTCCACGGTGCCGTTCTGCACCAGCGGGATACGGGTCTGCGAGGTGACGAGGTTGTATTTGACTTGCAGGTTCGGCAGGTCGAGGTCTTTCTTGATCGCTTCGACGATTGCCAGCTGGATGTCGTGCGAGTAGCCGACCGGCTTGCCGGATGCATCAGCGATGTAGGAGAACGGAATGGAGGCGTCACGGTGGCCCAGGGTGATGACACCGGACTCTTTGATTTTCTTCAGGGTGCCGGTGAGCTCGGCGGCGAAAACTGGCGTGCTGCTCAGAGCGGCAGCAATGGCTGCGCCCAGGATATGGGGAACGATGCGCATCAAATTTTCCTCGACATTGTTTTTTTTATGGAGCCAGTTTGTCGGCCCTTTTTGTGCTTCGAATGCCTGACGGCTCCTGAAGTGTCGGCACAGCAGGCATTCGTCGAGAGAGTGTAGAGCATGACTCGTGCCAGACCAGTCACAGTCGGTTAACCAGTTGTTTTATAACGTTATTAAAGTTTTGTGGCGGTAATTTTTTGAGGGTGAGATCCGGTTAACCGAATCGACTGTGGAGTCGCGTTCGGAAAACCGAACGATCAAAAGCCCCTCACCCTAACCCTCTCCCGGAGGGAGAGGGGACTGACTGCGGTGGATGGTCGAGTTACGGCGACGTGAGATACCGAGTCGACCTCGGACTTTGGAACCCACGGAGATCGGCTCCCTTTCCCCCTCTACCCCGTGGGGGAGAGGGCTGGGGTGAGGGGGAAAAGATCTAACTGCCCCAATCAGGTTCAACAATGTCCACATAACAAAAAGCCCCTGAATCTCTCGATGCAGGGGCTTTCGTTTGAACGGTGAGATCAAGCCGCCTCGATCTTCCGATTCTGCTCAACCTTGCCCAGATACGTCGCGAGCTTCTGCTGCTCCTCCGCTGTGGTGAACAAGCCTAGTTTGGTGCGGCGCCACAGAATGTCATGCGCCGTGGTCGCCCATTCTTCGCTGCACAGGTAATCGACTTCGCGGGTGTAGAGCCCGCCGCCGATGTGCTCACCCATGTCGGCCAGGCTTTCCACGCCTTCGAGCATGCGCCAGGTGCGGCTGCCGTAGGTGACGGCCCAGCGCCGGGCGATTTCGGTCGGGACGAAATCGAACTTGTCGCGAATCCGCGCGCTCAGGGCCTCTGGCGTGGTCATGTCTTCGCCGCCGGGCAGGGTGGCGGTCGCGGTCCAGCTCGGGCGCATCTGGGTGAAGAACGGCATCAACTGCGCCATCGCCGATTCGGCGAGTTTGCGGTAAGTGGTGAGCTTGCCACCGAACACCGACAGCAACGGCGCTTCTTCGGTACTGCCCGACAGCGCCAGGGTGTAATCGCGGGTCACTGCCGACGGGTTGTCGGATTCGTCGTTGCACAGCGGGCGAACGCCCGAGTAGCTGTGCAGGATGTCTTCGCGGCTGAGCTGCTTCTTGAAGTGAGCGTTGACCACTTTCAGCACGTAATCGGTTTCGCCTTCGGTGATCGCCACTTTCGCCGGGTCGCCGGTGTACTCGCGGTCGGTGGTGCCGATCAGGGTGAAGTGGTTCAGGTACGGAATGGTGAAAACGATGCGCTGGTCTTCGTTTTGCAGAATGTGCGCATGTTCGCCTTCGTACAGTTTCGGCACGATGATGTGGCTGCCCTGGATCAGGCGAATGCCGTACGGCGATTCCATCTTCAGGTCGTCACGGATGAACTTCGCCACCCACGGACCGGCGGCGTTGACCAGGGCTCTGGCGGTGATCGAAAACAGGCTGCCGTCGGCGCGCTCCAGATGCAGATGCCACAAACCTTTGGTGCGGCGGGCACTGACGCAGCGGGTCTGGGTGTGCACATGCGCACCTTTTTCCCGGGCGGCCATGGCGTTCAGGACCACGAGGCGGGCGTCATCGACCCAGCAGTCGGAGTATTCGAAGCCTTTCTTGATTTCGCTTTTCAGCGCGCTGTCGGCGCCGAACTTCAGGCTTTTCGAACCCGGCAGTTTTTCGCGCTTGCCGAGGTTGTCGTAAAGGAACAGGCCGGCACGAATCATCCACGCCGGACGCAGGTGCGGGCGGTGTGGCAGCACGAAACGCATCGGTTTGACGATGTGCGGCGCCTTGGCCAGCAGCACTTCGCGCTCAGCCAGCGCTTCACGCACCAGACGGAATTCGTAATGCTCCAGATAGCGCAGGCCACCGTGGATCAGCTTGCTGCTGGCCGACGAGGTATGACTGGCCAGGTCGTCTTTTTCGCAAAGGAACACCGAAAGACCGCGACCGGCGGCATCCGCTGCGATCCCTACGCCGTTGATCCCGCCGCCAATCACGGCAACGTCATAGATCTCGGAGAGAGGGGGCGTACGCAAGGTAGAGGTGGACATCGGCTGGCCTCGGTTCTTTTGGTTTTATGTCTTGGAAATCGAACATTAATGTTCATTTGCGAAAATGGTAGCCCATAAAGACGCGCACAGCCAGTCGCGTTCGATTGAAAAAACTCATCGAAGGGCGATTAAAAGAAAATTTTCGAACATGAACGCGCGCAAGGGCGCAGAAGATGTGTTGTTTGGTCGATTGTTTTCGCGAGCAGGCTCGCTCCCACATTTTGCAATGCATTCCAAGAGTGGGAGCGAGCCTGCTCGCGAAAGCGTCGGTTCGGTCAGCGAGGGAGAGGAATCAGACGACTTCCAGACGAATCTTGTGCTGACTCAACAACTGCGCCAGCGCCGGTACCGGCTGCTGATCGGTGACCAGGCAATCGATCAGGCTGATCGGCCCCAATCTAATCATCGCGTTACGCCCGAACTTGCTCGAGTCCGCCGCCAGAATCACCTGCCGCGCATTGGCAATAATCGCCTGGCTGACCCGTACTTCCTGATAATCGAAGTCGAGCAGGCTGCCGTCCTCATCGATGCCGCTGATCCCGACCAAGGCGAAATCGACCTTGAACTGGTTGATGAAGTCCACACTCGCCTGACCGACCACACCGCCGTCGCGGCGCACGTTGCCGCCGGTCAGCAGCACATCGAAATCATCCTTGGCGCTAAGCATCGAGGCGACGTGCAGGTTGTTGGTGATGATTTTCAGGTGGCTGTGATTGAGCAGGGCGCGAGCGATCGATTCGGTGGTGGTACCGATATTTATGAACAGCGAGGCGTGATCGGGGATTTGTGCGGCGATGGCTTCGCCGATGCGTTGCTTTTCGTCGCGCATCTGATCGGCGCGCATCGCATACGCGGTGTTTTCGACACTGGAATCGTACGCGGCGCCACCGTGGTAGCGACGCAGCAGATTGGCTTCCGCGAGCTGATTGATGTCGCGGCGGATGGTTTGCGGGGTGACAACGAACAGCGTGGCCATTTCCTCGATGCTCACATAGCCGCGTTCGCGGACCAGCTCGAGGATTTGCTGCTGACGGGGAGGCAGATTCATGGGGCTTCCTTTGGGCTGCCGTGCAAAATTTGCCCATGATGCCGCAGGAATCTGCTCCCTACCAGTTAGATACCCTTCTGGAACTGCACGTTGGCTTATTCGGCGTCCTCACGCGCCCAGTCACGGGTGCGGCTGACGGCTTTCTTCCAGCCTTTGTAGAGTTTCTCTTTCTCGGTTTCGTCAAGGCTCGGTTCGAACTCGCGCTCGATCACTGCTTTGCCGCGCAGTTCTTCCAGGCTGCCCCAGAAGCCGCAGGCCAGACCGGCCAGATAAGCCGCGCCCAGTGCAGTGGTTTCGCGCATTTGCGGGCGCTCCACCTGAGTGCCGAGGATGTCGGCCTGGAACTGCATGAGGAAGTTGTTCGCCACCGCGCCGCCGTCCACACGCAGGGCCTTGAGGCGTTCGCCGGAGTCCTGTTGCATGGCGTCGAGTACGTCGCGGGTCTGGTAGGCGATCGATTCCAGCGCGGCGCGGATGATGTGATCGACGCGTACGCCGCGCGTCAGGCCGAACAGCGCGCCACGGGCATACGGGTCCCAGTACGGTGCGCCGAGACCGGTAAACGCCGGCACCAGATACACGCCGTTGCTGTCCTTGACCTTGTTGGCAAAGTACTCGGTGTCGTGGGCGTCGTTGACGATTTTCAGTTCATCACGCAGCCATTGCACGGTCGAGCCGCCGTTGAACACGGCGCCTTCCAGAGCATAAGCCACTTCGCCGCGCGGGCCGCAGGCGATGGTGGTGAGCATGCCGTGCTGGGATTTCACCGCTTTGTCGCCGGTGTTCATCAGCAGGAAGCAACCGGTACCGTAGGTGTTTTTCGCTTGGCCCGGCTCCACGCACATCTGGCCGAACAGCGCCGCTTGCTGGTCGCCGGCGATACCGCCGATGGCGATGCCGCTCTTGGTGCGACCGTAGATTTCCGAGGAAGCTTTGACTTCCGGGAGCATCTCGCGGGGGATGTCGAGGATCTCCAGCATCTTCGAATCCCACTCCAGCGAGTGAATGTTGAAGAGCATGGTGCGCGAGGCGTTGGTGTAGTCGGTGACGTGCACCTTGCCGCCGGTGAATTTCCAGATCAGCCAGCTATCGACGGTGCCGAACAGCAGTTCGCCGTTGCGCGCACGCTCGCGGCTGCCTTCGACGTTGTCGAGGATCCACTTCAGTTTGGTGCCGGAGAAGTACGGGTCGGTGACCAGGCCGGTGGTGTCGCGGATGTAGTCTTCGTGACCATCGCGCTTGAGCTGCTGGCAGATCTCGGTGCTGCGGCGGCACTGCCAGACGATCGCGTTATAGACCGGACGGCCGGTGGTCTTGTCCCAGACCACGGTGGTTTCACGTTGGTTGGTGATACCGATCGCGGCGACCTGGTCATGATGCAGGCCGGCCTGGGCCAGCGCTTCAACCATCACCGCGCTCTGGGTGGCGAAAATTTCCATCGGGTCATGCTCGACCCAACCGGCCTGCGGATAGTGCTGAACGAATTCGCGCTGCGCGGTGCAGACCACGTTCGCGTCGCGGTCGAAGATGATCGCGCGCGAACTGGTCGTACCCTGATCAAGGGCAATGATGTAGTTCTTGTTCTGAATGTCGGTCATGTCGATTGCCTTGGACGAAAAAAACGAGAGTGGGCCGTGGCGCAGGCTCGGATGGGCAGGAGCCGGCGCCGACTGTTTCAAGAAGTTCTTGGTTTGCCGTCAATGGCCGGTTCTGCATCCTTTGTAGCAGGTGTGGCGCCGGTCAGGTGACGGGCAATCAGCCCGCGATACCCGGCAGCGCCGAGGCAGGCACCGACAATCGGTGCAAAAATCGGAATCAGGAAGTACGGAATATCACGACCACCGGTGAAGGAAATTTCACCCCAACCGGTAAAGAAAGTCATCAGTTTCGGACCGAAGTCACGCGCAGGGTTCATGGCGAAACCGGTCAGCGGGCCCATCGCACTGCCGATCACGGCGATCAGCAAACCGATCAGCAGCGGCGCCATCGGGCCGCGTGGCAGGCCGTTGTTGTCATCGGTCAGGGCCATGATCACGCCCATCAGGATCGCGGTGATGATCATCTCGACCAGAAATGCCTGCGCCGTCGACAGCACCGGGTTCGGGTAGGTGGAGAACACGGAGGCCAATTCCAGGCTGGCGGCCGAGCCACGAACCATCTGGTGGGTTTGTTCGTAATCGAAGAACAGATTGCTGTAGAGCGTGTAGACCAGCAACGCGCCGCAGAAGGCGCCGGCAATTTGCGAAAGGATGTAGAACGGCAGTTTGCGCTTTTCGAAGTCAGCGAAGATTGCCAGAGCGATGCTCACGGCCGGGTTCAGATGCGCGCCGGAAACCCCGGCGGTGAGGTAGATCGCCATGCTCACGCCGACGCCCCAGATGATGCTGATTTCCCACAGGCCGAAGCTGGCGCCCGCGACTTTGAGCGCGGCGACACAACCGGTGCCGAAGAAGATCAGAAGGGCGGTGCCCAGGAATTCGGCCATGCATTGGCCGGAAAGCGATGGTTGCGGTAAAGCAGCTGTCATTGAAAACCTCGGTTCTTTTTCTTGTGTAGCGCCTTGCCAACGGAGCAGGGCGCGATCTTCACCGGGTCGGAATCCCCATTCGGTTCCCGGGTTACTGCTGGGTACTGCGCGGAGCATGATTCTTACATTATTCAGATTCGAAAAAATATAGACAAGAAACAAACCTGTCAAAGGTCGAAAGTGAACCGCCGGTCACAATAAAACTATTCGCCGCGTGAATGATCAGCGCCGCGAACGGCTTGAATGCAGCGCGAAGCCACGGGATTCGCGGCTTGGAATAGAGCCTTTTGCCCAACGATGACCTAGAATCCGCCGCAGGTTTTTCAAAGACTGCCGAACCCGGAGCTGCCATGACACCAGCGTTGGACTTGTTGAAAAAAGTTCGTGCCGAACATCGCGTGCACAGTTACGAACATGATCCGAAGGCCGCGTCCTACGGGCTGGAGGCAGCGGAGAAGCTCGGGCTCGCACCGGCGCAAGTGTTCAAAACCCTGCTGGCCGCCAGTGAAAAAGGCGAACTGCTGGTGGCCGTAGTGCCGGTCGTCGGAACGCTCGACCTCAAGGGACTGGCACACGCCGCCGGAGTGAAAAAAGCCGAAATGGCTGATCCCGCCGCCGCGCAACGCTCCACCGGCTACCTGTTGGGCGGCATCAGCCCGCTCGGGCAGAAGAAACGCCTGCGCACCTTCATCGACAATTCCGCTCAGGAGTTTGCGACTATCTATGTGAGTGCCGGGCGGCGAGGACTTGAAGTGGAGCTGGCGCCAGCAGTATTGGCTGAGCACACCCAGGCGCAGTTCGCCGATATCGGCCGCGCGTAATAGTCGCGCCGGCTGTATGAAGAAAAAATTGCGCTTCTGTCACTGGCAGTGATCCGGCCCGCCGTTGCATGCTCGGTCGACCAATTCAGGGAGAAAATCATGCAGCTTGCGTTTCATCAGGTCGACGCGTTCAGTGATCGGCCGTTCAGTGGCAACCCGGCGATGGTCTATCGGCTCGACAGCTGGCTGGCCGATGACTTGATGCAGAAGATCGCCGCCGAACACAACCTGGCGGAGACTGCGTTTCTGGTGCGCGAAGGCCAGGCCTGGCATATCCGCTGGTTCACCCCGACCACCGAAGTGCCGCTGTGCGGGCATGCGACCCTGGCCAGCGCGTTTGTACTGTTCGAAATCTATAAGGAAAGTGCCGAGCGCATCGACTTCACCTGCAAGTCCGGGCCGTTGAGTGTCAGCCGCGAAGGCGACCGCTTGTGGCTGGATTTTCCGACCATCGTGCCAACGGAAATCGGCGTGACGCTGGATGTCGAGCGGGCGCTGGGCGTTGAGGCTGTCGACGTTCTCGGCTCCAACGAACTGTTCGTCGTGCTGGACTCGGAACAGGCGGTGCTCGACTGTAAACCGGACATGGCAGCGCTGGCGAAACTGCCGTGGCTGGGGGCGATTGTCACTGCGCGTGGCAACCAGCATGACTTCGTCTCGCGCTATTTCGCCCCGGCCATCGGTATCAATGAAGACCCGGTGACCGGCTCGACCCATTGCAGCCTGATTCCTTACTGGGCCAAACGTCTGGGCAAATCGAACCTGACCGCGTGCCAGCGCTCGGCGCGGGGCGGGGAATTGTTCTGTCGGCTGGAAGGTGAGCGGGTGAAGATTGGCGGCAATGCGACGCTGGTGGCCAGCGGTACCCTGTTTTTAGGCTGAGGCAATACCAACTGTGGGAGCGAGCCTGCTCGCGAAAGCGCTCTTTCAGTCAACATCTTCGGCGACTGAAACACCGCATTCGCGAGCAGGCTCGCTCCCACAATTTTTATCCAGTGCGGATTAAAGGCTGGTGCTGAATCGACGGACGCCGTTTTCCACCGCCGGGATCTGTGCCGCAGTGCTCCCCGAAGCCTGGAACAGCACCAGGTGATCCGCCGCTACGCGAATCCCGACCTGCGCGCCAACCAGATGATCGGCATGGCTGGGGAAGATCGATTCCAGTTGTGCACCGGTCGGCAGTTGCAGGCGATACAAGGTCGCCGCGCCGAGGAATGTCTTGCCGACAATCTGCGCCTGCAATGCGCTGTCCGGTGCGTAAACAATGTCATCTGGACGCAACAGCACATCCACCGCTCCGCCAATCGGCCAGGTGTAGGCGCGATTACCGCGCAGTTCACCGAGTTCGGTCTGCACCGACTCCGGACTGACGAGTTGGCCGCGAATGAAATAACCCTGACCGATGAAACTGGCGACATAAGGCGTCGCCGGTTCGTGGTAGAGGTTGTAGGGGGTGTCCCACTGTTCCAGCCGACCTTCCTTGAATACGCCAACGTGATCGCTGACGGCAAAGGCTTCTTCCTGATCGTGGGTGACCAGAATCGCACTGGTACCACGGGCCTTGAGGATGTCGCGCACTTCATGGCTGAGCTTGCGGCGCAGTTCGCCATCTAGGTTGGAGAACGGCTCGTCGAGCAGCAACAGCTGCGGTTCCGGCGCCAGGGCGCGGGCGAGGGCGACCCGCTGTTGCTGGCCGCCGGACAGCTCGTGCGGGAAGCGCTTGCCGAGGTTTTTCAGGTTGACCAGTTCCAGCAGCTCTTCGACCACGCGCGCCTTGTTCGGGTGCTTGCGAATGCCGAAAGCGATGTTGTCGGCCACGCTCAGGTGCGGGAACAGCGCGTAGTCCTGAAACACCATGCCGATCCGGCGTTTTTCCGGCGCCAGGGTGAAACCGGCGCTGGAGAGGGTTTCGCCACCGAGGGTGATTTCGCCTTCGTGTACCGGTTCGAAACCGGCGATGGCGCGCAGGGTGGTGGTCTTGCCGCAACCGGACGAGCCGAGCAGGCAGCCGATGTCGCCGGCGTTGAGGTGCAGATTGAGGTTCTGCACTACGCGTTGATCTTGATAGCCGCAAGCGAGGTTGCGCAGGTTCAGCAGTAATTCATGGCTCATGCGTGGTGATATGCCGGTTCGACGAGGAACTCGAGCAGGGCCTTCTGTGCGTGGAGACGGTTTTCTGCCTGATCCCAGGCGACGGAGCGCGGGTCATCGAGCAGGTCGAGACTGATTTCTTCGCCACGGTGCGCCGGCAGGCAGTGCATGAACAGCACGTCCTCGGCAGCGAGGTCGAGCAGGGCACGGTTGACCTGAAACGGCGCGAACAGCTTGAGGCGCTTGGCAGTTTCCTCTTCCTGACCCATCGAAGTCCAGACGTCGGTGCTGACCAGATGCGCGCCACGCACGGCGTCTTGCGGATCGCGGACGATGGTCACGCGATCACCAGCCTGGGCGACGAACTCCGGGTTCGGCTCGTAGCCTTCCGGGCAGGCAACGCGCAATTGGAAGTCGAACTGGATCGCCGCTTCTATATAGCTGTTGCACATGTTGTTGCCGTCACCGATCCAGGCCACGGTCTTGCCCTGGATCGAGCCACGGTGTTCGAGGAAGGTCTGCATGTCGGCGAGCAACTGGCACGGGTGCAGATCATCGGACAGGCCGTTGATCACCGGCACCCGCGAGTTGGCGGCGAATTCGGTGAGGGTGCTATGGGCGAAGGTGCGGATCATCACCGCATCGAGCATGCTCGACATGACGATGGCGCAATCGCTGATGGGCTCGCCACGGCCCAGTTGGGTATCGCGCGGGGACAGGAAGATTGCCTGGCCGCCGAGCTGGATCATGCCGGCCTCGAAGGAGATCCGGGTCCGGGTCGAGGATTTTTCAAAAATCATCCCCAGCACGCGGTTTTTCAGAGGCTCGAACAGTACGCCGCGGTTACGCAGGTCCTTGAGCTCAACGCCTCGACGGATCACGCTGACCAGCTCTTCGGGCGTGCAATCCATCAGGGAGAGAAAGTGCCTTGCGCTCATCATTGACTACCTTTTTGCTACAGACCGCAGATGCTCAAAGCCTTGTTTAACGGAACAACGGGCGAGACCTGCGGCGTAAGCCGCACGGGGCGACGAAATAGGGGAAGGCGCGATATTGACACTAAATGTCGCGTTTTTCCAATAGGGTACTTTTTCAGCGGGATTCGGAACGCGGACCGAGCATTTCGATCACGCATGTTGAAGCCGGATTCAGTACAGCGGTGAGCCTCTTTGTACACTGGCGCCGCCGGGCTTGGCAATGCGCCGCGACGGCATCGCAGCTGTCCTGGTCGGTTTGCGAGTGCTGCGCCACGGATTCGCTTGGTCGGATGTTCAGACTGAAACATTTGCTAAAGCAAAGTGCTGGGTTATAAATAAGTTTCGAGCGACGCAGGAAGCCTCCGCATGGAATCGAAAGAACAACTGTTAATGGAGCTGCTGGGCCACACGGCTCGCTCCCTGACCCATCTCACCGCGTCAGTCACCTCGATGTCTTTCGAGTTGCTGCGCAGTGACGACGAAGTGGTCAAATCCGCCGGTCGACACATGATCGATCGCATGGCCACCATCAGCGCCGGGCTTGATGAGCACTGGCGTTTGATCGGCGAGCTCACCGGCGTCCACATCGCCCATGAGCAGATAGAAACCATCCAGGAAATCCAGCTGGCGGCACCGCCGCAGTTGCCGCCGAACTGATCGCGGCGATTTATCGGCTGTCCTGATAACCGTCGATTCACAAGACGAACGTCGCTGGCGCAGCCTCTGCGCACGGGCCATAGTTTTGTTCCCGCGGGCGTGATCGCCTGCTCCCGAACAAGACAGAGACTGGCCATGACCAAGACTCTTCACCACCGTGCATGCCACCTGTGCGAAGCCATTTGCGGCCTGACCATCGAAACCACGGAAACCGATGGCAACGTCGCGATCACCTCGATCAAGGGTGACGCCCTCGACACCTTCAGCCGCGGCCATATCTGCCCGAAAGCCGTGGCCCTGCAAGATATCCAGAACGATCCCGATCGCCTGCGTCAGCCGATGCGCCGCGTCGGCAGCGAATGGCTGCCGATCGAGTGGGACGAGGCGTTTGCGCTGGTGGCCGAGAAACTCGCGGCGATTCAGGAACGTCACGGGCAGAACGCCGTTGCGGTGTATCAGGGCAATCCGAGCGTGCACAACTACGGCCTGATGACCCACAGCAATTACTTCCTGGGGTTGCTGAAAACCCGCAATCGCTACTCGGCAACGTCGGTCGATCAACTGCCGCACCACCTCAGCAGCTATCTGATGTATGGCCACGGTTTGCTATTGCCGATTCCGGACATCGATCACACCGATTTCATGCTGATCCTCGGCGGCAATCCGCTGGCGTCCAACGGCAGCATCATGACCGTGCCGGATGTCGAGAAGCGCCTGAAGGCGATTCAGGCGCGCGGCGGCAAAGTGGTGGTAGTCGATCCGCGCCGCAGCGAAACCGCAGCGATGGCCGATCAGCACGTGTTCGTCCGCCCGGGCGGCGATGCGGCGTTGCTGTTCGGCATGCTCAATACGCTGTTCAGCGAAGGCCTGACCCGCGACAGCCATTTGCCGGTCGATGGCCTCGACGAGGTGCGCAGCGCCGTGGCTGCGTTTAGTGCCGAAGCGATGAGCCCGCTCTGCGCAGTGCCTGCCGAACAGATCCGCCAACTGGCGCGCGACTTCGCTGCCGCACCGAGTGCCGTCTGCTATGGGCGCATGGGCGTCTCGACCCAGGCCTTCGGCACCCTCTGTCACTGGGTGGTGCAGTTGATCAATCTGGTCACCGGCAATCTCGACCGCGTTGGCGGTGCTCTTTGCACCGAGCCGGCGGTGGATCTGGTGGCGTCGACCTCGGGCGGGCATTTCAACAAATGGCAGAGCCGCGTTTCCGGGCGTCCCGAATACGGCGGCGAGTTGCCGGTCTCGGCGCTGGCCGAAGAAATGCTCACCGAGGGCGAGGGGCAGATCCGCGCGCTGATCACCGTGGCCGGCAACCCGGTGTTGTCGACACCCAACGGCCGGCAGTTGGAGCAGGCGCTGGACGGCCTCGACTTCATGCTCAGCATCGACCTGTACATCAACGAAACCACGCGCTATGCCGATCTGATCCTGCCGTCGACCTCGGCGCTGGAAAACGATCACTACGACACCACTTTCAATCTGTTCGCGGTGCGTAACGTGACCCGCTTCAATCGCGCGATCCTCGCCAAGCCTGAGGGGGCTTTGCATGATTGGGAGATCTTCGTCGGGCTGGCCAAGGCCTTCGCCGAGAAAACCGGTAAAGAACTGAAACCGACGATGCCGCCGGCGAAGATGATCGACATGGGCCTGCGCATGGGCCGCTACGGCGATGCGTCCGAGCACAAGCTGTCGCTGGCGACGCTGTTCGATCATCCGCACGGCATTGATCTGGGAGCGCTGAAGCCGAATCTGGCGTCACGTCTGAAAACGCCGAATCAGCGTATCCAGGCCGCACCGCCGGAAATTCTCGCCGACCTCGCACGCTTTGCCGCGTTGCAGGCGCCGGCAGCCGATGAATTGTTGATGATCGGTCGCCGCCATGTACGCAGCAACAATTCGTGGATGCACAATTTTCATCGGCTGGTGAAAGGCAAGCCACGGCATCAGTTGCTGATGCACCCGGATGACCTGGCCAGCCGTGGTCTGGCTGATGGGCAACGGGTTCGGGTGAGTTCGCGGGTCGGGCAGATCGAGGTGGAAGTGCTCGCCAGTCTCGACATGATGAAAGGCGTGGTCAGCCTGCCGCACGGCTGGGGCCATGCGCGCCCGGGCGTGCAGATGGCGATCGCCAGTGGCCAGCCGGGATCGAGCGCCAACGACCTGACCGACGAGTGTCAGCTCGACGAACTGTCGGGTAACGCGGCGTTGAACGGTGTGCCGGTGACCGTGGCGGCGGCTCGAGCGGGTCTGTCGGGGAGACCGAGCATGGCGCTCGGGATTCCGTTACAATGCGCCACCGTGCCGACCCCTGAGTCGGAAAGTTCAGCCGAGGTGCTCCATGGATATCATCGAAACGATTAAAGAGCAGATTGCCAACAACACCATTCTGCTTTACATGAAAGGCTCGCCGAATGCCCCGCAGTGCGGCTTCTCCGCGAAAGCTGCGCAAGCCGTGATGGCCTGTGGTGAAAAGTTCGCGTACGTGGACATCCTGCAGAACCCGGAAATCCGCGCCAACCTGCCAAAGTACGCCAACTGGCCGACTTTCCCGCAACTGTGGGTCGGCGGTGAGCTGGTCGGCGGCAGCGACATCATGACCGAGATGGCTGCAGACGGTTCGCTGCAAAGCACCATCAAGGCGGCTGTGGAAGCGGCAGCGGCGAACAAGTCCGAAGCCTGATTCTACGTTCATAGAGTTTCGCTCGACGACGCGTCTCCTGTAGGAGCTGTCGAGTGAAACGAGGCTGCGATCTTTTGATCTTCGGCCAACAAAAAGCCCCGCACCTCGAAAGAGGGCGGGGCTTTTTGTTGGTTATACGAGTTGACTGAGTATCAAGGCTGAAATCGATAAAGATCGCAGCCTCGTTTCACTCGACAGCTCCTACTCTTCGCCCATCTGCGACTGCAGATAGTTTTCCAGGCCGATCTTGTCGATCAGGCCGAGCTGGGTTTCCAGCCAGTCGATGTGTTCTTCTTCCGACTCGAGAATGTCTTCGAGCAGTTCACGGCTGCCGAAGTCGCCAACGGTTTCGCAATGGGCGATGGCGGCTTTCAGATCGGCGTGGCCGGTCTTTTCGATGCGCAGGTCGCATTCGAGCATCTCGCGGGTGTGCTCGCCGATGTGCAGCTTGCCCAGGTCTTGAACGTTCGGCAGGCCTTCAAGGAACAGGATGCGCTTGATCAGCTTGTCCGCGTGTTTCATCTCGTCGATGGATTCGTGATATTCGTGCTTGCCGAGCTTGTTCAGACCCCAATCTTCATACATGCGCGCATGCAGGAAGTACTGATTGATCGCGACCAGCTCATTGGCGAGGATCTTGTTGAGATGCTGGATGACTGTAATGTCGCCTTTCATGATCGGAGTCCTGCCCTGAATTAACCGTATATAAGGCGGAGTTTGAGCTTGGCAGTTATAAGTGTCAAACCTAAGTTATTGAATAATAAATGAAAATTAATCGGAATAAGAATGTTTGTGTTCCGCGTCTGGACGCTAAGCAATTGATTTTCAGGCATAAAAAAACCGGACATCTAGTCCGGTTCTTTGAAATGGGGCATTTACGCAGCAGTAAATTCTACCGGGTAAGGGATCGCGGCCTGGGCGGTTTGCAGCTTGGTCAGGGTTTCGCGCACCACTTCCTTGGCAAGGCAGGCGCATTTGCCACACTGGCTGGCGACGCCGGTGGCCTGGCGAACTTCTTTGTAGCTGCAGCAACCTTCATAGATCGCTTCGCGGATCTGTCCGTCGGTGACGCCAGTGCAGAGGCAAACATACATAAGTAAGAACCGTCGCTGGTTGTGACTCAATTGCGATGGATCTTAATGTTAACGAGAATGATTGTCAAAGTGCTTTCGGAACGCTTCGCAGCAAATTTCCCAGCGACTGACGAACGGTATTTTCCAAATGCGCGTCTGACCCCATGAATACGCAGTGGATAACCGGACAGGGAAAATCCGTTACGGACAGGCCAAACACGCAGTGTATGATGGTCGTCCCTTGCGAAGAGGGTTCGTGTCACAGGGCTGTCGCCTGAGGGTGACAGGCTGGCCCGGACCCTGAACTTCAAGTTTTTACACCAGGAGATATCAATGAGCGTACTCGTAGGCAAACAAGCCCCAGACTTCACCGTCCCGGCCGTACTCGGCAATGGCGAGATCGTTGACAGCTTCACCCTGTCCTCGGCCATCAAAGGCAAATACGGCCTGGTGTTCTTCTATCCGCTGGACTTCACCTTCGTCTGCCCGTCCGAGCTGATCGCTCTGGACAACCGCATGGCTGACTTCAAGGCGCGCAACGTTGAAGTGATCGCTGTGTCGATCGACTCGCACTTCACCCACAACGCCTGGCGCAACACTCCAGTGAACAATGGCGGCATCGGCCAGGTGAAATACACCATGGCTGCCGACATGAAGCACGACATCGCCAAGGCATACGACGTTGAATCCGAAGGCGGCGTGGCTTTCCGTGGCGCGTTCCTGATCGACGACAAAGGCGTGGTTCGCTCGCAGATCATCAACGACCTGCCACTGGGCCGTAACATGGAAGAGCTGATCCGTCTGGTCGACGCGCTGCAATTTCACGAAGAGCACGGCGAAGTCTGCCCGGCCAACTGGAAGAAAGGCGACAAAGGCATGAACGCTTCGCCGGAAGGCGTTGCGGCTTACCTGACCGAGAACGCTGCGGCCCTGTAAGGCGCAACGTCGAGGTACAAAAAACCGGCCCACGTGGCCGGTTTTTTCATGCGCGGGATTTGCTCGACGAGGATCAGTCGTCGAAGTCTTCCCAGCCGCCCATCTGCTTCCAGCGATTGACGATGCCGCAGAACAGCTCAGCGGTCTTTTCGGTGTCGTAACGCGCCGAGTGCGCTTCACGACCGTCGAAATCGATGCCGGCGGCCTGACAGGCTTTCGCCAGCACGGTCTGACCATACGCCAGACCCGCCAGGGTCGCGGTGTCGAAACTGGAGAACGGGTGGAACGGGTTGCGCTTCATGTCCAGACGCGCAACTGCGGCGTTGAGGAAGCCCAGGTCGAAACTGCTGTTGTGTCCGACCAGAATTGCCCGCTTGCAGCCGTTGGCTTTCAGCGCCTTGCGGATGCCACGGAAGATGTCGGTCAGCGCGGTTTCTTCGCTGACGGCCATGCGCAGCGGATGATCGAGCTTGATCCCGGTGAACTCCAGCGCTGCCGCTTCAACGTTGGCGCCTTCGAATGGCTCGACGCGGAAGAAGTAGGTGTGATCCGGGTAGACGAAACCCTTTTCATCCATGGCGATGGTGGTCGCGGCAATCTCCAGCAAGGCATCGGTGGCTGCGTTGAAGCCACCGGTTTCTACGTCGACGACAACCGGCAGGTAGCCGCGAAAACGCGCTGCCATCGGATGACGGGAACCGCCGCCGCCACCTTGACCGTCCAGTTCATCGTCGAAATTGTCTTCACTCACGCGTGTTCCTCCAGCAGGCGCCAGCGCAGTTTTTCACCGGCGCGCAGCGGGATAACGGTCAGCTCGCCAAATGGCAGACTGGTCGGGGCGGTCCATTCTTCACGGACCAGGGTGATGCGATCGGTATTTGCCGGCAGGCCGTAGAAACGCGGGCCGTTGAGGCTGGCGAAGGCTTCGAGCTTGTTAAGCGCGTTACGCTGTTCGAACGCTTCGGCATACATCTCGATGGCGGCGTAAGCGGTGTAGCAACCGGCACAACCGCAGGCGGCTTCCTTGGCGTGCTGGGCGTGGGGCGCCGAGTCGGTGCCGAGGAAGAACTTGGCGCTGCCACTGGTGGCGGCGTCGAGCAAGGCTTCCTGATGGGTATTGCGCTTGAGAATCGGCAAGCAGTAGAAGTGCGGCCGAATCCCGCCGACCAGCATGTGGTTGCGGTTGTACAGCAGGTGATGCGCGGTGATGGTCGCGCCGACGTTGGCCGAAGCCTCATTGACGAACTGGACGGCGTCGCCAGTGGTGATGTGTTCGAACACCACTTTCAGTGTCGGGAAACGCTCGACCACGCGGCGCATGTGCTCGTCGATGAAAATCTTTTCGCGGTCGAATACATCGACGTCGCCACGGGTGACTTCACCGTGGATCAACAGCGGCATGCCGACTTCGGCCATGGCTTCCAGCGCCGGGAAGATCTTGTCGATGCTGGTCACGCCGGAATCGGAGTTGGTGGTCGCGCCGGCCGGGTACAGCTTGGCGGCGTAGACGAAACCGCTGGCCTTGGCCTGACGAATTTCTTCCGGTTGGGTGCGGTCGGTGAGGTACAGCACCATCAACGGCTCGAACTGACTGCCGGCCGGGCGGGCAGCGAGAATGCGCTGACGATAGCCGTCGGCTTCAGCGGCGTTGCGCACCGGCGGTACCAGGTTCGGCATGATGATCGCGCGCCCGAAGGTGCGGGCCACATCGGCAACGGTATTGGTCAACACGGCACCATCGCGAAGATGAATGTGCCAGTCGTCGGGACGCAGCAGGGTCAGGCGGTCGGACATGAGGGGATTCCAGGCGGGTCAAACTGAGGCGAATGCTACCGGAAAAGACTCTTGCAGGCACCCGCTATCAAGTTTTGCCACAAGCGTCCGATATCCCGGAGGTATGCCGTAAACATTGTGTGAATCGGTGTTTGTGTTTCACAAGCCAATGGAGCCTCCCGTGCGCCAGCGTTATTTAGCCCTGCTCAGTGTGTTTGCCAGCCTTCCCGCGATGGCGCTGACTTACCAGACCCGTCTGGAGAACATTGAGTGGACGGTCGCCGGCGACCAGTTCGAATGCCGCCTTACCCAGCCGATCACCGATTTCGGCTCGGGCGAGTTCGTGCGCAAGGCCGGTGAGCAGGCGATCTTTCGCCTGAACGCCTACAACGCCATGCTCGGCGGCGGTTCGGCGACCTTGCTCGCTGCCGCAGCACCTTGGCAGCCAGGGCGTGGCGACATCAATCTGGGCTCTGTGCGTCTGGGCAGCGGCAACGTGTTGTTCAACAGCTCGCAATCCCAGGCCGGGGGATTGATCAGCGGTCTGCTGGACGGTCGCAGCCCGGTGGTACGCCGTGCGTCTGGCGATGGCCGCGTCTCCGAAGTGCGTTTGTTGCCGGTGAAATTCAGCAAGGCGTTCAACGACTATCAAGGCTGTGTGGCGAAATTGCTGCCGCAGAATTTCGACCAGATCAAGCAGTCGCAGATCGGCTTCCCCGGCGAAGGCGTTGAGCTGGACCCGGCTGCCAAGGCCAAGCTGCAAGTGATGCTCGAATACATGAAGGCCGACCCGACGGTGAACCACATCGACCTCGACGGCCATTCCGACAACAGCGGCAATCGTCTGACCAACCGCGAATTGTCGCGCCGCCGCGCGCTGGCGGTGGTGGATTTCTTCAAGGCCAACGGCATTCAGGAATCGCAGATCACCGTGCGTTTCCACGGCGAGCAGTATCCGATCGTGCCCAACACCAGCAAGGCCAATCGTGCGAA
The DNA here is from genome assembly GCF_054871425.1 of Pseudomonas glycinis. NCBI lineage: Bacteria > Pseudomonadati > Pseudomonadota > Gammaproteobacteria > Pseudomonadales > Pseudomonadaceae > Pseudomonas > Pseudomonas glycinis. Next base: position 616,962 of record NZ_JBTYHF010000001.1, on the reverse strand, counting down.
GAACCGTCGGGTCAACGTGAAACTGTCGCGCGTCGCAACGACTACCGCCCCGGCTCCGGCGCCGCAAGCGAGTACGCCGGCCACGGCCGCAACGACTTCCTGACTCGCCGGTCATCGTCGCGCTCTCGACAGATTCTGTCGCTTTGTCGTCTTAAGCTGTCGCGCCTCTGTAAATTATCGCGTTTGAGCGGTAGACTCCCCGGCTTTCCGTAGAACCCCGTGGAGTGATGGCATGGCGGACGTAAACAAGGTCGTTCTGGCGTATTCCGGCGGCCTGGACACTTCGGTGATCCTCAAGTGGCTGCAGGATACTTATAACTGTGAAGTGGTGACCTTCACCGCTGATCTCGGTCAAGGCGAAGAGGTCGAGCCGGCCCGCGCCAAGGCTCAGGCCATGGGCGTCAAAGAAATCTACATCGACGACCTGCGCGAAGAATTCGTACGTGATTTCGTGTTCCCGATGTTCCGCGCCAACACCGTTTACGAAGGCGAGTACCTGCTGGGTACTTCCATCGCCCGTCCGCTGATCGCCAAGCGCCTTATCGAAATCGCCAACGAAACCGGCGCCGACGCCATTTCCCACGGCGCCACCGGCAAGGGCAACGACCAGGTGCGTTTCGAACTGGGCGCCTACGCGCTCAAGCCAGGCGTAAAAGTTATTGCCCCTTGGCGCGAGTGGGACCTGCTGTCCCGCGAGAAGCTGATGGACTACGCCGAGAAGCACGCGATCCCGATCGAACGCCACGGCAAGAAAAAATCTCCGTACTCGATGGACGCCAACCTGCTGCACATCTCTTATGAAGGCGGCGTGCTGGAAGATACCTGGACCGAGCACGAAGAAGACATGTGGCGCTGGACCGTCTCCCCGGAGAAGGCTCCCGACACCCCGCAATACCTGGAACTGACCTACCGCAACGGCGACATCGTCGCACTGGACGGCGTCGAAATGACCCCGGCCACCGTACTGGCGACGCTGAACAGGATCGGCGGCGAGCACGGCATCGGTCGTCTCGACATCGTCGAAAACCGTTATGTCGGCATGAAGTCCCGCGGCTGCTACGAAACCCCGGGCGGCACCATCATGCTGCGCGCTCACCGCGCCATCGAATCGATCACTCTGGACCGCGAAGTCGCTCACCTCAAAGACGAGCTGATGCCCAAGTACGCCAGCCTGATCTACACCGGTTACTGGTGGAGCCCTGAGCGTCTGATGCTGCAACAGATGATCGATGCTTCGCAGGTCAACGTGAACGGCGTAGTGCGCCTGAAGCTGTACAAGGGCAACGTCATCGTCACCGGTCGCAAGTCCGACGATTCGCTGTTCGACGCCAACATCGCCACCTTCGAAGAAGATGGCGGCGCTTACAACCAGGCCGACGCGGCGGGCTTCATCAAGCTCAACGCGCTGCGCATGCGCATTGCTGCCAACAAGGGCCGCAAGTTGTTCTGAGTGGCTCAGACCCACGCGCAATAAAAAGGCGGCCAGTTCAGGGCCGCCTTTTTTTTCGGATTTTTCATCGGGTTCATCAAGCCGTTTCTCTTGTCTGCCCGCTTGCGGGATGTGCCACGCCTGTCAGCTGGTTCGCCCCAGCAGGGTAACTGTCTGTGTGCACAGGTTGTAAACGACACACAGTGTTGCACCTGAGCTTTTCTTCGCCTGTTTGATCTGTTGCAGCGAAGTATGCGCCAGAGAGTCCGAAACATGATTCGACAGAAAAACCAGCACTCGCGGATTTTTTTTACCGGCGCTCCGAAGAGTGTCGAGAATCGCATCGAACTCCCTGGACGCGTCAACGTCCCGGGCGTCGATGATGTTCAGTTCGCTTATCAGCGGTGACAGTTTGATCGTCTGCACCACGGGGTTCGCTTGGCCATCGATATCGGTTGGTGGGTCAGGCGCGTTGTGAATCCTGCATGGACGCTGGAATCCGCCGCTCCCAGTGTTGCTGGACACCACGCAGCTGGTTATCTCGAAAGCGCACGATCCATCGGTTTTTCGCAACGGTACTTTTCGTTCGCTGTCGCGTTCCGAATGTTCAGCCGCCTTCAGGAAATTTTTGTCCTTGCCGAAATCCGAGGGCGAGTAGAGCGAGCGGTGGTTGAAGTTGAGCGTGATAAAAAAAAGAAATAACAAGTAAAACGGAAAGCTGATCAGGAACCAGACATAAATCTCCCGGTCCTTGTTGTCGAGAAACGGCAGCGATACCGCCGCTGAAGTTTCCGAGATAATGGCGAATATCGCGATGACGGTCATTGGGTTAGTGATCTTGTTCGTTATCTTGAGCATGATTCAAGTTCTATGTTGTTTGTTTGAGGTTGAATATTTCTATATATAGCAAAAGCCTTCATTGAAGTTTCAGGCTGTTGTTTCCAAGTTTTATAGAAGGGCTGCCGGCGCGTCGAATATGCAGTAGCGGCGGTTCGTTACGTCGTATGTCGAATCGGCAGCCAGCAAAGTGGTCCAGGAAAGTTCAAATGGCTCGATTGGAATTCGGAGCTGCGTTGGACGTGTGCGCAGTAAACGGAAATTCGCTGCGGTCTTGAAGGACGGGAAGCAATTGCGATGGATGCGACGGGACCTATTTGTGGGAATTATCCTCAATGCCTGTAGGGAATGTCTCTCGATGCAAATGCGTGTAAAAGTTGCCATCCCTTGAAGCAAGTGACTGGGATATCGTGCGTGTTCTAAAAATTCGAACAGCGAAAACTGGACTTGCCCATGAATAAAGTGCTGATCGTGGATGACCACCCCGTCATTCGACTTGCGGTACGTATGCTGATGGAACGGCATGGCTACGAAGTCATTGCAGAAACGGATAATGGCGTTGATGCACTACAAATTGCTCGTGAACAAATACCGGATCTTGTCATTCTGGATATTGGAATACCCAAACTCGATGGACTGGAAGTTATTGCTCGCCTGACTTCCACCGCCATGCCGGTGAAAGTGCTGGTGCTGACTTCCCAGGCTCCCGGACATTTTTCAATGCGTTGCATGCAATCGGGTGCAGCGGGTTATGTGTGCAAGCAGCAGGATCTGACCGAACTGCTGAGTGCGATCAAGGCAGTTCTGTCCGGCTACAGCTATTTCCCCAATCAGGCCCTGCACACTGTGCGTACCAGTCTGGGCAATGCGAGTGAGGCGGACATGGTTGATCGTCTGTCCGGGCGGGAAATGATGGTGTTGCAGCAATTGGCGCGCGGCAAGACCAACAAGGAAATCGCCGACGGCATGTTTTTGAGCAACAAGACTGTAAGCACTTACAAGACTCGCCTGTTGCTGAAACTCAATGCGCGGTCTCTGGTTGATCTGATCGAGTTGGCGCAGCGCAACGGCCTGGTTTGAACGATTCGACAGCTGAGACCGTCATGGGCCGATCAAGCTCGGTTGTCGCAGAAAATGAAAAGCCTCCGCTTCGGGAGGCCTTCAGGTATCACAGATCAAAATCGTAATCGGCCAATTGCCTTTGCAGTCGGCGCTCCTCAAGCAGGTTGTCGATTGTGCGACGCTTGCTGAGGTTGGTCTTCGCCACCTCGACCACCGGTTCGACCTCATCGGCCTCGACGGCAATAAAATCTTCTTCTACATCCAGTTGCTCTTTGTCGGTACTCATGAAGTCAACTCCCGGCTAAGACTGCCTTTGGCGCTCCTTATATCGACATTACTGCGGCGGGTAAAAAAGATTTTTTCAATCGATGGATACGAAAAACCGATGACGGCTCAATCGTCAGAAGTTTTATGTTTGTATTCGCACAGATCTTCGATGCGGCAGCTGCCACAGCGCGGTTTACGCGCCAGGCAAACATAGCGGCCATGCAAAATCAGCCAGTGATGGGAGTCGAGCAGGAATTCTTTCGGTACAAACTTCATCAGCTTCATTTCAACTTCCACCACATTTTTCCCGGGCGCGATTCCGGTGCGATTGCTGACGCGGAAAATGTGCGTGTCGACCGCCATGGTCAATTGACGGAAAGCGGTGTTGAGCACCACGTTGGCGGTCTTGCGCCCGACGCCGGGCAAGGCTTCCAGTTCTTCTCGGGTTTGCGGAACTTCGCCGCCGTGGCGTTCAACCAGCAAACGGCAGGTTTCAATGACGTTCTTCGCTTTGCTGTTGTACAGGCCGATGGTCTTGATGTACTCCGACAGCCCCTCTACACCCAGCGCATGAATCGCGGCGGGTGTATTGGCGATGGGAAAGAGTTTGGCGGTCGCCTTGTTGACCCCGACATCGGTGGACTGCGCCGAAAGAATCACCGCAATCAGCAGCTCGAACGGCGAAGAATAGGCCAGTTCGGTTTTCGGCTCGGGATTGTCTTCGTGCAGTCGGCGAAATATCTCAAGACGTTTTGCAGCATTCATGGGCGATGCGTTTCCTTGATGACAGAGTTGCGGCGTGTCCACGCCTGACGTACGGCGAGAAGCAGGCCCAGTAAAACGAAAGCGCCGGGGACCAGCGTAAACAGATGCAGCCCCTCGGGGAACAAACCCAGACCTTGCCAATGCTCCGAAAGACCTCGGCCAAGGCTGCCATAACCGATGATCTCGCGCAGCCCGCCGACCACCAGCATGAGCGCGCCGAACAAGGCGCAGCGTATTAAGCTGACAGCGACGGGCTCGCGGAAGGCACCGTCGTATTCAAGCACGACGCAGTGCAAGGCGATCAGCCCTATGTAGAGCTCAGACGTCTGCTGCCATGACAAAAACCAGCGTTGCGCCATGATGTTTGCGCAACTGGTCAGCGTCGCGGCAAGTATCAGGCTGGCTAGCAACGCACGGGTGCCCGTCAGGCGTTCGCGCAGCGGCGACATGCAAACGGCAAAAACGCCGAGCACCGCGCCGAGCATCAAGGTTATCCCCAGTGCAGCGCTGAGTGTTTGTGTGGCGCCCAATAGCGGCACCAGCATCAATAAACTCGCCGTACGTTTCATGAGCCAGTCCCCAACAGCAGCGCCCGATGTTCATCGAAATAACGCAGTGCGTCGTGAATCGCGTTGATGGCGGCACGGGAGGTAATGGTCGCGCCAGCGATTTGATCGAACTGCCCCTGATCCTTTTTCAGCGCCCAACCGGCGTCTGTCGGCTCAGTGCGGGATTTGCCGAGGAAGGTCTGAAGCCAGGCATTCGGCCATTCACCGATGTGACCACCCAATCCCGGCGTTTCGCGCTGCTCAAGGGTTTTCACGCCTAGAACTCTGCCGTTTGCATCGATGGCTATCAGCAGTTCCAGAGTACCTGCGTAACCTTCGCTGCGACTGCGCAACAGCACCGCAACTGTCTGTCCGGAGCGGGTCGCTCGATAGCCGCCTGACAGCGTGCTATGGCGCAAAACAGGCTCGGCGAGCGTCAGCGGTTGCTCCAGCGGCTGATTGTCGTAGAGCGCTGCAGGCATGACATCGAGCAGTTGGCGGCTATCGAGCAAGCGCTGCTCGCTGGCAATCTGCGGTGCACTGCTGCGCTGCAACACGTATGTCGCGCTCGCGCCTACGAGAGCCAGCAGTACAACCGTCACGACACTCGCCGAGCGGTTCATGTGCTCACCGGCAGATGGCGGCTGGCGGCGAAGCGCTCCAGCGTCGGCACCAGCAGATTCATCAGCAACACCGCAAACGCGACGCCGTCCGGGTAACCACCCCAAGTACGAATCAGATAGGTGAGCAAGCCGACGCCAATGCCGAACAGCAGGCGGGCGAGGGCGCTTTTCGCGCCGGACACAGGTTCTGTCACGACAAAAAATGCACCGAGCATGGTCGCGCCGCTGAGCAGATGAAACAGCGGCGAACCATGGGAATCGGACCCCGATCCGTTCCAGCACAACAGGCTGATGAGGAACAGACTGGCGAGCATCCCCACCGGTGCGTGCCAGGAGAAGATCCGCCGCTGCAACAGCCACAGACCGCCGAGCAGAAACGCCAGATTCACCCATTCCACACCGCGCCCGCCGAAGCGGCCGAAAGCCGGGTTGCTGGCGAACAGCTCATCGATGGTCAGGCTTTTATTGATGCGCAGACTGTCCAGTGCCGTGGCCTGCGCCCAGGCGTCCGGTGCTGGAGCCGGGTTGAAAACCTGTTGCAACGCCGAGAGGAAATCGAGGCCATGACCGGGCCAGTGGGTCATCGCTTGCGGAAACAGCACCATGCTCAGGGCAAAACCAAGCATCGCCGGGTTGAACGGGTTTTTGCCGACGCCGCCATACAGATGTTTGCCGAACAACAGACCTGAAGCGGTCGCAATGACAGTCAGCCACCAAGGGCAATAAGCCGGCAGCGCGGCGGCCAGCAACATCGCACTGACCAGCGCGCTGCCATCACGCAGTGCCGCTTGCACCGCTTGTCGACGCAGATGGGCGACCCCGGCTTCGACGAGCAAAGCACTGGCAACCGCCAACAGCAGATTGATCAACACGCCCCAGCCATACAGCCAGAACAAAGCGAGCAGCCCTGGCAGCGCTGCGAGCAGCACGGTATTCATCGCCTGTTGCAGGCGATCGTCCGCTGCCTCAAGGGGTGGCATGGTTTTGCACCTGGCGCTCGGCGTCAGTCACGGCTTGCTCCAGTGCTGCGATCTGCTCCGGCGCAGCTTCCGCTGCCTGGGCTTTTTTCAGTTCGGCGCGGCGCATGGCCAACTGGATCTTGGCTCGCTTGAGTTCGGCGTCGTTGCTCGGAGCAGGGACGGCGGGAATCACCGGTTGGCTGCTTTCCAGCTTCGCCAGCGCTTGCTCGGCGGCTTCGAATTGTTGCTGCAGGACGATCAGTTGCGACTGCTGTTCGAACGTCGGCGGATGGCCGAAAGCTTTCAGCGATTTATGCAACTGAGCCCGACTCATCGCCACATCGACCTTGGCCTTCTTCAGCGCCGCATCGGCGTTAGCGGCTTTTTGTGCGCGCACCCGCTCAAGTGCAGCCTGCACCGGATCGGCGGTCGAGACTTGCGGTTGTGCCGCACGCGCGGCTCGCGCTTCACGTTCAGCCTGCTTTTGCTGTTCTTCACGCAGCAGGCGCTGGTTGCGGCGCTCGAAACGCTGGCGCGCATGGTCACGTTTGATCGCGCGGGCGCGCTGTTCTTCGAGATCAAATGCGAGACCGCCAACCACTGGGATCGTGTTCGCAGGCAAAGGATGCATTTCGATGCAGTCGACCGGGCACGGCGCAACGCACAGATCACAACCGGTGCACTCGTCGATCAGCACCGTGTGCATGAGTTTTGCCGCGCCGACGATGGCGTCGACCGGGCAGGCCTGAATGCACTTGGTGCAGCCGATGCATTCGGCCTCGCGGATGAAGGCGACTTGCGGCGGTGCCGGGCCACGGCTGATATCCAGTTCCAGGACCGGTATTTTCAACAGCTCGGCCAGGGCAGCGATGGTTTCTTCGCCGCCCGGCGGGCACTTGTTGATCGGCTCACCGTCAACAATGCCTTGTGCATAGGGTTTGCATCCGGGATGTCCGCACTTGCCGCATTGGGTCTGCGGCAGCAGGGCATCGATGCGTTGAAGCAGACTCATGTTTTGATCAATCCACTGAATCCGAGAAAAATCACTGCGATCAGTCCGGCGCTGATCAGATCGATCGGCAGGCCGCGAAAGGGCAGGGGAATATCGTTGTCGGCCGTGCGCTCGCGCAGGTCGCAGAACACATTCAACACCAGCCAGAAACCCAGCCCGGCGCCGAGACTCAATGCTGTCGCGTGCAGCAGGCCTTGATCATTTTGCGCATTGATCAACGCCAGCCCGAGTACGCCGGCATTGCCAAGCAGCAGCGGCCACAATCCGTCGAACGGCCAATCCGGCAGCCCGCGCGCCAGCAGTTTCAGCAGCGGCGCGATCAACAACACACTCAACGGCAGAAACACGAACAGGCGCAGCGCTTCAAGCTGCAACGGCAGCAGTATCCACTGCCAGATCGCGTGACCGATAACGCCGACCACCACCATCAGGCACAACGTCGCCAACCCCAGCGCATGCACCTGGCGTCGGTTGCCCGCCAGCAGCGGAGCGACGCCCAGCGGCCAGTGCAACACGAAATTGTTGAGCAGCGCAGCACTGATCAGCGTTAACACGAGTTCGGTCATGGTTCTGCCAGCGAAACGGGCGGGTGTCTCTTAAGGGTAGGCACTATCGGGCCAGATATGAAAAATCCCACCGGCATGCAGAGCACGTCGGTGGGATCGTTTTATCGCAACGTCTTACTTGATGCGCTGACCCGGCTTGGCGCCGCTGTCAGGGCTCAGCAGGTAGATCTCTTCACCGCCGGGACCGGCTGCCATCACCATGCCTTCGGATATACCGAACTTCATTTTCCGTGGCTTGAGGTTGGCGATCATCATGGTCAGGCGACCGTCGAGCTTGGACGGGTCCGGATACGCGCTCTTGATCCCGGAGAACACGTTGCGTTGTTCGTCACCGATGTCGAGGGTCAGGCGCAGCAGCTTGTCCGCGCCTTCGACGTGTTCGGCCTTGACGATCAAAGCGACGCGCAAATCGATGGCGGCAAAGGCGTCGAAATCGATTTCCGGCGACAGCGGATCCTTGGCCAGTTCGCCGTTGCCCTCAGGGGCGGCTGCGCCAGTGTCGGTCTGGCTGGCGGTCAGGTCTTCCTTGGAGGCGTCGGTCATGGCTTGCACTTTTATCGGGTCGATGCGGGTCATCAACGGTTTGAATTCGTTGAGCTGGTGATTGGCCAGCAGGGTGGTGTGGTCATTCCAGGTCAGCGGCGCGACGTTGAGGAACGCCTCGGCATCAGCGGCCAGCAGCGGCAGTACCGGTTTGAGGAAGATCACCAACTGGCGGAACAGGTTGATGCCGGTGGCGCAGATCGCCTGGACTTCATCCTGCTTGCCTTCCTGCTTGTTCAACGACCACGGCGCCTTGTCGGCGATCCACGCGTTGGCGCGGTCAGCCAGGGCCATGGTTTCACGCATGGCGCGGGCGAAGTCGCGGGCCTCGTAGGCGTCGGCAATGCTCGGCGCGGCGGCGAGGAAGGCCTCGGTCAGCTCCGGCGCGGCATTGTTGTCGACCAGCAGACCGCCGTTACCTTTGTGGATGAAACCGGCGCAACGGCTGGCGATGTTGACCACTTTGCCGACCAGGTCGGAGTTGACCTTCTGCACGAAGTCTTCGAGGTTCAGATCGAGGTCATCGACGCCACGGCCGAGCTTGGCTGCGTAGTAATAGCGCAGGTATTCCGGCGACAGATGATCGAGATAAGTGCGGGCTTTGATGAAGGTGCCGCGCGACTTGGACATTTTCTGGCCGTTGACGGTCAGGTAGCCGTGCACGTTGATGCCGGTCGGCTTGCGGTAGCCGGCGCCTTCGAGCATGGCTGGCCAGAACAGCGCGTGGAAATTGACGATGTCCTTGCCGATGAAGTGGTACAGCTCGGCAGTCGAATCCTTGCCCCAGAACGCGTCGAAGTCCAGCTCCGGCGTGCGGTTGCAGAGGTTCTTGAAGCTGGCCATGTAACCGATCGGCGCATCCAGCCAGACGTAGAAATACTTGCCCGGTTCGCCCGGAATCTCGAAGCCGAAATACGGCGCATCGCGGGAAATGTCCCACTGCTGCAGGCCGGCATCCAGCCATTCGGCGATCTTGTTGGCCACGGCGTCCTGCAGGGTGCCGCTGCGGGTCCAGGCCTGCAGCATTTCCTGGAAATCCGGCAGTTTGAAGAAGAAGTGCTGGGAATCCTTGAGCACCGGGGTGGCGCCGGAGATAGCCGACTTCGGATCCTTCAGGTCGGTCGGTGCGTAGGTCGCGCCGCATTTTTCGCAGTTGTCGCCGTACTGGTCTTCGGTGCCGCATTTCGGGCAGGTGCCCTTGATGAAGCGGTCGGCCAGGAACATCTTCTTTTCCGGGTCGAAATACTGGGTGATCGAGCGCTGGGCGATGTGCCCGGCGTCACGCAGCTTGAGGTAGATCTGGCTCGACAGCTCACGGTTTTCTTCGGCGTGAGTGGAGTGGAAATTGTCGAAATCGACGAGGAAGTCGGCAAAGTCGGCGCTGTGTTCAGCCTGCACGTTGGCGATCAGTTGTTCCGGGGTGATGCCTTCCTTTTCCGCGCGCAGCATGATCGCCGAACCGTGGGCGTCGTCGGCGCAGACATAGATGCATTGGTTGCCGCGATGCTTCTGGAAGCGCACCCACATATCGGTCTGGATGTATTCCAGCATGTGGCCAAGGTGGATCGAACCGTTGGCGTAGGGCAGGGCGCTGGTGACGAGGATCTTGCGTGGCTCGGACATGGGGCTTCGCTACTTGATGAAACGGAGGTCGGCCACTATAAAGCGCCGGCGCATATTTTTCACCCCTGCGCCACTGGGTACTTTGAGAGCTCGGGTGGTGAGGGGATTTATCCCCGTTCGGCTGCGCAGCAGTCGTGGATATCGTTACACACGCAGCTCCTGACGTAACGGGGGCGGAAGTTTTGGGGCGGCTGCGCAGCCCAACGGGGATAAATCCCCTCGCCACAGTGGCTTTTCAGCGCAAGTAATCTGTTCGCCTCAAATCGGTGTCCAGCGTACGATAGCCGCCATCTTTTCCAGTCTTGTTATCGGAGTTGCCCATGAGCGCCGTCACTCGCGCAGCGGTGGAAGCCGTCCTCAGCCAATACATCGACCCCTACCTGAACCAGGATCCGGTCAGCGCCGGGTGCGTGAAAAACATCGAGATCATCGGTGACCGCGTCAATGTCCAGCTGGAAATCGGCTACGCCGCCGGTCTGTTCAAGAGCGGCTGGGCGCAATTGCTGCAACTGGCCATCGAAAACCTCGACGGCGTGGTCATCGCCCGCGTCGAGGTCACCAGCGTGATCGCCGCGCACAAGGCCCAGGCGCAGATCCCGGGGCTGGCCAACGTCAAGAACGTCGTCGCCGTCGCTTCCGGCAAGGGTGGCGTGGGCAAATCCACCACCGCTGCCAACCTCGCGCTGGCGCTGGCCCGCGAAGGCGCCAAAGTCGGCATCCTCGACGCCGATATTTACGGCCCGAGCCAGGGCATCATGTTCGGCATTCCCGAGCGCACCCGGCCCGAGGTCAAGGATCAGAAATGGTTCGTGCCGCTCAAGGCCCACGGTGTGGAAGTCATGTCGATGGCCTTCCTGACCGACGACAACACGCCGATGGTCTGGCGCGGGCCGATGGTTTCCGGTGCGCTGCTGCAACTGGTCACGCAAACCGCGTGGGGCGATCTGGATTATCTGGTCATCGACATGCCGCCAGGCACTGGCGACATCCAGCTGACCCTGGCGCAGAAAGTCCCGGTGGCCGGCGCGGTGATCGTCACTACGCCGCAGGATCTGGCACTGCTCGACGCACGCAAAGGCGTGGAAATGTTCCGCAAGGTCAACATTCCGGTGCTGGGCGTGGTGGAAAACATGGCGGTGCACATCTGCTCGAACTGCGGGCATGCCGAGCATCTGTTCGGTGAAGGCGGCGGCGAGAAACTGGCCACCCAATACGGCGTCGAACTACTGGCCTCACTGCCGCTGTCGATGCTGATCCGCGAACAGGCCGATGGCGGCAAGCCAACCGTAATCGCCGAGCCGGACAGCCAGATTGCCATGGTCTATCAGGAACTGGCCCGCCACGTCGGCGCGCGCGTTGTCTTGCAGGAAGCGGCCACGCCGGCGATGCCGAATATCACCATCAGCGACGATTGATCCATCGGCAGCGCTGAAAAACCTGTGGGAGCGAGCTTGCTCGCGAAAGCGGTAGATCAGGCAACCAATGGGTTGAATGACACACCGCATTCGCGAGCAGGCTCGCTCCCACATTTGTTTCAGGGTGACAGTCAGATCCGCAACCCGCCATCCATCTCCAGAATCCGCCCGGTGTAGTAGTCGTTCTCGAAGATATACGCCGCTGAATGGGCAATCTCCTCAGGCTTGCCCATGCGCTTGAGCGGAATGCCCGACGTCATCTTTTCCAGCGCTTCCGGCTTCATGCCCAGGGTCATCTCGGTTTCGATGAAGCCCGGTGCGATGCCCGCGACACGAATGCCGTAACGCGCCAGCTCCTTCGCCCAGGTCACGGTCGCCGCCGCGACGCCGGCCTTGGCTGCGGAATAGTTGGTCTGGCCGACGTTGCCCGCACGGGAGATCGACGAAATGTTAATGATCGCACCGCTGTTCTTCAGCTCGACCATTTTCGCTGCGACTTCACGGGTGCAGAGGAACACGCCGGTCAGATTGACGTCGATCACCGCCTGCCACTGCGCCAGGCTCATCTTGGTCATCTCACCGTCCTTGACCTTCAGCAACAGACCATCGCGCAGGATCCCGGCGTTGTTGATCAGGCCGTGGATGGCGCCGAAGTCTTCCGCCACTTGCGCGACCATGTGCTCGACCTGTTCTTCAATGGCGACGTTGCACAGGTAGCTGCGCGCTTCGACACCTTTGGCTTTGCAGGCGGCCACGGCGTCGTCGAGTTTTTCCTGATTCAGATCGACCAGGGCCAGTTTCGCGCCCTTGCCGGCGAAATACTCGGCCATGGAACGGCCCAAACCCTGGCAACCGCCGGTGATAATGATTACTTTGTCGTTGAGTTGCATTCGCATGTCCCGCTGGCAGGTCTGAGTTGTTTTTGTTGTCGGCAACGCTCGATCGGCACCGGTCAGGCCTGGTTGCACACGAACATCTGCCCGATGCGCGCCGGTTACTTTTCGCTGCGCGCCTGTCCGTTTTCTAGACGGAACCCATTTAAGGAGTCACAAATTGAGCGCTGAAGTGGCGAAGAATGCCCGAGAATTGCTTCTCAAGGAATACCGTGGAGTGCTGTCGACCCACTCCAAATCGATGCCGGGTTTTCCCTTTGGCTCGGTTGTGCCGTATTGCCTGGACGAGCAGGGCCGGCCGCTGATCCTGATCAGCCGCATCGCCCAGCACACGCATAACCTGCAGAAAGATCCGAAGTGTTCGATGCTGGTGGGCGAGCGCGAGGCCGACGATGTGCAGGCGGTCGGGCGGCTGACCTATCTGGCCCAAGCGCAGAAACTCGAAGACCCGGCCGCCATCGAGGCTGCCGCCGAGCGTTATTACCGCTACTTCCCCGACTCGCAGAATTATCACCAGGCCCACGATTTCGATTTCTGGGTGCTCGATCCGGTGCGCCATCGCTACATCGGCGGCTTTGGTGCGATCCACTGGATCGACGATCTGACCTTGGCCAACCCGTTCGCCGGCAAGGCGGAAATCAGCATGGTCGAGCACATGAACAGCGACCACGCCAAGGCCATCGCCCATTACGTCGAGCTGGCCGGGCTGCCGAACAGTGTGCCGGCGCAACTGGCCGGGATCGACAGCGAAGGCATGCACCTGCGCATTGGTCAGGCCGTCTACTGGTTGCCCTTCGCTGCGCCATGTAATACGCCGACACAAGTGCGCGAGGCCTTGGTTTCTCTGGCTCACGCCCAGTCCTGGGCGAAAAAAGCGCAAAGTTAAGCTTGAATTCACGCAAGGGCGACGTCATCTAGGGCTTACTGCAAGGCATTTCTTGCGTTGAGGAAACTTTGATGCGCCCTTTTCTGTTGCTCTTTCTGCTGTTTCCAGTGCTGGAGCTGTTCGTATTCGTCAAAGTGGCAGGCTCAATCGGGTTCTTCCCGGCCCTGCTGCTGATCATTCTCGGCTCGATGTTCGGTGTGTTCGTGCTGCGCGTCGCCGGTCTGGCCACCGCATTGCGTGCCCGGGAAAGCCTGAATCGCGGCGAATTGCCCGCGCAGACCATGCTCGAAGGCCTGATGCTGGCACTGGCCGGCGGCCTGTTGATCATTCCCGGCTTCATCAGTGACGTGGTCGGTCTGGTGATGCTGTTGCCGGTCACCCGTCGTCTGCTGGCGAACAAGATGCGCCAGCGTGCTGAAGACCAGGCGATGCGCCAGCGTGCCTTCGCCGACGACCTGCAACCCCGTGGCGGCCCGGCCCCGCGCGAGCCGCTCGGTCGAGAGCCGAATGTGATCGAAGGCGAGTTCGAACACCGCGACAACAAGTGATATCAGCATCGACACGGCACCTGCGGGTGCCGTGCTTGTTTATGGCTGTTATTTACCGTGTCTGGATGAAAAATTTTTTCCGCCAGCCCTTGTAATCGGCTTGTACGCCCCTATGTATCGGTCACCGAAAGGTTTCCGGTATTCAAACCGGACAGACTTGCGCGGTTCGCTCGACGGACCGCAACCGGCGCAGGCCGGATTCGTTAAACCCGCCGGGACTACACCGGCCGATGAAAACCACAATTAGGAGAGATCGACAATGAAGCTTCGTCCTCTGCATGACCGCGTCGTCATCCGTCGCAGCGAAGAAGAAAAGAAAACCGCTGGCGGTATCGTCCTGCCAGGTTCGGCTGCTGAAAAAGCCAACCACGGTGTGATTCTCGCTGTAGGCCCGGGCAAAGCTCTGGAAAACGGTGAAGTGCGTGCACTGTCCGTGAAGGAAGGCGACAAGGTTGTGTTCGGTCCTTACTCCGGCAGCAACACTGTGAAAGTCGATGGCGAAGACCTGCTGGTAATGAGCGAGAACGAAATCCTCGCGGTTATCGAAGGCTGATATCCCCGTTCATTTTCCCGCTACTACAAAGTATTTAAGGAATATCGATCATGGCTGCTAAAGAAGTTAAGTTCGGCGATGCCGCCCGTACCAAGATGCTCAAAGGCGTCAACGTTCTGGCTGACGCGGTAAAAGCGACCCTGGGCCCGAAAGGCCGTAACGTGGTTATCGAGAAGAGCTTCGGCGCTCCGACCATCACCAAGGACGGCGTTTCCGTTGCCAAAGAAATCGAACTGGATGACCGCTTCGAAAACATGGGCGCGCAGCTGGTCAAAGACGTTGCCTCCCGTGCCAACGATGACGCTGGTGACGGTACTACCACCGCTACCGTTCTGGCTCAGTCGATCGTCAACGAAGGCCTGAAAGCCGTCGCTGCCGGCATGAACCCGATGGACCTCAAGCGCGGCATCGACAAGGCGACCATCGCCATTGTCAAAGAGCTCAAAGCCCTGTCCAAGCCATGCGCTGACTTCAAAGCCATCGCTCAGGTCGGCACCATCTCGGCCAACTCCGACAACTCCATCGGCGACATCATTGCCGAAGCCATGGAAAAAGTCGGTAAAGAAGGCGTGATCACCGTTGAAGAAGGCTCGGGCCTGGAAAACGAACTGTCGGTTGTAGAAGGCATGCAGTTCGACCGTGGCTACCTGTCGCCATACTTCGTCAACAAGCCGGACACCATGGTTGCCGAGCTCGACGGCCCGCTGATCCTGCTGGTCGACAAGAAGATCTCGAACATCCGCGAAATGCTGCCGGTGCTGGAAGCCGTTGCCAAAGCCGGCCGCCCACTGCTGATCGTGGCCGAAGACGTTGAAGGCGAAGCCCTGGCGACTCTGGTTGTGAACAACATGCGTGGCATCGTCAAAGTCGCTGCCGTCAAGGCACCGGGCTTCGGCGACCGTCGCAAGGCCATGCTGCAGGACATCGCTGTTCTGACCGGCGGCACCGTTATCTCCGAAGAGATCGGTCTGAGCCTGGAAAGCACCACCCTGGAGCACCTGGGTAACGCCAAGCGCGTCACCCTGTCCAAGGAAAACACCATCATCGTTGACGGTGCTGGCGTGCAGGCAGACATCGAAGGCCGTATCGCTCAGATCCGCGCCCAGGTTGCCGAAACTTCCTCGGACTACGACCGTGAAAAACTGCAAGAGCGTCTGGCCAAGCTGTCCGGCGGCGTTGCAGTGATCAAGGTTGGCGCTGGTTCCGAAGTTGAAATGAAAGAGAAGAAAGCCCGCGTTGAAGACGCCCTGCACGCAACCCGCGCAGCCGTTGAAGAAGGCGTGGTACCTGGCGGTGGCGTGGCGCTGATCCGTGCTCTGGAAGCACTGACCGAGCTGACCGGCGACAACGCTGACCAGAACGTCGGTATCGCTGTGCTGCGTCGCGCTGTTGAAGCGCCGCTGCGTCAGATCGCTGCCAACTCCGGTGACGAGCCAAGCGTAGTCGTCAACGAAGTGAAGAACGGCAAAGGTAACTTCGGTTACAACGCTGCTTCCGGCGAATACGGCGACATGATCGAAATGGGTATCCTGGACCCAACCAAGGTAACCCGTTCGGCTCTGCAAGCTGCAGCCTCCATCGGCGGTCTGATCCTGACCACCGAAGCAGCGGTTGCCGACGCACCGAAGAAAGAAGGTGCAGCTGGCGGCGGTATGCCAGACATGGGCGGCATGGGTGGCATGGGCGGCATGATGTAAGCCAGCCCTGGCCCTGTAACGCAAAACCCCGCTGGCGAAAGTCAGCGGGGTTTTTTATTGCCCCAATTTCGAAGCTCACTGGTATCCCCCTGTGGGAGCGAGCCTGCTCGCGAAAGCGGTCTGTCATCCGACATGCAAGCCAGTTGAGCCGACAATTCGCGAGCAGGCTCGCTCCCACAGGTGCTTTGTTTCAGGCATTGATCGGCTGCGTGTTCATCGCTGTCGAAGTCTTGCCAGCCGGGCGATACAGCACCCAGTAATAAGCCCCCAGGCAAATCAGCCAGCAGAAAATCGCCGTCCACACGTTGTGCGAAAAGAAGTGCGCGCCCTGCATCATGCGGCTGATCGAGAACACCGAGCCCAGCGCAAAGGCAAATACAAACGCCTGCCGCGCCAGTCGTGGACGGCGGTCACGCAACACGAAGAACAACGCAAACAAGGTAAACCCGGTTGCCGCATGGCCACCCGGCCAGCAACGTCCCGGCTTGTCAGTGGCGGGGCGATGCTCCATCAGTTTGCTGTAGGTCTCGTGGCCGCCGAATTGCTCCAGGCTCCATGGGCACTGCACGGCGGTGACGGCTTTGACTGGAGTAACAAACGAAGTCGCCAGCCCTAGCGACAGCACCAGGCAACCGAGTTCGCGCTTGAACGGTTTCAGCCTTTGGATGAAAAACGCACTGATGAAACCCAGAATGGCAAACACCGAGAAGCCGATCACCAGCTGTTTCGCCCGGTCATGCAGGATGTCTTCAAGAAAATAGCTGTGCCGCCCGATGAAATCCCCGGCGACCGGGTCGTAGAACATTTGCGCCAGAACCATGTCCAGATCGGTCAGTTCGAGCAACAGCAGAATGATCGCCGCCGCTGCGGGAATGCCCAGACACAGCCACCAGTTCAGCGGTCTTGAAGCGGGAAGGGCAGAGGTCGACACCATGGCAGGTTCCTTGGTCGATGAACGGAGGAGAGAGCGTAATCGCGCGGAGTCTGCGCGCGCTGGCGTCGGCGATTTGTTAACCGAAAGTGAAAAAAACGTCGCAGCGCGCGCAGCGCAGGTTTATCAAAAAACGCCCCTAGCCCTGAGCCACACTTGGCCGTAAGCTGCGCGGGCCAAGACGGCCGTTACCCCGTTCGGAGGAGGTGCCCATGCGAATTCTGCTGGTCGAAGACAACCGCGACATCCTGGCCAATCTGGCCGATTACCTGGGCATGAAAGGCTATACCGTCGATTGCGCACAAGACGGCTTGTCCGGTCTGCATCTGGCGGCGACCGAGCATTACGACCTGATCGTGCTCGACATCATGCTGCCCGGCATCGACGGCTACACCTTGTGCAAGCGCCTGCGTGAAGACGCACGGCGTGATACGCCGGTGATCATGCTGACCGCCCGCGACCAACTCGACGACCGGCTGCAGGGCTTCAAGTCCGGCGCCGACGATTACCTGATCAAACCGTTTGCGCTGTCCGAGCTAGCGGCCCGCGTCGAAGCGGTCATGCGCCGTGCTCAGGGCGGCGGTCGCCGCGCATTGCAGGTCGGTGATCTGAGCTACGACCTCGACACCCTGGAAGTGACCCGCGAAGGCAAGCTGCTCAAGCTCAACCCGGTCGGTCTCAAGCTGCTCGCAGTGCTGATGCAGAAGAGTCCGCACGTGCTGCGTCGGGAGATTCTCGAGGAAGCGCTGTGGGGCGATGACTGCCCGGACAGCGACAGCCTGCGCAGCCATGTTCACCAGTTGCGCCAGGTGATCGACAAGCCATTCGCCAAGCCACTGCTGCACACCGTGCACGGTGTCGGTTATCGCTTGGCCGAGGGGCGAGATGGAGTTTAAGCAGAGTCTTTCCCAGCGGATCATCATCGCCTTTGCGCTGATGAGCGCACTGGTCGCCGGCGCTTTCGCCATGGGCATCGTTGCGACGGTGCACCTGGTGGAAGAGAAACTGATTTCCGCAGGGCTGGGCGGCGACCTGCAACGTTTGCTGCTGATGGACAACGTCTCCGACTGGAGCCATCGCCCCGAGCCGGATCAGTTGTTCTATTTCAGTGGCGGGCCGGGGGATTTCGACCTGCCCAAGGATCTGCGTCACCTCGATGCCGGTTTCCACGAGGTCTTTCGCGAGCAGCTGTCCTATCACGCCATGGTCGAAGTGGTGGATGGTCGGCGTTATGTTTTGCTGCAGGATCAAAGTGATTTCGAAGAGCGCGAGCGCGTGCTGTTTGCCGTGGTGCTGGTGGGCTTCGTGCTCAGCCTGGCACTGGCGGTGTTTCTTGGCTGGGTGCTCGCGCGCAAGGTGATGGCGCCGGTGGTGCGCCTGGCGCGGCAGGTCCGTCATCGCGACCAGTTGCTCGGGCTGGCGCCGCCCCTGGCGCCGGACTATGCGGCGGATGAAGTCGGTGAACTGGCGGTGGCGTTCGATGCCACGCTGGGGCGCTTGCGTCAGGCGCTGAACCGCGAGCGTTTGTTCACCAGCGACGTCAGCCATGAATTGCGCACGCCGCTGATGGTCCTCGCCAGTTCCTGCGAACTGCTGCTGGAAAACCCCGGTCTCGATCAGCGCGGTCGCGCCCAGGTCGAGCGCATTGCCCGGGCGAGCGAGGAGATGCGCGAACTGGTGCAGACCTTCCTGATGCTGGCGCGCGCACAGAACGAAGAGGCCGGCGCCGCGCCGCAGCAAAACCTCACGCAAGTCGCCGAGAGCCTGCTGTGCCTGTGGCGCGAGCCGATCGAGCGCAAGGGCCTGAAGCTGATGTTCGAGCCGGGCGATCCACCGGACACACGTTACAACGCGACCTTGCTCAATGCGGTGATGGGCAACTTGCTGCGTAACGCACTGCATTACACCGAAGAGGGTTTCATTCGCCTTACCCTAACTGCCAACGGTTTTGTCGTCGAGGACTCAGGGGTGGGTATTCCCGAGGAAAAACGCGAGGCGATGTTCGAGCCGTTTGTGCGCGGTAGCGAGAAACGTGGCGAGGGTCTCGGCTTGGGCCTGTCGCTGGTCCAGCGTATCTGCGAAAACCAGGGCTGGACGGTCAGTTTGAGCACGATGGAGCCCAATGGCTGCCGATTCGAGGTAGATCTTGGCGTGAATGCCAGCAAATAGTGGATCGAGGCTACTCCCGCCCACCTGTCTAAATCCTGTATAACGTTGTAATACTTTGCAGATTTACCTGACAGAATTTTCACAATTGGATGACCTGACGCTGACACGCCGCTGCTTAAGGTGGCGTCATCAGAACAGGAGTCCAGATGATGGCCGGCCCGATCAAGCTCGATTTTTCCGAAAAATACGACGACCAACACGCACAACGATATCTGCGCAAGCACCAGCAAAGCCTCGGTCGCCGCCTGTCGCACTGGCGCGATGAGCAAGTCGGTCGCAAGGCCTTGGCGCTGGCGGGAGATCCCGGGCTGGTGCTGGATCTGCCCTGCGGTGCCGGACGTTTCTGGCCAATGCTCGCGGAGAAGCCCAACCGGGTGATCATCGGCGCGGACAATTCCGAGTCGATGATCAAGACCGCGCTGCAAGGGCAGCCAGCCGATGTGGTCAAGCGTGTACAACCGCTGCACACCTCGGCATTCGATATCGCTCTGCCGGATAACTCGGTCGACAGCATCTTTTGCATGCGTCTGTTGCACCACATTGGCGAGGCCGAGCACCGTCGGGTGATCCTGCGCGAGTTCGAGCGGGTGACCCGTGACAGCGTGATTGTTTCGTTGTGGGTTGACGGCAATTTCAAGGCCTGGAAGCGCAAGCGCGCCGAGCGGGATCGGCCAAGTCATGATTACCAGAATCGATTTCTGATTCCGGCGACGACGATCGAGAAAGAATTTGAACAGGCGGGTTTCCGCATTCAGGAACAACTGGACTTCATACCGCTCTATGCGATGTGGCGAGTTTACGTATTACGCAAGAGGTAGAGGATGGCAGTGCAAGCAGCGGTTGAAGCGGATGTCGCTCCCCAGGATCGTTTCGATTATTACTGGAACCAGCGCGGCGAATGGGTTGAAGAGCCCAATGTGCGCCGTGGTGGCGAAAGCGGGGTGCAGCGCATCGTCGACCGTGACGGTCAGCTCTTGTACGCCAAGCGCCAGACCGGGCACATCTATCGCAGTTGGTTGCACCCGTTCGGTCGCCCGACCGTATTGCGTGAACTCGATGCGCTGACCGGCGTAAGCAAACTCGGCGTGCGTGTTCCGCAAATCGTTTTTTGCGGCGCGCAACCGGATCCGCAGTACAAATGGCGCGCGCTGCTCGTCACCAAATCCCTCGACGGTTTCCAGGAACTGGAACACTGGCTGGCCGCTGCCGGTGGTCGCGATCAATGTGGCGACGTGGTCTACGAGAAAGTCCTCAAGGACCTCGCCGAGAACCTGGCGCGCATGCACAAGGGCCGCTGGCAGCACAGCTGCATCTACATCAAACACGTTTTCGTGCGCGTCACCGGTGAAGGCGAAGCGGCGCAGGTTGAGGTGGCGTTGATCGATCTGGAGAAGTGCCGCCAGCGTCTGACACCCTATCGCGCCGCGCAGCATGACATGAAGCAACTGCGTCGCCATTCGTCGTTCCGCGATGCCGACTGGAAAAAACTCGTCTACTTTTATGAGACGGCGTTTGGCAGCGCTATCAAAGGTTTATAGCGATGAAACTCGAAATTGCACGAGGTTTGTTCCTGGTCGGGGCCTTGGCAGTTGCTTCACTGGCGGTGGCTGCCTGGGAGCAGCCGCGCATGCAGGTCATAGGGGCGTCCGGGAACGACGCTCATTGTTCGGTTCCACGGGTGGCGAAATCCTCCGTGGCGACCCAGCCCGATCATGATTTGCTGTTGTTCATGTTCGGACTGTCTCAGGGAATGAGGCCAGCCAGTTGAAACGATTGAAGCCCAAATGAAAGGCCTCGCAGTTGCGAGGCCTTTTTTTGGAATACGGATTGTGTAGGAGCTGCCGAAGGCTGCGATCTTTTGATCTTGCTTGATCGTTCCTACGCTCTGCGTGGGAACGCCTCAAAGGACGCTCCGCGTCCCGAGCTGCATTCCCACGCAGAGCGTGGGAACGATCAAAATACCGCATTCGCGAGCAGGCTCGCTCCCGCAGCGTGATGCGTGTTATTTGCGGTCCGGTTTCGCCAGGAACGTGTAAACACACGGCAGCACGAACAGCGTAAACAACGTGCCGATCGACATCCCCGTCGCAATCACCATGCCGATATCAAAGCGGCTCACGGCTCCCGCACCGGTGGCCAGAATCAGCGGCACCATGCCGAACACCATTGCCGCCGTCGTCATCAGCACCGGGCGCAAGCGAATTGCCGCTGCTTCCTCTACGGCTTCACGGGCGCTCAAACCCTTGTCCTTGCGCAACTGGTTGGCGAATTCGACGATCAGGATGCCGTGCTTGCTGATCAGGCCGATCAGCGTCACCAGCCCGACCTGGGTGTAGATGTTCATGCTCGACCAGCCGAGGAACAGCGGAATCAGCGCGCCGCAGATCGACAGCGGCACGGTCACCAGAATCACCAGCGGATCACGGAAGCTTTCGAACTGTGCGGCCAGCACCAGAAAGATGATCGCCAGCGCCAGGGCAAACGTGACCCACAATGCGCTGCCTTCCTGCACGTACTGGCGCGAGGCACCACCGTAATCGAAGGCAAACCCGGCCGGTGCTTCTTCGCGGGCAATCTGTAGCACGGTGTCGATGGCTTCGCCCATGCTCACCAGCGGGAAACCGGAAATCTTCGCCGCGTTGAGCTGCTGAAACTGATTGAGCTGGCGCGGCCTTGCGCGGTCGCTGACCTTGATCAGCGTCGACAGCGGCAGCAGTTCGCCCTGAGTGTTTTTCACGTAGTAATTGTTCAGCCAGTCCGGGTTGTCGCGGTAGGCCCGTTCGACCTGGGCGATGACCTTGTAGCTGCGCCCGTCGATGGTGAAGCGGTTGATCTCCGCCTCGCCGAGCAAGGTCGCCAGCGTGCTGCCGAGGTCGAGCATCGACACGCCCATCTGCGCAGCCTTGTCGCGGTCGATATCCACGACTACTTCCGGCTTGTCGAACGCCAGATCGAGGTCGACGAAGGCGAACTTGCCCGACTCCATGGCGCGTTTCTCGATGCGCTCGGCGACTTGCAGCAGCAGTTCATAGTCATTGGCGGTGTTGACCACGAATTCGAAGGGCAGGCCTTCACCGGTGCCGGGCAGGGAGGGCAGGTTGAAACCGAAGATCTGCAGGCCGGGAATGCTCTCCAGTTTGCTCTGCACCTCGGGGAGTATTTCCATCTGCGTGCGGCTGCGCTCGTTCCATGGCTTGAGCAAAAAGCCGCCGATACCGGCCTGCACGCCGTTGTAGCCGTTGATCTGGAACGATGAGTAGTACTCGGGAAACTCTTTGAAGATGGTGATGAATTCGTCGGTGTAGGTGCTCAGGTAGTCGAGGTTGGTCGGCTGCGGTGCGCTGGCCATCATGAAAATGATGCCTTGATCCTCGTCCGGGGCCAGTTCCGACTTGGTGAACTTGAGAAACACCGGAATCAGGCACAGCACGATCACCGCAAACACCAGCACCACCGGCCGGGTATTGAGCGTGCCATGCAGCATGCTTTGATAACGGCGCTTGAGGCCTTCAAAGACGCGGTCGAGACGATGGGCCAGGCCGCTGGGATTCTCTTCGTGGCGCAGCAGAAACGCGCACATCATCGGCGACAGCGTCAGGGCGACGACGCCGGAAATCACCACTGCGCCGGCCAGGGTCAGGGCGAACTCCTTGAACAACGCCCCGGTCAGCCCGGTGAGGAAACCGATCGGCGCATACACTGCCGCCAGGGTGATGGTCATCGACACCACCGGCATGGCAATTTCCCGCGCGCCTTCCAGCGCTGCGTCGAACGGCGTCTTGCCTTCCTCGATGTGCCGGTGGATGTTTTCCACCACGACGATCGCATCGTCCACCACCAGACCGATGGCCAGCACCATGGCCAGCAGCGTCAGCAGATTCATCGAGTAGCCCATCATCTGCATGAAGAACATCACGCCGATCATCGACAGCGGAATGGTCACTACCGGGATCACCACCGAACGCAGAGCGCCGAGAAACAGGAACACCACGACGATAACGATCAGCACCGCTTCGAACAGGGTTTTCACCACCTCATCGATCGAGGCCTGAATGAACAATGTCGCGTCGTAGGCGATTTCGCTTTTCAGGTTCGGCGGCAGCTGCGCTTCCAGCTCGGGCATCAGCTTGCGCACTTCCTTGATCACGTCCAGCGGGTTGGCGCCGGGGGTGGCCTTGATGCCGATGTATACCGATGGCGTGCCGCCGAACGAGCTGATCGAATCGTAGTTTTCCGCGCCCATTTCCACCCGCGCGACATCACGCAGCAACACACGGCTGTCGCCATCGACCTTGAGCGGAATCGCCGCGAAGGCCTCGGCGGATTTCAGTTCGGTGTTCGCGTTGATGCTGGTGACGGTGTACTCGCCTTTCACCTCGCCTGCGGCGGAGAGGAAGTTGTACTGGCGCACCGCCGCAGTCACGTCGGCGGCGCTGAGGCCGAAGCCGGCGAGTTTCACCGGGTCGAGCCACAGACGCATGGCGAACACCTGATTGCCGAGAATTTCCGCTTCGGCCATGCCCGGCAGCGTCGCCAGTTTCGGCTGGATGACCCGCGACAGATAATCGGTGATCTGCGGGTTGCTCAGGTCCTTGCTGAAGAAACTGATGTACATCAGCGCCGAAGCGTCGGCGGATTCCTTGCTCAGCACCGGGTCTTCGGCGTCCTGCGGCAGCTTGTTCTTCACCTCGTTGGCCTTGGCCAGCAGTTCGGTGAACAAGCGGTCGGTGTTGGCACCGATGCGCGCGTAGATCGAAATCACCGAGAAGTTCTGCCGGCTGACCGAGGTCATGTAATCGATGCCTTCGGCGCTGGCCAGGCTCTGTTGCATCGGCTGGGTGATGTAGCCCTGAATGGTTTCGGCGTTGGCCCCGGGATAAGCCGTGGTCACCGTGATCAGGGCGTTTTCCATTTGTGGGTACTGGCGCAGCGGCAGCTTGCTCCAGGCCTGGAAGCCCAGCAGCACAATCAGCAGGCTGACCACGGTGGCGAGCACCGGGCGGCGGATGAACGGATCGGTAAAAGCCATGGGGATTCCTTGATCAGTCGGCGCGAGGCGGACTGTTCTGCTCGCCGAGGGTCTTGTCGTCGCTGATGGCAATGTGGGCGCCGTTGTCCAGTTTGATCTGGCCCGCCGTCACCACTTGTTCGCCGCTCTGCACGCCCTTGTTGATCATCACCAGGCCATCGCGGCGTTCACCGGTTTCGACGAAACGACGTTCGGCGATCAGCAGCGGTTGGCCGTTGTCATCCTTGGCGACGCTGCCGTCCTCGGCCTTCTTCTGCCCGACCACGTACACCGAGTTGCCGTACAGGGTGTAGGTGATCGCGCTCTCCGGCACGACGATGTGCTTTTGCGGATCAGGCAGCAGCACTTCAAGGCTGGCGAACATGCCCGGCAGCAGCTTGCCGTCGGGGTTGGCCAGGGTGGCGCGGACGAGGATATTGCGCGTGGTGCTTTCGACGATCGGGTTGATCGCGCTGATCTTGCCGGCAAAGTTCTGCCCCGGATAAGCGGCGACGGTGAACTGCACGGGCTGACCGATAGCGAGTTTCGGCACCGCTTGTTCCGGCACGTAGAAGTCGGCGTAGAGGCTACTCAAGTCTTGCAGCGTGGCGATTTTGGTACCGCTGGCGAGGTAGTCGCCGACGTCGACCTGGCGGATGCCGATGGTGCCGCTGAATGGCGCGAGGATGCGTTTTTTCGCCAGCGACGCGTTGAGCTGATTGACCGTGGCCTTGTTCTTTTGCAGCACGGCGGAGAGGCGGTCGTACTCGCCTTTGGAGATCGCGCGGCTGTCGACCAGTTGCGCGCCACGGCCGAAGTCCAGTTGCGCCAGGCCGAGGTCGGCGCGGGCGGTTTCCAACAGAGCGGTCTCGACGGCGCTGTCGAGTTGCAGCAACGGTTGCCCGGCCTTGACCCTCTGCCCGGATTCGAATTTGAGTTCAGTGACGGTGCCGGCGACTTCCAGACTCAAGTCGACACCTTGCAGCGCCTTGAGCGTGCCGACGGTGGGCAGGCGCATCTGCCACGGCTGTTCGCCGGCAGTGGCCACGGCGACGCTGATCGGCGGCTTGGGCTTGGAAAAGCCCTGGATCATCGTGTAGATCGAAAAGGCTTTGTATCCGCCCAGCACCAGGACGAGCAGCAAAACAACACCCAACATGATCAGCATGCGGCGACGCAGCATATTTCCATTTCCTTGGATAAATCATGAGACAGGCGGGCACATTACTCCGAGTCAGGTGGGGATTCCAACTGGCAGTGTTTACAGGTGCAGCGGGACACAATCCTGTGGTGAGGGGATTTATCCCCGTTGGGCTGCGAAGCGGCCCCCTGAATCCTTCAGTCATACCGCAATTGCAGTTTTAAGGGCGGCTGCGTCACCCAGCGGGGATAAATCCCCTCGCCACAGGATGGGGGGGCATCTCAAAAATGAGCGGGTATCAGGCCATCAAGTGCAGATGGTTGTCCCAGAGCCCCGCCGGCAATTCCAGCGGCTTGGCCAGCAGTTGTGCTTGACGGCAATCGTAGTAACGGCAACGGCCCTGACCCGAAGTCACGACAAAGCCATCCTTTACCGCACCAACGCCGGCGCAATCAGGCAAAGGCGCATCGAGGCGCAGTTCGCCGCTGTCCAGATCCCAGATAAAGAAGCGATTGCCGCGCGGCGCTGTCAACGCGACCAGACGCAGGTCGCTGTGCACGGCGACGCTGGCGGTGTAGTGACCCATCGCCTGCAACTGATCTTCCGCTACCGGGAACGCCACGAACGCTTGCCCGGGGCGCTTGATCGCCAACAGCTCCGAGCGCTCGTGGGACGGCCCCATGAATTGCTGACCGGCAACGATGGTGCCGTCACTGGCGATGCCCAGGTGGCGGACGCTGTTCATCTGCTGGGCGAGGGTTTCCTTGCTCAGCAACGTGCCGTCGCGCTGCATCAGCACCAGACTCGGCTCCATGGCGTTGAGGTTCATGTCGACGCGGCTTTCCGCCTCGGTGCGAATGCCGCCGTTGGCCACCACCAGCGTCTCGCCGTCGGGCATCCACGACACCTGATGGGGGCCCAGGCCATGGGTGGAAATCTCGCCCATGTGCACCAGCCGCTCGCCTTCGAACTTGTACACGCCGAGCAGGCCACGCCCGGGATCGCTCGTGTCGTTCTCGGTGGCGTACAGGTATTCGCCATCCTTGTGCACCACGGCGTGGCCGTAGAAGTGCCGGTTCGGCTGCGAGGTCACGGTCTGCAGCAACGTGCCGTCGCGCAGGTCGATCAGGTAACTCTCGGTACCCGGACGCCGTGCAACGAACAGCGCCAGCGGCTGCGTCGGATGATTGATGATGTCGTGACAACGCTGGCCGACGTGGGTGGCGAACACCCGCGTACCGTCGAGCCGATAACCGACGGCGTAATGCTTGCCGTCGCTGTCATCGCGCGCCGACAGCAACAGCGGGCTCTGATCCTTGCGTTTGAACAGCGTCCAGCCGCCCAGCGTCACTGCTCCCAGCAGTGCACTACCTAAAGTCAGAACCTGACGTCGCAGCATGGCACTCGCCCTCATCAGTCACCGTCGTTGGCGTTGAAGCCCAGTTGGATGCCCAGCGCCTTGGCCAGCTCGCCTTCATGCAGGCGATGGACGACGTTGAGGCTGTCGTAGATATCGTTGAGTTGCTGGCGACCGGCGTCGTCTTCGAGCATTTCGCCCAGCGAGCGCTGGGTGCTGTCGAACAGCTTCAGCGAAGCGGCATAGGCGGCATCGATCTTGTCCGCCAACGGTTTCTGCTCGGCCGGCAGCAGACCGCGCAGGCCTTTGTTGTCGACGCCTTCCCAGACGGTTTTGGCCGCAGCAAGGCTGGCTTCCAGCGCCGTCAGCGACGACTGGCTGCGCCACGCATCCGCCTGGAACGGCTGCGGCACGCCTTTGCTCTGGCGGCCCATCGGCGTGCCGAGTTTTTTCTTCAGGGTATCCAGTGCAGTCACTTGTACGCGCAGCAGATCGGCGATCGCTTCGTGGGAGTCGGCGTAGCGCTGGTTGGGGAACTTGCTCATCTGCGCGAGCATGCCATCGGTGTTGTTCCAGCCCTGCAGGATCTCTTCGGCCAGTTGCTTCTGGCGCTCGCCGATGGCGATCAGCAGCGGGCAGTATTTGGCTTTTTGCGCGTCGTTGGCGACGTCAGGCTTGGCGTCGAAGAGGATGTATTCGTAAGCCGACAGGCCTTGCACCACGACGCTGGATTTGGCCAGTGCGGCGGCGTCGATCTGCGGCTGGGCGACGACCAGTTGCTCGACTTGACGGCCGACGAGGTTTTTCTTGTCCGGCCAGAACTGCACTTGCCACGAACGATTGCCCTCAGCCAGCGGCCCGATCAGCAGCGGTTGCAGTTCGGCCCAGGCTTTCTGCGCGTGAAGGAAATCGGCACGGGCAGTTTCCAGGCTTTCCTTGCCCTGGCAATAGGCGAGGGCGCTGACCGCCAGTTGCCGGTCGGCTTCGACCCAGCGAGTGTAGGTCGGCAGGATCACCGATTTGGCGATCGCCGCCGAAGTGACCGCTTGCGGGTCCTGCGGCGAGCAGGCGCCGAGGGCGAGCGCGGCGAGGCTGGTGAACAGTAACTTGGGACGGAACATGTCGGGCTCCCGATGCTTTTACAGTATTTAAAGTGAGTTCAGAAAAGCCAGCAACGCAGCGCGCTGCTCGGCATTGAAAGACAAAACCTGTTGCTGCGCCGCCGACGCTTCGCCGCCATGCCAGAGCACCGCTTCGAGCAGGTTGCGTGCGCGACCGTCATGCAAAAACTGGGTGTGACCGCTGACCGCTTGCGTCAGACCAATCCCCCACAACGGCGGGGTGCGCCAGTCGCGGCCGGAGGCCTTGAATTCCGTGCGGTTGTCCGCCAGGCCTTCGCCCATGTCATGCAGCAGCAAGTCGCTGTACGGACGAATCACCTGATTGGCCAATTCCGGTTCGGCGGCATCGGCGGCGGTGGTGTATTTCGGCGTGTGGCACGACTGGCAACCGGCCTGGAAAAACAGATTCTTGCCGGCCAGCACCTGTGGATCGTTGACGCCACGGCGCGCCGGCACTGCGAGATTGCGGCTGTAGAACAGCACCAGCCGCAGGATGTTGTCGCTGACTTCCGGTTCGCCGTCCGGGCCATTGCCGTTCGGCGCCTGTTTGCAGGCGCTTTGCGCCTCGGTGCAATCGTCGAACGGCCGCAGGCTGGTGGTCAGGCCCATGTCACCCGAGAACGCATGAACATTCTGTTGATTGAGATTCGGCTGCCCGGCTTTCCAGCCGAACCGGCCGATGACGGTTTTCTGCAACTGGTCATCCCAGACACGGTTGGGCCGGCCGTTGATGCCGTTGTTCTCTTTCGCCTGGGCGGCGGCGTTGGCGAGGATCGCCTCCTCGGGGATGGCTTCGAGCAGGCCCAGACCAATCATCGGCGGCGCCACCCGCGCGGAAAAACGCGTGTCCGGGTGCATCGGGCCGTAACCGAGTTGAGTGATCTGCAGGGTCGGCTTGCGCAGCTCGACTTCAGTGCCGTCCTTGAAGCGTACGGACACCGGTGTGTAGTCGACCCGCACCTTGCCTTCCGGGGCGACGCCGGGCACGGCCATGTCCTGGAACTGCCCGCCATACACCGGCTCCGGCACTACGCCGAGCTGTTCGATGACTTTGGCGTAGGCCGGCGCGTCGGGAATCGACAGGCGCACCAGCATCGACACCGCATTGGATGCGTCAGGTGCCGGCGGATGCCCGCGACCGTCCTTGATGTGGCAGTTCTGGCAGGCGTTGGTATTGAACAGCGGGCCGAGGCCGTCGCGCGCCGTGGTGGTCGACGGCGCGATCACCCACGGGCTGCGAAAGAAACTGTTGCCGACACTGAAATCCACGCGCCGCGAGGGCGGCAGGTTGGCCGATGGCAGGGAAAAGGCGTTCTGATCGCTTTTGCGCACAGTCGCCGCACCGCCCGAACGCGCTTCCCCCGGCTCGGCCTTGGTGAAACGCGGGGCGTCATCGCAGGCACTCAGGCCCAGGGCCAGCAACAGTGCGGACAAGCGAAGCGGCAACGACAGCATCAGACATCCTGCAAACGGGCGAAAACAAAGGCGCAAAGTCTAACAGGGCGGGGGAGTTTGAATAAGAGGAATTATCGTTTGCTTGATATCGCGCAAGCCTTTAAGCGCCTGCCAACACTGTGGGAGCGAGCCTGCTCGCGAAAGCGATGCCCGACGCGCTGAAAATGCTGCGCCGGATCAAGCCTTCGCGAGCAGGCTCGCTCCCACAGGGATAGTGGTGTGCCAATAATGAAAAAGGCGACCCGAAGGTCGCCTTTTTTTGACGCGGACGCTGCGATCAGAATTCGTGATCGGCGTTGTCCGGGTTCAGGTCGCTGATGCCAAGTTTGCCGGCAGCGGCTTCGATCGAGCCGGTCTGCTTGACCAGCGCGGCGATGGCGTCGCGAACGACCTGGTTGCCAGCGGTGTTGCCGGCAGCGATCAACTGGTCGTAGTGCTCACCCTTGTTGGCGTGATCGACCATGACCTGGATCTTCGCTTCGGTCGCGGCCAGATCGGCTTTCAGCGCGGTGTCGGCAGCCGGATCGGCCTTGGCCACCAGCGACGACAGGCTGGCGCCGGTCAGCTTGGTGCCGTCAACACGGGTGTACTCGCCCAAATAAACGTTACGCACGCCTTTGGCGTCGTAGAAGTGCGAGTAGTGGGTGTTGTCGCTGAAGCAATCCTGCTCGTCTTCGGGGGAGTTGGCTTCCAGGGAAACCTTCATGCGTTCGCCCGCCAGTTCACCCAGGGACAGGCTGCCCATGCCGAAGAGCATTTTGCGCAGGCCGGTTTCGCCTGGCTCCGCTTCCAGGGTGGCGCGGTAGTTGTCGGCCACGTTCGGCTTCCAGTTGCCGACCATTTCTTCCAGGTCGCTGACCAGCAGTTGGGTCACGGCTTTCAGGTAGGCACGACGACGCTCGTTGTGACCACCGGTGGCGCCGGCGCCTTCCAGGTAGTCCGAGGCCGGACGGTTGCCAGCGCCAGGGCCGGTGCCGTTCAGATCCTGGCCCCAGAGCAGGAATTCGATCGCGTGGTAGCCGGTGGCAACGTTCGCCTCGGAACCGCCCAGCTCGTTGAGGCTGGCGAGTTTTTCCGGGGTGATTTCTTTCACGTCGACTTTGTCTTCGCCGACCTGCACTTCGGTGTTGGCGATGATGTTGGCGCTGGCGCCCGGGTTACCCAGCGCGTGCTCGTAGGATTTGTCGACGTAGTCGATCAGGCCTTCGTCCAGGGGCCAGGCGTTAACCTGACCTTCCCAGTCGTCGATGATGGTGTTGCCGAAGCGGAATACTTCGCTCTGCAGGTACGGCACGCGTGCGGCGACCCAGGCAGCCTTGGCGGCTTTGAGGGTGTCGGCGTTCGGCTTGGCGAGGAACGCGTCGACCGCGCTCTGCAGGGTTTTCGCGGTGGATTCGGCATCGCTGTAAACGGCGAAGACCATGTCGGCGTAGTGCGCGACCACGGCCTTGGCGGCGGCATCGTCAACTTTACCGGCGGCAGGAGCAGGTGCAGCGGCAGGGGCTGGAGCAGCACTGCTGGAAGCCGGAGTCATTTCGGAGGCTTTTTCTTTGTCCTTGCCTTCGCCGCAACCGGCGAGGGAAATAGCGATGGCCAGCAGACTGGCGGTAGCCAGAGGCATACGAATCATGGCGAACATCCTGCTTCGGTAGTTGAGTGGACTGGCGCCGGTGGCGCGCAAAACTGCGACATAATGCAAATCTTTCGCATTATGTGTAAAGGCGTGCTTGGAAATATTTCTTATTTAGGCAGGTGTGATGGCGCGATCTTGCGCTTTTAGAGAATGGCCGCGTTGCTGCGTTGCGCCTGCTTGAGGTAAATACCCAGCTCCCGCGCCGGCAGCGGTTTGCTGTAGTGGTAGCCCTGACCTTCGTGGCAACCCTCGGAAATGATGTAGGTTTCCTGCTCGGCGGTTTCCACGCCTTCGGCAATCACCTGCATGCCCAGGCTCTTGCCCAGTTGAATGATCGCGCGAACGATGGTCGCGTCATCGTCGTCATCGAGCAGATCCTGAACGAAGCTCTTGTCGATCTTGATCTTGTCCAGCGGCAGGCTTTTCAGATAACTGAGGGACGAATAGCCGGTGCCGAAGTCGTCGATCGCGATCAGCGCACCGGAGCGGCGCAGGCTGAGCAGATGCTGGGCGGCGGTGGTGATGTCTTCCATCAGGCCGGTTTCGGTGACTTCCAGTTCCAGACTGCGCGGCGGCAAGCGGTACATTTGCAGCAGGTTGTTGACCACCCGTGGCAGCTCGGCGTGGTGCAGTTGCACGGTGGACAGATTGACCGCCATGCGCAGATCGACAAAACCCTGATCGTGCCACTCGCGCAACTGCTTGCAGGCCTGATCGAGCACCCACTCGCCGATCGCGATGATCGTGCCGTTCTGTTCGGCCAGCGGAATGAACAGGTCCGGCGGCACCAGCCCGTGTTCCGGATGTTGCCAGCGAATCAGCGCTTCGACGCCGACCACGCGGTGGTCGCGATAGCTGATCTGCGGTTGGTAGACGAGGTAGAACTGGTCGCGGATCAGCGCATCGCGCAAATCCTTTTCCAGCTCGCGACGACGGCGCATCTCGCTGTCGACGCTGGCGATGTAGAACTGATAACGATTGCGCGAGCGGGTCTTGGCCAGGGTCATGGTCTGCTCGGCTTTCTGCAACAGCTTCTCGGTGCTGTCGCCGTCCTCCGGAAACAGGGTGATGCCGATGGTCGCGCGCAGGCGGATCTCCTGATCGTCGAGGGCGAAGGGCGCCTCAAGGTCATCGAGAATGCTCTGCGCCAGTTCCGCTGCTTCGTAAGGCTGTTCAATGTCGGCCTGCACCAGCGCGAACTGGTCGCCGCCCAGGCGGGCGAGGGCGCCGAGACGACCGCTGTGGGCACGTAAACGATCGGCCAAGGCCAGCAGCAATTGGTCGCCGGTCTGGTAGCTGAATTGCTCGTTGATGCCCTTGAAATCATCCAGGCCGACGCACAACACGGCGACGCGGCGCTGCAATTTGCCGGCATCGACGAGAATCTTGTCCAGTTGCTGCTGCAATTGCTGGCGATTCGGCAGGCCGGTGAGGAAATCGTACTGGGCCATGCGCAGCAGGCTGTTTTCCGCTTCGTGGCGCAGGTGGGTGTTGCGTTCGATGGACTCGAGCAACTGGTTGGCGGTGTTGATCCACAGGCCCAGCTCGTTTTTTTCGTGGCCCTTGATCTGCGGAATCTTGTGCTCGCTGGGACGATCGGGGTTGATCTCGGTGAGGTGCTCGATGATTCGCGACAGCGGTTTGGTCAGCAGCCAGTGATAGACCAGATACAGCACCAACCCCAATGCCAGCGCACGCAGTACGCCGGAGATGAAAATGATCACCGAGCTGACGATAAACCCTTCGCCATAAGTGGCGGTGTCGAGTGTGATGCTCAGGTCGCCGTAGTATTCGCTGTACGGACCGCGGCCGACCAATTGCGTGGTGAAGGTGCGTTCCTGGCCGAGAATCAGGTCGGTCAGCCAACGGCTGTTGGAATGCTGCAGTTCGCGGGATTTCTGCGCGAGCATGGCTTCGTTGGGGTGGCCGATGGAGGCCTGACGCACGGCGTCGTCCTGGAACAGCCCTTCGATCACCTGCATGCCCATTTCCCGATCCAGGCTGTACACGGCCTGGGTCGAGGGATCGCGGAACATGTCGAGGATGCGCTCGGCGTCGCCGGCAACCGCCTGACGGGTCTTGTAGGCATCGAAGACAATCTGCGCGCAGCTCAAGACTACGCCTACGATCAATGCCGACAGGAGCACGACCCGGAGCAACTTCACCGACAAGCTGTTCTTGAGTTCCAGCTTCAAAGGGTTATTCCTTGTTCCGTGCGGGTAGCGTCAAGTTGCCATGAGTATTGGCAATCCCGGGTTGGCAGTCAAAGGGACAATCAGGCACGGGAAAAGTCGCCGTGATCCTGGCCGCAATGTCGTCATTTGAGTAATAGCTCTGAATTAACTGTGTCGGTTGCAATTGCCTTCAACTTGAGCACTGGGCCAAAGATTTTTTCCTTTCTGTGATGGTAGACGGCTGGGGGCTGGCGGCAAACGGCGTGAAGCTGCTTTTACCGTGCGAGAAACGCCATGCGCCGGGCATAAAAAAACCCGGCCGAAGCCGGGCTTTTCATCGGGCGCGCAGCTTAAGCGGTGAAGGTTTTGCCTTCGAACTGCTCGGCCACGAACTTCCAGTTGACCAGGTTCCAGAACGCTTCAACGTACTTCGGACGCAGGTTGCGGTAGTCGATGTAGTAAGCGTGTTCCCAGACGTCGCAGGTCAGCAGCGGGGTGTCGCCGCTGGTCAGCGGGTTGCCGGCGCCGATGGTGCTGGCCAGGGCCAGGGAACCGTCAGCCTTTTTCACCAGCCAGCCCCAGCCGGAACCGAAGGTGCCGATCGAGGTTTTGCTGAATTCTTCCTTGAACTTGTCGAACGAACCGAACGCTGCGTTGATGGCGTCTGCCAGGGCGCCGGTTGGTTGACCGCCGGCGTTTGGCGCCAGGCAGTTCCAGTAGAAAGTGTGGTTCCAGACCTGAGCGGCGTTGTTGAAGATGCCGCCCGAAGAAGTCTTGACGATTTCTTCCAGGGTCTTGCCTTCAAACTCGGTGCCTGGCACCAGGTTGTTCAGGTTCACGACGTAGGTGTTGTGGTGCTTGTCGTGGTGGAACTCCAGGGTTTCCTTGGAGATGTGCGGCTGCAGGGCATCGTGTGCGTAAGGCAGCGGCGGCAATTCGAAAGCCATGATGATTCTCCTAATCAGGTCTGTTGCGGTGAGCGCAAGGCCGATCACGGGCGGCCGGAAATGCACCGGCGAGTTTTTACTCTTTGCGGCGCAGGGTTCGGATCATAGCACCGGGGTCGCGCCTTAACCACGCAACAACTGTGTGGGATAGAGGTTCCAGAGCCTTTGGCAATTATTCATCCGGCGATGATCAACTGTGCGGCCACGGCGAACATCATCAACGCCACCACCAGATCGAGAATGCGCCAGGTGCTCGGGCGGGCCAGCCACGGTGCCAGCCATGCCGCGCCAAGGGCCAGGGTGAAAAACCACAGCAACGATGCACTCGCCGCGCCGACTACATAAGCGCCCGGCACCGATTGCTGCGCACCCAGCGAGCCGATCAGCAATACCGTATCGAGATAAACGTGAGGGTTGAGCAAGGTCACCGCCAGAGCGCTGAGCATCACTGCGCGCAGCGAACGCACGGTCTGGTTTTCGCCTTGCTCAAGGCTCTGTTTCGAGCAGGCCCGGCGCAGCGCCTGGCTGCCGTACCAGATCAGAAACGTCGCGCCGCCCCAACGGGCGATCGCCAGCAGGGTCGGGTTCTGCGCCAGGATCGTCGCCAGGCCGAACACCCCGGCCGCGACCAGAATTGCGTCACACACCACGCACAATGCCGCCACCGGCAAATGGTGTTCACGGCGCAGGCTTTGCGCCAAGACAAATGCGTTCTGCGTGCCGATCGCCATGATCAGGCCGAACGCCACCAACAGGCCGTTTACATAGCTTTGCCACATGAGGGAAATCCTTGAAGGAGAGTGCTTGCTGGCTATTCTCCGATGTGACGCTGTATAAGAAAAACCAATAGTGCTGATCGCCCATTAGGAAAACTGATGTTCGACTATAAATTGCTTTCCGCGCTCGCCGCTGTGGTCGAGCAGGCCGGATTCGATCGCGCTGCACAGGTGCTGGGCCTGTCGCAGTCGGCGATCTCCCAGCGCATCAAATTGCTTGAAGCGCGGGTCGGCCAGCCAGTGCTGGTGCGCGGAACACCGCCAGCGCCGACCGAGATCGGCCGCCGCCTGCTCAACCATGTGCAGCAGGTGCGTCTGCTCGAGCGCGACCTGCAATCGGTGGTGCCGGCGCTGGACGAAGAAGGCCTGCCCGATCGCCTGCGCATCGCCCTCAACGCTGACAGCCTCGCCACTTGGTGGGCCGCGGCCGTCGGCGGTTTCTGCGCCGAGCAGCATTTGTTGCTCGACCTGATCGTCGAAGACCAGACCGTCGGCCTCAAACGCATGCGTGCCGGTGAAGTGGCTGCGTGTCTCTGCGCCAGCGAGCGCCCGGTGGCCGGCGCACGCAGCGTATTGCTCGGCGCCATGCGTTATCGCGCCTTGGCCAGCCCGGCCTTCATCGCCCGGCATTTTCCGGATGGCGTGCGCGCCGAACAGCTGCCGCGCACCCCGGCGCTGGTGTTCGGCCCGGACGATTTTCTTCAGCATCGCTATCTGGCGCTGTTGGGCGTCGACGGCGCGTTCGAGCATCACTTATGCCCGTCTTCCGAAGGCTTCATTCGCCTGACCGAGGCCGGTCTGGGTTGGGGGCTGGTGCCGGAACTGCAGGTGCGCGAACAGTTGCAACGCGGGGTGCTGCGCGAATTGCTGCCAGATAAACCGATCGACGTGCCGCTGTACTGGCATCATTGGCGCAATGGCGGCCAGTTGCTCAATCTACTGACCGAACAACTGCTGCGCTCCTCAAAGCAATGGCTAGTGGCTTGAACGCAGCAACAAGCGTCAAGCTGCAAGCGGCAAGAACACGCACCGTTTCAACTTGCAGCTGAAAGCTCGAAGCTTGCAGCTGCTTCCCTGGAGTTTTTGATGAAGATTTTGGTTACCGGCGCCAGCGGCTTTATTGGCGGGCGCTTTGCGCGTTTCGCCCTGGAGCAGGGCCTTGAAGTGCGGGTCAACGGTCGCCGGGCCGAGAGCGTCGAGCATCTGGTGCGCCGGGGCGCGGAGTTCGTGCCGGGCGATCTGACCGACGCCGATCTGGTGCACGACCTGTGCCGTGACGTCGAAGCCGTGGTGCATTGTGCCGGTGCGGTTGGCGTGTGGGGGCGTTATCAGGACTTTCATCAGGGCAACGTCGAAGTCACCGAAAACGTCGTCGAAGCGTGCCTCAAGCAGCGGGTGCGGCGGCTGGTGCATCTGTCGTCGCCGTCGATCTATTTCGATGGCCGCGACCATCTCGGTCTGACCGAAGAGCAAGTGCCCAAACGCTTCAAGCATCCCTACGCCGCGACCAAATATCTGGCCGAGCAGAAAGTCTTCGGTGCCCAGGAATTCGGTCTGGAAACCATCGCCCTGCGCCCGCGTTTCGTCACCGGTGCCGGCGACATGAGCATCTTCCCGCGCCTGCTGAAGATGCAGCGCAAGGGCCGCTTGGCGATCATCGGCAATGGCTTGAACAAGGTCGATTTCACCAGCGTGCAGAACCTCAACGAAGCCATGCTCAGCAGCCTGTTGGCGCAAGGTTCGGCGCTCGGCAAGGCCTACAACATCAGCAACGGCACGCCGGTGCCGCTGTGGGACGTGGTCAATTACGTGATGCGGCGGATGGACGTCGATCAGGTGCGCAAATACCGCTCCTACGGTCTGGCCTACAGCGTCGCGGCGCTCAACGAAGGCGCGTGCATGCTCTGGCCGGGACGCCCTGAGCCGACCCTGTCGCGCCTGGGCATGCAGGTCATGAAAAAAAATTTCACCCTCGACATCAGCCGCGCCCGGCATTATCTCGACTACGATCCGAAAGTCAGCCTGTGGGCGGCCCTCGATGAGTTCTGTGCGTGGTGGAAAGCCCAGGACATCCGTTGAAACGATTCGGCCGGGCGGCAATGAACCGCCTTGCGGGTTGAGGGTCAATGCCTGCGGCTGCGGCGGTTATACTTCGCAGCATTTAGCCATCACCGCGTTTGCCAAAGGTTGCCTCAATGTCCATGCGAAACGATGCCCACGACGACGATTTCGACAACGTGCCAAGCCTGCGCGCCGACCCGTTCGATGACGATGACATCGCACCCGGCCCCCGCACTTCCGTGCATTCGCGCAGCGCGCCAGTGGTCAAGGTCAAGGCCGCCAGCACCGGGCCGCTGTGGGCGCTGGTCGGCGCGTTGTTTTTTGCCTTCATCGGTCTGGCCTGGTGGAGCTTTCAGCAGATCTCGCTGATGGAGCAGCAACTGGTCGCCACCCAGGAAAGCTTCGCCCGCATCAGCGAAGAAGCGGCAGGGCGCCTGCAGGATATTTCCGGCAAGGTCGTCGCCAGCCAGAGCAACGTCAGCAGCGACAGCGAAGCGCTGAAGCTGCAAATCAAGCAACTCGAAGGCAAGCTGCTCGACCAGAGCAAGCAGCAGCAAGGCGTGGCCGGGCATGCCAGCGAACTGGACAAGCGTCTGGCGCAGATGACCGCGCAGACCACCGAACAACAGAACGCCAATACGCAGTTGCAGGCTCAGGTCAAAGCTTTGAGTGCCGAGCTGGCGACCATCAAAAGCACCCCGGCCGATACCAGCAAGGTCGATGCCCAGTTGAAAGCCTTCGACGCCCAGTTCAAAAGCCTCGGCGCCGATATCGCCGCGCTGAAGAAACAGGGCAACCCGAGCGCGGCGATCGATCGTCTGGAGCAGGACATCGTGGTGCTGAAAAGTCAGCAGGACAACCGCCCGGCAGCGCCACAGGGTGGCGGCAACACCGCCGAGTTCGATGCGTTCCGCGCGCAGATGACCCGCAACCTCAACACCTTGCAGGCGCAGATCCAGAATCTCCAGCAGCAGATCAATTCCCGCCCATAGCGACTGATCTGTTCCCTGGAGTGCTTTGTCCCCTTACCACAGGGGCCTGTAATCCCCTGCATCATTCTGAATACTCGTACATCAGCCCAAGCCGTCTACGCTCTTGAAACACCAAAAAGAACGAGGGATGCGCTATGGGGTTTTTGCATAAAGTGGTCTGGCTCGGCCTGATGCTGTTGGCCGGTTTCGGCCAGGCCAGCGCCGCCACCGCCGCCAAGGAGGACAGTCAGGCCGCTATCGCCCTGCTGGAAAAAGCCTTGGCCTACTACCACGACAATGGTGACAAGGCGTTCGCCGCCTTCAGCCGCCAGGGTGAGTTCGTCGACAAGGATCGCTACGTGTTCGTCCTCGACACCAAAGGCGTCATGCTTGCCAGTGGCGGGCCGTCATCGGCGCTGATCGGCCGTGATGTCAGCGAAGTGCTCGGGCCGGATCTGCAGAAGGCGTTCAAGGATGCGCTGAAAGTGCCGGAAGGCAATGGCATCCAGCAGGCCGAATACCGCTGGCAGAACTGGGCCGACGGCAAGGTCGAGCGCAAGCATGTGTTCTATCAGCGCGTCGGGCAGCGCATTCTCGCGGTGGGTTACTACCTGCCACGGGCTTCGGCTGAGCAAGCCAAGGCCTTGCTGGACAAAGCCGCGACGGATCTGACCAAGGACGAGAAGGGCACGCTGACCGCGATCAACTCACTCAAGGGCGGTTACTTGCAGGATGACCTGTATGTCTTCGTGGTCGATCTGAACAACCAGCGCTATGTCGCCCACGGCACCAATCTGCGTTTGATCAACACTGATTTTGGCAAGGTCAAGGATCCGGAAGGCAAACCGGTGGGCGAGCCGATTCTGGCGCTGATCGGCAAGCAGGATGAAGGCGAATATGAATACCGCTGGAAAAACCCGGTGACCGGCAAGATCGAGGACAAGCATGCGTACCTGAAAAAGGTCGGGCATTTCCTCGTCGCGGTGGGCTACTACAGCCCTTGAGCGCGCGATGATCGTTCCCACGCTCCGCGTGGGAATGCAGCCCGGGACGCTCTGCGTCCCATGCAAGGCCGAACGCAGAGCGTCCGTTGAGGCATTCCCACGCAGAGCGTGGGAACGATCAGCGCAAAAGGCTCATTTCGCGCCGTGCTCCCGCCCGCGCAGCAGGTTGTTCGGCATGGCAATCGCCGCCGCCAGCCCGAGCAACGACACTGCCGTGCTGACCCAGAGCAAGTGGCGGAAGGTCACCAGCAGCTCCGCGCGCAAAGCGTTCTGCGCTTCGCCGGGGGCGGCGTTCAGGCCATCGAGCAGGACGTTGCCCGAATGCCCCTCGCTGATCAGCGAACTGTTCGCCAGGTGGGCGAAACTGGAATCGTGCAGCAACGCCAGCAGTAGCGCCGACATCAACGCCACGCCCACCGCGCCGCCCAGTGAGCGGAACAGATTGGTGGTGCTGGTGGCGACGCCGATGTCGCGTTGTTCCACCGAGTTCTGCGTGCCGACCAGCGAGGTCGGGAACTGCATGCCGCCGGCGATGCCGCTGAGCAGCATGAACAGACCGCTGAGCAGCGTTGCTTGTGGCGGACTGAAGGCCATGCCGAGAATCGAGATCGGCATGAGGATCGCCCCGGTAAGAATCTGCGGTTTGTAGCGTCCGGTGATCGAGGTGCGCCGGCCGGCGAAATAGGCACCGATCGGCAAGCCCATCGCCAGAGGCAGCAAGTGCAACGCCGCGCTGTCGGCGCCAGCGCCGGTGACGCTTTGAAAGCGCAGCGGCATCAGCACGATCAGCGAGATGGCCTGGAAACTGGTGAAGAAAATCGTGCACCAGCACAGCAGGGCATTACGATTGGCGAACAGGTGCATCGGCAGCAACGGCTCCCGCGCCCGGCGTTCATGCCAGACGAACAGCGCCAATACCACCACGGCGCAAGCGAACAGGCCGAGCACTTCGCTGCTGCGCCATGAATGACCCTGGCCGACTTCAGTGATGCCGAGCAACAACGCGGTGAGACCAATGATCATCAGCACCGTGCCGAGGTAATCGATCACCGGTTTACGCTGCGGAATCGGCAAGCCGCGCAGGTTGCGCCGTGCCACCCACCAGGCGCCAAGCCCCAGCGGCAGGTTGACCAGAAACACCCAGCGCCACGACAGGTATTCGGTCATGTAGCCGCCGAGCACCGGACCGGCAACGCTGGCCACGGCGTACATGCTGCTGAAATAACCCTGATAGCGGCCGCGTTCACGCGGCGGGACGATGTCGCCGATGATCGCCTGACTCACCGAGATCATGCCGCCGGCGCCGATGCCCTGAAGGATCCGCGCCAGCACCAGTTGTTCCATGCTCTGCGCCATGCCGCAGAACAGCGAGGCGAGGGTGAACAGGCCCATACCGAACAGCATCAGTTTGCGCCGCCCGTACAGGTCGCCGAGCTTGCCGTAGATCGGCACCGCCACGGTCATCGCCACCATGTAGCCGGAAATCACCCAGGCCAGCAGGCTGACGTCCTTGAATTGCGCGGAGATCGCCGGCATCGACACGGCGACGATGGTCTGGTCCAGCGCACCGAGGAAGATCGCCATCATCAAGGCGACCAGCACGCTGCGAATGGCCGGTTTGGGCGTTTCAGGCTGATTGAGAGTGGTCACGGAAAACCTGCGGGCAGTGATTGACCCGCATGGACAAGGCGAGCGGGTAAGTGCTCGCCAGTGTAAGTCGATAGCAGGCTATTCGATAGCCTCGTACGGAAGCCCGACGTAATTTTCTGCAATGGTTTTTTGCCCTGCTTGCGAGCTGACAAAGTAGTCCAGTTCCGACGCGCTGATGCGCTGGCTGAATTCATCGTGCTCGTCGAAGCGATGCAGCATCGACGTCATCCACCAGGAAAACCGTTCGGCTTTCCACACCCGGCGCAGGCAGA
The DNA here is from genome assembly GCF_054871425.1 of Pseudomonas glycinis. Lineage (NCBI taxonomy): Bacteria > Pseudomonadati > Pseudomonadota > Gammaproteobacteria > Pseudomonadales > Pseudomonadaceae > Pseudomonas > Pseudomonas glycinis. Next base: position 576,066 of record NZ_JBTYHF010000001.1, on the reverse strand, counting down.
TCTCCGAGTATTTTTCCAGCAGATCGGTGCGGCCTTCGCGATAGACCTTCAGCAGAATATTGAACAAAGTGCTGACATCGCTGGCAGCCAGGTTCAAGCCCTTGGCGCCAGTCGGCGGGACGATATGGGCGGCGTCGCCGACGAGAAACATGCGCCCGTACTGCATTGGCTCGACGACAAAACTGCGCAGCGGCGCGATGCTTTTTTCGATCGAAGGACCGGTCACCAGTTTTTCCGCGAGGGCATCCGGCAGGCGTTTTTTCAGCTCATCCCAGAAACGCTGATCGCTCCAGTCATCGACGTTTTCATCTGCCGGGACTTGCAGGTAATAGCGGGTGCGGGTGGCCGAACGCATGCTGCACAAAGCGAAGCCACGCTCGTGGCGGGCGTAGACCAATTCATCGTGGACCGGCGGTGTGTCGGCGAGAATGCCCAGCCAGCCGAACGGGTAGACCCGCTCGAAAATCTTCAGGCAATCGGCCGGAATCGACTGCCGCGCGACGCCATGGAAACCATCGCAACCGGCAATGTAATCGCAATCAACGCGCCAGCTTTCACCGTCCTTTTCGAAGGTGACAAAAGCTTCGTCGCTTTTCATCTCATGGGGAACGACATTGCTCGCTTGATAAATTGTTGGCGCGCCGGCCTCCCGACGAGCGGCCATCAGGTCGCGGGTGACCTCGGTCTGGCCGTAGACCATTACTGTTTTGCCGCCGGTCAGCGCGTGCAGGTCGATGTGCACCTGACGCCCGTCCAGCGCCAGATCGAAGCCGCCATGAACCAGACCTTCGGCATCCATTCGCTGACCGACCCCGGCCTCACGCAGCAGCTCTACCATGTCTTGTTCAAGCACACCGGCACGGATGCGCCCAAGAATGTAATCGGGCGTCTGGCGTTCGAGGATCAGGGTGTCGATGCCAGCGTTGTGCAGCAACTGGCCAAGGAGCAGTCCGGAAGGACCGGCGCCGATAATGGCGACTTGGGTTTTCAGGGTTTTCATTGTTTTTATGACTCGCAAGCTTCACGCAGCAACAGCCGGTGAATGATTTTATGGATCGAGTGCTTGCATTTTTCCCTTGCGGGTCTGTCAATTGAAGGTGAAAACTGAGCCGATACCTGTACATTCTGCCAATCGGTGCGATTATCGCCCAAAAACCAGAGGCCTGGATTGAAGTATGAACAAGCCTGCCCTGCCTTCTATTCCGGTGTTCAAGCTCTACGGTGAAAGCCTGGACTGGCCGACCCCGGACTTGCTGCACTGTGAAACCATTTCCTCGCGCAGTCGCGAACATCAATGGGAAATCAAACCTCACCGCCACGCGGATCTGTGCCAGCTGCTGTTCGTTTTCAAAGGTCAGGCAGAGCTCGAAATCGAAGGCCAGCGCACGCAACTCGAGACGCCGGCGATTCAGGTGCTGCCACCGTTATCGGTGCATGGCTTTCGTTTTTCCGAGGATGTTGAAGGCTTCATCGTCACCTTGGCCACGCCGCTGATCAATCATTTGCAGGCGCAATTGGGCGATTCGGTACACGCGTTGGCCCGGGCGGAAAACTACCCGGCCGGCAAGGATGGCGATTATCTCAACAGCCTGTTTTCAGCGTTGCAGGCCGAGTACAACGGCCATCAACCGGCGCGGGAAATGCTCATGCATTCGCTGGTCAGCGTAATCATGGTCTGGGTCAGCCGCCAGGCGATCGTTCGGCACAAGGCCAGCCAACGGCCGCAACGCCAGCGCGAATACCTCAACGGTTTCATTCAGTTGGTGGAAGAGACTTACCGCCAGCACGTCAAGGTCGAAGACCTCGCCCATCGCCTGGGCATCTCCGTGTCGCACCTCAACGGCACCTGCCGTGAATTGGCCGGGCAACCGGCGTTGCAGATCATGCACGAGCGTCAGTTGCTGGAAGCCAAGCGCCTGCTGACCTACACCAGCATGACGATTTACGAGATGTCGGAGCTGTTGGGTTTTTCCGATCCGACCAACTTCACGCGCCTGTTCCGTCGCCGGGTGGGGATTTCGCCAAAGGCATTCCGCGACCGCTTGAAGGCCGAGCAACAACCTTAAAAGCACCACCCAACACCTGTGGGAGCGAGCTTGCTCGCGAAGGCGGAGTGTCATCCAACAAACAGGCTGACTGACCCACCGCTTTCGCGAGCAAGCTCGCTCCCACAGGGTTGCATTCCAGCGCAGGTCTATCAGCGCAATGCGTTCAGCGTGGCATTGTGCGGAATACACCGCTCATAGTTGCAGCTCGCATACTCGCGCGGCAGCTGGCGCAACTGCTCGACCCGCCAGGCAGCGGTGCCGTACAGCGCCAGCGTGGCGGCGCAGGTGATGAAGATGGCGGCGTATCTTTTTGTTTTGATGTTCATGGTGTTCGACCTCTGAACGTCTACCTTGCGGTATTACTTTGAGCATAGGTCAGCGGCGCGCACTTGCCAGCGAGTGCGCTTGAGGATTTAGCCGGCCATTCAGCGAATTGATGCCTATGTGGGAGCGGGTTTACAGGCCGACATCCCACGCGGGATTTTCGGGAAAACGCTGAACCAGAAAGTCGAGCATGCTGCGCAGTGCCGCCGGCATGTGTTTGCGAGAGGCGTACACCGCGTAGATATTCATCTGGCGCGGTTCTGCGTGTGGCAGCAAACGCAGCAGCTCGCCGTTGTGAATATGCACGCCAGCCTGGTAGGTCGGCAGCATCGCCACGCCCGCGCCGGCCAGTGTTGCGCGCAGAAGGGTGCTGGCCTCGTTGGCGCTGATATTGCCCTGCACCGGTACCGAAACCGGTTCGCCATCCTCCTCGAAATGCCACAGGCTTTTGCCGAAATAGGAATGGGTCAGGCAGTTGTGTCGGCTCAAATCCTCAACCGTCTGCGGCGCCGGATGCTCAAGCAGATAAGCCGGCGCTGCGCAGACCACCGAGCGGCACACGGTCAGGCGCCGGGCGATCAGATTCGGATCAAGATCATTGCTGGTGCGAATCGCCAGATCGATGCGTTCATCGACCAGATTCACCGTGCGGTCGAGCATTTGCAGATCGATACTCACGCCTGGGTAAAGCTTGACGTATGCCGCCATCGCATCGGCCAGTTGCGCCTGGCCAAACGAGGTGCTGACGCTGATCCGCAGCAATCCGCGCGGCGCGTCATCGGGTTCGCTGACGGCGGCCTGCATGTCCTGCGACAAGTCGAGCATCTGCCGACAGCGCGGGAGGATTTCACTGCCAGCGGCGGTCAGGCTCAATTTGCGCGTGGTGCGGTGCATCAGCCGCGCGCCGACCCAGTCTTCCAGCTCCGCCAGATAGCGCGACACTACTGGCCGCGACAGGTCGAGGTGGTCGGCCGCCGCCGACTGGCTGCCCAAGTCCACCACCGTGACGAATACCCGCATTGCTTGAAGCCGATCCATGATTTGCCCGCTTTCAGAAACAAACTATGTCCAAGCATCGCATTTTTTGTACTGAGTCTGGCAACTAAGCTCTGTTGCATCGCCAGACTGGCATTGGTAATCCGGAGCAACAAATGATCGGCTTCACCCCCTTCAAACGCGTTCTGCTCGCCGCAGCATTTTTCGGCTTTGCCGCCCAGGCATCCGCCGCCGAGCTGAGCCTCGATGTCTACAACCCGGGCACCGAGGCGATTTTCCCGGTCAGCTCGGTGCTGGTCAGCGGTGAGAAAGAAGCGATTCTGGTCGATGCGCAATTCGGCAAATCCCAGGCCGAACAGGTGGTGGAGAAGATCCGCGCCAGTGGTAAACAGTTGACCACCATCTACATCAGCCACGGTGATCCGGATTACTACTTCGGCCTCGACACCCTGACCAAAGCATTCCCGCAGGCGAAAGTATTGGCTTCGCAGCCGACCGTCGATCACATCAAGCACACCGTCGACGGCAAACTGGCCTACTGGGGACCGAAAATGGGCGCCGACGTGCCGGCGAAAACCATCGTCCCGGACGTGCTCAAGGGCGACAGCCTGACCCTCGAAGGCAAGCAATTGCAGGTGATCGGCCTCGACGGCAAGCAACCGGATCGCAGCTTCGTATGGATCCCGTCGCTCAAAGCAGTGGTCGGTGGCGTGGTGGTCGCCGAGAACATTCATGTGTGGATGGCCGACACCCAGACCGCGCAATCCCACGCCGACTGGCTGAACACCCTGCACACCATCGAAAGCCTGAAACCGCAAACCGTGGTGCCCGGTCATTACCTGGGTGACAGCAGCCGCTCGCTGGCGAGCGTGAAATTCACCGCCGATTACATCAAGGCCTTCGATGCCGAAACCGCCAAGGCCAAAGACTCCGCTGCACTGATCGCAGCGATGAAAAAGCGCTACCCGCAACTGGGCGAAGAAAGTTCGCTGGAGCTCAGCGCGAAAGTCGCCAAGGGCGAGATGCAGTGGTAAGCCGAACCTGAACACACAGCATTTTCAAGCCAACTGGAGAATGTCATGAGCAAGATCGCAATCATTGGTGCCACGGGTCGTGCCGGTAGCCAACTGCTGGAAGAAGCGCTGCGTCGCGGCCACAGCGTCACCGCCATTGCCCGCGATACCTCAAAGGTCGGTGATCGCGCCGGTGTCGTCAGCAAGAGCCTCGACGTGCTGGATTCGGCGGCGCTGCAAGCGGCGGTGGCCGGTCACGACGTGGTGATCAGCGCAGCGCATTTCGCCACCGTCCCGGCCTCGGCGATTGTCGGACCGGTAAAACAGGCGGGCGTGAAGCGCTTGCTGGTGGTCGGCGGCGCCGGTTCGCTGTTGCTGCCGGATGACACGCGGGTGATCGACAGTGCCGGTTTCCCGGCCGAATACAAAGCCGAGGCGAGCGCGGGGGCGGCGTTTCTTGATGCGTTGCGTCAGGCGCAGGAACTGGACTGGACTTTCCTGTCGCCGTCGGCGGAGTTTGTCGAGGGTGAACGCAGCGGCCAGTATCGCGTCGGCAAGAATCACCTGTTGGTCAGTGCCGAAGGGCGCAGCTGGATCACCTTTGCCGATTATGCGATTGCGCTGATTGACGAAGTGGAGACGCCGAAGCATTTGCGGCAGCGTTATACGGTCGGGTATTGAGTCAAGCCTTTTCCCCTCACCCCAGCCCTCTCCCGGGGGAGAGGGAGCCGACCGAGTTGTCTTGGGTCACGCATTGACCTGAACGACCGTGTCGATTATGGATTCGGCGTGGCTGTGTCAGGTCGATGAGTTTCTTGAGTATCCCCAATTAGCTCCCTCTCCCGGGGGAGAGGGAGCCGACCGAGTTGTCTTGGGTCACGCATTGACCTGAACGACCGTGTCGATTGTGGATTCGGCGTGGCTGTGTCAGGTCGATGAATTTCTTGAGTATCCCCAATCAGTTCCCTCTACCTGGGGAGAGGGCTAGGGTGAGGGGAGAGGCTTCAGCGCAAATGAGCCTGCTCAACCAGCCAGAGCATCAGCTCCTCAAGTTGCGGCGAGGGTTCGGCTGCGGCAGGCACCACCACGTAATACGCCAACCCCGTCTTCACCTTCAACGCAAACGGCATCACCAGCCGTCCGGCGTTCAGATCATCGCCAATCAGCGACCAGTCCCCGATCGCCACACCCGTGCCATGGGAGGCCATCGACATCGCCTGATCCAGCGTTTCGAAATGCTGCCCGCTGCCAAGGTTGCCCAATCGCAATCCCGCTGCATCGAGCCATACCGACCAGTCCTGAATGTCGTGGGTCGGGTGCAATAACAGATGCTCTTGCAAATCCTGCGGTGAATTCAGCGCCGGCGAACCCTTGAGCAATTGCGGCGAGCAGACCGGTGTCAGTTGCTCGTCGAACAGATGCAGCGCGCCTGGCGAATGGTCCGGCGGCGGGCCGTAGATCACCGCAGCGTCGAATTGCTCGCGCTGAAAGTCCACGCCGTGTTGCAGCGAGGCCGTCAATTTGACCGGCACGTCCGGGCGTTCCTTCTGCCATTGCAGCAGACGCGGCAGCAGCCAGCGCATCACGCAGCTCGGGGCCTTGAGTTGCAAGGTTTGCCGCGTCTGACCGATCTGCTCGGTCGCTTCACTGATCAGCCCGAAGACCTTTTCCACTCGCGGCAGCCATTCGCGGCCTTCGGCCGTCAGCGCCAGACCTCGGGCCAGACGAATGAACAACGGATAACCGAGCTGTTCTTCGAGCCCGGCGATCTGCCGGCTCACCGCGCCCTGAGTAATGTGCAGCTGCTCGGCGGCGCGAGTGAAGTTGCAGCATTGCGCGGTGATCCAGAACGTATGCAGAGCGGGCAGGGGTGGCAGGCGTTTCATGGCGATCCGAGGTATGACGTGGCGACATGGCTAGTATGACTTTTAATCGATTGTTGCTGCCAGTTGCGCACCGTTCCAATGGGCACTCCACGGACCCTGTGGGAGAGAGCCTGCTCGCGAAGACGGTTCAAGGTTCGACACGGATGTTGGCTGGACCGCTTATTCGCGAGCAGGCTCGCTCCCACAGGGAGTGTTCAGTGAATGAAAGGGCAATCAACATGGCAACGTGCGGCGAAGTACTGGTCAAGCTGTTGGAGAATTACGCGGTCGAGCAGGTGTTCGGCATTCCCGGTGTGCACACCGTTGAGCTGTACCGAGGCCTCGCCCGTTCAAGCATCAACCACGTCACGCCTCGCCACGAACAGGGCGCCGGGTTCATGGCTGACGGCTACGCGCGCACCAGCGGCAAACCCGGTGTGTGCTTCATCATCACCGGCCCGGGCATGACCAATATCACCACGGCCATGGGCCAGGCTTACGCCGATTCGATTCCGATGCTGGTGATCTCCAGCGTGCAGTCGCGCAGTCAGTTGGGTGGTGGGCGCGGCAAGTTGCATGAACTGCCGAACCAGAGCGCACTGGTCGGCGGCGTCGCAGCGTTCTCGCACACGCTGATGTCCGCTGCCGAACTGCCGGTGGTGCTTGCTCGCGCTTTCGCGCTGTTCCAGGCCGGGCGACCGCGTCCGGTGCACATCGAAATTCCGTTGGACGTGCTGGTGGAAGAGGCCGATGAGTTGCTCGCCAGCCTGCCGGTGAATATCGATCGCGCCGGCGCCGCACCGGCTGCCGTGGCCCGCATGAGCGAACTGCTCGCCACGGCGCAACGTCCACTGATTCTCGCCGGCGGCGGTGCCATCAACGCAGCGCCGCAGCTGACCCGACTCGCCGAATTGCTCGACGCTCCAGTGGCGCTGACCATCAATGCCAAAGGCATGCTGCCGACCAGTCATCCGTTGTTGATCGGTTCGACGCAGAGCCTGGTTGCCACCCGCGCACTGGTCGCTGAAGCCGACGTGGTGCTGGCGATCGGCACCGAGCTGGCCGAGACCGATTACGACGTGACCTTCGCCGGCGGCTTCGAGATTCCCGGCAAGCTGCTGCGCATCGACATCGATGCCGATCAGACCGTGCGCAACTACCCGCCGCACATCGCACTGGTCGCTGATTCGCGCAACGCCGCGCAAGCATTGCTCAGCGCCTTGTCGCACCAACCGCTGGCCGAGCGCCGCAATGATTGGGGCCAGGTCCGCGCCGCGCGTCTGCGTAATGAATTGGCGGCGAGCTGGGATGCACCAACGCTGGCGCAGACGCGTTTGCTCGAAACCGTGCTGCACGAATTGCCCGAAGCGGTGTTCGTCGGCGATTCCACGCAACCGGTGTACACCGGCAACCTCACGTTCAACCCCGAGCGTCCGCGTCGCTGGTTCAACGCATCCACCGGTTACGGCACCCTCGGCTATGCGTTGCCGGCGGCGATTGGTGCGTGGCTCGGCGGCCAACTCGATAACGGCGCGCGCCCGCCAGTGGTGTGCCTGATCGGCGACGGCGGCTTGCAGTTCACCCTGCCGGAACTGGCCAGCGCCGTTGAAGCACGGGTGCCGGTGATCGTGCTGCTGTGGAATAACCAGGGTTACGAGGAGATCAAAAAGTACATGGTCAACCGCGCCATCGAACCGGTCGGCGTGGACATCTACACCCCGGATTTCGTCGCCGTGGCCAAGGGCCTCGGTTGCGCCGCGCAAGCCATCAGCAGCATCGACGAATTGTGCGCAGCGCTGCGTAAAGCGACGGACCGGCAAGGCCCGACGCTGATTGAAATCGACCAGAACCAGTGGATGCAGGCGGTGGCCCAATGATCAGTTTTCCAACCACACTCGACGGGCTCTACATCAACGGTCAATGGTCGTCGGGCCGCGAGCATCTACGGGTGATCAATCCCGCTACCGAAGCGCTGCTGACCACCGTCAATGGTGGTGACGAGCACGCCGTCGACCAGGCGATCAGCGCGGCGACCGAGGCGTTCGAACACTGGTCGAAAACCACCGGCGCCGAGCGCGCTGCGATCCTGCGCAACATTGCCAACGGCGTGCGCAACGGTCGCGATCACTTGATGAACCTGCAGTCGAGCAACAACGGTAAACCGCAGTTCGAAGCGGCCATCGATGTCGATGACGTGATCGCCACTTTCGACTATTACGCCGAACTCGCCGAAGGCTTCGACGCCGGTCAGGAAAGCAACGTGCCGCTGCCCAGCGAGGATTTCAGCGCACGCTTGCGGCGCGAGCCGTGCGGCGTAGTCGGGCTGATCGTGCCGTGGAATTTCCCCATGGTCACCACCGCGTGGAAACTGGCACCAGCGCTCGCCGCTGGTTGCTGCGTGGTGCTGAAACCTTCTGAAGTGACGCCGCTGCCGGAGCTGGAACTGGCCGCGATCATCGCTGAATCCGGTTTGCCCGACGGCGTGTTCAATCTGGTCTGCGGCACTGGTCTGGCGGTGGGCGCGCCGTTGTCGGCGGATCCACGTATCGCCAAGATCTCTTTCACGGGCAGCAATGCGGTTGGCGTGCAGGTGATGCAACGCGCTGCCGAAACGGTGAAGGGTGTGAGCCTGGAGCTGGGTGGCAAATCTTCCTTGCTGGTGCTGGCGGATGCCGATTTGGAGCTGGCGGTGGAACTGGCCTGTGGCGGGGCGTTCTTCAACGCCGGGCAGATGTGCTCGGCCACCAGTCGCGTGCTGGTGGCCGAGGAATTGATGGACGAATTTCTTCAGCGCCTGCAAAAACGTGCGGAGGCGATTCGAGTCGCCGATCCGTTTGATGCGGATGTGGAGATGGGCGCGCTGGTCAATCAGGCGCAGTACCAGCGGGTGCTTGGGCATATTGATCGCGGTTTGAGCGCCGGGGCGAGGTTGGTGTGCGGCGGCAATCGTCCGGCGCATTTGCCGCGCGGTTATTTTCTGCAACCGACGGTGTTCACCGACGTGCCGCTGGACAGCGCGTTATGGCGCGAAGAGATTTTCGGCCCGGTGGTGTGTGTGCGCGGTTTCGCCAGTGAGAGCGAGGCGATTGCGCTGGCCAACGACACGCAGTTCGGACTGGTCGCGAGTGTAGTGACGCGCGATGCTGCAACGGCGGATCGCGTGGCCAACGCCTTGCAGGCGGGGCTGGTGTGGATCAATGCGCCACAGGTGATCTTCCCGCAGACGGCATGGGGTGGGTACAAGCAGAGCAGTGTCGGCCGCGAACTGGGGCCTTGGGGGTTGGCGGCGTTTCAGGAGATCAAGCATGTGATCCGCGCGGTCTGATCATAGATATGTAGCGCTTGGACTGACCCCTTCGCGAGCAGGCTCGCTCCCACATTGGAATGCATTTCCCTGTGGGAGCGAGCCTGCTCGCGAAAGCGCCATAAGCCCCACTTCAGGTTCCGGATCAGACCGAAAGCCGCAACCGCGCCAGATCCCGCAACGGCGGCGCGCCAAACAGGCGGCTGTATTCGCGGCTGAACTGCGACGGACTTTCATAGCCCACCCGATACCCCGCTGCCGAGGCTTCCAGCCCTTCGGTCAACATCAGCCGCCGCGCCTCTTGCAGGCGCAATTGCTTCTGATATTGCAACGGACTCATCGCGGTCATCGCCTTGAAGCGATGATGCAACGTCGACACGCTGAGGTTCACTTCCCGCGCCAGATCATCGATGCGCAGCGGCTGCTCGAAGTTGCCGTTGAGCCATTTGATCGCTTGGCTGATGCGATGGCTCTGGCTGTTGGCAATCGCAATCTCATACAGACGATGGCCCTGTGGGCTGCGCAGCAGGCGATAGAGAATCTCCCGGCGAATCAGCGGCGCGAGCATGGCGATGTCTTTCGGCGCGTCGAGCAGCCGGGCCAGACGCAGCACCGCGTCGAGCATGGCGCTGTCGATTTTTTCCACGTACAGACCACGTCCGGTCGGCCGGGTCGGCACGCCCATCGGGCCGGCGTCGGCGATCAGCGCGGTGATTTCGGTCGGGTCAATGTCGAGGCGCACGGCGAGGATCGGTTCTTCCGGCGAGACATTGACCACCCGGCCGCTGAGCGGCATCGAAACCGACACCACCAGATAATTCAGCGGGTCGTAGTTGAAGAACTCATCGGCCAGGCGGACCTCTTTGCGCCCCTGCGCCATGATGCACAGCGCCGGCTGCGCGAGTACCGGGGCAAAGTCATGGGACTGGGTGTGGCGCGACATCACCAGCGAACCGATCGCGGTCTGGTAGCTGCCATCGTCGCTGGTGTTGCGGCGGATGATCGCCGCCAGCTCCGCACGCTGCTTTTCCATGTCGGCGCTGGGTTCGGCTTGAAAACGATCGAATGACGTCATGCACGGCATCCTCGGCAAGTGAGGGGGGAATGCAGCAGAGCATATGTTTGTGCAAGCAGCAGCGGTAGACACATTCTGCCAAATGCTTGCCTGATTCTGCCCGCAGGTGCACGCAGGTCACCCGCCAGACGATTCCGTAGGAGCTGCCGAAGGCTGCGATCGTTGATCTTCAAGGCAAAAGCCAAAGATCGCAGCCTTCGGCAACTCCTACACAAAACCCGTATGACAGACGTGTTGCGCGGGTTTACAGGTTGTTACAGGTCGTCTGCGCAGTCTCGCAGGATTGTGCAACGCGAAGGCAGGAATCGACTAACGGCGCAGCCGGCCCGGCCCTTAATCTTTGCTTCAGTCGCAGCCCCTCCCCCGGCTGCCATGCGATTTCATGGAGGGTTGATCATGTCCAAGCAAATGCCTGTCAGTCATATGGCCTTCGTTCGTGCCCAGGCCGGGCGTTCGGCGGAACTCGGCGTGCGCCTGAGCGCGTTGATCGAGGTCTCGCGCGCGGCGCCCGGCTGCCTGAGTTTTTCCCTGCAACAATCGCAGTGCGACGCCGACCTGTGGCTGGTCAGCGGCTACTGGAGCAGTCAGCAGATGATGACGACTTATTTCAACAGTCCGTCGATGGAAGTCTTCGCCGAGCTGGTCCAGGACCTGGTGGTCAACAGCCTCGACTTCCACACCTTCAGAGACGTTTCCGCCGCGCAGGCCCTCGGTCAATGCGCCGCGCCGATACACAAACTCGCCGGTTGAGGGTTTAATGTCCGGCTTATTTGATTGAGCCAGGATCCGCGACATGGCACGTAAAGAGTTTGAACGCTTCGAAGCAGTCTCCGCAGTCGTCCCCGTCGAGTTGGGCGGCAACAAGGGTTATTACGCGGCCATCGCGGTCAAGGCCCTGGTCGATGGCGGCGCCCCACGCTTTCACAAGTTGCTCAATGAGCAAGTGTTCCCCGGCGCCATTGCTGCCGATGACGCAGCCATCAACGAGCTGGACAAGCTCAAGGGCGTCACTGACGACGCCGAGCTGATCTGGTAATTACTTCTGTGCGCCCGGGCGCCACATCTTGAACAGAGCCTCAGGCCCCAGCTGGAAATAATCCGCCGGCCCGCCGCCGCGCAAAATCGGTTGTGCGGCGGCAGTGTCGTAGATGCCGTCCTTCAGCAGCCATTTGGCGATGTGCACTGCAACCACCTCACCGAGGATCAGCCAGCTCGGTACGGTTTCGCCATCGGCGCGTTGCAGCTGGATGATCTGCGTGACCTTGCACTCGAAGGACACCGGGCTTTCGGCGACCCGAGGCACCGAAATCAGCTTTGACGCCACGGTCGTCAGCCCTGCCAGTTCAAACTCGTTGACCTCAGGCGCGACCATCGCGCAGCTCTGGTTCATCTGCTCGGCCAACGGGCGCGTGGCGAGGTTCCAGACGAACTCCCCGGTCTGCTCGATGTTGTTCAGACTGTCTTTGCGCCCGACACTGGAAAAACCAATGATCGGCGGCACGTAGTTGAACGCGTTGAAGAAACTGTACGGCGCGAGATTGAGCCGGCCTTCGGCATCCTGCGAGGAAATCCAGCCGATGGGCCGCGGGCCGACGATGGCGTTGAACGGATCGTGAGGCAGGCCGTGGCCGTTGGCGGGTTCGTAGAAGTGGATGTCATCGGGCATGGGGAGCGGATTCCTGAGCTGCATTCGGATGCAGCCATAGTGCAAGGACCCAGCGCATATTTCCAGCCAGACGCGAGACCCCGTAGGGTTCGTGGCAGGACACAGATTTTGTGGCCTGCCAGCGATGCGGTGCGATCAGTCAGTGACGATCCGCGAATGCTTCTGGGTGTCTTTCATGGTGATGTACACCAGCAGCGACACGGCAATGCACGCGGTGACGTACCAGTAGTAACCGGTTTCCATGCCGATGCTCTTGAACCACAGCGCGATGTATTCGGCAGTGCCGCCGAAGATCGACACGGTCAGCGCGTACGGCAGGCCGACGCCCAGGGCGCGGATTTCGGTCGGGAACAATTCGGCTTTGACCACCGCATTGATCGAGGTGTAGCCGCTGACGATGATCAGCGCGGCCATGATCAGGAAGAACGCGCCCCACCAGGTCTGGATGGTGTGCAGGGTCATCAGGATCGGCACGGTGAAGATCGTACCGAGCACGCCGAACGCGATCAGGATCGGGCGACGACCGATCTTGTCCGACAGGCCACCGATGATCGGTTGCAGGCACATGAACAGGAACAGCGTGGCGGCGGAAATGGTGGTCGAGTCGGAGATGCTCATGCCGACCGTGTTCACCAGGTATTTCTGCATGTAGGTGGTGTAGGTGTAGAACGCCAGGGTGCCGCCCATGGTCAGGCCGACCACGGTCAACAGCTCTTTCGGGTGGCGCATCAAGGTGCGCATCGCGCTTTCCTTGGACTTCTCTTTCTTGGTGAACGATTCGGTTTCTTCCATGCCGCGACGCAGGTACAGCGCTACCACTGCGCAGAGCGCGCCGATGGCGAACGGGATACGCCAGCCCCACGCGTACAGCTGTTCGGTGGTCAGCATGTTTTGCAGCACGATCAACACGCCGAGGGCGATGAGCTGGCCGGAGATCAGGGTCACGTACTGGAAGCTGGAGAAGAAGCCGCGACGTTCCTTGGTCGCCATCTCGGACAGGTAAGTCGCCGAGGTGCCGTACTCGCCACCGACCGACAGGCCTTGCAGCAGGCGGGCGAACACCAGCAGGATCGGCGCGCCGATGCCGATGGTTTCATAGTTCGGGCTCAGGGCGATCAGCAGCGAGCCGAAGCACATCAGGTACACCGAGGCCATCAGCGCTTTCTTGCGCCCGACCTTGTCGGCGTACATGCCCATCAGCCAGCCGCCAATCGGACGCATCAGGAAGCCCACGGCGAAGATCGCAGCGGTGTTCATCAGTTGCGCGGTGGTGGAACCGGCGGGGAAAAAGGTCTTGGCGAAGTACAGGGAGAAGGCGGCATACACATACCAGTCGTACCACTCGACCATGTTGCCGACAGAACCACTGAAGATCGATTTGATCCGGCTGGCGGTGGTTCTCGGTTTGGCCGGCACGGCAGCCGACCCAAGGGGCAGGGCGTTGGAGTTATCCATTGAAGGATCCTTCGTTTAATTGTTTTTGTGGAGCGCGTCGGAACGCAGCCTGCCAGGGCTATAGCAGGAGGTGTGCCAACGGGTGAGGGGCCGGTTTAGAGGGGGTGGCGGGGAGGAGTGAGCGGATTTGTGCCGACTGATTGGGCTGAGTGAGCGGATTTCCGCTTACCGCGTGAAGATCAAAAGCCCCTCACCCTAGCCCTCTCCCAGAGGGAGAGGGGACTGACCGAGGTGTTCTTGTGGGTTACATCGACCTGCAATATCGAGTCGAATACAGATTCGGGAAAGCATGGAGATCGGCTCCCTTCCCCCTCGCCCCCTGGGGGAGAGGGCTGGGGTGAGGGGGATGGATTTCAGCTACACCACAAATCTCTGCCTCACTCCGCCAGAAACATCTCCCGACTCAACCCATGCCGCTGCATCTTTTCATTGAACGTGCGGCGCGGCAGTTGCAGTTCTTCGAGCACGGCTTTGACATCACCCTTGTGCCGGGTCAACGCCGCGCGCAGGCATTGCGCTTCGAACGCTTCCTGCTGCGCCGCCAGTGACTGCCCCGGGTCGATTCCGGCGACCGGTTCATCAAGCCCCAGTACCTGACGCTCGGCAACGTTGGCCAGTTCGCGGACGTTGCCCGGCCAGTCATGGCTGAGCAAGTGACTGAGCTGCGCACCGGTCAACGGCGGAAAGGTCCGGCCCAGACGCTGGGCGGCGTTCTGGGCAAAGGTTTCAAACAGTAATGGAATGTCTTCGCGGCGATCACGCAGCGGCGGCAAGCGCAGTTCGGCGACGTTGAGGCGATACGCCAGGTCCTCACGAAAACGCCCGGCGCGAGCTTCGTCGAGCAAGTCCGGTTTGGTCGCCGCGACGATACGCAAATCAACGCGAATGCTCTGGTTCGAACCCAGCCGCTCGAGTTTCTGTTCCTGCAAGACCCGCAGCAATTTCACCTGCTGGGCCAGCGGCATGCTTTCGATCTCGTCGAGAAACAGCGTGCCGCCATCGGCATATTCCAGCTTGCCGATGCGCTTGCCCGAGGCGCCGGTAAACGCGCCGCTCTCATGGCCGAACAGTTCAGCCTCGAACAGTTGCTCCGGGATCGCCGCGCAGTTCAGCGCCACGAAAGGTTTGCCGGCGCGCGGGCCGAAATCATGCAGGCAACGCGCGACCAGTTCCTTGCCGCTGCCGGTTTCACCACGGATCAGCACGTTGACCGGCAACGTCGCCAGATCCAGCACTTGCCGACGCAATGTCTGCAAGCCGCGGGACACGCCGAGCAGCGTCGCATCGAGCTTTGCGCGGTTGTCGGCCAGTTCGTGCAGCGCGCGGTTTTCCAGGACCAGGCGGCGTTTGTCCAGCGCCCGGCGCAGGCTGCCGAGCAGGGTTTCCGGGCTGAACGGTTTTTCCAGAAAGTCGTAGGCGCCATCGCGCATGGCTTCGACCGCCATCGGCACATCGCCATGGCCGGTAAGCAGAATCACCGGCAGATCGCTGTCGCGCTTTTGCACTTCGGCGAGCAATTGCAAGCCGTCCATGCCGGGCATGCGCACGTCGCTGAGGATCACCCCGGCAAAATGTTCCGGGAGCGCGGCGAGGCATTCTTCGGCACGGCTGAACAATTGCACCTGAAACCCCGACAGGCTCAGCCACTGTTCAACGGCGTCGCGAATGCTGCTTTCGTCGTCGACCACCATCACCGAATTGAGCATCAGATGTGTGCCTCCAGATCGATTGGCAGGGTCAGGCTGAACACCGCGCCGTGGTCGCCATTCTCGACGCTCAGGCGCCCGCCGGATTCATGCACGATGGCGAAGGATACTGCCAGCCCCAGGCCAAGACCATCGCCCACCGGTTTGGTGGTAAAGAACGGATCGAACACCTGGCCCAGATGTTCCTCGGCAATCCCGCCGCCGTTGTCGCTGACGCTGAGCCGCCACAATTGCTCATCGGCCTCCAGACGGATTTCCAGGCGCTTGCAGGCTTTACCCTGCATCGCATCCAGCGCGTTGCGCAGCAAATTGATCAACACCTGTTCCAGACGAATCGCATCACCGCGTACCCACGCCGGACGGGTCAGATGCAACACAAGGCTGACTTGTTCGTCACGCAGCCGCGCATCGAGCAGTTGCAGCGACTGATCGACCACCGTCGCCAGATCCAGACGTTCGCGCAGACCGCTCGGGCTTTTGCGGGCGAAAGTCTTGAGGTGGCCGGTGAGGGCAGCCATGCGCGTGAGCATATCGTCCACCGGTTTCAGCGCCTTGTAGGCGTCATCGACGCGGCCATGTTCGAGCAGCAGGCGCAGGGTGGCCAGCTGCATGCGCTGGGCGGTCAGCGGTTGATTGATTTCGTGGGCCAGTGCGGCGGACATCTGCCCCAGCGCGGCGAGTTTGGCCGATTGCACCAGACCTTCCTGCGCGGTGCGCAAGTCGCGGGTGCGCTCCTCGACCAGACGCTCGAGTTCTTCGCGATTGCGCTGACGGACCTTGGCCAGCCGCCAGCGCTGATTGAGAAACAGCAACAAGAACACCAGCGCCAGCCAAACGCCAGCGGCGGCCAGTGCGGCGTTGCGCAAATCTTCGAAGGCCACTTGCGGACGGCGCAACAGGTGCAGGGTCCAGCCTTCGGTCGTCAGCGGCAGCGATTCCCATAAATAGTCCGCCGTGCCCTGCGGACCTTCGACCCGGCGCAGATCGCTGTTGTCATCGAAGCGCCGTAGCGGCAAATGGGTCAGCGGCAGCAGCGATTGCTTGTCGTACTGACGCGTGGTTTTGATCTCGGCCAGATCATCGGCGCTCAACGGCCGCAAGGCGCGATAACGCCAACCCGGCTGATTGGCGATAAAGATGATGCCGCGTGCATCGCTGACCAGCAGCGTGTCGCTGCCCTGGCTCCATTCACGTTCCAGCTCGGGAAATTCCAGCTTGACCACCATCGCGCCGAGAAACTCGTCGTTGTCGCCAAGTACGGCGCTGGAAAGGAAATACCCGGGAATGCCGCTGGTCACGCCCACTGCGTAAAAACGCCCGGTGCCTTGGGTGCGGGTCTGGCTGAAGTAGGGACGGAAGCCGTAATTGTGGCCAACGTAACTGCTGGGCAAGCGCCAGTTGCTGGCGGCCACGGCCAGGCCGGTACGATCCAGCAGTTCCAGGGTCGAGGACTGCGCCGCACCGTTGATCTTTTCCAGCTTCACATTCAATGCCGCTTGCTGCGCAGCATCGACCGGTCCGGCCAGGGCCGAACGCAATTGCGGGTCCAGCGCCAGCACGGCGGGCAGGGCGCGATAGCGGTCGATCAGGGTGTGCAAGGAGTTGGCGTACAACCCCAGTTGCTGATTGGCGCGGGCCGCGTCTTCTTCCAGTGCCTGACGCTCGGCGTGGCGCATCGCGAGCGTCGCGGCAATGACCGTGCCGGCAATGATCAGCAGGGAATACAACGACAGACGCAGGGTACGGGAAGTCGGCAGCATGCTGGATCAAAGGTCGGCAGGACGGGCGGGCACGATAGCATGGGCCGAGATGGCCGGGCGCGCTGTTCGCGCCGGCCGTGTCTGCTAAACAGCTGTCTCCTGTACCTGACGTCGATGCACAAGATTCAACCTCGGCTTCGGCACCGGTCTTGCCTGAGGTTCGGCAGCGAGCGAGCGCTCCAGTTGCTGCAGGCGTTCAGTCACGCCTTGCGCCTCGCTCGGCGCTTCGATGATTGCCTGTGCGGTTTGCATGACCTTGTCGATGGCTTCGAACGGGTCTACACCATTCCTGGACAGCTTCATGACCTGACGCTGTTTTTCTGCATCCAGTGCGTCCAGTTGGGCATAGAACATCTTCTGGATGTGCTCGGAGTAGCTGTTGAGGTTATCCGTGAAGGTCTTGATGCTGTCGATAAGCGCAGCACCTCCATCAAGAAGAGCCCCCGCGCCGTCGACGGCTTTTGCAGCGCCGTCGCCCAGCGTTTTCAGCCCGTCCTTGAGCTCTTGGGTGTGCAGTGTCTGCGCTGCTTTCAAACCTTTCTTGAAGAAGTGGTAACGCAATACCGGAAACACTATTGCCCCCGCGATTGCCCCTGCGCCGGAACCGATGGCGTTGCCGATTCCGGGTACCACGGTGCCGATGACACTGCCGATGGCGATGCCTTTGCCGATACCGTAAAAGACCGATTTGATGCCGGCCCGGGAGGTGATGAATTTGCCGAACGTCATGCTTTTGCGCACCTCCTCGATGTTCTGGCCTTCAGGAATCAGGCCATCGAACTCGGTGGTCAGGTTGTGCAATTGCTCCGCCGCAGTTTGCGCTTGATCAAAAATACCCACCGCTTTTCTGATCAGGTCAAACACCACTTTGAAGGCACCGGTCTGGTCGACATGAACGATCGGGTTGTTACCGACGAATCCATACAGATTCAACCCATCCACATCCCCCGCCGGATCGGCACTGACCCAACGCTGCAACCACGGCGCGTAATACCGGGCGCCGTAGTAATACAAACTGCTGACGTCCATTTCCTTGCCGGAATATCGGATGAAGCGGTATTCGATTTCCGATTCCGGCGCCATCCACGCGGTTTCGCCGAACGGGTAATAGCCTTCTGCGCTGGTGACCACAGCGTTTTCATTGAGCTCCATTACGCAAGAGCCCAGGTGGTCTTCGAGGGTGTAACGTATTTGGTCGTCTATCGGCACTGCACGTTGCGCCCAATGCAGGCAGCGCGCGTTACCGAGGCTGATGATGTGCAGCTCCTCGCCGTTGTCCTTGCTGCGAATTTCCAGCCCCGGCAGGTAGCGCACCTGGTGGAAGTGGCGGACCTTGTCGGTAAACCATTCATGACATTTGAGGACCCGCTGGCCGGCGCTGTACTGGTAATACTCGGCATCGTTATCGCCGTCCTGACGGATAACCAGATCCACGCGCTCCAGCTCATCACGCCTGCTCCATTGCAATGACGGACCGTGGCGCAGCTTGCGTTGATTGCCGTGCGGGTCGAACCAGGTACCGAAGTCCGGCGGCTCGTCGCCCGTTTCCCAACGCACCCCGCGATTGCTTTGATCATCGATGCGCATGCGCCGGGTGCGGCTGGCGCCGTCGCGCTGATGACGTAGTTCGATCAGGTTGCCGCCATCGTCGTAGCTATACGTCTGGGTGTAGTTGAGGCGGTTTTTCTCGTCGGGCGGTTGCGGCAAGCCGGGAATGTCCGGGGGCAGTGCGTCGTCATGACCGGTCGCGCGGATCAGGCGGTACAGGGAGTCGTAGTCGAATTCACGGTGGCCGTCGACTCGTTGATTGGCGAAAGAGACGGGCTCGAAGGCGTGGTCCTCGATGCGAGTGATGTTACCGACGCGATCGTAGAAATATTGCAGATCCTGCAATCTGGGGTGAGCAGTTTTCTGACTGGTGCGCGTATGCAGGCGTCCGTCGGCCGGGTCATACGTCCACTGACTCAGGACACCGTTACCGGCCAGCTGCGAGATGATCTGATTGTTCGCGTTGTACTGCGCATCCAGCAAGACCTGCGTGACTTTCGTCTCGACTTGCAGCTCCATTTGCCTGAGCTGCCCCGCAAGACCATAGCGCGATGCTCTGCGATGGCCGCCGGCATCGGTTTGCTCCAGCACCGCGCCCAGCGGGCTGAACACCTGATGACTGGTAAAAGCCTGCGTGTCCTGGAACGTTCGGGTTTCCTGCATCGGCTGGCCAGCGAGGGAATAGCTGGATATCGCCAGAACTCCAGACACATCAGTTTGCTTGATCAACCGTCCGCGCAGGTTGTGGTTGGCGGTGTCGGCGGCACCGGCGTAGAGGAAAGTGTCGACCTCTTCCTCCTCATCCTTTTCGATGACCTGGAGTCTGACGACACGCAGCTGGTCGTCAAAGGTCGATCGCCAGACATGGCCGCGTTCGTCCCAACGTTGCCGAGGCTCACCGGCCAGCCCCGGCAATACCAAGCGCCAGCCGGCATCGACGCTGCCGATTTTCAACACAATGCCGTTGAGCGCGTAGTGAGTAGTGAGGTTGGGCGCAGATAAGCGCGGATCCCGTTTCTCGACCAGGCGCCCGGCAGGGTTGTGAGTCTGGCAGGTGATCAGGGGCTTGATCTCTCCATGCGTCGTTGCACACAGATAGGCAATATGCCTGACGACCAAAGCCCGTGGATCCTTGACCTGCACGCTTGGCGTATGGATATGCGTTGATCTATTCAAGGGCCAGGTGCTCATGATTTATCCAAGCGCAGAACCACGGTAAAACTGCCTGAAGGCAGGCGAACTTGTTTACGCCGTCTTTTGACTGTTGTATTGGCGATATCTGCCAATCAACTCGATACCGCGCCTGGCTTCAGCCATGCGCAAGGAAATTTCTTTCTTGATCCGATCCCGGCTGATTGAGCTGGAGTTCTGGGTTCCGACGCTACCTGTTGCAAGATCCAGCGCATAACCGAATGAGCCCACTAGGCCTTGGTCATAAAATTCGTTGACTCCGATTTCGCTGAAAGCCGCATTGATGTCGCTTTGGTCCTGTTCAAGCAGGTCGATAATCAAACCCAACGCTGCCTCGAGGTCATCAATTTCGATATCCCTTAAACCGGCCAGCGCTGTGGCTGTGTCCTTTCCAGAGTAAGCAATGGCCATCATGTCACTTGCAGCGGGTATCTGCGCAAACTTGCTGAGCGTTTTCTCGGCCACTGTTTCGATCAGCTTGTTTGCTCCCTCGGAAGTCCGAGGATCATATGATCTGGCTATTTTTTTTGCGTATCTCAGAGGGGTTAAAATGCCTGTTGTGGCGTTGCTGTGAATGCTCTCGGGGTTCAGTTTTTTGGCATCGGGCAGGACGGGAGTGGAAACAGTTGTAATTTCGCCGAGTTTGTCCATTGCCGCGCCGGAGATTTTTGAGGCGACAATCCCTCCGATAAATGTCCCGACTCCGGGCAATATCAGCGTCCCAAGTGCTTCGCCGCCTTTCCCTGCTGTCGTGGTGACAACTCCCTTGCCAATGTTGAAGCCTGTGTTTATGGCCATGCGTTTGGAAATGTCCGTAGCGCTGAACAGTCCGTTCAATTGCCGATTGTACGTTTGCAGCTCATTGCCCAGGTTATCCAGGACTTTTGCGTAAGTCGCGATGTCCTGCCTGACGTCAGACGGTAAGTCTTTTTTGTTACCGTCGTTATCGATGAACAGAATCGGGTTGTTACCGACAAAACCATACAGATTCAAACCGTCCACATCCCCCGCCGGGTCCGCACTGACCCAACGCTGCAACCACGGCGCGTAATACCGGGCGCCGTAGTAGTACAAACCGCTGACATCCATTTCCTTGCCGGAATATCGGATGAAGCGGTATTCGATTTCCGATTCCGGGGCCATCCACGCGGTTTCGCCGAACGGGTAATAGCCTTCTGCGCTGGTGACCACAGCGTTTTCATTGAGCTCCATTACGCAAGAGCCGAGGTGGTCTTCGAGGGTGTAACGTATCTGGTCGTCTATCGGCGCTGAACGTTGCGCCCAATGCAGGCAGCGCGCGTTACCTAGGCTGATGATGTGCAGCTCCTCGCCGTTGTCCTTGCGGCGAATTTCCAGCCCCGGCAAGTAGCGCACCTGGTGGAAGTGGCGGACCTTGTCGGTAAACCATTCATGACATTTGAGGACCCGCTGGCCGGCGCTGTACTGGTAATACTCGGCATCGTTATCGCCGTCCTGACGGATAACCAGATCCACGCGCTCCAGCTCATCACGCCTGCTCCATTGCAATGACGGACCGTGGCGCAGCTTGCGTTGATTGCCGTGCGGGTCGAACCAGGTACCGAAGTCCGGCGGCTCGTCGCCCGTTTCCCAACGCACCCCGCGATTGCTTTTCTGGTCGATGTACATCGTGCGGGTACGACTGTTGCCGTCGCGCTGATGACGCAATTCGGTCAGATTGCCGCCATCGTCGTAGCTATACGTCTGCGTGTAATTGAGGCGGTTTTTCTCGTCGGGCGGTCGCGGCAGGCCGGGAATGTCCGGGGGCAGCGCGTCGTCATGACCGGTCGCGCGGACCAACCGGTACAGGGAGTCGTAACTGAATTCGCGGTGGCCGTCGACCCGTTGATTGGCGAACCAGACGGGCTCGAAGGCGTGGTCTTCGATGCGGATGATATTGCCGGCGCGATCGTAGAAATATTGCAGATCCTGCAACCTGGGCTGAGCAGTTTTTTGACTGGTGCGCGTATGCAGGCGTCCGTCGGCCGGGTCATACGTCCACTGACTCAGGACACCGTTACCGGCCAGTTGCGAGGTGATCTGATTGTTGGCGTTGTATTGCGCATCCAGCAAGACCTGCGTGACTTTCGTCTCGACTTGCAGCTCCATTTGCCTGAGCTGCCCGGCAAGACCATAGCGCGATGCTCTGCGATGGCCGCCGGCATCGGTCTGTTCAAGTACGGCGCCAAGCGGACTGAACACCTGATGGCTGGTGAACGCTTCGTTATCGTGAAAAGTGCGCTTTTCCACCAGTGCCTGTCCGGTGAAGGCATAGCCGGTGATGTCCAGCGAACCTGACGGATCTGTCTGCCGGATCAACCGGCCGCGCAGGTTGGAGTCTGCTTCGGCAGAGCCTGGGGCGTACGTGAAGGTATCGAGCTGATTTTCGCCGTTTCCCGAAACTTCGAGCTGCACCACGCGCAATTGCTCGTCGAAGGTCGACTGCCAGACGTGGCCGCGCTCATCCCAACGGTGTCCGGGCTCCCCGGCCCTGCCCGGCAGCAGCAGGCGCCAGCCGCTATCCCGGCTGTTGGTAAACACGGCGATATCGTTCAGCGCAAACACGCTGGTTGTGTTTGCTGTCGGCAGGCGCGGATCCTGTTGCGCGACCAGACGCCCGGCGACATCGTGGCGCTGGCGGGTCACGAGAGCTTTCGGCGTGTCACCCGCCACGGTACGCAAATAAGCGACCTGACGGACTGGCAGGCCACGTCCGTCGCTGACGGTCAGCGAAGGCGTGCGCCAATGCGCGGAGGCGCTCATGAGCCTGGCCCGCGCGTAAACATCACCTCTTCAGCGGTGTCGTTGAAGTCCTCACTGGCGTGATACCAGGGATGATAAGTCTCGCGGGAAAAGTCGCCCTTGGCGTTGATCAGCTTGATCGGACGCCCCGTTGCGTCATAGAACAGCTGATCGAACAACCCGAGTTGGCGCAGCGATTGATCATTGACGTAGCGGTGGGTGTTGGCGAAAAACGGCCGGTATTGGCGCTGCGGCAGACCTTTGTTGTTGTATTCGACGCGTTCACTGATGCGCCAGCGTGTTTGCGTCGGTTGCTCACCTTCTTCGATCAGCAATTGACCATCCTCACCCACCACATAAGCCAACCCCGGATCGACCTTCTGCTGGGTTTGCAGTACCCGACCAAAGCCGTCGACGCAGGTTTTGACGATCTGGATCTGCGCCTTTATGGCGTCGTAGGGATAGCGGTCGGCGCTGAGCACTACGGTGTGAACCGGTTCTCGGTAAGCCAGTTCGATGGCCATGAGCAATTGCTGGTCTTCAGTGGTCAGACCAGGATTTCGCGCAAGCCGGCGACGTGTGCTGGCACGGATCTGCCCGCCGGGCAACAGGTCACCTTGCTTGATCGAGCGGCTTTGAAGTGTGGAGGCGGGTATCAGGCCCATCCAGCTGAAAAGGTTTTTGTGCAGAGTGCTCGCTGCGTGTCCTACGGTATCTTCCGGAAACTGAATGGCGTATTCCGAACTGGGATCCGGCAAGGTCCAGTCATCGGTCAGCTTGTCGAATCCGGCAGGTTTGCCATTCTCGGTACCGTGAAAGCTGATGATCAGCGGCTGACCGGAAGGCTCGTAGATGACTTCTTCAGTGTTGCCATTGGCGTCGGTGATTCGCTTGGGTTTCAGGGCGTGATAATCGAACTCCGCGACCTGAACGGCACAACCGTCGGGCAATTCCATGCGCATGACTGTCAGATAGCGTTGATCGTATTCGGCTTTGGTCACGCCATGGCTTGGCGTTTCATTGAAATCGAGCACGTTGTAGAACGCTTGCAAGCCGCCGTACCGGGCCAGATTGAACCGCGACGACCAAAGGTTTGGTTCCTCGCTGGGCGGTGCTTCGAACAGCAGCGCCATGGGTGAGTAACCAATTGCCGCGAGGGCCTCGCGGATATTCAGGTCCGGCACAATGCTGTAAGCGTCCAGCGCGGTTTTATCCAGCAGGGCAAGCTCCAGAGAGTGCGACAGCGCTTCGAATCCAGCGACGCCGTCATCCAGTTCAATACCCTCTACGTCCACATAACGCTGTATGGATTGCGAAGTCAGTACCCTTTCCATGGCCCATTCTTGCGTATCCTGCAGCTCTCTCAGTGATTCGAAAGACACCCGTGCCGGGTTCAACTCGCCGGGGAGCGTACCTTTGGCCAATTTCAGCGCATCGCCCCGTTCCAGATACGGCAAGCCCAATCGCCATTGCTGTGGCTCTGGCAGATTGATCAGACGTGCACGGGTTTCACTGATGTAAAAGTATTGCTGCGCCTCGTCGTGAGCGTCGGACCACCATTGATTCAGATGGTCTTCGGTGAAGGGGGGCGGGCTCTGGGCGGTCAACCTGCGCGCATAGCTCACTGTAAGTGCGTGGGCCGCGGCGCCATAAGCGTTCCAGCGCAGGGTAACATCGTGGCGGCACAGCGGGTCGTTGATAAAGCCGTCGTACTGATAACTGATGGCTTCGACCTGAAGGGGCAGCAGAACGGCTGCGGCATATGGCCCCTGCGGCCGCACCTTGCGAACCAGATAGCGCTTCTCTTCTACCGAGTACAGCGCGGCTGCATCGGGCGCCTGCGCATCGGCGCGGTAGGGGAAAATTTCTGTTCGAGCGACCGAGCCAACCAGTGCCTGCGCAATCCGATAGCGACTGTCGGACTCCTCCGGAGTGACGGGCTCATCGATTTCACCTTTGGGATGGTAACGACTGAACAGGGTTTCGCCCAACGGGCAGGCGTCCACATCCGCGCTGAAATAATCGTCGCGGGAGCGATTGATTTCCTGACCGTTGTGAAACCAGGTGCATGTTTGCACCGGCTCGCTGAAGCCAGGCTCTGAAGGATCGGTTCCAACCTCGCAGTCAAGTTGCTGCAAGTAGCCGAACCCGCGAAATTCCCTCTCCCTGCCGTCGTAGAACCCTTCGCGCCAAGTGAACGACTGGGTCAACCGGTTGCCGGTGATCTCGTCGTGCTGCTCCTGCTTTTTTACCACGGCCAGCGGAAATGGCAGGTGACATACCGGTGCACGCTCAAGCGCCAGCAGCCGCTCCTTTTCATCCAGCCATTCCTGAGCCGAGCTGCGATAAGTCACGCTGCTGGAACAGCCCATGTTGTTGTTACTGTTGACCAGCAGGTAGGGCTTGGCTGCAACAAAATCGTAGCGCCAATGCCGCGGCTGGATATGCGGCACCGTCAGAATCAGGCTGGCGCAACCGAGGCCTTGCAGGTCGGCGAAACTGACCTGGCACAAACGGTCATAGCGCACGTCTTCAGGCCACGGCACGCTGACGGGAATCTGCTCCAGGCCATTGCCGCCCCGGTTCAGGTAAATGTCGAACCCTTCGGATTTGAGATAGATCAATGCCGGCGCGCCGGAGCCATCGAGATCGGCCAGACGTACCCGCGAGGCGTCGAATTCTTCATGGGTGAAGGGCAGGGCGCTGATCTTGCGACCTTGACCGAATTTGCCATGACCAAGATTCGGCCAGCAGCGGACCTCGTCATGGCGGATGCGGCACAGCTCGGGCATGTCGCTGCCGAGCAGGTTGCCCAGAAGCACCAGTTCGGTTCGCGAGTTGCTGAACACCGGCAGACGATCGTCTGCGTATCCATGGGGTATTTCCTGAGCGGCGGCGAAGCCTTTTTCGCGCAGGCTGGCATAGAGGCGCACGCGGTCGGGGCTGATGCTGGCCGCTGACATCAGGCCGTCCCCGCTGAAATCCCCCATGGTCAAAGTCAGATCCTGGTGTTCCCGGGGAAACGTGTCGAACGCGCTGAACAGTTCGAATTGCCGCTGCGCATTCAGCGCATGAAACCCGCAGTAACCCAACCGGGCGATGATCAGGTCCAGGCGGCCGTCGCCGGTCAGATCAAGCAGTTGCGCCACGGCGCGGTTGCGATCTGCCACCGGGATCCTGTCCAGCAAAACCCATGGGCCGTAACCGATCAGTTCGGTACCAGGCGCCGCGCGTAGCGGTTCTCGGTAATACCAGGCGTTGTCGTAGCGGCAGAGAAAGCCCGGCACGCCCTCGCCATACAAATCGACGCATTGATAGAACCCGCCGTCTTCGATGCCCGGTTGAGTCTCGTTTTCCAACAGGCGTGCAGGTGCCTTGTTGATCTCGAAGGGCGAGTATTCGAACTCTAGCGGCGGTGAGTGCTCGACATTGCCTTGCGCATCGAAGGCCTGATAGTGCGCCGCGCTGATCTGGCTGTAGGCCCACTGCGCAGTGTTCTGGATCGGTCGATATTCCAGCAGCAGGCGACGTGCAAGTTTTGCCTCTGTCGCCAGGCCCCCGGGGAAGTGATGAAACATCAACACTTGCTGGCAGAGCCTGCGGGTGCTCAGCTCAAAACCCTGGCCATAGGTGGAAAACGGATCAGGCCGCAGCCGCCAGCGGTTCACTTCCTCGTAGCTCGGAATCTCCGTCAGCGAATTGCTGCGTTCGCCGTAATCGAACACCAGTTGAAAATGCCATGGCAGATCCGTCGGTCGGTCAGTGTCCCAGCTGTAAAGGTGATCGCTCGCCGTGGCATTGCCGTAACACACCCGTCGCAGATAGCGCTGGGCGCGGTAGTCGTGAATCGGGTCTTGCTCGTCAGGCTGATCGTCGGCCTTGTACTCGTAGCAGATGTGTTCGCCATGGGCGTTCATGCTTTCACACAATAGCCAGCTGCTGATGCGTGATGGGTCGTCGGGGTCGGCACGGCGGGAGGCGCTGGTTTTGCCGTAGACATGCAACGTACCGTCGGCGCCGTGGATCAGCCAGAAAGGGGCTCCGCCGTCAGCCGGATGCCAGCATTCGCGCAGGGAAAAATCACTTTCGATCCGCGCCCGGTAAGTCACGACGTTGTGTTCGGCAATGGGGCGGTCTCTGTAGCTGTGTTCCGTGCGCGACTTCAGGTTTCCGGCATCATCGAGCTCTGGCATCCACACCTCGCCGTCATGCCCGATGATTTCATCGTGCTCGGTATAACGTGGAACACCTTTATTGGTGCGGCGGCTGATCTGGCTCAGGCCCAGGTGGCAACCAAGGCCAAACGAACCGTTACCGCTCTGGCTGTTGATTGCCAAGGGTATTTGCGGACCGTAGCCACGACCGCTCGATAGCGGGATCAGCAATTCGCATCCAGCCGAGGCGGTCGGCCCTACGGCGCTCCAGCTTTTGCCGATAGTGGCGATCGATGAGCTTTTGGCGATGGAAGGAGCTGTGATGCTGAGGTCTTGATCGGCCATGGTCGAATCCATTCGCGCTACATAGGGCGTATGGATAGACGCTAACAGGAGTGGGCCGCTAATGGACCTGTCAGATCTGACAGGTGCGCAAGATCGTTTTCTGTGCTTGGGCGATTCTTTTATCGCAATTGGTTTGAACACACAAAAACGGCCGGGGCATCTTCGCGGATGCACCGGCCGTTTTCATGACACCAGAAGCTTACTGCACTTCTACCGCCAGGCTCTCGCTGATCTTCTGCTGCCAGATCGCCGGGCCAGTGATGTGTACCGACTCACCTTTGCTGTCCACCGCTACGGTGACCGGCATGTCCTTGACCTCGAACTCGTAGATCGCTTCCATGCCCAGCTCGGCAAATGCCAGCACCTTGGACTTCTTGATCGCTTGCGCAACCAGGTAAGCGGCGCCGCCGACAGCCATCAGGTACACGGCCTTGTTGTCCTTGATCGCTTCGATCGCGGTCGGGCCGCGCTCGGATTTGCCGATCATGCCCAGCAGGCCGGTCTGCTCGAGGATCTGGCGGGTGAACTTGTCCATCCGCGTTGCGGTGGTCGGGCCGGCCGGGCCAACCACTTCGTCACCGACCGGATCAACCGGGCCGACGTAATAAATGAAGCGACCTTTCAGATCCACCGGCAGGGTTTCGCCCTTGTTGAGCATCTCGACCATGCGCTTGTGCGCGGCGTCGCGACCGGTGAGCATCTTGCCGTTGAGCAGCACGGTTTCGCCCGGCTTCCAGCTCTGCACCTCTTCCGGGGTCAGGGTGTCGAGGTTGACGCGACGGGCCGACGGGCCGGCTTCCCAGACGATTTCCGGGTAGGCGTCCAGCGGTGGCGCTTCCAGCGAGGCTGGACCGGAACCGTCGAGCACGAAGTGCGCGTGACGGGTGGCGGCACAGTTCGGGATCATGCACACCGGCAAGGATGCGGCGTGGGTCGGGTAGTCCATGATCTTTACGTCGAGCACAGTGGTCAGGCCACCGAGGCCCTGGGCGCCGATGCCCAACTGGTTGACCTTCTCGAACAGTTCCAGACGCATTTCTTCGATGCGGTTCTGCGGACCACGGGCCTTCAGCTCGTGGATGTCGATGGATTCCATCAACACTTCCTTGGCCATCACTGCGGCCTTCTCGGCGGTGCCGCCGATACCGATACCCAGCATGCCCGGTGGGCACCAGCCGGCGCCCATGGTCGGCACGGTCTTCAATACCCAGTCGACGATCGAGTCGGACGGGTTGAGCATGGCCATTTTCGACTTGTTCTCGGAACCGCCGCCCTTGGCCGCCACGTCCACTTCCACGGTGTTACCCGGGACGATGGAGTAGTGAATTACGGCCGGGGTGTTGTCCTTGGTGTTCTTGCGAGCGCCTGCCGGGTCGGCAAGGATCGAGGCCCGCAGGACGTTTTCCGGCAGGTTGTAAGCGCGACGCACGCCTTCGTTGATCATGTCGTCCAGGCCCATGGTGGCGCCATCCCAGCGCACGTCCATGCCGACACGGACGAACACGGTGACGATACCGGTGTCCTGGCAGATCGGGCGATGGCCGGTGGCGCACATGCGCGAGTTGATCAGGATCTGCGCCATCGAATCACGGGCCGCTGGCGACTCTTCGCGCAGGTAGGCTTCGTGCATCGCCTGGATGAAATCCACGGGGTGGTAATAGGAAATGAACTGCAGGGCGTCGGCAACGCTCTGAATCAGGTCATCTTGCTTGATCACGGTCATGAGTCGCGCTCCTCTGAAAACGGTGGGGAAGCTACAGGCTTCTAGCTTCGAGCGGCAAGTTAAAGCATTACGCGGACAGCTTGAGCTTGCCGCTTGAGGCTTGCGGCTTATGGCTGTCCCTTTGTGGCGCGACGCTAAAAAGGCGCGGCAGTATACCGCGCCTCGGTGGTGGGGGCACATTGGCTTTTGGTCGGATGACCCTGTGGCGAGGGGATTTATCCCCGCTCGGCTGCGCAGCAGTCGTAAAACCTGTGAGCTCAGTGTGATTGACAGGTTGCAGGGGGCCATTTCGCAGCCCATCGAAGAGAAATCCCCTCACCACAGGGACCTGGTGCGGGCATCAATGCAGCTCAATCAGGTCATGCATTTGACGTCAATTTTCGAGCCCGAAAATCGGTGGTCATTTAGCGACCGGCCCTCTAAAGTGGCATCCGGTCTGTAGAGTAGGACACTCGGTCAGCCTCCTATCGCACGGTGAGTCAACGATTGACCCATAACGCCATTCAACGCCTTTTGCTCAAACGCTTCGCCCTCGCTGCGGCCACCTACGGATTGGCTTTGCTGCTGCTGTGGCTGGCGTTTTTCACCGGGCATTATCAGCAATCGCTCAGTGGAGTGGCCATCGGCAGCGCTCTGGTGGTCATCAGTCAGGCGAGCCTTTTCGCCATGTTCTGGAGCGGGCGCAACCAGCGCTTCGCCGACCCCAGCCTGACCGAAGCGCAAGTGCTGATGGGCCTCGGCTGGCAGACGTGGCTGATCGCCCATGTCGACGAGGCACGCGGCGCGTTTCTGGTGTTTTATGTGCTGATCCTGCTGTTCGGCCTGTTCCATCTCACCCGACGGGTGTTCATCCGCTGCGCGCTGCTGGTGTTCTTCAGTTTCTCCGCGATTACCCTGTGGGACGCTTACCATTTCCGTCTGGCGGAGCCTGCGCTCGCGGCGTTGCAAGTGTGCATTCTGGCGATGGTTTTGGCGTGGCTGGTGCTTTACGCACGCTTTGTCCAGGTCTCGCGGCAACGTCAGCGTCAGCGCCGGTTTGCCTTGCAGGCGCATCAGGACACCCTGCGCGGGATGATGCGCCAGCTTGAAGACCTGGTGGCCACCGACGAACTGACCGGGCTGTTCAATCGCCGGCATTTCCTGCGCATCGCCTCGCGCGAGCTCAACGCGTTGGACGGCGACGTAATGCACGGGCTGGCGCTGATCGATCTGGACCACTTCAAACGCATCAACGATCTGCACGGCCACGCCGCCGGCGATCAGGTATTGCAGGCGTTTGCCGGTGTGGCGCAAGCCTGCCTGCGCGACGGTGACGTGCTGGCGCGTTATGGTGGCGAAGAATTCGTGGTGCTGGTGCCCGACTGCGATGCCGAACGCCTGACCGCGTGTTGCGAGCGTTTACGCATCGCCTTCAGCGAGGTGGAATTGATGGGCCTGCAAGTGCGCAACCTGAGCCTGTCGGCGGGCATGACCCTGCTGGCGGTTGGCGATGATCTGGATGAGGCGTTGCAGCGTGCCGATCAGGCGCTGTACCGGGCCAAGCGTGACGGGCGCAATCGTTGTGCAGCGGCGTGGGAGAACATCGATGCCTGAATTGCGTGTCGGTGACCGGCAGTGGACGGTTGAGCCGGGCAGCAATCTGCTCGACAGTCTCAATCAGAACGGCGTTGCCGTGCCCTACAGCTGTCGCGCCGGCAGTTGCCATGCCTGTCTGGTGCAATGCATCCGAGGTGTGCCCAGCGACAACCGCCCGGATGCCTTGAGTGCCGAGCAACGTCAGGACGGTTGGCGCCTGGCCTGCCAATGCCAAGTTGTCGAAGACTTGCAGGTGCACACCTTCGATCCGATTACTGACGGTCTGCCGGCCTTGGTCGAAGCGCTGGACTGGCTCAGCGACAGCGTTCTGCGCCTGCGCCTGACACCGCAGCGGCCATTGCGCTACAGCGCCGGCCAGCATCTGGTGCTGTGGATCGGCCACATCGCCCGCCCTTACTCGCTGGCGAGCCTGCCGCAAGAAGACCGCTTTCTGGAGTTTCACCTCGATTGCCGCCAGCCCGGCGAATTCGTCGATGCCGCACGCAAGCTGCAGATCGGCGACTCGATCCGCCTCGGCGAGCTGCGCGGTGGTGCTTTGCACTATGACCCGGACTGGCATACGCGCCCGCTGTGGCTGCTGGCCGCCGGTAGCGGTTTAGGTCCGTTGTTCGGTGTGCTGCGCGAAGCCTTGCGTCAGGATCACCAAGGCGCCATCCGCGTCATTCACCTGGCCCATGACGAACGTGAGCACTATCTGGCCAAACCCCTTGCCGCACTGGCTGCGCAGCGGGAAAACCTCAGTGTCGAGCTGTGGACCGCGGCCGAGTCGGCCGCCGCTTTGGCGCAACTGCGCCTTGTTTCCCGGCAGACCCTGGCCTTAGTCTGCGGCTCGACGGCCAGTGTCGACGCCTTCGCCAAGCGTCTGTACCTGGCCGGATTGCCGCGCAATCAACTGCTGGCCGACGTGTTTGTGAGCCGCGGTTGAGCGCTGATTTTCAGACGCGAGACACGCCATGACCGAAGCCATCCTGCTGGAACGCGAACGCGGTTTGCTGACCCTGCGCCTCAACCGCCCGGACAAGAAAAACGCCCTGACCCGCGCCATGTACAGCCGCCTCGCCGAAGCACTGAAACAGGCCAACGGTGACCCCGAAATCAACGCCGTGCTGATCAGCGGCAGCGCCGAGTGCTTCACCGCCGGCAACGACATCGCCGACTTTATCGAGCAACCGCCGAGCGACCTCGACAGCCCGGTGTTCCACTTCATGCTTAACCTGCTCGAATGCCGCAAACCAGTGATCGCCGCCGTCGCCGGTGCAGCGGTAGGCATCGGCACGACGATGTTGCTGCACTGCGATCTGGTCTATGTCAGCCGCGACGCCCGGCTGCGCATGCCTTTCGTCAACCTCGGATTGTGTCCCGAATTCGGTTCCAGCCTGATCCTGCCGCGTTTGCTCGGGCAGGCGAAAGCGGCTGAGTTATTGCTGCTTGGGGAAGGCTTTAACGGCGAACAGGCTGCGCAGTGGGGGATCGCCACCGAAGCGCTGGACAGCGGTGAAGCGGCGTTGAGCAAGGCGCGAGAAGTGGCGCTGCGGTTTGATGAATTGCCGGCCGAAGCGGTGCGCATCAGCAAGCAATTGATGCGAGCGCCGGATCGGGATCTGCTACGCAAGGTGATCGAGGAGGAGGGTGCGTTGTTCACCCAGCGCCTGCGTTCGCCGGAGGCGGTGGCGGCGCTGATCGGATTTGTCCAACGGCATTGAGAGCGTCGTTGGGCCAATCGCTTTCGATAAGTCACCCCACCTTCTGGATCACCTGACAAAGCGTCCCGCCGTTTATACAGCGGGACTCCCACCTATCAGGCGTGGTAGCGCAACAGTCCGATTTTTCCGTCAGGCAGGCGAGCACAAATCAAAATCTTGCCGTCTTCCTGTAATGTCAAACCAGTTGCTACGTGCAAACCGCTTCCCAACTCAGTGCGAACCCAGCCGTGCGGATAATTGAACGATGGGTCGAATTGCTCATCGATAAACCGCGCGATGACAATATATCCCTCATTGCCATTTCTGACTCCCCCGGCAACTACAGCTTTTCCGTCCGCTTGAATACGTCCGACTAGCCAAGTGGTGAAAGCGCTTTCCTCAAGTTTGGTAAAGAGGGGCTTGCCGCCATTGAATTCACCGTCCGGCTCACCATTGGCCTTGATGCTGATCAGTACGGCGGGTTCGCCTGTTGTATAACCTACACCCAGAATGTGCTGGTTGGGTTGCAACACCATGCTGCGAATCAGAAGTGAATGCGCATCGCTGGCGATAGTAACGAAACCACCCTCACCAAATGTCTTATCGAGCTTACCCGAGGTGTCGTAACGCACAAACATGGCCGAACTGAATGGATCTGAAAGTTCCCCGACATTGCCGCATCCAAGATATTTGCCATCAGCCTGTACCATTAGATTGAGCAGAACGGTGTTACCAAGCAAATATCGGGGATGAATTACCGCGATGTAGCCAATCTGATTGAAATCCGTATCCAGCGTTCCGTTTTCGTTGAGTCGGATAATCAGGCCATGGCTCTGCTGCCAGTCGAAACTGTAATAATGGGACGCAAGTAGTTTGCCGTTGGGCAAAACTTCTACACTGAGCGGTGTGGCGGCGTTCCCCTCGAAGGATTGAGGCTTGACTGTAGAGGGGGCTACGGCCGGTGGCGATAAAATTATATCCAGTACGGTTTGGCCGTTTGTACCGAAATCCGTATCCGGCTGACCTTGAGCGTCGTAGCGGCAAAAAGCCGCGGCGTTCTGGCCTGCAGAACCTTTAACAATACAATGCACAATTATTTTTCCGTCAGGCTGGATGGTTAAGGACTGCACCCCATTCGTGCTTAGTGCAAAACCCGGAAAATTACCTATGACAAACCCGGACTTACCAAAATCGGTGTCCACTTTACCGTCACTCAATAGCCGGCCGAGTATGTATTGGGTCGGGAATGGCACAGGTTGAGCTGCTACGAAGTAAATTTTTTTATCCGGGCCGATCTCCACTCCGTGGATGCTTGCTGACGGGTATGGCGGCACGGTAATCATCGCGACCCCATTTTCGCCAAAATCAAAATCCAGGGTCCCTGCACTGTTTGATGTTTGTATGTTCATTGTATGGTCCGTGATCGATGGTTTTGGATGAGAGCGCCATTGTTCGCCGGAGGCGTTTGCGGCGTTGAGCAGGTTTTTTCGGTGACGGTCAAGACGCCTTCGCGAGCAGGCTCGCTCCCACGGGGGAACGCATTTCAAAGTTGGTAGCGAGCCTGCTCGCGAAAGGGGTTGACCAGACCATAAAACTCTCAAACAGGGGCAGCCGGTAAACTCGTCGCCAGGTCACTCGATCAATCCACGGCCGACGCATTGAACCCGTTGCCCGTCGACTTGCCTTTGGCCGAGGAACGTCATTTTACCTTCACCGATTGCAACCCCGGTCCAGATCCCCCTCTCCAGGTCGAACACTCGCCAGCCTTTGCCATCCGCAAAATCCGTGTCCAATTTGCCGTCATCGGTGAATCTGGCAATAACATGGTTAAAACCAGAGGACACTTGACTCAGCCCGGCAACAAGTATGTGTCCGCTGCTCTGGATGGACGCGTCAAGCCATAAGGTGTCAATGCCTTGCAGTCTGCTCAGAAGTGGTTTGCCTGCGTTGAACTGGATGTTGGGTTTACCGTCGGATTCCCGGCTGATCAATACGCCATGGTGTGCAGGCTCGGTATACCCAACGGATAACAGCCGCTTATTCGTCTGCCCGATAACTTTCAAGACATTGACGCTCAGCGAGTTCTCTATCGGATCCATCACTTCAAAGCCATCAACGGCGAACGAGTCATCAATTTTCCCGGTAGCAGTCAAGCGGTTGAGTACTGCCCGGTAAGGATCATTGCCACGTACACAGCCCGCGAGCACGTAGGTCCCATCCTGTTTTGCCAATAGATCGTATAGCTCCGTGTGAGTGAAATTCGGGTGGAGAACATAGGCGATTTCTCCCTCGTTAAATTCAATATCCCGTGTGCCGTCAGGCAAGAGTCGAATGACGGCTGTCGCCACTTTGTTTCCATCCCGATCTACGGTGGTATGCAATACGATCTTGCCGTCAGGCAGAACGGTCGACCGCTGGCTAGCGGTTTTTGAGTTCGCTGCGTTGGGTAGTTGCTGGTGCATCTGATGTGCCGTGTCGTCGTCCGTGAGGTAAACAGCGACTTTGCCGGTTTTGTTGAATGCCGGATCAAGGTTGCCAGCGACGTCGAGACGCACGACTCCTATGGCACGCTTGAGGTTAGCCTGGAAGAAACTGCCGATGAGCAGCAGTTTGCCGTCGGCCTGTTCCACTATTTCGTTAGCGAAGGAATGCGATCCTTCTCCGTCCTCAAATTGACCGGTTACGTAGCCACTCTGGCCAAATTGAGTGTCGTGTACGCCATTGCTATCCAGTCTGATCAAGTAGTAGGCATCACCGTTCGATTGGCCTACGCTTCCCGCGATATAGGTGCGCCCTGATTTGTCGACCATCACCCCCCGCAGGACAAGGTTTCCTGAAAAATCGGGAGGTTTTTTCGGAGTGGCGACGCCCTGATTGCCAAACGTTGGGTCGAATTTACCTGGCGAGATGTTTGCCGCAACGTCCATCTTCAATCCTCCTTGATCACGACTCGTGTCCAGTCTTGAGTGGTTGGGTGGTGAGGTAGCACGCTAGTCAAGAATGGCTCTTGCAACAACTGACAGAACTGACAGTTGACGTTCTGTGAAAACTGGTTTTCAGCGACATGCAGACAACAAAAAGCCCCGCCATTCACATGGCGGGGCTTTTGCGTTTCAGCGGCCGGTCACTCAGACCTGCGGATCACCGACATGCAGGATCTTCATGCCGTTGGTGCCGCCAGTGGTGTGGTAGCTGTCGCCCTTGGTCAGGATGACCCAGTCGCCTTTTTCCACAACGCCGCGCTTGGTCAGTTCGTCGATGGCTTTCTGGCTGACTTCGTGCGGTTCCAGCGAGGCCGGGTCGAACGGGATGGTGTAGACGCCACGGAACATCGCCGCGCGGGCCTGGGCTTCGCGGTGCGGGGTGAACGCGTAGATCGGCACCGAGGAGCGGATACGCGACATGATCAGCGGGGTGAAGCCGCTTTCAGTCAATGCAATGATCGCTTTGACGCCCGGGAAGTGGTTGGCGGTGTACATGGTCGCCAGCGCGATGCTTTCGTCGCAACGGCTGAATTCCTTGCCGATGCGGTGGCTGGAGGTCTTGCCGGTCGGGTGCTTCTCGGCGCCGACGCAGATGCGCGCCATCGCCTGCACGGCTTCCAGCGGGTAGAGACCAGCGGCGGATTCTGCCGAGAGCATCACAGCGTCGGTATAGTCGAGCACGGCGTTGGCCACGTCGGACACTTCAGCGCGGGTCGGCATCGGGTTCTGGATCATCGACTCCATCATCTGCGTCGCGACGATCACCGCTTTGTTGTGGCGGCGTGCGTGCAGAATGATTTTCTTCTGAATGCCCACCAGCTCGGCATCGCCGATTTCCACGCCGAGGTCGCCACGGGCAACCATCACTGCGTCGGAAGCCTTGATCAGGCCATCGAGGGTTTCGTCGTCGGCCACGGCTTCGGCGCGTTCGATCTTCGCCACCAGCCAGGCAGTGCCGCCGGCCTCGTCACGCAGTTGACGGGCGTATTCCATGTCGGCGGCGTCACGCGGGAAGGACACTGCGAGGTAGTCGACTTCCATTTCGGCGGCGAGCTTGATGTCGGCCTTGTCTTTTTCAGTCAGGGCCGGCGCGGTCAGACCACCACCGCGACGGTTGATGCCTTTGTGGTCGGACAGCGGGCCGCCGATGGTCACCACGCAATGCAGCTCGGTGGCAGTGGCGGTTTCAACACGCATCACCACGCGGCCGTCGTCGAGCAGCAGCTCGTCGCCCACGCCGCAGTCCTTGACCAGATCCGGGTAGTCGATGCCGACCACTTGCTGGTTGCCTTCGGTCAACGGATGGCTGGTGGAGAAGGTGAACTTGTCACCGATCTTCAGCTCGATCTTCTTGTTGGCAAATTTGGCGATACGGATTTTCGGGCCTTGCAGGTCGCCGAGCAGGGCGACGAAGCGGCCGTGCTTGGCAGCGAGGTCACGCACCAGCTTCGCGCGAGCCTTGTGCTCGTCGGGGGTGCCGTGGGAGAAGTTCAGACGGGCAACGTCCAGACCAGCCAGAATCAGCTGTTCGAGAACTTCCGGCGAGTTACTGGCCGGGCCAAGGGTAGCGACGATTTTGGTACGACGGACGGACATGCAAAGACTCCTGAGTTCAAGCGCAGGCAGAGGCTACTATGCTCGAAGGGTGTAGTCATTGTTCGAATGCACTACTTATCGTTTTCTTTATTGAACGTGGCAACTTCGGGACAAACGCGCCTGAAGATTTTCGACCAGGGGTCGATACAGAGCACAAGACAGGAGAACCCCCATGCGATTGTTGCCCATTGCCGCCCTTGCCCTCAGCGTCCTCGCCGCGACGGGCTGCACCCGTTGGTCGATGAACCATCATTTGAACAACGCCTACAGCGCCTATGAACGTGGCAATTGCGAGCAGGTCATGCTTGAACTGTCCAAAGTAGAACGTGCCAGCCGCGCCCGCCCGTACGTGTGGCCGGAAGTGTCGATGATGCGCGGCCAGTGCCTGGAACGGCAGAAGCTGTACATCGACGCGGTGCAGACCTACCAGTTCATCATCGCTTCGTACCCCAACAGCGAATACGCCTACCGCGCCCGCGCGCGTCTGGAAACCTTGCAGAGCCTGGGCCATTACCCGACACGCAGCGCCGCTGCGGTGGTACGGCCGACACGCTTCTGACGGTACTGTCGTACAAAATCTGGCCGTCTGTACAAGCTCCGCTATAGTCAAGGAAACCGCTTGCGAGGCTTGTCTCGATGGCGGCGCAACACCTGCGACTGGCAGTGGTAAAAGTGACGGCGATTGTCGCGACCGTCACACCGGAAGCGGGGAGAGCGGGCCTGCCTACAGGCTCGTTCCGAAGCACAGGTGCGGCTCCCTGGCGGAGCCCTGCATGGCGTACAGCACATCATGTTTACCGACCGCCGGATCGAACGGCACCAGTTGCCGTATTACCTCAGAGTGTTCAATAGCATCACCGACAAACCCGTCGGCTTTCTCGGCAACGTGTCTGCGGACGGACTGATGCTGATCAGCCAGTTGCCGATGATGATCGGCGCAGATTTCCAGTTACGCCTCAAGGTCCCGGCCCGCGATGGCAGCCAGCAAATCATCGATTTCAGCGCCTGCTGCGTGTGGTGCCATGAAGACGCCACACCGCTGCATTACGACGCTGGTTTCATCCTGCGGCGTGCGCCGGCGGAGTTCGGCGAGCTGGTGCTGGCGCTGAAGCAGTACTTCAGTTTTCAGCCGTTGCCCGCTTCTGCCTGAACAACAAAAGATCGCAGCCTTCGGCAGCTCCTAGAGGGGAACGCATTCCAGATGTAGGAGCTGCCGCAGGCTGCGATCTTTTGATCTTGACGTCACGCCACCGCGATCGCCCGCTCCTGATCCAGCGCCTTCTCCGCCAGCAATAACCCCATCTCGCTCAACTGATAGATCGCCATCGCCAGATGTCGCGGCTTGTCCTCGAGGCTGTCCGCCAGGTCGAGCAGCAGAATGCTGACCGAAGAAAAGGTCTCGTAGGTCTGAATGGCCATCGCTTCGGGGTTGATGTCGGGCGCGACCATGAACATCTGCATGCCGCGATCGACGGAATTGCACGACGGCGCAGCGCCGGGTTTTTTCAGGTAGTGATCGAGGGCTTTTTCAGCGGCCTCGTGGAGTCTGGTGGAATCGGGGGAAGCGTAGGGGGAGGTCGAGTCTTCGGTTTCAGGGGGATTGGGTGTTGGTTTGATCATGGTGATAACCCTTGGTTGGGGCCTTCACCCCTCGCGACTAAACGAAAGGGTGGCGGCTGGACGCAGGTTAGTCGACCGGGGGTATCACCAAAAACCGGCGCGCCGAAGCGCCCTGCGTACAGCCACCATCGAGTGCGGGGATAGGGATTACCCGACTGGATGACGCTTATACACCTTGATGACAAACCCCCGGGCGACTAAACCCGACCACTGTTTGGCAGCGGCACGGATCACGTTACGGGGCAGCTTCAAAGCGCACAAGCCGGCGGATTCTGAGTGATGTGTAGGCAACGGCGCAAGCTGATGTAGCCGCGTGCTAATGGCTGAAGGACGTCTGCATGTTGCAGCGTGGGAATAGTTACCGCTGGTCGGGACTGTCAGGTTTTACAGGTGTCATTTCGTGCTTACGGTTCTTCAATGAGGCACCCAGATACCGACGGTATAAGGAAGCTCAATCATGTCCGACCATGAGAACCCAGGCTCCAATTCTCCAGAAGATGGCCCGTTTCCTGAGGACCATCGCCCTTCCCAAAAATCCGATGATCCGATTTCCGAAGAGCCGGGAATCTTGGTCGCGGATTTGGAGTATGAGGCCGGCTCCGGGTCACTGTTAGTAGATACCACGATGGACTTCAAGTTTCGTATACCGGTAAACGATGGCCGCTATCACAAAGTTCATCTGGATTTTCACGGAGCCGATAATTACTACCGGCGTATCACTGAAAGTGCATGGTTGGGGGGCGTCTGGCACAGTATTCGAGTCGAAGACCTTCCCGAGAGTGACCTGCAGGTCAGAGTTGATGGAAGATGGCATTACGTTGATCAATGGTCAAGGTGGACACCGCGGACTTTGCTGGTCAGAAAGGCTGCTCGCATTGCTAGCAATCGTACTGTGACTACAACGGTTCCAGGCCTCGCCGGTAAAAGCAGCAAAATCACGCTTGTGCGTCCCAATTCAGGCACTGTACTGAGCACAACGACCATTACCAATGGCTACGGAAATTGGACTGTCACCCTCCTTGATAATGTCCCCCAGGGTTTACAGGATTTCATCATCCGTGAGGAGTATGGAAATACGCAGGGGCGCTACGCGGGGAAAGCATCACTGACCGTACTCAAGCCTGTAACGCTCACGCCGTTGCCGAAGGTTATAAATACACAAACGCCGCAATTTGCGGGTACAGGCGGTCTGCACCAAGCGATGACGAGAGTGGATGTTTACATCAAAGGCACATCGATCAAAGTATTGGCCGACGCAAAGATCGAAATTGATGGGTCATGGGGTGGTACCAGCACTTATACGTTTGCGTTCGGCGAAAATTATTCTCTAGTCGCCAGTCAAAGATACGACGGCGCAACATCAGTGCCGTCAGTCCAACGAAATTTTTATGTCATTGACCCCCCCCGAATAACGTCTCCTGGATTGACGCAGACGGTGGACATGACATCGACGTTCACAGGCACTGTCGTCGCCGGGATCTCCAGTGCTGTTGCTGTGCGTTCGGAAAACACCCAAGCTCAAATCAGCATCCCAACCGATGCCGCCACAGGCGCATGGTCTGCATCTTTCACGCTGACACCTGGTCCGCATTCAATTGTCGGCACGCATACCTATTTGAGAGTGACATCGCTGACCAGCGAACCCTTCGGCATACGGGTACGCACGGGCAAGCCGACCGTCACATACACGCAAGCCAATGAAACGATCACATTTTCCGGCACCGGACATTTCGACGAGAAGCTCAGAACCGAAATCGAGTTCACTATCCTCGAAAGTCCAGCCGGCCCAATGCCGGTCGCGCCTCCCAACGCACAAGTACAGCGCAACGGCACTTGGAGCACCGCCGTAACGGGCTGGAAACTTGGCACCTATGAGATCAACGCCGTCCAGAAGATCAGAGACAACGCCGGCGGCTGGATCGACTCGCTGCCGCTGACCTTTGAAGTCAAAAACATCCTCCCCGATGTCAGTGACGTGCAATTCACCAACGACTACCAACCGACCTTCAGCGGCAAAGGCTTCAACGGAGCCATGGTGCATCCAAACAGGCCCAATAGCGGATACCTCGAAGCGCCTGAAGCTGAGGTCGACGGCGG
This sequence comes from Pseudomonas glycinis, assembly GCF_054871425.1. Taxonomy (NCBI): domain Bacteria; kingdom Pseudomonadati; phylum Pseudomonadota; class Gammaproteobacteria; order Pseudomonadales; family Pseudomonadaceae; genus Pseudomonas; species Pseudomonas glycinis. The sequence goes on along the minus strand of NZ_JBTYHF010000001.1, from coordinate 535,558 downwards.
GCGATGGTCTACCAAGGCTTCAACGGTCTGGGGACCGTCGTTCGAGCGTGAGGTACACATAAAGCAATTTCTCGACGGTCATCAGTCGCCAAACTGGTTTGTGCTGAAAGTCACCATCGCGCCGCAAGCCCCAGGCCTGAACGACCCTGAAGATGAAGGGCTTTCGCCAAGGTTCAGCGGTACGTGCTGGCCGGATGCAACCGTGAACATTGAGTACAGCGACGAACCCGGCATTGTGCACCAGGGTGTCGTCATTGGTGACACGTGGGAGTTCAGGCGCGACAAGGATTTTGCCCCGGATATTTCCCATACCGTCACAGTAACCCAGCTCGCCGCGCAGCAAACTTCGGAGCCGGCGTCCAGAACCTTTATTGTCAGGAGGCCGATGGTCACGCCAGTGATTACTCAGCCGCCGGACGGCTCGGAAGTCGGCCGTGTCGTAACGGTCGAGGGCACGATGGGAATGGTGGGTGCTACCTTGCAACTGCGTGACAAACGGTTTGGCCGTCCGTTGGGAGAGCCGAAAGTATTGAGCCAGGACGGCGACTGGTCGATTGACCTGAGCCTTCTGGAATTCAGGCTCTACACCTTCGACGCACAGCAGACACTGGACGGTCGACCGTCGCTGTACAGTGACGAGCATGAATTGACGGTGGTGTTGCTGCCGCCAGAATTTCTCCAGCCGATACCAAACGGCAAGTTGCCACGAACTGCATTGCTCGAGGGTACCGGCATGAAGGGCGGGGTTGTCGAAGTCTGTCTGCTAGGGCTCACCGAACCTCTGCTCAGTAATGTCGATGTCGACTGGCACGGCATTTGGCAAGCCGAAGTGACGTTGCCGGTGGGCAGCAAAACAATCTGGGCTCGGCAAAGGTACATGGATGAAAGCGGCACACAGCAGGAGTCGAAAGACAGCGAGCCGCTGCACTTTGACGTCGTGCCGGCCGCCCCCTTCATTGAAACCCCGATCGAGGACGATGCCATCGGGCAGCAGGTGGTGGTGTGCGGTTTTGGCGTGCCGGGCGATACGGTTACGGTGACGCTGGTCGGTGCCACGCGCTCAGAGCCGGCAAGTGGAATCGTGCAGGAAAATCGCACCTGGTCAGTGATGCTCGCTGCAAGTTCGCTGGTCGGGGGGCTTTACCAGCTGGAGGCAGTCGCATCCCGGGACGGTTTCGAATCGTTTGAAACCCTGCGCTCGGTCATGTTGGGTACTTTTGTGCCTGTCCTCGACGAGCCGGCGGCGGGACGCTGGGTCACTCAGCCAGTGCAGTTCAGCGGCAAGGGTCGTCCGGGCGTGGGCGCCGTCGTGAGTTGGTACAACCCGGACGTGCAGTGGCTGGCTCAGGCACCTGTGGTCGATGAGCAGTGGCGCGGGGAGGCGACGCGGGCACTGCCGCTGGCGGGTAACTGGTACCGATTCCGGCAGACTCTGACTGACGCAGCGGATGACGCAACGATGTCCGATTGGGCGGACAGTGCGCGTTTTGAAGTCGAAGCCGCGCGCCTGATCAGCCATGCCGGGCGGCGTTTCATATGTACAAGTTGGTGAACTCTGAGTGATGTGTGGCAACAACGCAAGCTGATGCAGTCGCGTTTAATGGCTGAAGGACGCAAGCATATTAAGGCGTGGAATAGTTACCGTTGGTCGGGACTGTCAGGTTTTACAGGTGTAGCGATGCGGCGCATCGGTATTCAATGAATGTGACCTGTTTTATCTATCAGCCAGCTTGCCCTTTCTGAGATCCGGCCATGGAACAAGATGATGGTATTAAAGATCCTTCCGACAGCTTGCCCCCGAAACAAGAGGTAGTCCGCGCTGAGGAGATCGGAACGGATGTGGCATTTGTAACCCATGAGCTGCACGCGGAAGAAGACGGTAGGTGGGCGCAGCTTCGAGTGAGCTATGCCTACTCCTACGATGGTTCGACATTTACTTGCATCGTGTCAGCGTACAGAGCAAAAGAGAATCGACGTTATGAAGGGAATGTAAAATTCTATCTTTCGTTGGTTAGCGGTGAAGGTAATGTAAGAGAACTGACGGGCAGTGCTCGCCAGACCGGTGAGTGGATCGATCTTGATGAACCCTATCGAGAAATGATTATCGCCAATCAGAGAAACGTAACAGTGGGGTTCGATTATATTTATGATGTAGATAACGCAAGTGATCCGGTTCTGAAAACCTACAAGATCGCCAATTATCGGATGCCCATTCCAACCATCAGTGCAATCCGAAACTTCACATCTTCAACTTTCGCTGTCAAGGGTACGGGGGCAATATACCGTTATACTGTTGTCCTGGACGATGGGCGCGGTACGATTGGGGCAAAAGAGGCTTTCTACGATCCTTGGTCAGTGCCAGTCACCGTGGCAGAAAACAAAAATTCTCTAATGTTTCAAGCATATCAAATGTACGGTGGTAAGGTTTCCGAGCGGACGGGTTATATAACAGTCTACCGCGCTCGAATTACTTTCCCGGCAGCTAATGCTTTGATGTTGGCAAAGGATGTGGTTGGTTTCAGAGGTATTGCTGCGTCGGGTACTGATATCAGAGTAGTTGGGCACTCAAATCACTATGAGAACTGGAGCGACGTTATTACTGTCGGAGATGCCGGTACGAGTTGGGAGGCTAAGGCAACAAAGGTCCCAGTAAGTGGGACGATCTCGGTTACCGCTGAACTCAAATCACCGAATATCAGTCATTTTTATACCGAGGCCGCGACTTTCAGAGTCATGGGTGTGCCGTCAATATCCGAACCACCTGAGTTGGCAATCCATGATCCAGACTTCCTCCTGAAAGGAACCAACGGCCTGGCTGGCGCGCGATTGAGAGCATTTTTCGATCTGACGAATGATTCCGTTCCTGGCTGGGAAGTCGTTAGCGATGTAGACGGGCCGTGGGAGGGGATGATCAAAGTGCCGCCAGGGGCGATCAGCCTTGTTGTCGAACAGGATCTGGATGGCGTGTCATCCGGACGCAGTGCACCACAAGCCTTCAGGATTCGCCCGCCCACCCTGCAACAGCCCACCGTCACCTTCACTGGAACTACAGTAACTTTCTCCGGCAAGGGTTATTACGATTCCAAACGCAAATCTGAAATCCAGTTCACCGTCAGGGGGGGGCGGTGCAAGTTCCCACGCCCGCAAATGCCGAAGTGATGCCGAGTGGCACATGGAGCACCGCAGCGCAGGAATGGACTGTCGGTACCTACAACGTTACCGTCATTCAAAAAATCGCTGACAACGCCAGCGGCTGGATCGAGTCGCTCCCGCTGACCTTCGAAGTCAAAAACATCCTCCCCGATGTCAGTGACGTGCAATTCACCGACGACTACCAACCGACCTTCAGCGGCAAAGGCTTCAACGGAGCCATGGTGCATCCAAACAGGCCCAATAGCGGATACCTCGAAGCGCCTGAAGCTGAGGTCGACGGCGGGCGATGGTCTACCAAGGCTTCAACGGTCTGGGGACCGTCGTTCGAGCGTGAGGTACACATAAAGCAATTTCTCGACGGTCATCAGTCGCCAAACTGGTTTGTGCTGAAGGTCACCATCGCGCCGCAAGCCCCAAGCCTGAACGACCCTGAAGATGAAGGGCTTTCGCCAAGGTTCAGCGGTACGTGCTGGCCGGATGCAACCGTGAACATTGAGTACAGCGACGAACCCGGCATTGTGCACAAGGGTGTCGTCATTGGTGACACGTGGGAGTTCAGGCGCGACAAGGATTTTGCCCCGGATATTTCCCATACCGTCACAGTAACCCAGCTCGCCGCGCAGCAAACTTCGGAGCCGGCGTCCAGAACCTTTATTGTCAGGAGGCCGATGGTCACGCCAGTGATTACTCAGCCGCCGGACGGCTCGGAAGTCGGCCGTGTCGTAACGGTCGAGGGCACGATGGGAATGGTGGGTGCTACCTTGCAACTGCGTGACAAACGGTTTGGCCGTCCGTTGGGAGAGCCGAAAGTATTGAGCCAGGACGGCGACTGGTCGATTGACCTGAGCCTTCTGGAATTCAGGCTCTACACCTTCGACGCACAGCAGACACTGGACGGTCGACCGTCGCTGTACAGTGACGAGCATGAATTGACGGTGGTGTTGCTGCCGCCAGAATTTCTCCAGCCGATACCAAACGGCAAGTTGCCACGAACTGCATTGCTCGAGGGTACCGGCATGAAGGGCGGGGTTGTCGAAGTCTGTCTGCTAGGGCTCACCGAACCTCTGCTCAGTAATGTCGATGTCGACTGGCACGGCATTTGGCAAGCCGAAGTGACGTTGCCGGTGGGCAGCAAAACAATCTGGGCTCGGCAAAGGTACATGGATGAAAGCGGCACACAGCAGGAGTCGAAAGACAGCGAGCCGCTGCACTTTGACGTCGTGCCGGCCGCCCCCTTCATTGAAACCCCGATCGAGGACGATGCCATCGGGCAGCAGGTGGTGGTGTGCGGTTTTGGCGTGCCGGGCGATACGGTTACGGTGACGCTGGTCGGTGCCGCGCGCTCAGAGCCGGCAAGTGGAATCGTGCAGGAAAATCGCACCTGGTCAGTGATGCTCGCTGCAAGTTCGCTGGTCGGGGGGCTTTACCGGCTGGAGGCAGTCGCATCCCGGGACGGTTTCGAATCGTTTGAAACCCTGCGCTCGGTCATGTTGGGTACTTTTGTGCCAGCCCTCGACGAGCCGGCGCCGGGACGCTGGGTCACTCAGCCAGTGCAGTTCAGCGGCAAGGGCCGTCCGGGCGTGGGCGCCGTCGTGAGTTGGTACAACCCGGATGTGCAATGGGTGCCGCAGCTGCCCGTGGACGGTGAGCAATGGCGCGGAGACGCGGCGCGGGCACTGCCTCTGGGGGGGAACTGGTACCGATTCCGGCAGACTCTGACTGACGCAGCGGATGACGCGACGATGTCCGATTGGGCCGATAGTGCGCGTTTTGAAGTTGAAGGCGCGCGGCTTTTCACAACAATTCCTCAAGCCTGACTTCCGACGAACGGTTATAAAACCTGTCATAAATGACAGTGGACTGAACGGCTTTCGCAGCGCTAAATCGTACTTACTGAATGTGCAGCCCGACGAAGGATGTCGGGCTGTGCGGGCCAGTTGTCGCCTAAAGGAATCTGATCATGGTTGATTCGCGCCGTCCCGCCCTGCAACTGTTCGACCAGTTGTTCAGCGAGAAACAACGAGCACAGGACGTCGGACTGCAGAACCTCGAGACTTACCTGGAAAACGGTGGATCAATTTATCCACTGGTTGAAAAGGGTGTTCAAGGCATGCTCCAGCAGCACCCGCAACTCAGCTTTGAGCAAGCGCAACAATTCTGGCGCGGCGCCAACAGCATAGCCACGTCTCAGCGGCGCCAGTTTATCGAGAGGACGCTGAGGGGGAACAGGGACGCGCCAAAGCGCAGCTCCAGCGGTTTGCTATCGATCGTGGACGGTCCCAATTATCACGCTCTGATCGGTACCGATTTTGCTGCACTGTGCCCGCCAGATGCGCTGGAGTCCATCTGGTCGCCAGTAGCCTATCTGATCGACTTGTTGCGCTGGGTTCGTGACCGTCTGGAGGGCATCAACAAGGAAGAAAAATATGCGCTGCATAACCGGCGCACGGATTTGCTGGCACTGAGCGTCGACTTCAATGCGGTTTATCAGTCGATCTCGTCTGTGGACATCATCGTCGAGGTGCTGGAAAAATTCATTGCGGCGAATACAGATGTCGATTCGATCGAAGACGCGCTGATCGCAGCTCGCTACCCCAATGGCCTGCCTTATTACCAGCATTGGGTCACGATTGATGGTATCGCGCAGGTTCATGATCTGTCGGTGGGCGACTTTGAGCACCGGGTCGACCTCTCTTATCCGTATTTTCTGCAAACCAATGGTCGGGGTGCCAATACTGCAAAGGGTTTCGCCCATGCTTCGCGGCTTGGCCCTTATCAGCGCCTGTTGCTGACAGAAACCCGGGCGGATTTCGAAGATCGCGAAAGTTTCTTTGCGCAAAACTTTGGTACCAGCAAGCTCGACGAATACCTGTTCCTCAATCAGGTGGTGTTCCTGGGTGAGCGCACCAAGCTCGACAGTCGGCAGATCGAAGCCCTGCTGTCGATTGGCGACTTTGCTCCGGTGCGCTCGACCAATGTCACCTATATAGATGACAAGCCCGAGCATCCGGAAAGCGAGCGCTCGGGGTCAATCTATATCAATGACAACACTGCGCCGGCGGTGCGTATCGATAATGCAAGCGAGCTTCGGCATCGATTGACGGCAAATCCCGACGAGTCCATCGGGTTCAATCGTTATGACCGACTGAATCGGATGGTGCGCCTGGCGAGCTGGACCGGATTGCCGTTCGATCAGGTAGACGTAGTGTTGGCAGCTGCCATCAGGGCGACAGCGCTCGGCAATCGGCCTGAAGACTCCTCAGACAAAATGGAAATAACCAATGGCGTCGTGCATGCACTTGGCTTGTTTCAAAAGTTGCGCGAGCGCTACCAATGCACTGCCGCGGACTTCGCGGTTTTTATCGGTGAGATGTCGGTTTATGGCCGCGGCGAAGCGCTTTCGCAGTTCGATCAGTTGTTCAATTTCGAATCAGGCTATCGCGAACCTTTCAAGCTCGACAACGGTGCGTTTGCGGTAACACCTGTGCCTGGCATGGTGGATCTGACGATCAGCCAGCTCTGCAGTGGCCTGGCGATTGATCCGCAGACTTATTACGTTCTGGCGAAAACAGTGGCCAAGGCTTATGGCTTGACCGAAACACTGAATCGCAACGCAGCGATCATCTCAAGTTTTTATCGTTTGGTGTCGCTGCCCCGGCTGTTGAACATCACACCGGTTGAAGGTGTACTGATGCTGTCGATGCTGGGCGGCGATGAGTGGATCAGCCGCTTCGCCGGTGTCCCTGTCATTCACGATGTTCCGGACGGTTTACCGGATGCGCTGGAACTGATCGAGGCTATGCAAAGTTGCGTGCAGTGGTGCGCGCAAAACAATCTGCCGGTGTCGTGGATGTTGCAGCATGCGGTCGACGCGCCACCGGTACAGGAACTGTCCGAACAGGATGAGCAGTTTTTCGAGCAGATTCGCAATTTGCTGCCGACGGCACAGCTGTCCAATAGCACTTTCCTCATGGCTGGCGTACCGACCGCCGGTGCTACCGACTGGATCGAATTCCTCGCGACGTCCGCCGACAGCCTGGGGCCGATAACCGATTTGTATGGTCTGATCCTGCCCTATGAGCAAGGCGCTGAGACGTATCCGGCCTTCGTCCTTCAAAAGATCTCATGGGCGGTCAATAGCGCCTTGGGTGAGATCGAGCCAGCATTGCGGCAGAACATCATCACCAGCATGGTCAGTGCTTTTCTACAGATGCGCGATGCTCAGACTTCGCTGGTAAGGGAGACGCTGGCGGCATACGCCGGCGTGGGTGTGGATCAAGCGTTGCTGGTCCTGGATTGGGCAGGCGTCACGGTGCATCAATTACTCCTGCATGTATTGGAGCGAACCGATATGCAAGCCGAGGCGTCCGGCCGTACACGCGACCGAGCCGCAAGCGCATCATTTGATCTGCTGGCTGAAATTCGTCGGCGCAGTGAGGTGGTGTCGACACTTGGGTTAAGCGCCGCGCTGTTGCAGGAATATCTGGATAGCGGCTACACGGACTGGCTTGTTCAGGCCGACAAACATACGTTGACGGTGCGCACTCTTTATTACCTGACGACGCTCACTCGCGCTTTTGCCCTCGCCTCAGCCGCGAGCGGCCAATCGCCACAGAAGCTTTTGGATTACCTGCGTCAGGTCAACGCATTGCCGGCAGTCAGCGGTGATGCGAAAAGGCTTGCGCAACAGGCGTCTGCCATCAAGCTGGCGAATTTTTTTGGCTGGAGCGTGCAGGAAGTGCGCGAATGTGTCAGCCGCATCGATGCCGACGGGATTCTGAAGAACCTCAGCCAGCTCGATTTGTTGATGCGCGTGCTGACGCTGTCCACCGCGACCGGTATGGATGCGTTAACGATTTTTCTGATCGGTAATCTGCCCGAGACGGTCGACAAAAGTTCCTACGCCAAGGCCGCTGAACATGCCCTGCTCGGCGAGTCCAGTGCGCAGGCGCCAATTGTGCATGCACCGGGCGACGTCACAGGGCTGGTCACGATGACGTGCGAAGTGGTGGATAACAGCACTGTTGTGGCCAATAAGCCAGGCGAAAAAGTCACTTACAAGGTGACCCTCAAAGACGCCAACGGGGAGCCGCTGAGTGGCGTCACCGTCCATTGGCGCGCCACTTTGGGCACCATTGAGGACGACACCACCCTGATCGACGGGACGCTTGTGGCCGAGTTTATTCCCGGCAATGTCATGGGTCACGACACGCCATTGCTCTGGCTGGATTTGTTCGAGCCGCAATATGCCCCTTCCATCGAGATCACGGCCGATTTCGCTACGCTGTTTTTCCCGCTTGAGGAACTTTCACCTACGCCTCTGGATACAGTGGAATACGGCCATGAAGTAGAACTTTATGCGGTGCTGGAAGACGCCTACGGAAACCGCGGACAGAACTCGCTGGTGGAGTGGTTCTGGACAATCGAAGCGCCCGAGAAGAGGGATGCCGTCACTATTCGGCCGGCGCAGGGTTTTACTGATCAGCAGGGGCTTACACGGGTTTTTGTTTCAAGCAGGACGGGCGGCACATTCGTGTTCAGTGTTCGCACTCAGTCTGGGGAAAGCGAAAGAATATTCACCAATGCCATCACGTTCGCCCGGAGCTAGTGGCAGGACGTTGCGTACTGCCTGGCGAACGTTTGTCCCCGGGCCATATTCCAAGGAGCGAGATCATGGCACTGAGTAACATTGGCGGGCTGCTGGAAAAACGTCGCTCGGCCCTGCTCGAATACTGCATTGGTCAAGTGGCCAATACCCGATACCCGTTTCTGAAAACGCCTGACGATCTGTTTGAATTGCTGCGCATCGACCCGCTTGACACCTATCAGGTGAAGAGTTCCAGAGTTGCCGAAGCGACAAGCTGTGTGCAGCAGTACATTCATGCGGTGTATCGAAAGCTGGAGCCAGGCTTTGGAGATCATGAGTTCGACAAGCGTCATCTGCACGAATGGATTTTTTACAGCAATTATTCCGATTGGGCGGCGATGCACAAAATTCCATGCTATCCGGAAAATTTCATCATTCCATCAGTGCGACTGCGCAAAACCAGTCTGTTCAGAAATCTGGAAAACAACCTTAACCAGGCCCGTTTGAACAACGATACCGTGCAGGCTGCGCTGCAGGAGTATCTACAGGCATTCGAAAAAATCTGCGATCTCGATGTGATCAGCTGTTTCATGGATGGCATGACACCAGCCAAAGCCGATTACTACTTCCTGGGGCGGCAGCGAGTGCAGCCGTTTCAGTATTTTTGGCGCAAGGCCGAGATCGAACTGAGCCCGGCCAGCGCGGCGGTCAACCCGGCGGCCTGGAGTGAATGGCAAGCGGTGGAAATCCCCACCACCAATCAGGTGCTGGATATCCGCCCGGTGTTCTGGAATGGCCGGTTATGTGTGGTCTGGGCCGAATGGCGTGACGCGGTCGTCGGCAGCGCAGCGGAGGCTTTCAGCCCGAGCAAATTGGTGATCAATCTGGCATTCATGACACAGAACGGGCAGTGGTCGGCGCCGTTGTGTGTGCACAGTTCAGAGTGCAAGGACAAGCTTTTGGCGAGCCCCCCCCGACTGATTGCGACTGTGCATGCTGATTACCTTAATCCGAAGGGCAAGTTGGGGATTCTGTTAAGTGGCAAGTTCTCTGAGAAGTCACCCGCAGATTCTCCACCGGAAGATTCTGCTGAAACGGATCTGACAGTGCATGCGATTTACGACGTGCTGATGCGCCCCCTCCTGGACGGTGGCGCGTGGCTGGATCTGGCACTTGAGGAGCGATTCGTCAGCAGCGATACGGTTCAGCACCCGCTCGACATTCAGGTTACTGCTGTCCCTCGCATAACGAACCATGGTTCTCTGACCCCCTATCTTGGTCTGAACGTTATGGCAACGCGCGTCGATGACAACGATGTGCTGACGGTGCAGGGTTTCTGCAGTCCCACGGGACTTGAAAGCGCTATGTTGAATATGGTGCTGCAAGTGATGGGATCGTCTGATATCGATCCGCCGCCGATTAGTGAACTCCAGGATGCAAGCGGTGGCTGGACAACTCAAGCGTGGACTTCCTCGCGGACGAAAGGCACCTGGCCCACACCAGTCACGTTTTTATTCGCCTCTCCCAGTTACCCTACAGGACAGAAAGAGTTCGACCTGACGATTGTCGATCTCATGGACTTCGTCCCGCCAACTCTGCACAGGAGCAGTGCAGGCACGGCACAGTTCCTGTCATTCAATCAAGCTGGACTGGCGTTGAAATACGTTCGGCTCAATTCATTATTCGGTTCGGAGCTGGTAAGGCGTTCGAATATTTCCGTGGACGCCGTGCTGGACTGGTCCAACCAGTTCATTCTCGAACCGTCGCCGACCGGCGCAGAATTTGTTGAACTCAATGGTCCCTTCAACGGTGCCAACGGTCTGAATTTCTGGGAATTGTTTTTTCACCTGCCGCATTTGATTGCCACCCGGTTGCGTGATGAAGAGCGCTTCCAGGAAGCGCAGGACTGGCTGCATTACGTGTTCGATCCACAGGCAACCCAGGATCGGAAAGATCCGCCGGTCCCGATCATGAACCCGAAACCGGCGTACTGGCGTTGCCGGCCTCTGGATATAGAGGGGGCGGGAAGTAATCCGGGGTGGGAAATCCAGAATCCCTCTGATCCGGATGCCATTGGCTATGCCGCACCCGCGCATTTTCAGATCCTGATGTTCACTGACTATGTGGAAAACCTGATGGCGTGGGGCGATTGGTATTACCGCCAATTGACCCGTGACAGTCTGGTGGCCGCCAAGCTTTGCTACGTCCAGGCCGGGTTTCTGATGGGCAAGGCGCCCACCGCCGACACAGCGACTCGTTGGCAGACCGCCACCGTTGAAAACCTTCTGGCCCAGAGTGATTCACGACCGCCTCTTGAAGCGCTTGAAGATACGCAGGATTTCAACCTGGCGGATTACCCGATCGCTTCCGATACCCCGCCGATGCTGGGATTGTTGGCAAGCAAACCTTTTGAAATTCCGATCAATCAATCGCTGCTCGACCTGTTTGCAAGGCCGCAGCAACGGCTTGGTTACCTGCGCGACAATCTCACCATCGATGGCAAACCGCTGGACATATTGCTGTTCAGCCCGATGACGGATCCCAGGCAATTGCTCCGCGATCTGGCCGCTGGCAGCGCGGCCGGACCCAGACCGATGGGGGGGCGGCTGGTGGTCAATGCCTACCGTTGGCGTGTCACGTTCGAAGTCGCACTGCGTGGGGTACAGAGTCTGCGGGATTTCGGCAGTCTGGTGCTGCGACTGCTTGAACAACGCGACCGTGCCGAACAAGAAGAACTGCAGCAGAACCATCTGCTGGAGTTGGGCCGTTACGCCGAAACGGTGCAGGAACAATCCATCGCCCAACTGGAGGCGAATGTAACAGCGCTTCAGCAAAGCCGGGCAATGGCGCAGGAGCGGGCCGATGCCTATGCAACGCGTTACAACGAGAACGTTTCGCCGATCGAGTACCAGGTCATGGCCAGCCTGCAGCAGTCGAAAACATCAGCCCTGCAGGCCAAAGCCGTCAGAGTGGCAGGGGGCGTCATCGCGGCGTTGCCGAAAATCTATGGTACTTCCAACGGTGGCTTCAAGCCCGAACACGCATTCGATGCAATGGCTTTCGGTTTTGACGTCTCTTCGTCACTGCTGCAAATCGACGCCGACCGACAAGCCACGACCGAAGGCTATCGTCGCCGCCGCACTGAATGGGCGCTGCAACGCGATCAGGCGCTGGCGGAGGTGGGCGCAATCAATGCGCAGATCGAAGCGCAAAGCCATGCGGTCAACGCAGCAAGATCCAGCCTTGAACAGACGCTTCGGGCCAACAGTCAAGCGTTGACCATGTTCAACTTCCTCAAAAAACGCGCGAGCAATGCCGAATTGTTCGGCTGGATGCTTGGCCAGCTAAAAGCCCTGCACTACCAGGCGTACGACGCGGTCGTCAGTCTGTGCCTCAGTGCGCAGGCTTCGCTGGCTGCTGAAACCGGCGATTATGATGCACCGGTCCCTTTGCCTCAGGCCTGGCTCGATCACCGTTATGGTCTGGGCTCTGGCGAACAGTTGCACATGTATCTGCTGGACCAGGAACGCAGGCGCTTGCAAAGCTACGAGCGGCGGCTGGAGCTGGTCAAAACAGTTTCCTTGCGGCAGTTGTGCGACGACGGCATCGAGCCTCAAGAGGGCGTGAGCAGTTGGGCAGATGCACACCAGCAATTGATGGCAACAGGTGTATTGGAGTTCAGACTGACCCAGTTGCTGTTCGACCGGGATTACCCCGGCCATTTCTGCAGGCAGATCAGTTCAGTGGAGGTGGATCTGCCTGTCCTGACCGGTCCTTACGAGGATGTCCGGGCAACCTTGCTGCAGATCAGTAGCGTGACGGCGACCCGGCCCACCACACAGTCTGTGCAGTACCTGCATACGCCGACCTCAGGCGTACCTGGCGATCTGGTGTTCAACCTGCGCAGCGCTCAGCAGATCGTTTTATCGGTAGGGCTTTCCGACAGTGGCCTGACCCACCAGAAACCTGATGAAGGTTTACTCAACCCGTTTGAATGCACGGGTGCGGTTTCCCACTGGCGACTGAGTTTTCCTCGACCGCTAAAACAGCCACAAGCTGCAATGCTCAAATCCTTGACCGATATCATTATCCGCGTGCGCTACAGCGCCAAAGCCGGCGAGCCGACGTTCGCCCAAAAAGTCACAGACCTGGTTACCAAGGCTGAAAACGCCAGTTTGAAGATGCCAGTCGAAGGAGCAGGCGACCATGAATGATCCCGTCGTGCAAAACAATCAGAATCTGGTGCTCAATGGTGACTTCAACGATCGGCTCAAAGAGTGGCGCCCCAGCGGGATGATTGGCCTGGCGAGAGAATTCTATGCTGACGAGTTAGTCAATTTCATGGAGGTCGGTGTCGGGGCTTCGGCTACACAGGTAATCAAGGCACCCAAGACCCCCGGCGCCCGCGCGGGTTACGAACTGACGTTTCTATGCGAACTGCGGCCCGGAGTTTCATGGTCGGGCGAATCGGGCTGGTTGCACATCCGCAAGAGCGGCGATGTGTTAATGAGCATCGAACTCACGGCAGAAGAAGGCCGGAAACAGGTGCACGAAGACGCCGGACTGGGGGCGGAGCAGCCGCTGGAATTCAAGCCGCGGGTGTATCAAAGATCATTGGACCAATTGGCGTTCGTCGAAGATGACGAATTGAGCTTCGAGGTCAGCGGTGTCCCGCGCAACGCGGGCGACCGTAGTTCGACAATCTGCATCACTCGAATCGACCTGCAACTGAAGCTTGAACCGTTGCAACTGCAGACGGTGCGACTGGATGACGAAGTTCTGCCACCAGGCCAGACGTTACACCTTTGCCTGGGCGCTTCCCTTGGCGATGACCCGGACGGCTCTTTGTACATTGCGCATCGTCTGTCTTTTACCCCTGTAGACGGCAGCGTCTGGCTGGGTACGGATATCGCACTGATCATTCAGGGCAACCCATTGGAAGCAGTCAAGGCAACCCCTGACTGGGGAGTCGATCAACCGCTGCTGTCGCAGTGGTCGCTCGACTGCCCGGATATGGGAGAAGAGAAAAGTCATGACTTCACAATAAACCTGGTGAACCAGTACAACACCGAGCCTTATGCGATTGACGTGTCGCTGGGGCATCATCGATTGGCGCTTCGCGAAGTGCAGACCGCGGCGTATTACCCCGTCCTCGAGTATGCACAAAGCGTCCGGTTGGGCGTGCAGGTCCTTTCGTTCTACACCGGCCGTTCGCTTGATGGTCGAGAGGTCAGGTGGACGAGTATCGGGCAGGGCGTGCAGGGCACCGCAGTCACTGATGAACAGGGCCTGGCTTACTTCGATTTCGTCCCTGAGCAAGCCGGCGATTTTGTCATCACAGCGTCGGTCGACAGCGCTTATTACGGCAATGGCGAGGTGACTCACGAATTTCCGGTCACGGTGCTGGCGACCGACCCCTGGCGCGACTTGCGTTGCGTTGTCGAAGAGCAGGTAACCCTGTGGGACGCGACCGGTTATCCCAATCGTGGCACTGATTACCCCTTCATCGTGCGCTTGCCCGCCGACAGCCCTTTGCTGGCGACTGATCTATCGCTGCACTGGAGCGGCGTCGGGCATGAAGAGTTGAAGGTCACGGTCAACCCGCCACTCCAGCAACCGGTCGCTTTCAATGGCGACGATAGTCTCTGGACGCTGGCCTGCGAGGACTGGCTGGATGGTCGCTTCGAACTGTCATTGGTCTGCTCGAAGTTGTTACTGCCATCGCCGCGTAAACCCATGTCGCTGGCGCGCAACAAGGTCAGGATCGCTGACACGCGCGGCCCGAATATTTCGCCGGTTGTCGAGAACTACGAAAAGACCTTGATGCGAGTGCAGGTGGTGCATGTCACTGACAAAGGTGCCGGTGAGCCAGTAATTGATGCGTTCGTCGACTGGCAAACCCCCGAGGGTATTGTCGAGTCTCGTACTGGCAGCGGTGGCTGGGCCAGCCTGTATTACCGGCCGTTGAAGGCTTTGAGCAACGAGACGATTACCGCCAGTGTGAGAGCCTACGAAGGCGGGCCGGCAGATGGACACACGTTTTCGGTCACGGCGTTTGCACGAGACGAGTGGAAGGACAAGGTCAGGATCACGTTTGATGGCTTTCAAATTTCCAGTGACGGAATCGCTTGCAAGCGAGGCAAGACGCACATCCTGACGGTCCGTGCATATGAGAATAGCCCGCTGATTGGCGAGGCAATTACGCTCGGTTGGCGCAACGCAAAGCCAGAGATCGGGCTTGCGGTGAGCGACCTTGATATGCCGAGAATATTGCGCGAAGGGGAAGATCTGAGTTGGTTGTTCAGCTCTGATCGTATCGAAAGTACCAGCAGTATTTTCGAGGTGAGGTTGCTCACCGACACTCTCACGAACAAGGATTTTTCTTGCCGACTGTTATCACCTGACCTCCATGAAGAAATGACTGTGGTCCTGGATCAGATGACCGATCTCAGGGGGCAGCCGCTCTTTCCGTGTATTGGCGCTATACATCGCTATATCTTCCGCACCAATGCGCTGAGTCCTTTAGTGGGTATCCCCATGGATCTGATATGGACTGGAAGCCCGGCGGCAGAGCTCGGAATCGAGTTGAGCCCACCCCCCAATAGCGAAAATGTTGTGGACGACAGCGGGTTTACCTGGACGCTGGACTGTTCAAAAAGTACCAAACCCGGGGTTTTCAAACTTCAGTTCATTATCAGTTTCTTTGGCGTGAGCGACATCAATACGATGACCCTGGCCCACAATAAAATCACGATCGAAGACGTCCGTGCATCTGCGGTGGATCCGGTCATTGGGCAGGATCCTGCGTGGATGTGGCTGAAGGTACGCTCCCCTTATCGTCCCGACCTCCCTCTGGAGCAAGTGGCTGTTCAATGGACAGCCGACGGCAGCACCGAAGTGCACGGGACGGGGGCCGACGGCTGGAGTGGTTTTCCCTTTGCGCCAACCACGGCAGGTGAGCATGTGGTGACAGCGGCGGTTATCAGCCCTTATGACCGTTTTGAAGAGCGCCGCTCCATGCAGGTTCTAGCGCTGGAAGGGGATCCGTGGGACGGATTCGAATACAGTTTCGACTCCAGACCGTTTCAGGCACTGGGTGAAAGCGCTGAATTCCCCCGGCGCAAGGGGCAGCATCAACTGAGCGTGAGTGCTCCGGCTGGCAGTGCGCTGCATGACCAATATCTGACACTGGGCATGACCGGCACCGGGCCGGCGGAATTGGGCTTGCGCTTCGAGGAACCACGTCTGGGTGATCCCAGGTTTTTTTCGGAAGCTGGAATGACCTATCGGTTCAACGCGGGCGACCTCAAGGACGGGAGTTTCGGCCTGCGCTTTGCCTCGGCGCGGTTGGCCAGGCTTTCTCCAGTTATTGCGATGTCGCTGGGGCAAGGCGCGCAGGTGGTAAAAATTGCGGATCGTTCGCGCAGCAGTCAGACGCTGTTTTGGGGCGAGGCTGTATCGGAGCGGATCACCATTGTGTCGGGCATCAGTGGCAGACCGATGGTAGGGATGAAGGTTGTCTGGCGCAGTCCGGACCTT
The DNA here is from genome assembly GCF_054871425.1 of Pseudomonas glycinis. NCBI lineage: Bacteria > Pseudomonadati > Pseudomonadota > Gammaproteobacteria > Pseudomonadales > Pseudomonadaceae > Pseudomonas > Pseudomonas glycinis. Next base: position 519,279 of record NZ_JBTYHF010000001.1, on the reverse strand, counting down.
GGTGAGGTGACCACCACTACCAACTTCTACGGTGAAGCGCGGATACGGTTCGTGCCGACAACACCGGGTGCGGCGCAACTGACCGCCACGGTGGGCGATGCGCTGTATTCGGAGTCGATTTCCTTAGCGTTTTTGCTGCACGAGCCCCGGGAGATCAAGGAACTGGTCAGCGATTATCCGAGCGGGTATCCGGGGCAACAGATGACCGCGCAAGTCCTGGTAGTGTCAGCGAGTACCGCGCAACCCTTGGCCAATGTCGAAGTGATGTGGGAGTACGACCGCACCTCGCTGCCGACAACCCTGACGGATGCCAAAGGCAAGGCAACGGCGCGCATTGTCTTGGAAGGAGCAGGCGAGGCTGCGTTGCGGGCGTCGGTAAAGGGTGGTTTGGCTGGCTGGGTGGTAAAAACGCTCTGGTTGACCGTCACTGAGTGTCCAGCAGCGGTGGAATCCGTTGTTGCATCGCCTAATCCGGTTCCCTTGCAGACCTACGTCTCCATGACCGCGCTGATTGTGGCCAAGGAGGGGCGAGAGCCCATGCCCAGACGGAAAATCCTTGTCTCCACTAATGGAGCACCGTTCACTGAGTCGTTTACCAGTCACAGCGGGCGATACCAGGCTCACTGGCGGCCGATGAGCCTTACGGATCAGATTTCGCTGGTCGTCAAAGTAGAAAACAGCGACGGCACTTCGGACAGCGGCGCTGTGCATGTTGCAGTCACCAACTGATCGAATCTGTCAGATCGCAGCGGTCTTTTTCCAGCTCATGTAGCTTGTCACCAGTCCGGCCCCCAGCTCGGCGGGCCGAACATCCATCACTGCAACGCCATGGGCAGTCAGCCGCTCATGGAGTTGCGAGCGGTCATTGAGAAAATCGATGGTGCCGCAGTAGGCGAGTGCCTCCGGCAACGTTTGTACCGTGCTCTGGCGCAATGTATCCAACGCCTGTTCACGCAGGCTCGCCACCAGCACCCGATGTTGCGCGCTCAACCGTCTGACCGCGCCCAGCACTTGATCATCGTCATCGCGCAGATTGGTCACCAGCACTACCAGTGCCCGGCGTTTTTGTCGGGCCAGTAACTGGCTGGCGGCGGCCTGGTAATCAGCAGGGAACTGGGTGCTCCCAAGGTCATAAACAGCGTTGAGCAGGACGTTCAGTTGGCCGCTGCCTTTGACTGGCGCGACATGGCACGGCTTATCACCGGCGAAGGTACTCATGCCCACCGCATCCCCTTGGCGCAACGCCACATAACTGAGCAGCAGGCAGGCATTGAGCGCGTGATCGAAGTGCGACAGCTCACCATCGTGACTGCGCATCTGCCGGCCGCAATCGAGCAGGAAGATGATCTGTTGATCGCGTTCGTCTTCGTACTCGCGGGCAATCGGTGTGCGCTGGCGGGCGGTGGCTTTCCAGTCGATCTGGCGCAGGCTGTCGCCTTCGCGAAATTCGCGCAACTGATGGAACTCCTGACCCTGACCGCGACGTTGTCGCTGACGTATGCCGAGCTGGCTGAGCCAGTTGTCGACGGCGCGCAACTCACCGCCGTAAAGCCGGGCGAAGTCCGGGTAGACTCGGGTCTCGTCGCGGACGCTGAGCAGGCGTTTGCCGGACCATAATCCCAAGGGGCTGGGCAGGTTGACTTCGCACTGTTCGAAGCAGAAATGCCCGCGTTCGAGAGGTCGCAGACGGTAGGTGAGCTGGCTGACATGGCCGGGTTGAAGCTCGACAACTGTTGGCAGATATTCAAACGCGAGGCCGTCGGGTACGTGGTCGAAGACATTGATCTGCAGTGGCTCGGCAAACTCATGGGCGACCTCCAGCTTTACCTCTCCCCAGCGCCCGAGCGCCAGGTTGCCGGGCATCTGCCGTTTGATGCGCGGCGAGGGCAGGCGTCTGAGGCGTACGGCGTCGATAACCGCCAAGGCCAACAGCGCCAGGAGCAACCCCCAGTTGATCGAAATCAGGCTCGACGGGAGCTCTCTGCCAAGTGCCTGAAAGGCGCCAAGCACGATGCTGACGCCCAGCAGCAGCGCCAGCCAGATCAGCAGCAAACGCGAGGGTTTCACAGGCGCGGCGCCGGCACTTGATCGAGCAATTGCGCGAGCACCTGATCGACCTGCAGGCCTTCGATGTCCAGCTCCGGTGCGATGCGCACGCGATGGCGCAGCACAGCGAGTGCGCAGCCTTTGATGTCATCCGGAATCACGAACTCGCCGCCGCGCAACAAGGCGCGGGCACGGGCGCAACGCACCAGTGCAATCGAGGCGCGTGGTCCGGCGCCGAGGGTCAGGCCCGGCCAGCTGCGCGTGCTGCGCGCCAGGCGCACGGCGTAATCGAGCACCTGATCATCCAGCGGCAGATCGCTGGCAATACGCTGCAACGCCTGCACGTCTTTGGCTTGCAACACTGTGCGTAGCGGTTGCACATCGAGCATGTCGGCGCGGGTCGAACGACAGACCTGACGGACCATGTTCAGCTCCTGATCGGCGTCGGGGTAATCCATGCGCACCTTGAGCATGAAGCGGTCGAGCTCGGCTTCCGGCAGCGGATAGGTGCCTTCCTGTTCGATCGGGTTCTGTGTCGCCAAAACCATGAACGGTTGCGCGATGGGCAGGGCGCGACCTTCGAGTGTCACCTGGCGTTCCTGCATGGCTTCAAGCAATGCCGCCTGGGTTTTTGCCGGGGCGCGGTTGATCTCGTCCGCCAGCAGCAGGTTGGTGAACAGCGGGCCTTTGCGCAGCTTGAACTGCTCGGTCTGCAAGTCGTAGACGGCATGGCCGGTGACATCGCTGGGCATCAGATCCGGGGTGAACTGGATGCGCGCGAACTCGCCGCCGAAGCATCGCGCCAGTGCACGCACCAGCAAGGTCTTGCCCAGGCCGGGCACACCTTCGAGCAGCACATGGCCGCCGGCAATCAGCGCGGTCAGGACATCGTCGACCACCGCATCCTGGCCGATCAGCGCCTTGTTCAATTCGTTGCGCACTGCCTGCGCCAACTGGCTGGCACGCTGGCGCTGCTGGGCGGCGTGCGTCGCGCTGCCGGGCTCGATCTGTTCAGTCATAACGCGTTCCTCAAGGTTTGCAGATGAGCGACCTGCCGGCTGAAGTCGGCGCTGGACAAACGCTGCTTCGGTCGTGGGCTCAGGGCCTGGCTGATGGCGCGGGTGGGTTGCCGAGTCAGGCGCGATAACGCCAGCCATTGCTCGGCCACATTCAATTGATCGAAACCGGGATGGCGGCGGCGGGCGCGGCGCAGGATGTCTTGCTGCAAGGCTTGCAGCAGCGCCTGCTGGCCGTTGTGGCGCAGCAGGAAGTCGGCACTGGCACGCAGATGCTCCAGCAGTTGGCGCCGACCCGCTGGCGCCGGCATTTGCACCGGGCCGTGACGCACGCCGGCCTGCCACAACCACAGGCCGATCAAGCCGAGCAGGGCGACTATGGCCTGCGGGAAGTAGCGCCAGAGCAAGGTCCACAAACCATCGTGCGTCGTGTCGTAAATCAGCGTGACGTCGGTGTCGGCGCTCAGATACCAGAGCAGCCAGGCGTTATCGTATTTGCCGATAGCGCCGGTTTTCCACAGTTCGGCATCGGTGACCACGGTGATCGTGCCGAGGCCGTACACCCGTTGCATCATGTGCGTGGCTTTGGCGCTGTTGGCCCAGGCTTGCGCGACATTATTCGGGTCGTCGAGGTGGAAGTCGGTGTCGAAACCGGCGTAGGCCGGCGCGTCTTCGTCTTCCAGGTACAGTTTGGTCAGTTTCGGGAAGCGGTCCTTTTCCACTTCCTCGGGAGGATCTTTCAAGTCCTTGCTCAGCGATTGGTGCAGTTGCACCTTGTCGAGCAGCAGATCATTGCTTTGCCCGGTTTGCGCATCCCACAACGATTCGGCGACGAACACCAGACGTCCTCCGGCGCGAGTCCAGTTCAACACCTGATCGACTTCACGCGGCGTCATCCGCGCGCGCTCGCCGAACAACAACAAGGTGTGGCTGTGCGGATCGATCTGCGGCAGTACCGCCAGGGTCTCGGCGTGATTGACCGCGAGGCCGCGCTCGCGCAGGAACATTTCTGCCGCCAGATAAGGATTGGCTTGCGCGGCTGGCGAGGGGCCGTGATCGATGACTTCCTGATAAGGACGGGCTTTGAGGTAGAGGAACAGACTCAAGCCGCCAAGCAGCAAAAGCGCCAGCGCAGCCAAAGACCAGCCGATGCGCCGGTTCAATGCCCGGCACCTTTGCCGAACAATTCACGCCAGCCGTTGCACAGCTCTGCTTGCAGGTGCGCAGCTGGAAGTCGGTGCCCGTAGGCCATGTTCTGCCAGTGAACAGTGAGGTTGCGGCTGTAGGCGAGCAGGTCAGGGCGTTGCAATTGCTCAATGCGTTTGAGGATCTGGCTCTCGGTGTCGGCGGCTTTCAGCGTCAGGTGGAAATCATGCAACAGACGGCTGAGCAGGCCGCGATAGAGCAGGCCCAGCGCGGCGCGAGGTTCGCTCAGCCACAATTGTTCGGCGCTGCTGGCAATGTCATCCGGCAGGGTTTCACGGTTCAGATCGAGGCCGAAGACTTGTGGCGACGCCGGCGGTTTGCTGCGCGCTGGCAGGTTCGGGCGGCGGCTGACGAAAGCCCCGAGGAATTCGCGATAACGCCAGGCCAGCCAGCCCAGCGCGGCAATCAGCGCGCCCCACAACAGCACCTCAATCACGTTCGCCAAGGCATCAAGGTGTCGACCATCGAGCCAACCGAGAAGGGTTTTCAGCCACTGCGGTGCCTCACCCGCTTGCGCGTCTTTGGTCGGACTTGCCGGGTCGTCGCCAAAGCGATAACGGGTGACGCTCTCCTTGTTCTTGAACGGCGGTTGTTCGAGCAGCGACTGAATGCTGTCGCGCGAGGCCTGACTGGTCAGCGGCTGATTGAGCAACCGTGGAGCATCCGGCGCATCGCTGGCCCACACCGGTTGCAGGTTCGGCAGCAGCAGACACGCCGCCAGCAACACGCCGAGCACGCCGTTGTTCAAGCGCTGGCGCAAACGGCGGAAGACCAGCTCGATGTCCCAGGCTTCCAGTTGTGTGCGGCGGTTCAGGTACAGGCTGAAACCGCAGGCGACATACACCGGTCCCCAGGCCACCAGGATCAGCGCGTAAAAAACGTTGGTCAGGTGCTCCAGCCAGCGCCAATCCTGATCGGCGGCTAGCAAAAGCGATTGCCAGTCCCAGTCGGTTTCGATCTGCTGCGGCAAGAGCATGTAGAACAGCAGCATCAAGCCGATCCACAGCGCGGTTTCCAGATGCACGCCAATAATCGTCAACCATTGCGCGGCGCCGCCGTTGCGTTGCAGCAGCACCTGCAGACGTTGTTGTCTTGCCTCGCCGTCGAGCCCTTCGAGTTGCGTTACGGGCAGCACAAAGCTGCGACTCAGGCTCAGCCGGCGCCAGGTCAGACTCGCCAACAGTTGCGGCCTGAGCAGGCGCGGCCATTCACGCAAGGCTTGCTTGAGCGTCGGGGTTTCACCGAACAGCGCTTTGGAGAGGATGTACAGCGGCAGGCGTTCGTAGGCCGGTTTCAGCCACCAGAAAATGAACACCGCCAGCGATGGCGAATCCCACAGCAACAGGCTGAGCAGGGCGAACAGCGGCAGGGTGACGATCGCCCAACTGGTCATCAACAACCGCCGATGCTGCTGGCTCATCAACACGCCCAGGTCCATGGCTTCCCAGGTCGTGCGCGGGCGGATCACCACGCTGGCGTCACTCAGGCGCATGGCGGGTCCTTCCGGCAAACAGCAGATACACCGCGACGGCCAGCCACAGCGCGGCGCCGACGGCGTATTTGGTCAGCGGCGTTACGCTGGTTTTCGACGACCAATAAGCCTCGATAAAGGCTGCGATCAACAGGAACAGCATCGCCCCACACACCAGCAACACACTTTTGCGCGCGGCCAGACGCAGCGCCTCGCCACATGTCAGGCGTCCGGGGGCGATCAGCGCCCAGCCCAGCTTCAGGCCCGCCGCTCCGGCGAGGGCGATGGCGCTCAGTTCGAACGCACCGTGGCCGATCACGAACGACCAGAAGGTCTGGCCGAAACCGATCTCGCTGAGATGCCCGGCCACCGCGCCGATGATCATGCCGTTGTATAGCAGAAAGAATCCGCTGCCCACACCCATCAACAAACCGCTGGCGAATGTCTGAAAGGCGATGCCCGTGTTGTGCATGACGTAATAGCCGAACATCACCCAGTCTTCGCTGGCCGCCCGTTCGGCCGAGCGTCCGAGGTGGCCGGCAACGGGGTCGTACATGCCCTGCATCTCGCGCACCTGTTCGGCCGGGATCAGGTTGTAGATCAGTTCCGGGTTCAGATAAACCAGCACGCCGAAACCGATCAGGCTGCCGAAGAACAACAGGCTGGCGGCCGCAACAAAGCGCCACTGTTCGCGCACCAGTCTTGGGAAGTCGGCGAGGATAAAGCTGATGATGAGCGCCCCGAGGCGACTGCGATGCCGATAGAGCTGTTGATGGCCGCGCAGCACTTGCTGCTGTAATGAATCGATCAGAAAACTGCTGTAGCCACGCGCCTGGGCCAGAGCCAGATGTTGGCAGAGACGCCGATAGGCCTTGGGAAAATCGCTGACTTGCGCTGTCTCCTTGCCGTGTTCGAGGCGTTCGAGCGCCACGGCGAAGCGCTCCCATTCGGCCTTGTGGCGACTTTCGAACAGGCTCTGCTTCATGGGGTCGGCCCCAACAAACCGCGCGCGATGCCGTTGAGTTCAGACACGGCCTTGGGCGCAGAGATGTGCAGCGGCTGCGCCAGCAATGCCGCCAGCTCGTTGACCCGTGCGGGAGAGAGTTCGGCCTGACGCTCGGCGAAACCGAGTACCGCGCGTTGTTCGCTCAAGGTCAGCGGAACGGGGCAGCGACGAGGTTCGGCATCAGGCAATTGCGGGCGGCTCAGCGGCCGTTCGCTGTAAACCACCAACGTGCCGGCGGTAATGTCGCCGAGGCGTTTGAAGGTCGGGTGTTGCAGGCAACTGAGCGCACCGAGGAAATAGCCGAAGGGCAGTAGATCGACAAAGCGCAGCAGGTTGCGCAATAGCGAGGCCGACCAGCCGATCGGCGTGCCGTCATCGTGTACCACGCGCAAACCCAGCCATTGCTTACCCGGCGAGCGGCCCTGACGCAGCACCTCGAACAACACCATGTACCACCAGCTGATGGCAAACAGCAGCAAGGAACCGAGGCCCATGCCGAGCTTGCCGAGAAATGCCAGCGCGATGAACAGCACGCCGAGGATCAAGCCGCGAATGCCCAGATCGATGGCAAACGCCACGGCGCGCACCATCAGCCCAGCGGGACGCAACGGCAGATCGATGCCTTCCGGCGTTTCGACCTGATGGCGCGTATCCAGCGGTGCTTTCCTTCGCGGTGCTGTGGGCTCGAGCATGGGCTACCTGATGTTCGCCTGTTCGGGGTGCAAGTGCGCCTGATGCTAGCAGCCTCTCGGGGGGAAACGACATCACTATGTATTGCACAGCGTGTAACCACTCCGTAGGCGGACAATACTGGCCCTTGTGGGAGCGAGCTTGCTCGCGAAGGCGCAGTGACAGGCAGCCTCAATGTTGAATGTGCTGGACCCTTCGCGAGCAAGCTCGTTCCCACAGTTCGAGTACCTTTAAGCTGTAGGAAATTGGAAAAAATGCTGTTCGGAGGACAGGAGACTGGCTCCGGAGTCGGCTGAGCGCCTAGACTTCGCCGATCTTCTGTTCAGGATTCGCCCGTGACTTCAATCTTCTGGTACGACTACGAAACCACTGGCATCAATCCGCGCAACGACCGACCGCTGCAGGTGGCCGGGATTCGCACCGACCATGCGCTCAACGAGATCGACGAGCCAGTCAACCTCTATTGCCAGCCCAGCGAAGACATCCTGCCGCACCCGGCGGCGTGCGCGATCACCGGCATCACCCCCGGTCAGCTCGCTGAAAAAGGCTTGAGCGAAGCCGATTTCATGACTCGCGTGCATGCGCAACTGGCCGCACCGGGCACCTGTGGCGCCGGTTACAACACCTTGCGTTTCGACGATGAGATGACCCGCTACAGCCTGTATCGCAATTTCTTCGACCCCTACGCCCGTGAATGGCAGGGTGGCAACAGTCGCTGGGATCTGATTGATGTGGTGCGCGCCGCTTACGCATTGCGCCCGGACGGTCTGGTCTGGCCGACCGATGATGAAGGCCGCGTGACCCTCAAGCTCGAACGCCTCACGGCGGCCAACAATATCGATCACGGTCATGCCCACGAGGCGCTGTCGGATGTGCGCGCCACCATCGCACTGGCGCGGCTGATTCGCGAGAAACAACCCAAGCTCTACGAGTGGCTGTTCCAGTTGCGCAGCAAACAGAAGGTGACGGATCAGATCCGCCTGTTGCAGCCACTGGTGCATGTGTCCGGGCGTTTCTCGGCGGCGCGCAGTTATGTCGGCGTGGTGCTGCCGCTGGCCTGGCACCCGAAGAATCGCAACGCCCTGATCGTCTGTGATCTGCATCTTGATCCGCAGGGGTTGCTGGACCTCGATGCGCAAGCCTTGCGTCAGCGTCTTTATACCCGTCGCGATGAGTTGGCCGAAGGTGAGTTACCGGTACCGCTCAAGCTTATTCATATCAATCGTTGCCCGGTTGTAGCGCCGCTGGCGGTATTGCGCGCACAAGACCAGCAGCGCCTTGGGCTGGACATGGCGCTTTATCAGGAGCGGACAGTGCGACTAACTGACGCACAACAAGTCTGGAAAGATAAAGTCGCGGCGATTTATGCCAGCGAAGATTTCACTCCCAGCGAAGATCCCGAGCAGCAGTTGTACGATGGATTTATCGGTGATCGTGATCGTCGTTTATGCGAACAAGTTCGAACGGCCGACCCTGCGCAATTGGCGCAAGAGCAGTGGCCTTTCGATGATGAACGTTTGCCAGAATTACTTTTTCGATATCGAGCACGCAACTTTCCGGGCACCCTGGATGTGGCCGAGCAAGAGCGCTGGAAATTATTCTGTCAGCAGCGCCTGACGCAACCCGAGGCAGGTGCGCCGAATACCGTGCAGTCATTTATCGAGGCCGCCGAGCAATGGTCGCTTAGTGCGTCACCGATGCAGCGAGAGGTGCTCAATGACTGGCAGAATTATGTCCAGGCATTACGCAAACGTTTGAATCTGTGAAATCGAACATGCCCGGACAATAAATTACGGGCATAAAAAAACGCCAGCGCTGGCTGGCGTTCTTTTGTTCGCGGATCGCTCTGCGAAGGCGTTGCGGCTTAGCCCAGCAGGGTCGCCCAGCCTTCAACCACGTCGCCGCCCCACTTGGCTTTCCACTCTTTCAGAGTCTTGTGGTTGCCACCTTTGGTTTCGATGACTTCACCGTTGTGCGGGTTTTTGTATTGCTTAACTTTGCGTGCACGCTTGGTGCCGGTAGTTTTTACTGCGCCGCCACGTGGCGCCTTGGATTTGGCTTCTGGATCCAGCAGCGCGATGATGTCACGCAGCGACTTGGAGTATTCACCCATCAGCGTGCGCAGTTTGCCTTCGAATTCCAGTTCGGCTTGCAGTTTGTCGTCTTCGGACAGGTTCTTCAGACGGGCTTGCAGCTCTTTGATGGCTTCTTCGGTGGCGCGATATTCGTTGATCAAGGACATGAGTACTACCTTTTGTAGAATGCTGAATGACAGGGGACAGTGCCGCAATAATAGTCAGGCTGTTTCATCAAGTAAACATTTAGATCGGCTTTTTATTTAAATGAGTTACAGGAATTAGCCGCGCTTTGAATGTTCAGTTAAATAATGTGATGCAGTCAGCACAGATATTTACAGTTGTCTGACAAAAGCCCCACTAAAGCGTCACGGTCTTGACGTAAGACCTGCGTCAGAAAGCCGTTTCGCCATGCTTTGTCCCACCCGGCGCGTATGCGTACTGCAGTTTTCCTGCGCAGTCGCTAGAATGGCGGCCTTTGTGAAGTTCTGGAGTTTCCCCCTCATGCGCACTTTTCGGCTGGTGATCTCTTGCCCGGACCGCGTTGGCATCGTTGCCAAAGTCAGTAATTTTCTGGCCTCTCATAACGGCTGGATCACCGAAGCGAGCCACCACTCTGACAATCAAGTGGGCTGGTTCTTCATGCGTCACGAAATCCGTGCCGATTCCCTGCCGTTCGGTATTGAAGAGTTGCGCGAGAAGTTCGCGCCGATCGCCGAAGAGTTCTCGATGGACTGGCGCATCACCGACACCGAGCAGAAAAAACGCGTGGTGCTGATGGCCAGCCGCGAATCCCACTGCCTGGCCGACCTGCTGCACCGCTGGCACAGCGATGAACTGGATTGCGAAATCGCCTGCGTGATCTCCAACCACGACGACCTGCGCAGCATGGTCGAGTGGCACGGCATCCCGTACTACCATGTACCGGTCAATCCACAGGACAAGCAGCCGGCGTTCGACGAAGTGTCGCGCCTGGTCAAGCAACACGATGCCGAAGTGGTGGTGCTGGCGCGCTACATGCAGATCCTGCCGCCGGACATGTGCCGCGAATACGCGCACAAAGTCATCAACATCCACCACAGCTTCCTGCCTTCGTTCGTCGGCGCCAAGCCGTATCACCAGGCGTCCCTGCGTGGTGTGAAACTGATCGGCGCGACCTGCCACTATGTCACTGAAGAGCTGGACGCCGGCCCGATCATCGAGCAGGACGTGGTGCGTGTCAGCCACAGCGACAGCATCGAAGACATGGTGCGTTTCGGCCGTGACGTCGAGAAGATGGTGCTGGCCCGTGGTCTGCGTTATCACCTGGAAGACCGCGTGCTGGTGCACGGCAACAAGACGGTTGTGTTCTGATCGAGCACGACACGCTTGAAAAAACCAGGGGCCTGGGCGTTGAATCGCTCAGGCCCTTGTCATTTGAGCCCGAGGAAAAGCCATGAGCGATCCACTGGACAAAGCCACTTCAAAAGCGCCCGCCACCCTTGGTGAAGGTTGCCTGAGTCGTTACGACCCGGATGACATGAGCCCGGACGACGGCACCGAATTCCCCGGTGCCGCCGAGCTTTGGGAGCAGCTCCAACAAGAGCAGGACGAACCTAAGAAGCCTGCCTGACGTTCATCAACTTCTTCAGCAACGGCTTGCCCAGCATCAACACGAACACCGGCCCGCCCACCAGCAGATAGAAGTAATACGTCACCACGCGCCAGATCAGGATCGCCGCCGCTGCGGTGGACTTGCCCACCATGGGTGCGAGCAGCGCGGCCGAGGTCAATTCTGCGGCTCCCGCGCCGCCGGGTAGCAGGCTGAACTGGCCGGCGCCGAGCGAGAGCATCTGCACCAGAAAACTCCATGCCCACTGCAAATCCGCGCCGAGCCCGCGCAAGGCCAGATACAGCACGCTGTAGCGCAGCAGCCAGTGCACGCAGGTCAGAGCAAAAACCTGAACCAGCGTTTGCCAGGGCAGTTTCAAGGTATCGGTAAATGCCGCGAGAAAGTGCAGCAACTTGCGCGCCCAGCGACGGCGAGTGCGTGCCGTAATGTTCATCCCCGCCAACAGCCGCCCGCTCAGGCGAATCAACGCTCGGTGATAACGCGCGATCAACACGCAACTGAACAAACCGCCAAACAGCGAAACGGCGCTGACGGTCAGCAGCCACTCGAGACGATCGCTCAGGTGCTGGAACAGCGCGTAAATCAGAATCCCGCTCAGGGCGCAGAGAAAGAACAGCAGATCGCTGAGCTGATCCATGGCAAACACCGCGCTGCCCCGCGCCGGACGCACGCCGCAACGGGCGAGCAGAGCCATGATCGTCAGCGGCCCGCCGCTGCCACCCGGCGTGGCGCAGTACGCGAACTCGGCCGCCATCACCACGCCGAGGCTTTTCAATGGCGCGACCTTTTCACGCTGGTCGCCGAGCAACAAACGCAGGCGCAACGTATTGATGCCCCAGCAGAGCAGAATCATGCCGAACATGATCAACAGCCAGTGCAGCGGAAAACTGCGCAGGCGCGACCAGGTCTCGCCGCCGCCGAGCAGTACCGGAATCAGTACCGCCGCCAGCAGGCCGATCAGCAACAACAGACTGCGCTTCATGCTGCGCGTTCCAGTTGTCCGCGCTGTCGGGCCAGCCAGTCGATTTTGGTCAGCGGCATGCGTCCTTCCGCCAGCAGCCGCTGCAACGTGTGCAACCAGTAATCGCGAGAAAAGCGGTGACGCATGTCCACCGGATGCAGCCCCAGGCGAATCACCGGTGCCTCGCGCCAGCGCTGTTCACGCTGCTCGCTGAGGATTTTCGACAAGCCGCGCCGCCAAGCACTGCGCGCACTCCACACCAGCCCCGGTGCATCGATGGAGCTGAAGTCGGGCAAGCGATAAAGGTGCTGCGGATCGCTGGTGTAGCTGAGCGGCAATTCGCGCAAGGCCTGGCGCGTGCCGTCGCTCATCAGCCAGGCCGGGGCGACGAAACCCTGCACCGGCCAGTCGTAGCGCTGAAACATGTCCAGACCTGCGTGCAGGCGGTCAAGGGCTGCTTCGCGGGACAGGCGATAGAACTCGCCTTCGTGGGTGTAGACCCGGCGCATGAACCAGTCGCGCGGGTTGTTCGGCATGGGTTCCTGATCGTCGTGGTAGTACCCATGCAGCGCCAGTTCATCGCCTCGGGCGACCCTGGCATCGAGCTCTTGGCGAAACGCAGGGTTGGCGTCTAGCGCATCGTGGCGATGGAAGTCCGGCACCACCAGCCACGTCATCGGCACATCACCCAAGGCATCGACGGCCTCGACGAAGGGCTGGTAATCCGCCCACGTCGAGGGCGCCACATCATGCAACACCAGGCAAACAGCTTTCATTTCTTCAACCATTGGCCACCCGTGGCAGCGTATGGCCGAGCACGGCGTGATAGTGGCTGAGCAGACTGTCGACCACGGTGTCCCAAGCGTAATACCGTTCAACATGTTGGCGCGCCTGGCGGCCGAGTCGATCGCAGCCGCGACTGAAGAGCTCACGCACGGCGTTGGCCATGGCCTGGGGATTGTTCGGCGCGCAGAGCAGACCGCAGGAATCGTTGACGATCTCTTCAAACGCCCCGGCCGCCACCGCCACCACGGGAATGCCGCAGGCCATGGCCTCAAGGATGACCAGTCCGAAGGTTTCCTGGTCGCCGGCATGCAGCAGCGCATCGGCGCTGGCCATCAGCCGCGCAACTTTCGGCGCCGGGCAGAATTCGTCGATGACGCTGACGTTGTCCGGCACCGCTGCGGGCATCGACGAGCCTACCAACAACAAGTGGTAGCGCGGACCGAGGCGTTGCATGCACTTGAGCAGCACCGGCAGGTTTTTTTCCTTGGAACCGCGCCCGGCAAAGATCAGCAGGCGGGTGTCTTCAGCGATTCCCAGCTCGGCACGCAGGCCGGGGTCGCGGGCGTCGGGATGGAAAGTGTGCAGATCCACGCCCAGCGGTTGCACATGGACATTGCGCACGCCAAGCCCGATGAGCTTGTCGGCCATGACCTGGCTCGGCGCGAGAACGCGGTCGAAATTGCCGTAGAGACGCGTGACATAAGCCTCGACATTCGGTGTGACCCAATGGCCCATGCGATTGCCCGCCAGCAGCGGCAGATCCGAGTGATAAAAGCCGATCACCGGCACATCCAGCTGCCGCCGCGCATCCAGCGCCGCCCATGCGGTGAGGTAGGGATCGCCGACTTCGATCAGATCCGGCTGCAATTCCTGCAGGACGTTTCGCCATGGCGCCAGGCGCAGGGGGAAGCGATAACCTTTGCCGAAGGGCAGGGCAGGCGCTGGAACCGTGTAAATGCCGTCATGTTCACCCAGTCTCGCGCCGGGGATCAGCAGGCTGTGGCGAATGGCGTTGCGCTCGCCAAGGCGACGGTGTTTGGCATCCAGATAAGTCCGCACGCCTCCGCTGGCCGGGGCGTAGAACATGGTGATGTCGGCGATATGCACGGTGAGCAACCCTCCGCTGTGTCGTTCTCCCTTGATTGACCTTTATCCAGAATAGATGTTCGGTCGGGATTGCGCGGTGGGGTGTCAGTCGGGTTTCGTTGAAAGGTAGATATTCGCGAGCAGGCTCGCTCCCACAATGGAATGCATTTTCCCTGTGGGAGCGAGCCTGCTCGCGAAGTGGCCAGTCGCCGCAGCTTAAATCCTGAAGCTGCCCACCAGTTGCTTGAGACGCGAAGCCTGCTGCTCCAGATCCGAGCACGCGCGCAAGGTCGCTTGCAGGTTCTCTACACCCTCCTGGTTCAGCGTGTTGATCTCGGTGATATCGACGTTGATCGACTCAACCACCGCAGTCTGCTCCTCGGTCGCCGTCGCCACCGACTGGTTCATCCCGTCGATCTCGCCAATGCGCAGGGTCACGCTGTTCAGGCGTTCGCCGGCGAGGTTGGCGATCTCGACGCTGTCCTGGCTGTGGCGCTGGCTGTCGCTCATGGTGCTCACCGATTCCCGGGCGCCGACTTGCAGCTCCTCGATCATGGTCTGCACCTGCTGTGCCGATTCCTGAGTGCGGTGCGCGAGGTTGCGCACTTCGTCGGCCACCACGGCGAAACCACGACCGGCCTCACCGGCGCGCGCCGCTTCGATCGCCGCGTTCAGCGCCAACAGGTTGGTCTGTTGGGAAATGCTGGTGATCACTTCGAGAATCTGGCCGATGTTGACGGTCTTGCTGTTCAGCGACTCGATGTTGGTGCTGGACGCGCTGAGCATGCTCGACAGTTGGTTCATCGCTTTGATGCTGCGCTCGACCACCTGCTGGCCATCTTCGGCCAGACCCCGGGCGTCGCTGGCCTGATTCGACGCTTGGGCGGCGTTGCGGGCAATTTCCTGGGCGGCGGCGCCGAGTTGATTGATCGCGGCGGCAACACTGCTGGTGCGCGAAGCTTGCTGGTCAGAGTTGTACATCGACGAGTTTGACGCTGCGACCACGCGCAAGGCGACCTCGTTGACCTGGCCGGTGGCCGAGGACACTTCGCGGATCGAACCGTGAATACGCTCGACGAAGCGGTTGAACGCGGTGCCGAGGATGCCGAATTCATCGTTATTGACGATGTTCAGGCGTTTGGTCAGGTCGCCTTCGCCGTCGGCGATGTCTTCCATGGCGCGGGTCATCACGTGCAGCGGCTGGATCAGCAGGCGGATCAGCATGCCGAGCAGGGCGATGATGATTGCTACCGCAATAATGGTTGCGATTACCGCTGAGGTACGGAATTCGCTGAGCATCGAGTAGGCCTGATCCTTGTCGATCGACAGGCCGATGTACCAGTTCACCGACGGCAGGCCTTTGATCGGGGCGAAGGTGACGATGCGGGTTTTGCCGTCGACGCTCACTTCGCTGAAATCGCTGCTGATGCGCGGCGTGTCCTGCGGGTAGGCTTCTTTCAGTGACTTCATCACCAAGGCCTTGTCCGGGTGGACGAGGATCTTGCCGTCAGCGCTGACCAGGAATACGTAGCCCATGCCGTCGAAATCCCGTGCGGCGAGGGTGTCGACCAGCGATTGCAGGCTCAGATCGCCGCCGACCACGCCGACGCTCTGCCCGGCCTTTTTCGACGCGGTGGCGATGGAGATGATCAACTGGCCGGTGGCCGCATCGATGTAGGGTTCGGTCAGGGTCGAGGTGCTGCTGCTTTCGGCACCTTTATACCAAGGGCGTACGCGCGGATCGAAACCGTCCGGCATCTTCACGTCCGGGCGGATGGTGAAATGCCCGGTGGCATCGCCCAGATAGGTGGCCATGAACGTCGAGGTCAGGCTTTTCTGTTCCAGCAGGCTGGCGACCGTGGCAGGTTCCGGGTTGATGGCGATGTTCTGCGCGGCGTTCTCGATCAGCAGGATGCGCCCGCTGAGCCAGGTCTGGATGTTGCCGGCGGTGACCTCGCCCATTTCGTTGAGGTAGTTGTTCAGATCATCGCGGATCGCATTGCGTTGCAGCCAGTCGTTGTACAACGTGAACGAGGCGAAAGCGGCAATGACGATGAGAGCGGCGGCAAGCAAAATCTTATGGCTGAAGCGCAGGTTTTTGTTCACGGCTTGGGGTTCCGCTAAGGTCTTAATGTCCTGGGCGTGCTTTGATAGAGACGCGCACTATGGGCAAGGTTGAAAAATTGATATTTCCGGCTCTCCTTAGGGAAATGTCCGACCCGATTTTCTGATGGGTCTATCCAATTTATGTATCGGCCATGTGTCATCAAAGATTAACCATTGGGTGAGAAAATGCCTGACTCTTCGCAACTCGTTATCGGCGCTGATCCGGCCGCGCAACCCATCGCTCAGGCCATGCGCCTGGCCAACCGCCACGGGCTGATCGCTGGCGCCACCGGCACCGGTAAAACCGTGACATTGCAGCGTCTGGCCGAAGCGTTCAGCGACGCCGGTGTGGCGGTGTTCGCCGCCGACATCAAGGGCGACCTCTGCGGGCTCGGCGCCGCTGGCAACCCGCAGGGCAAAGTGGCCGAGCGCATCGCCGGCATGCCCTGGCTCGGTCACACGCCGCAGGCTTATCCCGTCACGCTGTGGGACATCCACGGCGAATCCGGACACCCGCTGCGCACCACCCTGAGCGAAATGGGTCCGCTACTGATCGGCAGCCTGCTCGAGCTGACCGACAGTCAGCAGTCGGCGCTGTACGCTGCCTTCAAGGTGGCGGATCGCGAAGGGTTGTTGCTGCTGGATCTCAAGGATCTGAAAGCGCTGCTCAACCACCTCAAGGACAACCCGCAGTTGCTCGGCGAAGACGCGGCGCTGATGACCACCGGTTCCAGCCAGGCGCTGCTGCGCCGTTTGGCGACGCTGGAACAGCAGGGCGCCGAAGCCTTGTTCGGCGAGCCGGCGCTGCAACTTGAAGACATCCTGCAACCGGGCGCCGATGGCCGGGGACGTATCCATCTGCTCGACGCCAGCCGTCTGGTGCACGAGGCGCCGAAGGTTTACGCAACGTTCCTGCTGTGGCTGCTGGCCGAGTTGTTCGAGCAACTGCCCGAGCGCGGCGATGCTGACAAGCCGCTGCTGGCGCTGTTCTTCGATGAGGCGCACTTGTTGTTCGGCGACACGCCCAAGGCCTTGCAGGAGCGGCTTGAGCAAGTGGTGCGTTTGATTCGTTCCAAAGGCGTGGGCGTGTACTTCGTCACCCAGTCGCCAGCGGACCTGCCGGATGACGTGCTGGCGCAGTTGGGCTTGCGCATTCAACACGGCCTGCGTGCGTTCACCGCCAAAGAGCAGAAATCCCTGCGTGCGGTGGCGGATGGCTTTCGGCCGAATCCGGCGTTCGACAGTCTGTCGGTGCTGACTGAGTTAGGTATTGGTGAGGCGTTGGTCGGCACGCTGACCGAGAAGGGCACGCCGGAAATGGTCCAGCGTGTGTTGGTGGCACCGCCGCAATCGCGGATCGGTCCGCTGACTGAAACCGAGCGCACCGTGCTTATCGCCGGCTCACCGTTCAAGGGCCGTTATGACAAGCCGATCGATCGCGAGTCGGCCTACGAGATTTTGATGGGCCGCAAAGGGCTGGCGCCCGAGGCTGAAACACCAGCGGGCAAAGCGGCGGCCGAAGAGCCGAGCCTGGCTGATCGTGCGGGCGAATTCCTCGGCACGGCGGCAGGCCAGGCGTTGAAATCGGCCATGCGCCAGGCGGCTAATAACCTTGGCAAGCAGTTGGTGCGGGGGTTGATGGGGTCTTTATTGGGCGGCAGCAAGCGCCGCTGAACTGAGGAGAATCGGAGATCAAAACTGTGGGAGCGAGCCTGCTCGCGAAAGCGCTGTGTCGTTCAACATCAATGTCGTCTGACATGGCCTCTTCGCGAGCAGGCTCGCTCCCACATGGCAATGGTGTGCACGGTCAGGTTTTGCTTTTGGCATGCGCCGCCAACCGCTCCAGCGCCGCGCGCAATCCCGGATCGCTGATCCCGTCGGCCGTCGACTGAATCGTCTCCGCCGCACTGCTGGACAAATCCATGGTGTGTCCAACCGCCCGATGCTGGACGATCGGCGGGCGCACGCTGAATTTGATCCGCGTCAGGTTGGCGAACTCTTCGAACAATTGCAGCTGTCGTTGCAGACGTTTCTGCTGATAGCGCAGGCGCGTTGCCCAATGGCCGTCAGTGACCACCAGCGACAGCTCGCCTTCGCGCCACTTGGCTACCCGGCAATGCTCGCGGGCGGCCGGTTGCAGCTGGCTTTCGAGCAGGCGCTGCAAATGCTCCAGACGCTGGGCATGGCCGAGGATGGCCTTCAGCGGTTTGGCTTCACGTAACAGAACGGCGGGTGCTCTGGCCGTGAGAGGGCGAAACGCCATGATCGAACACCTGAAGGAACAGAGGCGCCATGGTAGCAGAAAGCTGCGGAACCTCTGGACCATTGCTTTTGTCCCTGATTTGCTCATTAAATCAACGCCTGACTTCTTTCCCCCGACGGGTTGAAGTTGAGCAAAACGCCCCTATTTTAAGTGAGCCCCGTCAAAGCGCAGTGCCAGCATCGTGGAACATCGCCACTTTCCTCACCACCGTTTCCGGGTAGAATGCTCGTTCGCATGCGGCCATGAGGGCTGCACGGGCGACTCACGGGGCCGCCCTCCATCCCTTTAGTGTGGAAGATCCTGCCGATATGTTTGCGCCTTTGTTAAAGAAACTTTTTGGAAGCAAGAACGAGCGTGAAGTCAAACGCATGCTCAAGACGGTGCAGCTCGTCAATGCCTTCGAAGAGCAAATGGTGGCCCTTTCGGACGATCAATTGCGCGCCAAGACCGCCGAGTTCAAGGCCCGTATCGCGAAGGGGGAAACCCTCGACAAGCTGTTGCCGGAAGCCTTTGCCGTCGCCCGCGAGGCCGGCAAGCGTGTGATGGGCATGCGCCACTTCGACGTGCAACTCGTCGGCGGCATGACTCTGCACGAAGGCAAGATTGCCGAAATGCGCACCGGTGAGGGCAAGACCCTCGTGGCCACCCTGGGTGTTTACCTCAACGCACTGTCCGGCAAGGGCGTGCACGTTGTGACCGTGAACGACTACCTGGCCCGCCGTGACGCCAACTGGATGCGCCCGCTGTATGAATTCCTCGGCCTGACCGTCGGCGTCGTAACGCCGTTCCAGCCGCCGGAAGAGAAGCGCGCCGCCTACGCCGCCGACATCACCTACGGCACCAACAACGAATTCGGTTTCGACTACCTGCGCGACAACATGGCGTTCAGCATGGATGAAAAATTCCAGCGCGAACTCAACTTTGCCGTGATCGACGAAGTCGACTCCATCCTCATCGACGAAGCGCGTACTCCGCTGATCATTTCCGGTCAGGCCGAGGACAGCTCCAAGCTGTACATGGAGATCAACAAACTGATCCCGCAGCTGGAACTGCACGTCGAGGAAGTCGAAGGCCAGGTCACCAAGGCCGGTCACTACACCGTTGACGAAAAGACCCGTCAGGTCGAACTCAACGAAGCCGGTCACCAGTTCATCGAAGAAATGCTCACCCGCGTCGGCCTGCTGGCCGAAGGCGAGAGCCTGTACTCGGCGCACAACCTTGGCCTGCTGACCCACGTCTACGCCGGTCTGCGTGCGCACAAGCTGTTCAACCGCAACATCGAATACATCGTCCAGGACGGTCAGGTCGTGCTGGTCGACGAACACACCGGTCGTACCATGCCGGGTCGTCGTCTGTCCGAAGGCCTGCACCAGGCTATCGAAGCCAAGGAAGGTCTGAACATTCAGGCCGAGAGCCAGACCCTGGCCTCGACCACCTTCCAGAACTACTTCCGTCTGTACACCAAGCTGTCCGGCATGACCGGTACCGCCGACACCGAAGCGTTCGAATTCCACCAGATCTATGGTCTGGAAGTCATGGTCATCCCGCCGAACAAACCGTTGGCGCGTAAAGACTACAACGACCTGGTGTTCCTCACCGCCGAAGAGAAATATGCGGCGATCGTCGCGGACATCAAGGAAAGCATGGCCGCCGGTCGTCCGGTGCTGGTGGGTACCGCGACCATCGAGACCTCCGAGCACATGTCCGAGTTGCTCGTCAAAGAAGGCATCGAACACAAGGTTCTCAACGCCAAGTTCCACGAAAAAGAAGCTGAAATCATTGCTCAGGCCGGTCGTCCGGGTGCGCTGACCATCGCCACCAACATGGCCGGTCGTGGTACCGACATCCTGTTGGGCGGCAATTGGGAAGTGGAAGTCGCTTCGCTGGAAAATCCGACTCCTGAGCAGATCGCCCAGATCAAGGCCGACTGGCAGAAGCGTCACCAGCAAGTGCTGGAGTCCGGCGGTTTGCAGGTGATCGCTTCCGAGCGTCATGAATCGCGCCGTATCGACAACCAGCTGCGTGGCCGTGCCGGCCGTCAGGGCGATGCCGGTTCGAGCCGCTTCTACCTGTCGCTGGAAGACAGCCTGATGCGCATCTTCGCCTCTGACCGGGTGAAGAACTTCATGAAAGCCCTGGGCATGCAGCCGGGTGAAGCGATCGAGCACCGCATGGTGACCAACGCGATCGAGAAGGCGCAGCGCAAGGTTGAAGGCCGCAACTTCGACATCCGCAAGCAACTGCTCGAGTTCGACGACGTCAACAACGAGCAGCGTAAAGTGATCTATCACATGCGTAACACGTTGCTGGCCGCTGACAACATCGGCGAAACCATCGCCGACTTCCGTCAGGACGTGCTCAACGCTACCGTCAGCGCGCACATTCCGCCGCAATCGCTGCCAGAGCAGTGGGACGTGGCCGGTCTGGAAGCGTCGATCGAAAGCGATTTCGGCGTGAAACTGCCGATCCAGCAATGGCTCGACGAAGACGATCACCTGTACGAAGAAACCCTGCGCGAGAAGCTCATGACCGAGCTGATGGCGGCGTACAACGAGAAAGAAGATCAGGCCGGTGCCGAGGCGCTGCGCTCGTTCGAGAAGCAGATCGTCCTGCGCGTACTCGACGACCTGTGGAAAGACCACCTGTCGACCATGGATCACCTGCGTCACGGCATTCACCTGCGTGGCTATGCGCAGAAGAACCCGAAGCAGGAATACAAGCGCGAGTCGTTCACGCTGTTCTCCGAGCTGCTCGATTCGATCAAGCGCGACTCGATCCGCGTGCTCTCGCACGTTCAGGTTCGCCGCGAAGATCCGGAAGCCGAAGAGCAACGCCTGCGTCAGGAAGCCGAAGCACTGGCGGCGCGCATGCAGTTCGAACATGCCGAAGCGCCTGGGCTGGATCAGCCGGAAGCGCTGGGTGAAGAGGTCGATGTGGCACTGGCCACCGCCGCTGCCCCGGTTCGCAACGAGCAGAAGCTGGGCCGCAACGAACTGTGCTACTGCGGTTCGGGCAAGAAATACAAGCATTGCCACGGGCAGATCCAGTAAAACCCGTTTCAATCGCTGTACACCCGCGCCGCGACCGGCTCCTGCCGTCGCGGCGTTTTGCCATTTATCCCACCGTCCTTTCCCGTGGCGGTGCTGACATCATTGAGTAAGGAGCGCATTCATGGCTGTTGGTCTTGGTCCTTTGCCAACGTTGCACCCGGTTGCCGGTTTTGAACTCGGTATCGCCTCGGCCGGCATCAAGCGCCCGGGGCGCAAGGATGTAGTGGTGATGCGCTGTGCTGAAGGTTCGACCGTGGCTGGCGTGTTCACCCTGAACGCGTTTTGCGCCGCGCCGGTGATCCTGGCGAAAAAGCGCGTGCACAATGCCGTGCGGTACTTGCTGACCAACACCGGCAATGCCAACGCCGGCACCGGCGAGCCTGGCTTGGCGGCTGCCGAGCGCACCACCGCTAAATTGGCCGAGCTGGCCGGCGTCGATGCCAGCCAGATTCTGCCGTACTCCACTGGCGTGATCGGCGAGCCGCTGCCGGTCGAGAAGATCGAAGGCGCGCTGCAAGCTGCGCTGGATGATCTGTCGGAGAACAACTGGGAAGCCGCCGCCACCGGCATCATGACCACTGACACGCTGCCCAAGGGCGCCAGCCGCCAGTTCGAGCATGACGGCGTGACCATCACTGTCACCGGCATCAGCAAAGGTGCCGGCATGATTCGCCCGAACATGGCGACCATGCTGGGTTACATCGCCACCGACGCCAAAGTCTCCCGCGAGGTGCTGCACAACCTGATGCTCGATGGCGCGAACAAGTCGTTCAACCGCATCACCATCGACGGCGACACCTCGACCAACGATTGCTGCATGCTGATCGCCACTGGCAAGGCCGCGCTGCCTGAGATCACCCGCGCTGAAGGCGAGCTGTTCGCCAAGTTGAAACAGGCGGTATTCGAAGTGTGCATGGACGTCGCCCAGGCCATCGTGCGTGACGGCGAAGGCGCGACCAAGTTCGTCACCGTTGAAGTGAACGGCGGCGGCAACCACCAGGAATGCCTGGACGTCGGTTACACCGTGGCCCACTCGCCGCTGATCAAGACCGCGCTGTTCGCCTCTGACCCGAACTGGGGCCGTATCCTCGCTGCCGTGGGTCGTGCCGGCGTGCCGGATCTGGACGTGAGCAAGATCGACGTGTTCCTCGGCGACGTGTGCATCGCCAGCCGTGGCGCTCGCGCCGCGACCTACACTGAAGCCCAGGGCTCGGCGGTGATGCAGCAGGAAGAAATCACCATTCGCATCGAACTGGGGCGCGGCGATTGCAGCGAAACCATCTGGACCACCGACCTGTCGCATGAGTACGTGAAGATCAACGCTGAATACCGTACTTGACCTGATCCGGGACCGAGCCGCTCCATTCGCGAGCAGGCTCGCTCCCACAGGGTATTCTCGCTGCAGCTCGGTTCTCTGTGGGAGCGAGCCTGCTCGCGAAAGCGGCGGTCCAGACACAACCCATTCAGAAGCATTCCTCTGACGAAAAGGCGCCACACCATGTCCCTGCACCTGATCATCGGCGACAAACTGCTTTCCTCCTGGTCCCTGCGTGCGGCACTGGCGCTGGACCTGACCGGCGCACCCTACAGCGAAGAGCTGATCAAGCTCGGCAAGCCCGACACCCGCGAGCGCCTGCTCAAGCATTCGCCGACCGGCAAGGTGCCGCTGCTGCAAACCACCCGTGGCACCATCGCCGATTCGCTTGCCATCGCTGAATATCTCGCCGAACAGTTTCCGTCCGAACAACTCTGGCCGAGCGATACCTTCGCTCGCGCCCAGGCCCGCTCGGCCTGCGCACAAATGCACAGCGGCTTCTTCGCCATGCGTAACCACATGCCGTTCAACCTCAGCCAGGACGCACCGCTGAACCCGGTGCCGCCGGAAGTAAAGGTCGATATCGAACGCATGCTCGCGCTATGGGCCGAATGCCGCGCGGCAGCCACGGAAGAGGGGCCTTACCTGTTCGGTCGTGTCAGTCTTGCCGACGCGTTTTTCGCGCCGATCGCCGTGCGCTTGCGCACCTATCAGGTGAAGCTGCCAGCGGTTGACGAAGCTTATGTTGAAACCATCTACCAATGGCCCGCCTTCAAAGCGTGGCAAAAGGCTGGACTGGAGGAATTGAATCCGTGAAACGCGTCCACGTCGCCGCTGCTGTCATCCGTGACGGTGGCGGCGAAATTCTTATCGCCCGCCGTGCCGACACCCAGCATCAGGGCGGCTTGTGGGAATTTCCCGGTGGCAAGGTCGAGGCTGACGAATCAGTCCAATCGGCACTGGCTCGCGAGCTGCACGAAGAGCTGGGCATCGTCGTTGATGCTGCTCGCCCGCTGATCAAGGTTCGCCACGATTACCCGGACAAACAGGTGTTGCTGGATGTCTGGGAAGTATCAGCGTTCAGTGGTGAACCTCACGGCGCGGAAGGTCAGCCACTGGCTTGGGTCACTGCCAGGGAATTGATCAACTATGAGTTCCCGGCGGCCAACCAGCCAATCGTCGCGGCGGCGCGCTTGCCTGCCGAATACCTGATCACTCCGGAAGATCTGGAAGGTCCGGCCTTGTTGCGCGGCATCCAGAAAGCGATTGCCGGCGGGATCAAATTGATCCAGCTGCGCGCACCCAACGGCTACGACCCGAAATACCGTGATCTGGCGGTCGACGCGGTGGGCCTGTGTGCGGGCAAGGCACAGTTGATGATCAAAGGGCCCTTCGAATGGCTCGGCGATTTCCCGTCTGCCGGTTGGCACATCACCGCTGCGCAACTGCGTAAATACGCAGCGGCAGGACGTCCGTTGCCGGCGGAGCGCTGGCTCGCGGCGTCGTGCCATAACGCTGAAGAGCTGGCGCTGGCCGAGCAGATGGGCGTCGACTTTGTCACCCTGTCCCCGGTGCAGCCGACGCTGACGCACCCGGATGCACAGCCGTTGGGGTGGGAGCAGGCGCAGGCGTTGATCGACGGTTTCAGTAAACCGGTGTTTCTGCTCGGTGGAGTAGGCCCGGCGGAGCGCGAGAAAGCCTGGGGTGTTGGGGCTCAGGGTGTGGCGGGGATTCGGGCGTTCTGGCCAGAAGCTTGATTCTCGATTGAGGCTAGCGGCCTCTTCGCGAGCAGGCTCGCTCCCACAGTGGATTGCATTTCTCCAGTCAGAATGCAGGCAAATGTGGGAGCGAGCCTGCTCGCGATGGCGTCCTGTAAGGCGCTACTTTCCTTCAGGTTTCGCAGCCGGCTGCCACAAAATCTCCGCGACCCCCTGCCGCCGCGCAATCAACCGCGCCACAACAAACAGCAAATCCGACAACCGATTGATATACGCCAGGCCAACCCCGGCCAATGGCTCAACCGAGTTCAAATGCTGACAGCGGCGCTCGGCACCGCGCGCCAGACTGCGGCAGACATGCGCCTGCGCAATCAGCATTGAACCACCCGGCAAGATGAAGTTTTCCAGCGGCCCCAGCTCTTCATTCCACACATCGATCGCCGCTTCCAGCCGCTCGATTTCGGCCTCGTTGAGAGCCTGATATTCCGGCATCGCCAGTTCACCGCCGAGGTCGAACAGGCGATGCTGACACGGCGCCAGCACTTCGATGATTTCATTCAGCCCCGGATGCACTGCGCGCTCGGCGAGCAAACCGGCGAGCAGCACGCCGACCTGACTGTTCAGCGTATCGACCTCGCCGATCGCCTCGATACGCGGATGATCTTTTGGAACGCGACGGCCGTCACCGAGGCCGGTTTCGCCTTTGTCGCCGGTGCGGGTGTAGATCTTCGACAAGCGAAAGCCCATGGGTTACCTCGGTAGTGGATTGGTTTCGGTGGTCAACGGCGCAGGTTGCGCCAGCGGCAGACGCAGGGTGAAGCAAGTGCCCTGGCCGGGCGCCGACTGCACTTCCATCTGGCCCTTGTGATTGTTGGTGATGATGAAGTACGACACCGACAGGCCCAGGCCGGTGCCTTGGCCGATTTCTTTGGTGGTGAAGAACGGCTCGAAGGTACGCTTGCGCACGTTCTCGCTCATGCCGATGCCGTTGTCTTCGACCTGGATCTCGGCCCACGGCGGATTGAGCCTGGTGCGCAGAATGATCCGGCCCGGCTCGCTGTCGTCTTCGCGCTGATGAATCGCCTGCGCGGCGTTTTTCAGCAGATTGAGCAGCACCTGTTCCAGCTCGTTGGCGGTGCCCGGCACCGGACCGAGGGCCGGGTCGAACTGACGAATGATCGCCTGGCCCTTGAAGTCGAAGCCGATGGCCAGATCGAAGTCGTTACCGGCGATTTCCACGGCTTGATCAATCAATGCCGGCAGATCGCACGGCGCCATTTGCCGAGTGCTGCGGCGGCTGAAGCTGAGCATGTGCGTGACGATTTTCGCCGCGCGGGCGCCGGCCTGTTGAATGCCGTCGAGCAGTTGCGGGACTTCGCGGCCTTGCAGGTAGCGGTTCACCGTGTCCAGTTCGATGCCCAATTGTTCGGCGGTCTCGATGTTCTTCGGCAGATCCGCCGACAGACGCCGACGAATGTTCTGCACGTTGTGCAGGATCGCGCCGAGCGGGTTGTTGATTTCGTGGGCCATGCCGGCCGCAAGGCCACCGACCGAGAGCATTTTCTCCGACTGCACCATCATTTCTTCCAGCGACAGACGCTGAGTGATGTCGTCGATACGGATCACCACGCCACGCCCGGCACCGCCCATCAGCGGATAAAACGTCAGCGCATAATGCTTGGGTTCATCGTCCTTGAACCAGGTCACCCGGTCGACTTTGGCCACGGTGTGCTGTTCGACGGTGGCCTTGAGCTGCGGCAAAAACGGCTTGAGCGGTTCGAAGGCGAGGAAGATCGGCTGGTTCAGCGCCTCATCCAGGCGTGTGCCGGAGAGGGCGCTGGCTTCCTGATTCCATTGAGTGACGTAAAGCTGCTCGTCGAGAGCGATGAGCGCCGAGGGCATCGAGTCGATGATGCTGTTGAGGTAATTCTGGAAGCCGGTGAGTTTCTTCTCGATCTTGCTGCGCACCTGGACTTCCAGCTCCAGTTTGCGGTTGGTGTGGCGGGTTTCCTCGGCCAGCCCCTGCGCCTGATCGTAGGCGGCCTGTGAGTCGTCGCGTGCGCGTTTGAGCTGCTGCTCGCGGGCTTCGATGCGCGAAAGCATGGTGTTGAACGCCTCGGCCAGACTGCCGATTTCGTCATGGTTGCCGCGTGCAGCGCGCAAGGCGTAGTTCTCTTCGCGGGTGACCTGCCGGGACAATTCCTCCAGCTGGTGAATCGGCCGGGTAATCAGGCGCTTGATCTGCCGGGCGATGACCAGCCACAGCAGTACGCTGAAGATCAGGATGCCGAGGCTGGCGGTCAGGGTGCCGGTGTAGAACGCCATCGGCAGTTCGCTGCTGGCGACCAGCAACAGATGCCCCGGCGCGGCACCGGGGCGTGGCAGGGTGATCAGTTGGTTGCTGCGGAACTCGGTGAGTTGCCAGGCTTCGACGTGGCGGTAGCGCTCGGGGAGGCTGAGTTTTTCGCCGCGCTGCACTTGCGCCAGGCGTTCGCCCTTGCCGTCGTACAGGGCGGCGGCACGCAGCGGTGAATAACTGTCGAGCTCCTTGAGCAGGCGCTCGGCGCTGCGCGGTGACTCCAGCGCATCGCTGACCAGACTCGGATTGGCGATCAGCCGGCCGATGGTCTGCAGGGCCTGAGGCGCCATGCTTTCCTGAGAAATGTAGTAGGCGGCGCTGATAAAGGTCAGGTTGGCGACCAGCAGAACCGTGGTCAACAACACCAGCAGGGCAGCCAGCAGTTTCTGGCCGACCGGCAGGTTTTCAAGGCGCTGGCGCAATGGCATCAGGTTTATCGCAGCAGAGGAACAAGTCGTCAGCCTAGCGGCTGCTCAGTCGCTGGGCAATCCACGCTTGTGCAGATGAGCGATCAGGCGTTGCTGCAACTGGTGTAGATGCGGCAGATGCAACTGATGGCGCTCGGCAACTTTGCAGGCGTGGCCCAACAGATAGCTGATCTCGGTGCGGCGCTGGTTGGCGACGTCCTGATACATCGAAGAGTAATTGGCGGCGGTGGCGCGGATCACTCGTTCGACTTCCGCTTGCAGATTGTCCGCCGCAGCGGGTTGGCCGCAGCGTTCGAGCAGTTCGGTCAATTCGGCGCAGAGTGTGGCGACTTCGCAGTGATGCTCGCTCAGCCCGCCGTTACGGCAGTTGTGCAACACGGTCAGCGGGTTGATCGCGCAGTTCAGCGCCAGTTTGCGCCACAGGCGAGTAAGGATGTCGGCGCTCCATTCATGGGGAATGTTCGCCGCTTGCAGATCGTCCAGCCAGACCGGCGCCAGCGGATTTGCGCCATCGCCCAGCCAGTTGAACCCGTGACCGGCGAACACCACGCGCCAATCGCCATCACGGAACGCGCCCTCGGTGCTGGAGGCGCTGATGCAGCGCGCCTGTGGCACCCGCGCGGCGACGGCGTCCTGACTGCCGAGGCCGTTTTGCAGGAGGATCAGTTCGGCGTCCGGCGCGAGGCGGGAAGCGAGGCGGGC
This sequence comes from Pseudomonas glycinis, assembly GCF_054871425.1. NCBI lineage: Bacteria > Pseudomonadati > Pseudomonadota > Gammaproteobacteria > Pseudomonadales > Pseudomonadaceae > Pseudomonas > Pseudomonas glycinis. The sequence continues at coordinate 491,383 of NZ_JBTYHF010000001.1, read as the reverse complement.
GACGGCCTCTTCGGCGTCATAGGCCTTGCACGCGACCAGCAAACGGCGAATTGGCTCGGGGCTGTCCGGGGTTTCGCCGGGAACTGCGTAGGTATGAGCTTGTCCGTTTTCTACCAGGGTCAAGCCGCCCACTGCCTCGTAGCTGTGCAAGCGCGCCGCATCGCGCAGGATCAGCCGCACCGGCAAGCCAGCGCGGGCCAGACGTGTCGCCCAGAGTGTGCCGAGGCTGCCGGCGCCGAGTACGTGCCAGGTGGTCGACATCAGTTTTTTGCTCGATTGCTTGCAGGCATGTGCGGCTCGCCGTATCGGTAGGAAAAGACCCGTTATAATGAGCCCGATTTTAACCGCAAGCCAAGCGCGCTCCATGCACATCGAGCGCGCCTTTTTATTGGAGAGATTACATGCCGTCGTTCGACGTGGTATCCGAACTGGACAAACACGAACTCACCAACGCGGTCGAGAACGCCGTGAAGGAACTCGATCGTCGTTATGACCTGAAAGGCAAAGGTAGCTTCGAGTTCAAGGAAAAAGACCTGACCGTCAGCCTCACCGCCGAAGCCGCTTTCCAGCTCGAAGCGATGATCGAAATCCTCAAGCTGGCGCTGACCAAGCGCAAGATCGACGTGCAGTGCCTCGAGGTCAAGGACGCTTACGCTTCCGGCAAGCTGATGAAGCAGGACGCCGTCCTCAAGGAGGGCATCGACAAAGAGCTGGCGAAGAAGATCGTCGGCCACATCAAGGAAGCCAAGCTCAAGGTCCAGGCTGCCATTCAGGGCGAGCAGGTGCGTGTCACCGGCAAGAAGCGCGACGACCTGCAGGAAGCCATCGCGGCCCTGCGTGCCAAGGAATTCGGCATGCCGCTGCAGTTCAACAACTTCCGCGACTAAGCTTTGTCTGAAGGCTATGTGGGAGCGAGCCTGCTCGCGAATGCGGTGTTTCATTCAGCGAAAAGTTGACTGACTCGCCGCATTCGCGAGCAGGCTCGCTCCCACAGTTGTTTTGAATACACCCCGGGAAGCCGGAAATCAGGAGATAGAACATGGATTTGAATGCGGAAGTGGACCACCTGGTCAAGGCGTCCCAGGCGTGGATCCCGATGATCATGGAATACGGCAGCCGCGTACTGCTGGCAGTGATTACCTTGGCCATCGGCTGGTGGCTGATCAACAAGGTCACGCAAAAACTCGGCGGTCTGCTCGCTCTGCGCAATGCCGATCTGGCGCTGCAAGGCTTTATCAGCAGCCTGGCCAACATCATTCTCAAGGTGTTGCTGATTGTCAGCGTCGCGTCGATGATCGGCGTCGAAACCACCTCGTTCGTCGCGGCTATCGGTGCTGCGGGTCTGGCGATTGGCTTGGCCTTGCAGGGCAGCCTGGCGAATTTCGCTGGCGGCGTGCTGATTCTGTTGTTCCGCCCGTTCCGCATCGGTGACTGGATCGAAGCCCAAGGCGTGGCGGGCACCGTCGACAGCATCCAGATTTTCCACACCGTGCTGCGTACCGGCGACAACAAGACCATCATCCTGCCCAACGGCAACCTGTCGAACGGCATCATCACCAACACCAATCGTCAGCCAACGCGCAAAGTCGTGTTTGATGTCGGCGTGGATTACGAAGCGGATCTGCAGAAGGCCCGTCAGGTATTGCTGGATCTGGCCAAGGATCCCCGCGTCATGCAGGACCCGGAGCCACAGGCAGTGATTTCGACATTGGGCGACAGTTCGATCACTGTTTCCCTGCGCGTATGGGTTAAAACTGCGGACTATTGGGATGTGATGTTCATGTTCAATGAACAGGCGCGAGATCGTTTGAAGGCTGCGGGCATTGATATTCCATTTCCGCAGCGAGTTATACGCGTAGTGCAGGAATCTGCCACGCAGTAATCGTCTTTGAAGTTGGCTTGGCAGTCAGCAACTAATATAGAGCCAGAGCAGTGTGCACACTCTCGGGTTTTTTTTGGCGCGATAAAACTATGCTGGCTAATAAGTAGTTGGCTAATGTTTTTTCTGTTTGATCAGTTATTCATCCATAAAAAAACCGCCCTCCTGATTCAGGAGGGCGGTTTTGTTAGAGCAGAGCTCTACAGTACGTCAGCTTCGCATCCTTATTAGAGGATGTTCAGTGGGTACTCGATGATCAGACGGGTGTCGTTGTTATCAGACGAGTAACCGCTGTAGGCACCGTTGGAGCGGTACATGGCGTAACGCAGACGGAACGACAGGTCTTTGGCCGGACCTTCCTGAACCACGTACTTGGACTCGGCGTTCCACTCGTTCTCTTTACCTTCACCCAGACCGTTGGTCTTGATGTTGTCACCCATCACATAACGGGTCATGAAGCTCAGGCCAGGTACGCCGTAAGTCTTCATGTTCAGGTCATAGCGAGCCTGCCACGATTTTTCTTCGCGGCCCACGAAGTCGGAAATCTGGATGGAGTTGGCCACGAAAATTGTACTGTTGCCGTCAACACCATAGTAGTAAGCGTTGTCGCCGCTCGACTGCTGGTAAGCAACGGTGAACTTGTGGGCGCCCAAGCTGTAAGCTGCTGCCAAGGACCACAGGTTGTTGTCTACGCCACGGGTATCGTTGTCGTCGGTCTCGTCGCCAATTGCACTGACCAAGTCGCCGCGTTTGTCGCCTTTGGTGTGGTAACCGTTGAAGTCGAAGTTCAGCGACTGCTCGTCGTTGATCGGCAAGGTGTAGTTGAGGTTGACGTAGTACTTCTTGAAGTAGTCTTCAGCGTCGGAAGCAGCCAATGCACCGGTGAAATTGTCTGTGAAGGCGTAGCTGGCACCGAAGATGTTGATGCTGGTCAGGCCTTTGCCGCCATTGCCATCTTCATCCGGCAGACCGGCGATGCTGTCGCGGCCCATGCCGGTCTGCTTGCTCAGCGCTGTGAAGCGACCTGCGCTCAGTTCCAGGCCTTTGATCTCTTTGGAAGTGATCAGGGTACCGGTGGCGACTTCTGGCAGCAGACGGCTGTCGTCAGTGGCGAAAACCGGGCTGGCAACGAATTGCTGACCGTATTTCAGAACGGTGTCGGATACACGGAATTTGACTGCGCCGCCGACCTTGCCCTGGGATTTCTCAGGGTTGCCATCGCTGTCGTTGGCGAACAAGCCGTTACCACGACGACCCGAACCGCCGTCCAGTTTTACCGAACCCATGGCCATGGCGTCGAGACCGAAGCCTACGGTGCCTTGAGTGAAGCCCGACTCGTAAGTCAGCAGTTGGCTGAGACCGCTATCCTGGCGATAGCCACTTTTGAAAGTGCCGTCACCGTTGGAAACGTTGCCCGCGCCATTTTTGTAGTCGCGGTTCATGTATTCGAAACGAGTCTTCAGTTTCAGGCTCTGATCTTCCAGGAAACCTTTGGCTTCATCCTGAGAAGACGCCATTGCGAACTGCGAGGTGCCTGCTGCAACAGCCAGGGCGATCATGCTCCACTTCATCACGCGCATCGTGATTTGCTCCTTTGGTTTTTAGAAGAGTACTGCCGTCCCACCTGTTTTATTATCTGGGCGGCTCTTTCTTTTTGTGTCGGCGCAAACTTATATCACGCCGACATTGTTGGCGATACTTGCGAAATCAACCTTTCAGCTTCTTTACGGCGTTGTCGCAGAAGGAGCGCTGGATGTCGCAAATCCACAGTACCGATGCAACCGGGCTGACAACTTTATCGCTGTTTCCGGGCCTTTTTGCATCGCTAAAAAAGAGTCCCTGGCAAAACACTTGAATCTCCATCGGGCAACCCTGCCACTGTTTTTATTGGCTTCAGGCGACCACTTCCAGTGGTGCGCTTATAGTCCATACCGTTACGAATGCAACAAGCGTGCACAAACCGCAAAAACGCTGCGGTTATTTTTCTGTGTGCAGCTCTCAGATGTGAAAACCTTGTGAAAACGGGGTCTCGGGGCTGTTTTGTTACGGGCTTGACGACGATCCCCCAATGGTGTTGCAACGCACCAAAGCCGCGCAGGACAACCAAAAACGTTACCGGTTCACCCCGCATTGAGTATTTGGCGGATGCCCGACCCACTGAGCGTAGACGTGTTGTGCAGTTTTGGTGCAAAAAAATCACAATCGGGCCCGAGTAAAACTGGCGCCGCCCGATTCGAGGGTCGACAGATCAGGGGTTTTCATGCGGATCTTCACGTCAAGGCTCATGTCCGGGGCTGTATTGGTGCGTCGGCGAGATAAATGTCTTATGTCGGCGCGCTTACTGAATTACTGTCGGAGGGAAGCGTGAAGCCCGCTGCATTCGCAGGTATGCTGCCGTTCTGTCGCTTGGCGCGCTGCTTTTACGGCGCCGCCGCTAAGCTGAGTCATAGGATCAGCGGGAGTGCTCACAGTGTTTGCTTTGGATTCACAACTTCAACAGGACGCCCTGGTCATCGGCGACTTTCCGTTGTGCCGGCTGTTGCTGTCCAACGACAGCAATTACCCTTGGTTCATCCTGGTACCTCGTCGCGAGGATATCAGCGAGTTGTGTCAGTTGGATGTCGCCGATCAGCAACAGCTATGGCGGGAAACCACCACCCTTGCCGAGTTACTCAAGGATTCGTTCGACGCCGACAAGCTGAACGTGGCAACCCTGGGTAACGTTGTCAGTCAGTTGCACATGCATGTCATTGTGCGTAAACGCGATGACGCCGCCTGGCCGGCGCCGGTCTGGGGCAGGCACCCGGCCAAGCCGTACAGCGCGGAACAGGTAGCAGCCATTCGCGAGCGCTTGCGTCTGGTGCTGACCGAAGAATTTACCTTTGTGGAGGGCTGAGTCATGAGCCTTGAAGAGCGCGTAACCGATCTGGAAAGCCGTCTGGCCTTTCAGGATGACACCATTCAGGCTTTGAACGATGTGCTGGTGGCCCAGCAGAGAGTCATCGAGCGCCTGCAATTGCAGATGGAGGCGCTGATCAAGCGTCACGAAGAAATGGTCGGGCAGTTCGGTGCTTTTGAAGAAGATGCGCCACCGCCGCATTATTGAGTCATTCGGCAGGCATAAAAAAACCGCGAACAGCCAAGCTGTTCGCGGTTTTTTTTGCTTTGGATCAGCGACGCGGCAGAGCGGCGATCACGTCCTCGGCTTGCAGGCCCTTGTCGCGGTTCATCACCGAGAACTCGACGCGCTGGCCTTCGACCAGAACACGGTGGCCTTCGCCACGAATGGCGCGAAAGTGCACGAAAATATCATCACCGGAATCCCGGGAGATAAACCCGAAACCCTTGGAAGTGTTGAACCACTTCACGGTGCCGGTATCGCGATTGCTCATGTCATAGGTGGTCGGCGCAGCGGCCGGTGACGATTTGTAGAAGCTCACGGCCAAATGCAGAAGCACGGCAACCAGAGCGATCACCAGGCTGAACAACACCGCCGGCTGGCCAGCGATGACCGGCATCGGCGCGATCAGGGTCAAAGTTTGCAGGACGACAGTCAGTACCAGAAGGGCGCTGACCAGATTTTGCAGATGCTGGCGCGGGCCTTTGTTCCAGTAGGGAATCACTGGAGCGATGACCAGGTTCAGCAGGCCGAAAAAGGCCAGGTAAAGTGCATCGGGCTGTTGCAGGTAAGGAACGGCTTCGGCTTTCAGGCTGGGTATGAACGACAGCAGCAAGGCTGCTGCGCCCATTAGCAGGTGGACGATTTTCAACATTTTGATTGGCTCACGTTATGACGGCTCACAAGGAAGAGCTGAAGGCGCACGGTTCGCTTCAGGACAAAATAAGAGGCGGTGGACACGTACACGGCATCAGCCTATGCGCAACGCCCCGGAAAATAGGGCATGGCGACACACTGCCTATTTAACAGCAAAGCCTGCGGCTACTCAAATCAGCCCGGCCAGCGGCAGAGAAACGGTCGATTTGTCGCAGTCAGATCACGGATTGATAGCTGCGAGCGGGCGCTTGCCTTGCTAAAGTGGGGCTGAACCTGCTGGATGAATTCAATCACTGTTAGGGGGTAAGCATGGCAATTGATATCGGTATCAGTGAAGAAGACCGCAAATCCATCGTCGAAGGGCTGTCGCGACTGCTGTCGGACACCTATGTGCTGTATCTGAAAACCCATAACTTTCACTGGAACGTCACCGGCCCGATGTTCCGCACGCTGCACCTGATGTTCGAAGAGCAATACAACGAGCTGGCGCTGGCCGTCGATTCGATCGCCGAGCGTATCCGTGCGTTGGGCTTCCCGGCGCCGGGTGCCTACGCGACCTACGCGCGTCTTTCTTCTATTAAAGAAGAAGTCGGTGTGCCGAGCGCCGAAGACATGATCAAGCAATTGGTCGAAGGCCAGGAAGCGGTGACGCGTACCGCGCGCGGCATTTTCCCGCTGCTGGACAAGGTCAGCGACGAGCCGACCGCTGACCTGCTGACCCAGCGCATGCAAGTGCACGAGAAAACTGCGTGGATGCTGCGCGCGCTGCTCGAGGAATGACCCGGCCGCTGCGGACGACGTGAGGTCGTCCGCATGCTCTCCAGACTCTTACCGTTGTCGTTGGCTTATCCTACGAGGCTGGTCAACAAGTCGTATGGCGCTAACTTTGTCACTGGGTTTTTATGAGGGCGCAGGATGTTGCCTTATAAATCAGCAGTCATGGCAAAGGAGTGTCAACGCTATGGTAGAAGGAGACAGGCGAAGCGACAGGATGTCGGCTTCGCGGCACGTAATTAAAGTCGACCCGTTTGTCAGCGAGTTCGACATGAATCTGATCCGGCCGCTGTCGCGGTCGATTCGCCTCAACGGTTTTGCGACCTGCCTGCGCCTGGAGCAGGTCTACTGGAATATTCTCGGCGGCATGGCCGAGGACAATCATTGTTCGGTCAGCACACTGTTATCCCACGTCGATCGCGAGGTGCATCTGCGTTATGGCGGGGTGAAGAATTTCAGTGCGCTGGTACGGGTGGTTTGTGTCATGAACGGGATCAAAGATCTCGCACCCGCCGTTTCGCGCTGAAACGGCGGTTGCAACGAGGTTGCAGGCTGTGCAGCGTTACGGCTGCACAGCCTGCATTTAATCGATATAATCCCGCGCTTTCGCCGCAAAGCCCTGCGCGCGGCAGCAATCTGATCGCCGAGACACCTCCATGCCAATGTACGATTACCAATGTGCTTCCTGTGGTCATCAGTTGGAAGCCATTCAGAAGATCAGCGACGCACCGTTGGTCGATTGCCCTGCCTGCCAGGCGCCCGAACTGAAGAAGCAGCTGTCCATGCCGGGTTTTCGCCTCAGCGGCAACGGTTGGTACGAGACCGACTTCAAGACCGGAGCCAAGAAGAATCTGGCCGGTGGCGACAAAGCTGACTAGGGTTCAAACCCTGAACGAACGACACGCGTGAGTTGCCGCCTTGCTTGATGGCGGCGGGATCTCCACCGAATTTCGAATTACGAGAAGCGAACCACACCATGATGCGCAGCCACTATTGCGGCCAACTGAACGAAAGCCTGGAAGGCCAGGAAATTACCCTTTGCGGATGGGTTCACCGTCGCCGCGACCACGGCGGGGTGATTTTCCTCGACATCCGTGATCGTGATGGTCTGGCCCAGGTGGTGTTCGACCCGGATCGCGCCGAGAGCTTCGCCGCTGCCGATCGCGTGCGCAGCGAATACGTCGTGAAGATCACCGGCAAGGTGCGTCTGCGTCCGGCCGGCGCGACCAACGCCAACATGGCTTCGGGCATGATCGAAGTGCTCGGTTATGAACTGGAAGTGCTGAACGAGTCGGAAACCCCGCCGTTCCCGCTCAACGAGTTCTCCGACGTCGGCGAAGAAACCCGCCTGCGCTATCGCTTCCTCGATCTGCGTCGTCCGGAAATGGCCGAGAAGCTGCGTCTGCGTTCACGCATGACCACCAGCATCCGTCGCTTCCTCGACGAGAACGGCTTCCTCGACGTCGAAACGCCAATCCTGACCCGGGCCACTCCGGAAGGTGCGCGTGACTATCTGGTGCCGAGCCGTACCCACGCCGGTTCGTTCTTCGCCCTGCCGCAATCGCCGCAGCTGTTCAAGCAACTGCTGATGGTGGCCGGCTTCGACCGTTACTACCAGATCGCCAAATGCTTCCGTGACGAAGACCTGCGTGCCGACCGCCAGCCGGAATTCACCCAGATCGACATCGAGACCAGCTTCCTCGATGAAAAAGAGATCATGGGCCTGACCGAGCAGATGATCCGCAACCTGTTCAAGGAAGTGCTGAACCTGGAATTCGGCGAATTCCCGCACATGACCTTCGAAGAAGCCATGCGCCGCTACGGTTCGGACAAGCCGGACCTGCGTATTCCGCTGGAACTGGTCGACGTTGCCGACCAGCTCAAGGAAGTCGAATTCAAGGTCTTCAGCGGCCCGGCCAACGATCCGAAGTGCCGCATCGCCGCACTGCGCGTTCCAGGCGGGGCGAGCATGCCGCGCAAACAGATCGACGACTACACCAAGTTCGTCGGCATCTACGGTGCCAAGGGCCTGGCGTACATCAAGGTCAACGAGCGTGCTGCCGGTGTTGAAGGCCTGCAATCGCCGATCGTGAAAAACATCCCTGAAGACAAGCTCAACGTGATCCTTGATCGCGTTGGCGCAGTCGATGGCGACATCGTGTTCTTCGGTGCCGACAAGGCCAAGATCGTCAGCGAAGCCCTGGGCGCGCTGCGTATCAAACTCGGTCACGACCTGAAGCTGCTGACCTGCGAGTGGGCGCCAATGTGGGTCGTCGACTTCCCGATGTTCGAAGAGAACGACGACGGCAGCTTCTCGGCGTTGCACCACCCGTTCACTGCACCGAAGTGCACCCCGCAGGAACTCGAAGCCAACCCGGCCGGCGCACTGTCCCGTGCGTACGACATGGTGTTGAACGGCACCGAGCTGGGCGGCGGTTCGATCCGTATCCACCGCAAGGAAATGCAGCAAGCGGTATTCCGCCTGCTGGGCATCAACGAAGCGGAACAGGAAGAGAAGTTCGGCTTCCTGCTCGACGCGCTGAAGTACGGTGCACCGCCGCACGGTGGTCTGGCCTTCGGTCTGGACCGTCTGGTGATGCTGATGACCGGCGCCCAGTCGATCCGTGAAGTGATCGCCTTCCCGAAAACCCAGAGTGCTGCCGACGTGATGACGCAGGCCCCGGGCGTAGTGGATGCCAAGGCATTGCGCGAGCTGCATATTCGCCTGCGCGAAACGCCAAAGGCTGAGTAAGACGGGCCTGAAGGCGCATCTTCGGATGCGCCTTTTTTCTTTCTCAGGTCGAATTTTTCAATTGCCGGCCGCTGCCTCGGCGGGGCGGGCAAGGTTTCAAAGAGCATTCGGAGCAAGTTATGGCAGGTCATTCCAAGTGGGCAAACATCAAGCACCGCAAAGAACGTCAGGATGCCAAGAGGGGCAAGATCTTCACCAAGTGGATCCGTGAACTGACCGTTGCGGCCCGTCAGGGTGGCGGTGATCCGGGTTCCAACCCGCGTCTGCGTCTGGCTCTGGACAAGGCGTTGAGCGCCAACATGAGTCGCGACATCATTGACCGTGCCGTCGCGCGCGGTGCCGGCGCCACTGAAGCGGACAACGTTGAAGAGCTGACCTATGAAGGCTACGGCCCGGGCGGTGTGGCGGTGATGGTCGAGTGCATGACTGACAACCGCAACCGTACCGCCGCAGCGGTGCGTCACGCGTTCAGCAAGTGTGGCGGCAACCTCGGCACCGACGGTTCGGTGGCCTATCTGTTCGAGCGCAAGGGCCAGATCAGTTTCGCCCCGGGTGTCGATGAAGACGCACTGACCGAAGCGGCGCTGGAAGCCGATGCTGATGACGTGGTCACCCACGACGACGGTTCGATCGATGTGTTCACCTCGTTCACCGGTTTCTATGCGGTGCGCAACGCGCTGGAAGCGGCCGGGTTCAAGGGCGATGATGCGGAAATCGTCATGCAGCCGACCACCAGCGCCGAGCTGGATCTGGAAGGGGCGGAGAAGGTGCTCAAGCTGATCGACATGCTTGAGGATCTGGATGACGTGCAGAACGTCTACTCCAATGCGGACATCCCGGAAGACGTCGCCGCTCAGCTTGGCTGATAAGCGACTAGTCTTCCCTGTGGGAGCGAGCCTGCTCGCGAAAGCGGTGTGTCATTCAGCACCTGTATCTGCTGACATACCGCCTTCGCGAGCAGGCTCGCTCCCACATTTGCTATTGGCTGTCAGGTAAATCGTTTTATGAATCTGCAGGCGTTATGACTCTAATTCTTGGTATCGACCCCGGTTCACGCATCACCGGTTACGGGATCGTTCGCGATACCGGGCGCGGCGGCTGCATCTATGTGGCCTCGGGCTGCATTCGCACCGGCTCCGGCGAGCTGCATGAACGTCTGCAGATCGTCTATCGCGGCGTGCGCGAAATCATCAAGACCTACGGCCCGGTGACCATGGGCATCGAAAAGGTGTTCATGGCGAAAAACGCCGACTCGGCGCTGAAGCTCGGACAGGCGCGGGGCGCTGCGATTGTCGCCGGCGCCGAAGAGTGTCTGGAAATCGCCGAGTACACCGCCACGCAAGTCAAACAGGCCGTCGTCGGCACCGGTGCGGCCAATAAGGAGCAGGTGCAGATGATGGTCATGCACATGCTCAAGTTGACCAGCAAGCCGCAGATCGACGCCTCCGACGCCCTCGCGATCGCCATTTGCCATGCGCACACGCGCTCAAGCCTGCTGCCGCACGGGCTGGGAACCGCACGCAGTCGTGGCGGGCGCCTGCGTCTCTGATAGCATCAGCATCAATTTTCCTGAAAGTGGCTTTGCGGTGCCTGTGTTGCCGGCGCGCAAGCCACCTTCAATCGTCGCCAGCCCACGGCTGGCCAGCGCTCAAGGATTCAAAACGTGATTGGACGCTTGCGCGGCACCCTGGCTGAGAAACAGCCGCCGCACCTGATTCTCGATGTCAATGGCCTCGGCTATGAGGTGGAAGTGCCGATGACCACGCTTTATCGGTTGCCGTCGGTCGGTGAACCGCTGACCCTGCACACCCATTTGGTCGTACGCGAAGATGCGCAATTGCTCTATGGTTTTGCCGGCAAGCGTGAGCGAGACTTCTTTCGCGAGCTGATCCGGCTCAACGGCGTCGGACCGAAACTGGCGCTGGCGTTGATGTCGAGCCTGGAAGTCGATGAGCTGGTGCGCTGCGTGCAGTCTCAGGACACTTCGGCGTTGACCAAGGTGCCGGGGGTTGGCAAGAAGACCGCCGAGCGTCTGCTGGTGGAATTGAAAGATCGCTTCAAGGCCTGGGAAACCTCGCCGGCGATGTTCGCGCTGGTGCCGAATCAGCCGGACGGCCCGGCGCCGGTCAACAGCGCCGAGACCGATGCGGTCAGCGCGTTGATCTCGTTGGGCTACAAGCCGCAGGAAGCGAGCAAGGCGATTTCCGCGATCAAAGACAAGAACCTGAGCAGCGAAGACCTGATCCGCCGCGCTCTGAAGGGAATGATTTAAGTGATTGAAGCTGATCGTCTGATCGCCGCCGCGCACAGCCCGCGCGAGCGCGAAGAAGTCCAGGACCGGGCCATCCGCCCGGTCAGCCTGGCCGACTACATTGGCCAGCCGACCGTGCGCGAGCAGATGGAGCTGTTCATCCAGGCTGCCCGTGGCCGCAGTGAATCCCTCGATCACACCCTGATCTTTGGCCCACCGGGGCTGGGCAAGACCACGCTGGCCAACATCATTGCCCAGGAAATGGGTGTGTCGATCAAGAGCACCTCCGGGCCAGTGCTGGAACGCCCGGGTGATCTGGCCGCGTTGCTGACCAATCTTGAGCCGCACGACGTGTTGTTCATCGACGAAATCCATCGTCTGTCGCCGATCGTTGAAGAAGTGCTGTACCCGGCGATGGAAGATTTCCAGCTCGACATCATGATTGGCGAGGGGCCGGCGGCGCGTTCGATCAAACTCGATCTGCCGCCGTTCACTCTGGTCGGCGCCACCACCCGCGCCGGCATGCTGACCAATCCGCTGCGTGATCGCTTCGGTATCGTCCAGCGCCTGGAGTTCTACAGCACAGCGGATCTGGCAACCATCGTCAGTCGTTCGGCGGCGATTCTCGGTCTGCCGCTGGACCCGGAAGGTTCGTTCGAGATCGCCCGTCGCGCCCGTGGCACGCCGCGAATTGCCAACCGTCTGCTGCGACGGGTGCGCGACTTTGCCGAAGTCCGCGCCAAGGGTCACATCACCAAAGCGGTGGCGGATCTGGCGCTGAACCTGCTGGATGTCGACGAGCACGGTTTCGATCATCAGGATCGACGCCTGCTGCTGACCATGATCGAGAAGTTCGACGGCGGCCCGGTCGGTATCGACAGTCTGGCGGCGGCGATCAGTGAAGAACGCCACACCATTGAAGACGTGCTCGAACCGTATCTGATCCAGCAGGGCTATATCATGCGCACGCCACGGGGCAGGGTGGTGACGCGGCATGCCTATTTGCATTTCGGTTTGAATGTTCCGTCACGCATGGGCGAGATGCCCGTGGCAGACGAGTTTCTCGACGCCGTCGACGATTGATACACATTTGTTGGTGATTTATTCAGGGTTTGTACTGTCAGACGACGGTACTTTTGCGTTAAAGCTTTGAAACCACGAAAAACAGTTGTCTGGCCGGATTGGCAACCTGAGGAGTAAGCACTAGAGTATGCGCGCGCAAAACGGGCTTGAGCCGTTCGCACATCGTTGTCGCGTTTATTACGAGGACACCGATGCGGGCGGCATCGTGTATTACGTTAATTACCTCAAGTTTATGGAACGGGCTCGAACCGAGCGGCTACGGAAACTGGGCTTTGCCCAATCTGTGCTTGCCGGAGAGGACCTGTTGTTCGTCGTGCATTCCAGCGAAGCGCGCTACCACGCGCCGGCGCGACTGGACGACGAATTGCTGGTAAGCGCTGATGTAATCGAATTGAACCGTGCCAGCCTGCGCTTCAAACAGCAGGTCAGGCGGGCCACGGATAATGTGCTGCTCTGCGAAGGGCAGTTTTTGGTGGCCTGCGTGCGCACCGACAGTTTGAAACCCCGGGCCCTTCCCGAAGACCTGCGTGCGGCCTTCGCCGACGCGGTCGGCCCGGGTACACACTCAAAGCAGGAGATAAAGCGTGGAAGCTAACGTCGTCGACCATTCCTCCATGTGGAGCCTGGTCAGCAATGCCAGCATCGTGGTGCAGTTGGTAATGTTGACCCTGGTGGCCGCATCGGTGACCTCATGGATCATGATCTTTCAGCGCAGCAACTTGCTGCGTGCCGGTCGACGCGCCCTGGAGAGCTTCGAAGAGCGCTTCTGGTCCGGTATCGACCTGTCCAAACTGTACCGTCAGGCTGGCAGCAACCCTGATCCGGATTCGGGCGTGGAGCAGATCTTTCGTGCCGGTTTCAAGGAATTCTCCCGTCTGCGGCAGCAGCCAGGTGTCGATCCTGAAGCCGTGATGGAAGGTGTCGCCCGTGCCATGCGCGTGGCCATCTCGCGCGAAGAAGAGAAGCTCGAGCAGAGCCTGCCGTTCCTCGCCACCGTCGGTTCGGTCAGCCCGTACATCGGTCTGTTCGGTACCGTGTGGGGGATCATGAACTCCTTCCGCGGTCTGGCCAGCGCTCAGCAAGCGACCCTCGCCACCGTTGCTCCGGGTATCGCCGAAGCCCTGATCGCCACCGCGATCGGCCTGTTCGCTGCGATCCCGGCGGTCATCGCTTACAACCGTTTTGCTGCGCGCAGCGAAACCTTGCTGGGCCGCTACTACACCTTCGCCGATGAATTCCAGGCGATCCTGCACCGCAAAGTGCACACCAGCGAAGAATAAGCAGGTATTTCCCGATGGCTTTAATCGCTCGAGCTCGCAAAAAGCGCAAGCCGGTCGCCGAGATGAACGTGGTGCCCTACATCGACGTGATGTTGGTGCTGCTGGTCATCTTCATGGTGACCGCGCCGATGCTCAATCAGGGCGTGAAAGTTGATCTGCCCAAGGTTTCCAGCGAAGCCTTGCCGCAGGACAACAACACCCAGGTCCTGACCATTTCGATCAAGGCTGACAAGACCTACTACTGGAACCTTGGCAGCGAAGTCGACACCGAGAAGCAACAGGACAGGGCCATGACCCTGCCACAGATGACTGACGCGGTGACCAAGATCATCCGCGCCGGCACCGAGGGCGGCAAACGCACCCAGGTGTTCATTCGTGGTGACAAGACTGTCGACTACGGCGCCGTCATGGGTGCCATGGGCGGGTTGCAGAAAGCCGGGGTCGGTAACGTTGGTCTGATTACCGAGGCCCCCTGATGCAGCAACAGCGAGAGCCGTCCGCCTCGGAAAGCTACTTCTGGCCTAGTGTTCTGGCAATCGTCCTGCACGTGCTGGTGTTCGGCATGCTGTTCGTCAGTTTTGCCTTCACGCCCGAACTGCCGCCGGCCAAGCCGATTGTCCAGGCGACTCTATACCAGCTGAAATCGAAAAGTCAGGCGACCACCCAGACCAATCAGAAGATTGCGGGTGAGGCGAAGAAATCCGCCGCGCGCCAGACCGAAGTCGAACAGATGGAACAGAAAAAGATCGAGCAGGAAGCGGTGAAGGCGGCGGAACAAAAGAAAGAGGAAGCGGCTCAAAAGGCCGAGGAAGCCAAGAAGGCCGACGAGGCGAAGAAAGCGGACGAAGCGAAAAAGGCTGATGAAGCCAAGAAAGCCGACGACGCGAAGAAAGCCGAAGCGAAAAAGGCCGAAGAGAAACAATTGGCTGATATAGCCAAGAAGAAGGCCGAAGACGAAGCGAAGAAGGCTGCTGAGGAAGAGGCGAAGAAAGCCGCTGCCGAAGAAGCCAAGAAGAAGATCGTCGAAGACGCGAAGAAGAAAGCCGCCGAAGACGCCAAGAAGAAAGCTGAAGCTGAAGAGGCGAAGAAGAAAGTCGCCGAAGACGCGAAGAAGAAAGCTGCTGCCGATGCTGCGAAGAAGAAAGCGCAGGAAGCGGCACGCAAATCTGCCGAAGACAAAAAGGCCCAGGCCCTGGCAGATCTGCTTTCCGACACGCCGCAGCGTCAGCAGGCCCTGGCCGATGAGCAGGGTGACGAGGTTGCCGGCAGTTTCGATGACCTGATTCGCGCTCGCGCAGCGGAAGGCTGGGCTCGTCCTCCTTCGGCGCGCAAAGGCATGACGGTCGTGCTGCAAATCGGCATGTTGCCGGACGGCACGGTGACTTCGGTCAGCGTGGCCAAGTCCAGCGGTGACGGTCCGTTCGATGCTTCGGCAGTCGCGGCAGTGAAGAATATTGGACGTTTGACAGAAATGCAGGGAATGAAGCCGAGCGATTTCGCTCCGTATCGTTCATTCAAGATGACATTCACACCTGAGGATCTAGCCTTGTGAGAAACCTTCTTCGAGGAATGCTGGTCGTGATCTGCTGCATGGCAGGGATCGCGGCGGCAGATGAAAAGAACATTCTGGTCACCAGCGGCAGCGACCGGGCCACTCCGATCGCCGTCGTACCGTTCGGCATGCAGGGCGGTGCCGTGCTGCCGGATGACATGGCTGAAATCATTGGCAACGATTTGCGCAACTCGGGCTATTACTCGCCGATTCCGAAAGCCAACATGATCAGCCAGCCAAGCCAGCCGAGCGAAATCATCTTCCGTGACTGGAAGGCGGTGGGTGCTCAGTACATGATGGTCGGCAGCATCGCTCCAGCGGGCGGTCGCCTGCAGGTGCAGTGGGCACTGTTCAACGTCGCCACCGAGCAGAAAGTGGCGGACGGCAGTGTTTCCGGTACGACCGACCAGATCCGTGACATGGCGCACTTCATCTCCGATCAGTCGTTCCAGAAGCTGACCGGCATTGAAGGTGCCTTCTCGACGCGCCTGCTGTACGTGACGGCCGAGCGTTTCTCCGAGAAGAACACCCGTTACACCCTCCAGCGCTCCGACTATGACGGTGCCCGCGCAGTGACTCTGCTGCAATCGCGCGAGCCGATCCTGTCGCCGCGTTTTGCACCAGACGGCAAGCGTATCGCCTACGTGTCGTTCGAGCAGAAGCGTCCGCGCATCTTCATGCAGAACATCGACACCGGTCGCCGTGAGCAGATCACCAACTTCGAAGGCCTCAACGGCGCGCCAGCCTGGTCGCCGGACGGCAATCGCCTGGCGTTCGTGCTGTCGAAAGACGGTAACCCGGACATCTACGTAATGAACCTCGGTTCGCGTCAGATCAGCCGCGTAACCAATGGCCAGGGCATCAATACCGAACCGTTCTGGGGCAAGGATGGCTCGACCATCTATTTCACCTCGGACCGTGGCGGCAAGCCGCAAATCTATAAAACCAGCGTCGGTGGCGGTGGTGCCGAGCGTGTGACGTTCGTGGGCAACTACAACGCCAACCCGAAACTTTCGGCTGATGAAAAGACTTTGGTGATGATCCATCGTCAGGATGGCTTCACCAATTTCAAGGTGGCAGCTCAGGATCTGCAGCGGGGTAGTGTAAAGATCCTCACTGATAGCACTCTGGACGAGTCACCTACTGTTGCGCCCAACGGCACCATGGTAATCTACGCCACCCGCCAACAGGGCCGGGGAGTCTTGATGCTCGTGTCCATTAATGGGCGCGTGAGGCTCCCGCTTCCTACCGCTCAAGGCGAAGTCAGAGAACCGTCCTGGTCCCCTTACCTGAAGTGAGCGGGCGCTACACGTTTTACTTAACACACTGGGGTTCATTAGGAGTTTCACGATGGAAATGCTGAAGTTTGGTAAATTTGCTGCGCTGGCTCTGGCCATGGCTGTAGCTGTAGGTTGCTCGTCCAAAGGCGGCGACAACGCCGGTGAAGGCGCTGTTGATCCAAACGCTGGTTACGGCGCAAACACTGGTGCCGTTGACGGTTCCCTGAGCGAAGAAGCTGCTCTGCGCGCAATCACCACCTTCTACTTCGAATACGACAGCTCGGACCTGAAGCCAGAAGCCATGCGCGCTCTGGACGTTCACGCCAAAGACCTGAAAGCAAACGGCGCTCGCGTTGTTCTGGAAGGCAACACCGACGAACGTGGTACTCGTGAGTACAACATGGCACTGGGCGAGCGTCGTGCGAAAGCCGTTCAGCGCTACCTGGTACTGCAAGGTGTTTCCCCAGCTCAGCTGGAACTGGTTTCCTACGGCGAAGAGCGTCCAGTTGCTACCGGCAACGACGAGCAGTCCTGGGCCCAGAACCGTCGCGTCGAACTGCGTAAGTAATTCGATATGCGAACGTGCCGTCGTGCTGTAACTGTTCTGGCTCTCAGCCTCGCGCCGCTTGCGGCGTGGGCTGCGGTTCCTGTGGTCGATGACAACTCCGGTTATAACAATAGCGGGAGCAGTTATCCGCCTGCGGGTTACGGTACGAACGGCGCCTATGCCGGGGGAGCGGCTTCGGCCCCTGCCTCGGCACAAGGCATGCTGTTCAACCAATTGCAACAGATGCAGGATCAGATCTCGCGCCAACAGGGCGTGATCGAAGAACTGCAGAATCAGGTTTCGCGCATGAAGCAGGAATCCCTGGAGCGATACCAGGATCTTGATCGGCGCATAGGATCCGGCGTTGCACCAGCCGCGACTCCCGAGAATTCTTCTGCCGGTGGCGATGCAAGTGCTGCTGCCGGTGCTGCCGCAGGCGCGGGTGCTGCTGCGGCAGCCCAGGCACCTGCCGCGGGTAGCGAACCGGCTGATCCGGCCAAGGAAAAGCTGTATTACGATGCCGCTTTCGACCTGATCAAAGCCAAGGATTTCGACAAGGCCAGCCAGGCCTTCGCCGCTTTCCTGCGCAAATACCCCAACAGCCAATACGCGGGCAACGCCCAGTACTGGTTGGGCGAAGTGAACCTGGCCAAGGGTGATCTGCAAGGTGCAGGTCAGGCCTTTGCCAAGGTTTCGCAGCTGTATCCCAAGCACAACAAAGTGCCGGACTCGCTGTACAAGCTGGCTGACGTAGAGCGCCGCCTCGGTCACACCGACAAGGTCAAAGGCATTCTGCAGCAGGTGGTGTCCCAATATCCGGGCACTTCCGCCGCGCAGCTGGCCCAGCGTGATTTACAGCGCATGTAAGCCTGTTCATCCGTGTTTTGAAGAAACCCGCGCTTGTCGCGGGTTTTTTCGTTAGAATTCACGCCCTTTTTCTGAAACACGCTTCTTGTGGTCTACGCGTTGGCGGGATTGCCTGAAGTGCCTGACGGAGGCGGACAGCCTGTTTAGCTGTTACGCCCGTGGCGACTATGCAAGACACATTGAGAATTACCGAAGTTTTCTACTCCTTGCAGGGTGAAACTCGGACTGCCGGGCTGCCCACGGTTTTCGTGCGCCTGACCGGTTGCCCGTTGCGTTGCCAGTACTGCGATAGCGCTTACGCGTTCAGCGGCGGCACCGTCCGCACCCTCGACGACATCCTTGAGCAAGTGGCCGGATATCGTCCGCGCTACGTTTGTGTCACCGGCGGTGAGCCGTTGGCTCAGCCGAATGCCATTCCTTTGCTTGAGCGGTTGTGTGATGCCGGCTACGAGGTGTCGCTGGAAACCAGCGGCGCCCTAGACGTATCCGCTGTCGATCCGCGTGTCAGTCGCGTCGTCGATCTGAAAACGCCGGGCTCGAAAGAAGCCCACCGAAACCGTTACGAGAACATCGAACTGCTGACCCGCAACGATCAGGTGAAGTTTGTCATCTGCTCGCGGGAAGACTACGACTGGGCGGTCTCCAAGCTGATCCAGTACGGTCTCGACCAGCGCGCCGGCGAAGTACTGTTTTCGCCGAGTCACCACGACCTGAATGCTCGGGAACTGGCGGACTGGGTAGTGGCGGATAACCTGCCGGTACGCCTGCAATTGCAGCTGCATAAATATCTTTGGAACGACGAGCCGGGGCGCTGAGATGACTGAACAACTGAACACCACTGAAAAACGTGCAGTCATTTTGCTGTCCGGCGGCCTCGACTCGGCCACCGTCGTGGCGATGGCACGCGCCGAAGGCTACGCCTGCTACACCATGAGCTTCGATTACGGCCAGCGGTCCCATGCCGAATTGCATGCCGCCGCCCGGGTGGCTCGCGATCTGGGTGTGGTCGAGCACAAGGTCATCGGGCTGAACCTCAATGGCATGGGCGGCTCGGCGCTGACCGACACCAGCATCGACATTCCGGAAGAGCTGGGCGAAGGCATTCCGGTGACTTACGTGCCGGCGCGCAACACGGTGTTCCTGTCGTTGGCATTGGGTTGGGCCGAAGTGCTCGGCGCCCGCGACATCTTCATCGGCGTCAATGCAGTGGATTATTCCGGCTACCCGGATTGCCGTCCCGAGTTCATCGAATCGTTCGAGCGCATGGCCAATCTGGCGACCAAGGCTGGCGTGGAAGGCAATGGCTTCCGCATCCAGGCGCCGCTGCAGAACCTGAGCAAAGCGCAGATCGTTCAGGCCGGCGTTAAGCTCGGCGTTGATTACGGTCTGACGGTTTCCTGCTATCAGGCAGACGATGAAGGCCGCGCTTGCGGCAAATGCGACAGCTGCCGCCTGCGCGCTGAAGGCTTTGCTGCGGCGGGTGTAAGCGATCCAACCCCTTATTTTTGATCTTTTTCAAAAAAGGTGTTGAATAGTCCTTAAAAATCAGTATTATACGCGCCACCACACAGCGGGTCGTTAGCTCAGTTGGTAGAGCAGTTGGCTTTTAACCAATTGGTCGTAGGTTCGAATCCCACACGACCCACCATATTTGGCGGTTTAGAAAATCCGGAAGGCCCACGAAAGTGAGGATTTCCGGGTTTTTTTTTGCCTGCGATTCGGGCGTTCGATGTTTCAGCGCGGCCACACCTGACGCAGGTCAGAATCATCTTTTGTATCAACGGGATATTCTGTAGCCTTGCGCAGCTTCAACGCTGTCCCGTGCCTGATGATACTCACTCTCCCGGCGGTACCCTCTAGTGGTCCGGAGCCGGGTGTATACTCGACTTTCGCGCGAATGCGCCTGCAGGTCTTGCGAACATGACGCAGATTTCCGAACGCCTTCTGGTTCAAGCCCACCTCGACGCCAAACAGCCGAAACCGCTGACGGCAGAAGAGGAGGCTTATTACCGTTCCGCCATCGCCGCCGAGCTCAGGGCTCAGGACGCGGTGCTGGTCGCCCACTTCTATTGCGATCCGGTGATTCAGGCCCTGGCCGAAGAAACCGGCGGCTGTGTTTCCGACTCCCTGGAAATGGCCCGCTTCGGCAACGCCCATCCGGCCAAGACCGTGGTGGTCGCCGGCGTCAAGTTCATGGGCGAGACGGCAAAAATTCTCAATCCGGAAAAACGCGTGCTGATGCCAACTCTGGAGGCGACCTGCTCGCTGGACCTGGGATGCCCGGTCGATGAGTTCTCGGCGTTCTGCGACCAGCACCCGGAACGTACCGTGGTGGTGTATGCCAACACTTCCGCCGCCGTGAAGGCTCGGGCTGACTGGGTGGTGACTTCGAGCTGCGCACTGGAGATCGTCGAAAGCCTGATGGACAACGGCGAGACGATCATCTGGGGCCCGGACAAGCACCTGGGCACTTACATTCAGCGCAAGACCGGTGCCGACATGCTGCTTTGGGACGGTGCCTGCATCGTCCACGAAGAGTTCAAGTCCAAGCAGCTCGAAGACATGAAGGCGCTGTACCCGGACGCAGCGATTCTGGTACATCCCGAGTCGCCGACTTCGGTGATCGAGCTGGCGGACGCGGTCGGTTCTACCAGTCAGTTGATCGCCGCCGCGCAAAGCCTGCCGAACAAGACCCTGATCGTCGCCACCGACCGTGGCATCTTCTACAAGATGCAGCAGCTGTGCCCGGACAAGGTCTTCATCGAAGCGCCTACCGCCGGTAACGGCGCGGCGTGCCGCAGTTGCGCACATTGCCCGTGGATGGCCATGAACACCCTTGAGCGCACGCTCAAGAGTTTGAAGGAAGGCACCAACGAGATCTTTGTCGATCCGGCGCTGATTCCCCAGGCGATTCGCCCGTTGAAGCGCATGCTCGACTTCACCCAGGCAGCGCGGATGAAGCTGGCCGGTAACGCCTGAGTACCCTTTGTAGAAGTGAGTCCTGTGGTGAGGGGATTTATCCCCGTTCGGCTGCGTAGCAGTCGTTAAGCAACGCACGCGGTGTGTCTGATACGCCGCGGTGGTTGATTTTGGGGCGGCTTCGCCACCCAACGGGGATAAATCCCCTCACCACAGGCCGACTCTTGAGTATGGAAATTATTTGCTCTTCTTAGGGATTCGCACCACACGGGTATCCGAATAGATGTCATGCCAGGTGCGCTTCTGCTTGTCGAACAGCGACCAGAAGAAACCCAACCCGATACACAACCACGACGCGATCGACACCATAAAGCGCAACAGCGCCTGCCAAAGGCTGATGGCCGTGCCGTTGGCGTTCTGCACGCGGATGCCCCACACCTGCATGCCCAGTGTCTGCCCGCCATGGGTCCAGAACTTGGCGAAGAAGCCGAACAATACCAACAGCAGCACCGTGGAATACAGCGGATCACCATCGAGCTGGCCGGCGTCGGTCATCACCCGCAGCCGTTCTTCGCCAATGATCGCGGCCTGGATCAACTTGTAGATGAATCCGGTGACGATCAGCAGAGCGGTGCACAGCAGGAAGTCGTAGAACATCGCCGCCAGACGACGACCGAGAGCAACGGGAGGAAAGTCCCCTTGCGGCGTGAGCAGGTGTTTCGACATGGCAGCCTCAAGGCGTGAATGGAAGCGCCATTTTACGGATTAGCGCGCACAAAAAAGCCCCTGATATCAATATCAGGGGCTTTTTCGTACCAGAAGATCAGGCTTCTGCTTGTACTTCGTCAGCCTGCATGCCTTTCTGGCCTTGCACAGCGACGAAAGTCACTTTCTGGCCTTCTTTCAGGCTCTTGAAGCCGTTGCCCTGAATGGCGCGGAAATGTACGAACAGATCCGGACCGCTTTCTGGAGTGATAAAACCAAAACCTTTCTCGTCGTTAAACCACTTGACGGTACCGCTCTGACGTGTGGACATTTCTTATTTCCTTTGACGCATAAATTGATGACAGCCCCTTTCACATGAAAGAGTACTGGAGCTGGTTGCAAGGAGTAAGAAGACGTCGAGCGGGATGTAGCTAACTTGTAGGCTACTGCCCAGGTCACGATTCCAAGCTGACCCATGCAAACACAGTGGACAAACTCTACGCCAACTACGGGAGAAAAAACAAGCCCTGGGAAGGCCCCGGTTTTACTGCTCTTCATGGCAGTTCGTCAGCAAACTAGTTCAGTCTTAGACGATTGTCTGGTTCTTTTTTCAGCAAGCGTTATAAGCAACGTTCATATTCGAAACGGATGTTAGAAAACGCACTGTTTTATGGCGATTGCGTTACACATTAGTGCACGTTTAACGCAATCGCGTTACTTATAGAAACAGTCGATCAACCGCGATAGTAGCGTTGTGGAACAAATGGCATTTTGCTTACAAGCATTTGCACCTTTTTCCCACGGACGATGGCCCACACGGGTGTATCGAGTGCGACGTAAGCGTTGTCGAGGTAACCCATCGCCAATGGCCCGCCCAAAGTCGGACCAAAGCCACCGCTGCAGACGCTGCCGATGATCTCGCCGGCCTCGTTGACGATTTCTGCGCCTTCACGCACCGGGGTGCGCTCCTGCGGCAGCAGGCCGACGCGTTTGCGTGCCACGCCATTT
Source organism: Pseudomonas glycinis (assembly GCF_054871425.1). Classification (NCBI taxonomy): domain Bacteria; kingdom Pseudomonadati; phylum Pseudomonadota; class Gammaproteobacteria; order Pseudomonadales; family Pseudomonadaceae; genus Pseudomonas; species Pseudomonas glycinis. Next base: position 468,711 of record NZ_JBTYHF010000001.1, on the reverse strand, counting down.
TGTTGCTGCGCGAAAATTTGCTCGGCGCCCGGGAAGCCCCCGGCCCGTGCGCCATCGGCGCGGCGGGGCTTGGAGATCGCCCACAGGAGGCTGGCTTCGATCGGTGTGGTCTCGGTGTTCATATCATGGCCGTACAGGCACAGGCCGGCTTCCAGACGCAGCGAGTCGCGGGCGCCAAGGCCGATGGCCTGGACCTCTGGCTCGGCGAGCAGGGCGCGGGCTAGTTTCTCCGCTTCAGCGGCCGGTACCGAGATTTCGAAACCGTCTTCACCGGTGTAGCCCGAACGGCTGACAAAGCAGTCCACGCCCAGCAACGACACACGGTTGAACTGCATGAACGTCATCTTCGCCACGTCCGGCGCAAGACGCGCCAGCACTGTGACGGCTGCCGGACCTTGCAGGGCGAGCAGGGCGCGCTCTTCGAACAGCGCCGTAATGGTGCACTGATCGCCGATGTGTTTTTGCAGATGCGCGAGATCCTGATCCTTGCACGCGGCGTTGACCACCAGGAACAACTCGTCGTTACCGAGGTTGGCAACCATCAGGTCATCGAGGATGCCGCCGCTTTCGTTGGTGAACATCGCATAACGCTGCATGCCCACCGGCAGGTCGATGATGTCCACCGGCACCAGGGTTTCCAGGGCTTTGGCCGCATTGGCGCCGGTCAGGCGAATCTGGCCCATGTGCGAGACGTCGAACAACCCGGCTTGCTCACGGGTGTGCTGGTGTTCTTTCATCACGCCGAGCGGGTATTGCACGGGCATGTCGTAGCCGGCGAACGGCACCATCCGCGCGCCGAGTTCGAGGTGCAGTGCGTGTAGCGGGGTTTTCGAGAGTTGTTCGGTGGACATGCATGGCTCCTTTGAATTTGGGTTGCGGGTGAGAGGCAAGATCAAGAGCCCCTCACCCCAGCCCTCTCCCGGAGGGAGAGGGAGCTAGTTACGTTTGGCTGAGTTCGTAATCAGCATTCGATAATGTTGACCGCCAGGCCGCCGCGGGCGGTTTCCTTGTATTTGCTTTTCATGTCGGCGCCGGTCTGGCGCATGGTGCGGATGACTTTGTCGAGGGAGACGAAATGCTGACCGTCACCACGCATGGCCATGCGCACGGCATTGATGGCTTTCACCGAACCCATCGCATTGCGCTCGATGCACGGGACTTGTACCAGGCCGCCGATCGGGTCGCAGGTCAGGCCGAGGTTGTGTTCCATGCCGATTTCCGCGGCGTTCTCGACTTGTTGCACGCTGCCGCCGAGCACTTCGCACAGAGCGCCGGCCGCCATTGAGCAGGCCACGCCGACTTCACCCTGACAACCGACTTCGGCGCCGGAGATCGAAGCGTTTTCCTTGTAAAGAATGCCGATCGCGGCAGCGGTCAGCAGAAAACGCACGACGCCGTCGTCATTCGCGCCGGGGATAAAACGCATGTAGTAATGCAGCACCGCCGGAATGATCCCCGCCGCGCCATTGGTGGGCGCAGTGACCACGCGCCCGCCGTTGGCGTTTTCTTCGTTGACCGCCAGTGCATAAAGATTGACCCAGTCGAGCACCGACAGCGGATCGCGCAGCGCCGATTCCGGGTTCTTGCACAGTTGCCGGTGCAGCGCTGCCGCACGGCGCTTGACCTTCAAGCCGCCCGGCAAAATGCCTTCGTTACGGCAACCAGCGGCAACGCAGTCCTGCATCACCTGCCAGATTTTCAGCAGGCCGGCACTGGTTTCCGCTTCCGGGCGCCAGGCGCTTTCATTGGTCAGCATCACCTGGCTGATCGACAGGCCATAGGTGGCGCAATGACCGAGCAAATCCTTGGCACTTTTGAACGGAAAGGTCAGTGGCGTGGCGTCTTCGACGATGCGATCGGCACCGGCGGCATCTTCATCGACAACAAAACCACCGCCGACCGAGTAGTACTCGCGACTGCGGATCTGAATCCCCGCTGCGTCGAAGGCGCGAAAGATCATGCCGTTGGGGTGATAGGCCAACGGTTTGCGGATCATCGCCAGATGTTCTTTCTCGTTGAACGCGATGCTGTGTTCACCGAGCAGATTCAGTCGGCCATTGCCGCGAATTTCTTGCAGGCGCGCGGCGACGGTTTCGGTGTCGACAGTGTCCGGATGTTCGCCTTCGAGGCCGAGCAGCACGGCTTTGTCGCTGCCGTGTCCTTTACCGGTAGCGCCGAGCGAACCGTAGAGCTCGACACGCACGCTGGCGGTGCTGGTCAGCAGGTTTTCCCGGCGCAGCCCTTCGGCGAAACGCGCAGCGGCGCGCATCGGGCCGACGGTGTGGGAACTGGAGGGACCGATGCCAATCTTGAACAGGTCGAACACGCTTAACGACATGGGGGCTCCTGCGGAGCAGTTGTGAGCTTCAAGCTGCAAGCTGCAAGTAAAAGCGGATCGGGTTTTCCTTGCGGCCTCTATAAGGCCTCAGTGCATGCAGCAAGACACAAGCCGCAAGTTAAAAGCAGATCAGCCCTTACTTGCAGCTTGCAGCTAGAAACTTGCAGCTGCCGCTCTTAAGCGTAGCTTTCGATCGACGGGCAGGCGCACACCAGGTTGCGATCGCCGAAGACGTTGTCGACACGGCCGACCGGCGGCCAGTATTTGCCTTCGATCAGCGACGCGACCGGGTACACCGCTTGCTCGCGGCTGTACGGGTGGGTCCATTCGCCAACCAGTTCCGCTGCGGTGTGCGGGGCGTTTTTCAGTGGGTTGTCTTCCTTGTCCAGGGTGCCGTTTTCCACTGCGCGAATTTCTTCGCGGATGCGGATCATCGCGTCGCAGAAGCGGTCCAGTTCTTCCTTGGATTCGCTTTCGGTCGGCTCGATCATCAGCGTGCCGGCGACCGGGAACGACATGGTCGGCGCGTGGAAGCCGAAGTCGATCAGGCGTTTGGCGACGTCATCGACGCTGATGCCGCTGCTGTCTTTCAATGGACGCAGATCGAGAATGCACTCGTGCGCCACCAGGCCGTTGCTGCCGGTGTAGAGCACTGGGTAATGCTCTTCGAGGCGACGGGAAATGTAGTTGGCGTTGAGGATCGCCAGTTGCGAAGCGCGCTTCAGACCGGCGCCACCCATCATGCGGATGTACATCCAGGTGATCGGCAGAATGCTTGCGCTGCCGAACGGCGCCGCGCAGACCGCGCCTTCCTTGCGTTCCATCTGGCCGTGGCCGGGCAGGAACGGGGTCAGGTGCGATTTGACGCCGATCGGGCCAACGCCCGGGCCGCCACCGCCGTGCGGGATGCAGAAGGTTTTGTGCAGGTTCAGGTGCGAGACGTCGCCGCCGAACTTGCCCGGTGCGCAGAGGCCGACCATCGCGTTCATGTTGGCGCCGTCGATGTACACCTGGCCGCCGTTGTCGTGAATGATCGCGCAGATTTCGCGAATGCCTTCTTCGAACACGCCGTGGGTCGACGGGTAGGTGATCATCAGCGCGGCGAGGTGTTCGCGGTGCTCGATGGCTTTGGCGCGCAGGTCTTCAATGTCGACGTTGCCACGTGCATCGCACGCGGTAACGACCACGCGCATACCGGCCATTTGCGCGGTGGCCGGGTTGGTGCCGTGGGCCGACGACGGGATCAGACAGATGTCGCGGCGCTCATCGCCTCGGCTCTGGTGGTAGGCGCGGATCGCCAGGAGACCTGCGTATTCACCTTGCGAACCGGCGTTCGGCTGCAGCGAAATCGAGTCGTAACCGGTGGCGGCGCAGAGCATCGCTTCCAGCTCATCGGTCAGTTGCTGATAACCGGCGCTTTGTGCGGCCGGGGCGAATGGGTGCAGCGCACCGAATTCGGCCCAGGTCACCGGGATCATTTCGCTGGCGGCGTTGAGTTTCATGGTGCACGAGCCCAGCGGGATCATCGTGCGATCGAGTGCCAGGTCCTTGTCCGCCAGTTTGCGCAGGTAGCGCATCAGCTCGGTTTCCGAGTGATAACGGTTGAACACTGGGTGGCTGAGGATCGGCGACTGGCGCACCAGCTCAGCAGGAATGGTGCTCTGCACCGAGGCGGCCAGCGCAGCGAAGTCCGGCAGGGTCTTGCGGTCGGCGAACAAGCCCCACAGGGTTTCGATATCAGCCTGAGTGGTGGTTTCGTCGACCGACAGACCCAGACGTTCAGCGTCGATCACACGCAGGTTGATCTGCTGAGCGTGCGCCTTGTCGTGCAGCGCGGCGGTGTGCGCGCCGGTGGCAACGGTCAGGGTGTCGAAGAAGTTTGCCTGCTCGACTTGAGCGCCCAGCGCGGTCAGGCCCTTGGCCAGAATCGCGGTCAGGTGATGCACGCGGTTGGCGATCTGGGTCAGGCCTTTCGGGCCGTGGTAGACGGCGTACATGCTGGCGATGTTGGCCAGCAGCACTTGGGCGGTGCAGATGTTCGACGTGGCCTTTTCGCGGCGGATGTGTTGCTCGCGGGTCTGCATCGCCAGACGCAGCGCTGGCTTGCCGAAACGGTCAACCGAGACACCGACCAGACGGCCCGGCATGTCGCGCTTGAACGCATCTTTGGTGGAGAAGTAAGCGGCGTGCGGGCCACCGAAGCCCAGCGGCACGCCGAAGCGTTGCGCCGAACCGATGGCGACGTCGGCACCGAATTCGCCCGGTGCGGTCAGCAGCGTCAGGGCCAGCAGATCGGCGGCCACGGCCACCAGAGCGTTGGCGGCGTGGAAGCGCTCGGTCAGCTCGCGGTAGTCGAACACATCACCGTTGCTCGCCGGGTATTGCAGCAGCGCGCCGAAGAACGGCGTGACGTCAGTCAGTTCGCGCTCATCACCCACGACCACGTCAATACCCAGCGGCTCGGCACGGGTGCGCAGCACGTCGAGGGTTTGCGGATGGCTGTGGATCGAGGCGAAGAACTGGTGGCTGCCCTTGTTCTTGCTCAGGCGTTTGCAGAAGGTCATGGCTTCGGCAGCGGCGGTGGCTTCGTCGAGCAGCGAGGCGTTGGCGATCGGCAGGCCGGTAAGGTCGCTGATCATGGTCTGGAAGTTCAGCAGCGCTTCGAGACGGCCCTGGGAAATTTCTGGTTGGTACGGGGTGTAAGCGGTGTACCAGGCCGGATTTTCCAGCAGGTTGCGCAGGATCGGCGACGGCGTGTGGCAGTTGTAGTAGCCCTGGCCGATGTAGGTTTTGAAGAGTTGGTTTTTGCCAGCGATGGATTTGATCATCGCCAGGGCGTCGGCCTCGCTGAGGCCGTCGTCCATGCCCAGCACGCTGGTGCCCTTGATGCTTTCCGGGATGACGCTGGCGCTCAGGGCTTCGAGGGAATCGAAGCCGAGGCTGTTGAGCATGGCTTGCTCGTCACCGGCGCGCGGGCCGATGTGACGGGCGATGAATTCGTTGGCGGTACCGAGATTGATGGCGGTCATGGGGTAATTCCTCAGGCTTCGGCTTGGGCTTTGATCAGGCGGTCGTAAGCGTCCTGATCGAGCAATTTGCCGACAGCGGCGGCGTCGCTTGGCTGAAAGCGGAAGAACCAGCCTTCGCCCAGCGGATCTTCGTTGACCAGCTCAGGAGCGTCTTGCAGCGCCGGGTTGACTTCCAGCACGTCGCCATCGAGCGGCATGTACACGCCGCTGGCGGCTTTCACCGATTCCACGGTGGCGGCTTCAGCGCCTTTTTCGTAAGCCTGCAGCTCAGGCAGTTGCACGAACACCACGTCGCCCAAGGCGTTCTGCGCGAATGCGGTGATGCCGACAGTAACGCTGCCGTCGGCTTCGGTGCGCAGCCATTCGTGATCTTCAGTAAAACGCAACTCGCTCATGGAAACTCCTCAGGGGCCAGACTCGTCTGGTGGACGCGGTGGAAAGCTTGGGGCGGGGAAGCCCTTAATAGATGAGGAGGCAGGTAGCAAGAATGCGGCCAAGGTTGATTTATCTATATAAATCAATGGCTTGAGTTGTTTTGGTGTTTGTTGGGATGTTGCTGTTGTAGCGAAATCGCTACAGCTTGGGGCGGGGAGAAAAGCTTAATCGGATCAAAGCGTTGCGCAGCGCTGGTCACAGGCGGGTGTAGCGATATCGTTCCGCTGTAGCGCTTTCGGTACAGATGGAGGTCGTTTTTGGACGGATTTCGAATCCGCCATAAATCCTGTGGGAGCGAGCCTGCTCGCGAAGACGGTGTGTCAGGCGCCAGCTATTTTGCTGATAGACCGCTTTCGCGAGCAGGCTCGCTCCCACATGGGGAATTTCCTGCAATAGGGATGCGCGGTGAGTCAGGGTTTATTGGGAATGCCGTATTTGCGCAGGCGATGGGCGATAGCGGTGTGCGAGGTCTGCAAGCGGCTCGCCAGTTGTCGGGTCGAGGGATAGCTGACGTAGAGCTTTTCCAGCAGCTCTCTTTCGAACGATTCGACCGCTTGCTCGAGGCTGTCGACATCGGTATCGGCTTGGCGCGCCACCGAAGTGCCGGCGATGTCGAGGTCACCGATATCGACCAGGCTGCTCTCGCAGATCGCTGCTGCGCGAAAAATCACGTTCTGCAATTGCCGCACGTTGCCCGGCCAGCGATTGCCGAGCAGCGCCGGATAAGTCCCCGGCGCCAGGCGGCAGACCGGGCGCTGGATCTGCGCGCAGGCCTGCTGCATGAAGTAGCGCGCCAGCAGCAGGATGTCCTGACCGCGTTCACGCAGCGGCGGCACTTCGACGTTGAGCACGTTGAGGCGATAGAACAGGTCCTCGCGGAACAGGCCTTCGCTGACCATTTTTTCCAGGTCGCGGTGGGTCGCGCTGAGGATGCGAACGTTGACCTTTACTTCCCGATCACCACCGACGCGGCGGAAGCTGCCGTCGTTGAGAAAACGCAGGAGTTTGGCCTGCAAGTACGGCGACATCTCGCCGATTTCATCGAGGAACACCGTGCCCTGGTTGGCCAGCTCCATCAGCCCCGGCTTACCGCCACGCGCCGCGCCAGTGAAGGCGCCGGGGGCGTAGCCGAACAGTTCGCTTTCGGCGAGATTTTCCGGCAGCGCCGCGCAGTTGAGGGCGAGAAACGGAGCGCTGTGCCGTGCACTGATGGCATGGCAAGCGCGGGCGACGAGTTCTTTACCGGTACCGGTTTCGCCCTGAATCAATAGCGGTGCATCAAGGGCGGCGACCCGTTGCGCACGCGCCTTGAGTGTGCGGATCGCCGGGGATTCGCCGAGCAGCGCGTCGAAGCCTTCGGCATGGTCGTGGTGCAGTGCCGAGAGTTGTTCGCCAATGCGGTTCGGTTGATACAGGGTCAGCAGGGCGCCGGCGTCGGTGATCGGCGTGGCGTCGAGCAGCAGGGTCTGGCCGTTGACGGTAATTTCGCGCAGCGGCAGGCGAAAGCCGTTTTCCAGCAGGGTGTCGAGCAGACCGGGATCGTTGAACAGCGCCGAGACGCTTTCACCGGCCGGTTCGCGACCGTACAGGGCAATCAACGCCGGGTTGGCCAGTAGCACCTTGCCGGCGCTGTCGAGGGCCAGCACCGGGTCGGTCATCGCCGCGAGCAGGGCATCTAGCTGCAGATGCCGACGCTGGCCGGGCAGGATATCGACCACGGTCACCGCTTCCACGCCGAGCACGCGAAACAGCGCATCTTTCAGTTCTTCGAGCACTTGCGGACTGAGGGTCGGCGCGTCGATGTAGACGTTCGGCGGGATCATCTCCACCGCATCCAGATTGAGATTGCGCCCACCGAGAATAGCTAGGACTTCCTGGGTGATGCCGACGCGGTCGATGAAGCTGACGTGGATACGCATGGGGGCGGTTCAGTGATCTGCAGAGCGGAGGGGGGCAAGTATGCCTTAAATCAAAAGCCCCCTCACCCCAGCCCTCTCCCGGAGGGAGAGGGAGCCGACCGAGGTGTCTGAGGTTATGCATCGACCTGAAAGTACCGGGCGATTATGGATTCAGTGATGCAGGATCAGTTCGACGCAATGCTGCAGCATCCCCCAATCGGTTCCCTCTCCCTCCGGGAGAGGGCTAGGGTGAGGGGCTTTTGATTTTTATTCGAAATGCTCGAGGTTCACCGGATCCCCCGACTGCATATTCAACTTCTGCCGAATGTCTTCAAACATCAGATCGTAATGCGTGTGCACCGAACCGATCTGGCTGTGGGCCTTGGGGATGCCGTACTTCTCGGCGATCCGGGTCACGTCGCGGGCGAAGTTGTAGGCCTCTTCCTTGGGCAGGAAAAACGTCTCCTTCATGTCCTTGCCCTGCATGCTGCCGTGCAGGGTGAACTGAATCCCTTTGCCTTTCTGCGGATCGGTGAACACTTCATAGTCCAGATGCACGTTGTAATTAACGTCATCGGCGGTCAACGCGTGCCGCTCGATGTGCAGGTGACCGGGTTCGAACTGGGCCATTGAGCTACTCCTTTCAAGGCATGGAAGCGGGGCAGGCCTTGAGCCTGCCCCGGCGTTTATTGTTATCGGTAGCTGATCCCCTGCTTCGCCGTGCTGACCCGCGTACCGGCGGTGCCCTGGACGATGGCTTCGATATCGGCCAGCGAACCGATCACCGCGACCTTGCCAGTATGGCGCGCGAATTCGCAGGCTGCCTGCACCTTCGGTCCCATGGAGCCGGCGGCGAAACCAAGGCGTTCGAGTTCGTCCGGGTGGGCTTCGGCGATGGCTTTCTGCGTCGGCTTGCCGTAATCGATGAACGCTGCATTGACGTCGGTGGCAATCACCAGCAGGTCGGCTTCCAGTTGCTCGGCAAGCAACGACGAACACAGATCCTTGTCGATCACCGCCTCGATGCCCTTGAGGTTGCGCTGCTCGTCATACATGGTCGGAATCCCGCCACCACCAGCGCAGATCACGATGCTGCCCTTGTCCAGCAGCCACTTGATCGGGCGGATTTCGAAGATGCGTTTCGGCCGTGGACTGGCGACGACGCGGCGGAATTTGTCGCCATCGGCAGCAATCGCCCAGCCTTTCTCGGCGGCGAGTTTTTCCGCTTCGGCTTTCTCGTAGACCGGGCCGATCGGCTTGGTCGGGTTCTTGAATGCCGGGTCGTTGGCGTCGACTTCCACCTGGGTCAGGAGGGTGGCGAACGGCACTTCGAAGTCGAGCAGATTGCCCAGTTCCTGTTCGATGATGTAGCCGATCATGCCTTCGGTTTCAGCGCCGAGCACGTCCAGCGGGTAGGGAGTGACAGAGGTGTAGGCCGCCGCTTGCAGCGACAGCAGACCGACTTGCGGGCCATTGCCGTGAGCGATGACCAGTTGGTTGCCGGGATGGATCTTGGCGATTTGCTCGGTGGCGATGCGGATGTTGGCGCGCTGGTTGTCAGCGGTCATCGGCTCACCACGGCGGAGCAGGGCGTTACCGCCCAGGGCTACGACGATACGCATGGTGCATGTCCTTTTTCGTGTTGATCGTTCCCACGCTCTGCGTGGGAATGCCGCCACGGACGCTCTGCGTCCGCTGTGACGCAGAGCGTCACGGGATGCATTCCCACGCGGGAGCGTGGGAACGATCATCTTCAACCAGTTAGAGATCAGCCAGGGTCGAGACCAGAATCGCCTTGATCGTGTGCATGCGGTTTTCCGCTTGCTCGAAGGCGATGCAGGCTGGCGACTCGAACACGTCGTCGGTCACTTCGATGCCGTTTTTCAGGTGCGGATATTGTTCGGCGATCTGTTTGCCGACCTTGGTGTCGCTGTTGTGGAAGGCCGGCAGGCAGTGCATGAACTTGGTGCGCGGGTTGCCGGTGGCTTTCATCAGGTCGGCGTTGACCTGATACGGCAGCAGTTGCTGGATACGCTCGGCCCAGGCTTCCACTGGTTCGCCCATCGATACCCAGACATCGGTGTGAATGAAGTCGACGCCTTTGACCGCTTCTTTCGGATCTTCGGTGAGGGTGATGCGTGCGCCGCTTTCCTCACCGTATTTTTTGCAGCGCGCCACCAGATCGTCCAGCGGCCACAGCGCTTTCGGTGCGCAGATGCGCACGTCCATGCCGAGCTTGGCGCCGATCAGCAGCAGCGAGTTGCCCATGTTGTTGCGCGCGTCACCCAAGTAGGCGTAGCTGATTTCGTGGATCGGCTTGTCGGCGTGTTCACGCATGGTCAGCACGTCGGCGATCATCTGGGTCGGGTGATATTCATCGGTCAGGCCGTTGAACACCGGCACGCCGGCGAACTTGGCCAGCTCTTCGACGATTTCCTGCTTGAAGCCACGGTACTCGATGGCGTCGTACATGCGCCCGAGCACGCGGGCGGTGTCCTTCATGCTTTCCTTGTGGCCGATTTGCGAGGAGTTCGGGTCGATGTAAGTGACGTTGGCGCCTTGGTCATAGGCCGCCACTTCGAAGGCGCAACGGGTACGGGTCGAAGTTTTCTCGAAAATCAGGGCGATGTTGTTGCCCTTCAGATGCTGTTGTTCGGTACCGGTGTATTTCGCGCGTTTCAGATCGCGGGACAGGTCGAGCAGGTAACGCAGCTCACGTGGGGTGTGGTGTTCCAGGCTGAGCAGGTTACGGTTGTGAATGTTAAAAGCCATGATGGATCTCCTTGGGTTTCGGTTATCCCCTTGGCCGCGCTCGATAAGTCGCGGCGAAGGCTCAAAGATTAGTAATCGATCGGGTCGCGGATGATCGGGCAGGTCATGCAGTGGCCGCCGCCACGGCCGCGGCCGAGCTCGCCGGCGCTGATGGTGATGACCTCCACGCCAGCCTTGCGCAGCAGGGTGTTGGTGTAGGTGTTGCGGTCGTAGCCGATGACCACGCCCGGCTCCATCGCCACCACGTTGTTGCCGTCGTCCCATTGCTCGCGTTCGGCGGCGAAGCTGTTGCCGCCGGTTTCCACCACGCGCAGTTTCGGCAGGTTGAGCGCCGCAGCGACGGTGTCGAGGAAGCTGCCTTCTTCGCGGCGGATGTCGATGCCGCCCTGTTTGCTTTCGTCAGGGCGCAGGGTGAAGGCGACGATCTGGTTGACCACTTCCGGGAAGATCGTCACCAGATCGCGGTCGCAGAAGCTGAACACGGTGTCCAGGTGCATTGCCGCGCGGGATTTCGGCAGGCCGGCGACGATGACTTTTTCCACCGCTTTGTTGTTGAACAGGTTCAGCGCCAGTTGGCCGATGGCCTGACGTGATGAACGCTCGCCCATGCCGATCAGCACCACACCGTTGCCGATCGGCATGACGTCGCCGCCCTCAAGGGTGGAGTTGCCGTGGTCCTTGTCCGGGTCGCCGTACCAGATCTCGAATTCGGCGTTGGTGAACTGCGGATGGAATTTGTAGATGGCGGTGGTCAGCAGGGTTTCCTGACGGCGCGCCGGCCAGTACATCGGGTTCAGCGTCACACCACCGTAGATCCAGCAGGTGGTATCGCGTGTGAACTGGGTGTTGGGCAGCGGCGGCAGGATGAAGCTGGAGTGGCCGAGGAAGTCGCGGAACATCTGGATGGTCTTGCCGCCGAAGCTGTCCGGCAGATCATCGGCCGACACGCCGCCTATCAGGAATTCGGCGATGTGGCGGGGCTCGAGGCTTTTCAGCCAGGATTTCACTTCGCTGATCAGGCCCAGGCCCACCGAGTCGGCGGTCACCTTGCGCTCAAGAATCCAGTCCAGCGCTTCGGGGATGGCGACGATGTCGGTCAGCAGGTTGTGCATTTCCACCACGTCGATGCCGCGCTCGCGCATCTTGGTGACGAAGTCGAAATGATCGCGCTTGGCCTGCGCTACCCACAACACGTCATCGAACAGCAGTTCATCGCAGTTGTTCGGGGTCAGCCGCTGATGGGCCAGACCTGGGGAGCAAACCATGACTTTACGCAGTTTCCCGGCTTCGGAGTGGACGCCGTACTTCACTTTTTCCGTGGTCATTTCTGTGTTCCTCCAGATGACAATTCAATCAGGGGTTACAGCGTCAGGAAGCCATCGTAGAGACCGTAGGCCGCCACCACGGCGCCCACGACCACTGCGGCGAAAATCAGCTTCTCGACGTTGGTGAAAACCGGTTGTTTGAGTTCCAGCTTGGCCTTGGCGAACAGGATCGCGCCGGGCGCATAGAGCAGGGCCGACAGCAGCAGGTACTTGACCCCGCCGGCGTACAACAACCACACCGCATAGATCAGGGCGATACCGCCGATGATCAGATCCTTGCGCCGCTCGGCGGCAAAGCCTTCGTAGCTCTCGCCGCGCACCGCCAGCAGCAGGGCATAGGCCGCCGACCACAGGTACGGCACCAGAATCATCGAAGTGGCGAGGTAGATCAGTGACAGGTAAGTGCTGGCCGAGAACAGGGTGATGATCAGGAACACCTGCACCATCGCGTTGGTCAGCCACAGGGCGTTGACCGGCACATGGTTGGCGTTTTCCTTGCGCAGAAACTCCGGCATGGTGTGGTCTTTGGCGGCGGCGAACATGATCTCCGCACACAGCAGCACCCACGACAGCAGGGCGCCGAGCAACGAGATGATCAGGCCGACGCTGATCAGCACCGCCCCCCAGTGACCGACCACATGCTCAAGCACGGCGGCCATCGACGGGTTCTGCAGTTTCGCCAGTTCCGGCTGGGTCATGATGCCCAGCGACAGCACGTTCACCAGCACCAGAAACAGCAGCACGGTGATGAAGCCGATCACGGTGGCCTTGCCGACATCCGAGCGCTTCTCGGCGCGGGCGGAAAAGATGCTCGCGCCTTCGATGCCGATGAACACCCAGACGGTGACCAGCATCATGTTGCGCACCTGGTTCATCACACTGCCCAGATCGGGGTTTTTCACGCCCCAGATGTCGGCGGTGAAGATGTCCAGTCTGAACGCGAAGACTGCGATCAACACGAACAGCAGCAGCGGCACGACTTTGGCGACGGTGGTCACCAGGTTGATGAACGCCGCTTCCTTGATCCCGCGCAACACCAGGAAATGCACGCCCCACAGCAGCAAGGACGCGCCGATCACCGCCGCCGGGGTATTGCCTTCGCCGAAGATCGGAAAGAAATAGCCAAGGGTGCTGAACAGCAGAACGAAGTAGCCGACGTTGCCCAGCCAGGCGCTGATCCAGTAGCCCCAGGCTGATGAGAAACCCATGTAGTCGCCGAATCCGGCCTTGGCGTAGGCGTAGACACCGCCGTCCAGGTCAGGCTTGCGATTGGCGAGGGTCTGAAAGACGAAAGCGAGGGTGAGCATGCCGACTGCGGTGATGGCCCAGCCGATCAGCACTGCACCGACGTCGGCGCTGGCGGCCATGTTTTGAGGCAACGAAAATATCCCGCCGCCAATCATTGAACCGACTACCAGTGCAACCAGTGCACCGAGTCTTAGTTTTCCGGGCGCTTCAGACATTTGCATGACTCCATTGCAGGAAAGGAGAGCTCACAGCCTAGTACTGTTGTCTGTTCGAACAGCTGACATGGATCAGTGCATGGTCACATTCCATTGTTAATGAATGACTTGTGCGCCCGTTGCGGGCATAACGCTGTAGCCTCAAATGCCCATTCCAGAGCCGTTTCGCTGAGGCAGTCGAGAATAGCTATTAATGCTTTCGAACTATGACGCTAGTTGCTTTTCAGCGATTGGCAAATGTCGGTCATCTGTTTTCAGCACAGAATCGAATAATCAAGATCGGCGCACAAAACTGACTTAATGTGCTACGCCTTATCGTGGTCGGCTATATATAACGCTGCGAGATTCGGCATTACCTGATAAACGTCATCTACCCTTAGGCTTTTAGTCGGGTGTTGTTACAAATAAACAACAACGACTCTTTCAAGGAGATCTGCATGTCGCAACCGACGCAAAAGCTGCGCCTTGGTGCGTTGATCGCGCTGGTGGTGGGGTCGATGATCGGCGGGGGGATTTTCTCATTACCGCAAAACATGGCGGCACGCGCCGATGCAGGGGCGATCCTGATCGGTTGGGGCATTACTGCGATAGGCATGCTGACGCTGGCGTTCGTCTTTCAGACCCTGGCCAATCGCAAGCCGGAGCTGGACTCGGGCGTCTACGCCTACGCCAAGGCCGGGTTTGGCGACTACATGGGATTTTCATCAGCGTGGGGTTACTGGATCAGTGCCTGGCTGGGCAACGTCGGCTATTTTGTCTTGCTGTTCAGCACCCTTGGCTATTTCTTCCCGGTGTTCGGTCAGGGCAACACGCCGATCGCCATCGGCTGCGCTTCGGTGCTGTTGTGGGCGGTGCATTTTCTGGTGATGCGCGGGATCAAGGAGGCAGCGCTGATCAACCAGCTGACCACCGTGGCCAAGGTCGTGCCGCTGATCATGTTCATCGTCATCGCTGCGGTGGCATTCAAGGCTGACATCTTCACCCGCGACATCTGGGGCCGCAGCAACCCGAACTTCGGCGGGGTGATGGATCAGGTGCGCAACATGATGCTGGTCACCGTGTTCGTCTTCATCGGCATCGAAGGCGCCAGCGTCTATTCGGCCCGCGCGGAGAAACGCAGCGACGTCGGCCGCGCCACGGTGATCGGGTTTCTTGGCGTGCTGGCGCTGCTGGTACTGGTCAACGTGCTGTCGCTGGGGATCATGAGCCAGCCGGAACTGGCCAATCTGCAGAACCCTTCACTGGCAGCGGTGCTCGAGCACATCGTCGGGCCGTGGGGTGCGTTGCTGATCAGCGTCGGGCTGGCGATTTCGCTGTTGGGCGCGTTGTTGTCATGGGCCTTGCTGTGCGCGGAAATCCTCTTCGCCACGGCCAAAGACAAAACCATGCCGGCGTTCCTGAAGAAGGAAAACAACAATCACGTGCCGGTCAACGCGCTGTGGCTGACCAATGTGATGATCCAGATTTTCCTGCTGATCACACTGTTCTCGGCGGGTACTTACACCAGCCTGATCTATCTGGCCTCGTCGATGATTCTGGTGCCCTATTTATGGTCGGCCGCCTACGCGGTGCTACTCAGCGGGCGCGGCGAAACCTACGAACACGCCTCGGCCGAGCGCACCAAGGATCTGCTGATCGGCGGCATCGCCCTGGTTTACGCGGTGTGGCTGTTGTATGCCGGCGGAGTGAAGTATCTGCTGCTGTCGGCGCTGCTGTATGCGCCGGGGGTGATTCTGTTTGCCAAGGCCAAGCATGAACAGGGGCAGCCGGTTTTTACCACGGTGGAGAAAGGGATTTTTGCCTGCGTGGTGATCGGGGCGGGGCTGGCGGCGTATGGGTTGTATAGCGGAGTGTTGTCGTTGTGATCTGAAAAGCAGCCCCTCACCCTAGCCCTCTCCCAGAGGGAGAGGGGACCGACCGAGGTGTCTGGCGCTATACATCGACCTGAGCGATCGAGTCGATTATGGATTCGACGAAAATCTTTCACGTCGGCGTAACTCTCCAGTATCCCCCAATCAGTCCCCTCTCCCTCTGGGAGAGGGCTAGGGTGAGGGGCTTCTCATGGCCAACAGGGAGGATGCGAGCCCAACTCCGTCGCCGGCCAATTCCACTGCACCGCCGTCCCGCTGATCTGCACCGGCACGCGCAACCTTCGCGCCGGCCCCCACGCGGTGTGTTCAATCGCCGGATCCTGATCCAGTGCATCTTCGGCCCGCAGCAGGTCATGCGTCCCCGGGCCATGCTCGACCAACAGCTTCGCCGTACGCGCCAGCGACAACCGCGCCGAACCTCCGCAACCGTTGGCCAGTCGTTCAGTCAGCAGCCTTATCGCGCTCGCCGCCAGCAGATACCCGGTTGCATGATCCAGCGCCTGCACCGGCAGCGGCGTCGGTTTATCGCTGTGCTTCCAATGCTGTCCGGCCTCGGCGATGCCGCTGCTCATCTGCACCAGGCTGTCGAAGCCCCGGCGGTTCTGCCAGGGGCCGCTCCAGCCGTAGGCGTTGAGGCAGACGTCGATCAGCCCCGGTGCCAGTTGCCTTCGACGTTCAATACCAAACCCCAGATGTTCCAGCGCATCGGCGCGGTAGCCGTGCAGCAGAATGTCGGCGTCTTTCAACAGGCCTTCAAACACCGCGCGATCCGTAGGAGCCAGCAGATCCAGCCGCGCGCAGCGTTTGCCCACGGTCATCTCCGGAACGACGCCGGGTTCGTTCCAGCTCGGTGGATCGATGCGCAAGACGTTGGCGCCCAGCCCTGCGAGGAAGCGGCTGGCGGTGGGGCCGGCGAGCACGCGGGTCAGGTCGAGCACCTTGATCCCGGCCAGCGGTCGTGCGATCGAGCCTTGCCATGGGCTGCGGTTCTCGTCCGTCTGCTCGATGAATTGCACCAGCGCTTCGGCATTCACCGCCAGCCCTTGCGGGTGTTGCTGCCACTGCGTCCAACTGCGCATCTCGGCGGCGCAGCCGTTGGCGTCGACCACTGCTTGTTCCAGATCCGCACTGTCCCATTGCGCGACTTTCGCCGCCATTGCGGCACGATCGGCGCAGGCGCCGAGCACGCGTTCAGCGGCGGCGCGGTGATGCGGGGCGTTGGTGTGCAGACGGATCCAGCCGTCCCGGGTCGCATAGTCGCCGGCGACGGGATCCCACAGCGGCGGCACCTGCCAGCTGATCGGGCGCAGCGAGGTGGAGAACCACAACGAGGCCAGACGGCGGTCGACTGCAACCGCAGGCAAGTGCCCGGCTTGCTGGTGAAGCAATTCGCTGAGCGCTTGCCCGGCAGCGGCGATGCTGGCGCAGGCCAGCTCGGTCACGGCGAACGCCGAGGGCAGGGCGCCGTCACCGGTGAATGGGATCGGCGTGTGGGGCAGACCGAGTGCGGTTTGGATGGACGTGAGCAGATCAGTCATCGAAGGCCCTCCGGAACGAGAGGGCGATGATAGTGCAAAACATAACCGGGCTGGATTGAGGATCGTTCCCACGCTCCGCGTGGGAATGCCGCCCGGGACGCTCTGAGTCCCAATCGAAAGCTGGAACGCGGAGCGTCCCTTGATGCATTCCCACGCGGAGCGTGGGAACAATCGATGCTGGATTGTTACACGCGAAACTGATCCATCAACTTCATCTGCTGGCTCGCCAGGCTGTTGAGCTGGCTGCTGATCGCTGCCGATTCGGTAGCCTGCTCGGTCAAGGTTTCGGTGACGGTGCGGATCGCCGAGACGTTGCGGTTGACCTCTTCGGCCACTGCGCTTTGTTCTTCGGCGGCACTGGCGATCTGCAGGTTCATGTCGCTGATCACCGTCACCGCGTCGCTGATCTTGCCCAGTGCATCGACCGCCTGACGAATCTGCCCGGCGTTGTTGTGCGCCTGGGTCTGGCTCGAGTGCATGGTCGCGACCACGCCACGGGTGCCGGTCTGGATGCGCTCGATGACGATGCGGATTTCTTCCACCGAATCCTGCGTGCGCTTGGCGAGGTTGCGCACCTCGTCGGCGACCACGGCAAAACCGCGACCGCTTTCGCCGGCGCGGGCGGCTTCGATGGCGGCGTTGAGGGCCAGCAGGTTGGTTTGTTCGGCGATGCTGCGGATTACTTCCAGCACCGAACCGATCTGCTCGCTGTTCACTGCCAGCGCTTCGACCTCGGTCACTGCTTTGCTGACCTCATCGGCCAGTTGATTGATGTCGCGGGTGCTGCGCTCGATGATCGCCATGCCGTCCTTCGCCGACTGATCGGCACCCTTGGCCGCGTTGGCTGCGTTCGAGGCACTGTTGGCGACGTCGTGGGCAGTGGCGCTCATTTCGTTGGAGGCGGTGGCAACCTGATCGATTTCGCGGAACTGCACCTGCATGCCTTCGCTGGTCTGGCGGGCAATTTCCGATGACTGATCAGCCGTGCCACGTGCTTCGGTGATGCTCTGTTTGATCTGCGCGATGGTCGGCTGAAGCTTGTCGAGGAAGCGGTTGAACCAGTTCACCAGTTCGCCCAGTTCATCTTTCTTGCTGTAGTTCAGGCGCTGGGTCAGATCGCCTTCGCCGCTGGCGATGTTTTTCAGCATCTCGGCGACGCTGTTGATCGGACGGGTGACGCCGGAGGCGGTGAGCCAGATCAGCAGCAGGCCGACCAGACCGGCCACGCCCGCCACCAGCAGGGCAGTGATCACGCCGGTTTGTTGTGCGTCATCCAGTACCGCTTGCAGCTTTACCGAATCGGCCAGCAGCACGTGCTCGGGCAGGTCGATGACCACGCCCCAGGCGCGCGAATTGCCGATCGGGTCGACCGGGTAAACCGCGCGAATCAGCTCGCCCTGTTCGAGGATTTTCGCCGTACCGCTGCCGACCAGTTGCAATACATCCTTGCCATCGGCGCCGAGGGTGTCGCCGATTTTTTTGCCGACCCGCGTCGCGTCAGCACTGTCGGCCGCCAGCACACCGCTGCCGGAGACGATAAGCATGTGCCCGGCGTTGTTGAACAGGCTGCGCTGCGAGTCGACGGCGGCGGCTTGCAGGGCGTCGAGCGCGATGTCGACACCGACCACGCCGATCGCTTTGCCGTCGACCAGCAGCGGCACGGAAATGGTCGTCATGAGCATTTCCTTGCCACCGACGGTGTCGGCATACGGGTCGAGCAGGCAGGTGCGT
This sequence comes from Pseudomonas glycinis, assembly GCF_054871425.1. Classification (NCBI taxonomy): domain Bacteria; kingdom Pseudomonadati; phylum Pseudomonadota; class Gammaproteobacteria; order Pseudomonadales; family Pseudomonadaceae; genus Pseudomonas; species Pseudomonas glycinis. Next base: position 450,311 of record NZ_JBTYHF010000001.1, on the reverse strand, counting down.
TTGTTGTCGCGAGGGCAGGTGTACCAACTGTTGTACGGCGTGCCGCTGACGCTGAGGGTGGTTTTGGTCAGGTCGTCTTCGACCATGATTGTATTCAGCGCGGCGCCGGCGGCACGGCTCCAGTACGAGGCGAAGCGCCCGGCTTCGTTGGACTGCCGCGCGGCGTCGTTGGCGAATTCGCTGTCCTTGCCGTCGAGACCGTTGGGTTCGAAGGCCAGCCAGATGCCAAGGACTTTATCGTTGCGCTCGAAAGCGGTTTTCAGACTCTGGTTCAACTCTTCCCGAACGGCGCCGGCTTCGAGTGAGCGCTTGGTGGCCATCGTCCGCAGATCCTTGATCTGATCGGCGAGGGCGGTGACCACCAACAGGCTTTCACCAAAGGTTTTCTGCACCCGCACCGCTTGCTCGGCGGCCTTGGCCTGCAACAGGTTCTGCACGCTGGCGGTGAGCAACTGGTTGCTGGATTGACTGACCAGCGCGTCGTTCTGGTTGGTCTGGTAGATGTTCATGCTGACAATCAGTGCCACCACTCCGAGCAGGCACAGGCCGGAGAGCAGGACGATTTTCAGGCGAATGGAAAGAGAGTCGAACATGGGGCGATCTCGCGAATGGAATAAACAGGTGGCTGGGCCGGGAGCCCGGTTTGCCAAATCCATTCAGCGCCATTCAATCCTCATCGGCGTTAAGCGAAACGGCATGAGGCGCTTGCCGACGGACGGTCGCTGCTAAACGTTTGCGCAGGGGAAAGTGCTGAAAAGGCTTTAATTACAGGGATGTTTCACTACCGCGACGGGCGTCTCCGGGCGCGACCAGATCCACAGGTTGCCCAGGCCCATGCCGGCAATCGCTAGATAGATCGGCCAGCCGTGATCGAGCATCACCAGCATCAACGTCGCACACAGCAGCATGCTGACGGTGGCACTGAGCTTGGCCTTGCGCGCGATGATCCTGCCGTTGCGCCAGTTACTCAGGATCGGCCCGAACAGGCGGTGATTTTCCAGCCAGGCACTCAAGCGCGGCGAACTGCGGGTCGCGGCCCACGCGGCAAGGAGGATGAACTCGGTGGTCGGCAGGCCGGGCACGACGATGGCGATCAGGCCAATGCCGAGGCTGACATAGGCCAGCAGGCCGAACAGCAGACGGGCGAGTTTTGATGGGGCGGGTGTGGGCATGGGCTCAGCGGCGGCTTCTGAAGCGGAACGGAGATCTTACAGATTTGTGGTGAGCCCTGTGGGAGCGAGCCTGCTCGCGAAAGCGGTTGATCAGGCACATTGATGTTGAAGTGCTGCCGTCTTCGCGAGCAGGCTCGCTCCCACAAGGGATAAGAGTTGCTTCAGGCCACTTCGGCTTCTATGGCATAAGCCCGTTCCAGCAGCACGGTAAAGCGGTTGAACGCATCCAGTGCACCTTGATCAACTTCCGCCTCTTCCTCCGCCGTGAACGGCAACGCATCGAGGGTGCGCACAAAGCTTTTCCAGCCCTCGGCGCGGCCACCTTGCGGTTCCGCCAGATGCCGGGCACCGAAGGTTTCGCTCAGCTCCAGTGCCACCGCGCGCTTGATCAGAAACGCTGCGCCGAGCTTGGAACCCTCGGAAACAAAGATCCAGCCCAGCGCCCGCGCCTTGCTCGGGTTTTTCAGCGCGCCGGCCACCGGCGCCGGGACTTCGGTGTCGAGGTCGGCGAGGTCAGCCCTGGCCGCTTCGGCGCGGCAACGGGCTGGCAGATCCGGGACGATCGCGGTCAGTTCGGCATCGTTGTACAGCTCGACCAGTTCCGCCTGGAACAGGTATTGCGCGACGACGAAACGGGCGAAGCTGGCGCGGGTTTCGAATGGTGCGTGGGCTTTGACCAGGGCATCGAGTTTGCTGTGCGGCTCATGGGTGATCTGGTTCAGGCGTTGCGAACGCAGGGTTTTTTCCGAGGCAGTCATGGGGTGTCCTTGATAAATGAGGCGCTTGATAACAAGACGTACGGGCGGGCGGCGGACAGTAAAAAAACCTCACTGCGCAGCGATAACACGCGCAGTGAGGCCGGGCGGGTCAGATGTCCCAGATCAGGTTGATCGCGAAGTTGCGTCCCGGTTGGGTCAGGCGATCGAGGTTGGCCGGTTGCGTCACCGAGGCTTCGCCAACGCTGTCGTAACCGCGCACGTCATCCCACAGCCAATATTTCTTGTCGGTCAGGTTGTAGACGCCGCCGCTGACGGTGACATCGTTGGTGACTTTGTAATAGCCGGCCAGATCGAGAATGCCGAAGCCCGGGGTCTTGAACTGACTGCTGACGCCGTCCGGCGACTTGAAGTTGCTGTCGTCGACGCGGTCTTTTTTCTTCACCACGGTCCAGCTCAGCAGGCCGCCATAGTTGTCCTGGTCGTAACCGAGACCGAACACGCCGGTGAGCGGGTTGACGCTGTTGATCGGCTCGCCGCTATCGTTGTTGCGACCGTAGGCGTAGGCGATCGAGCCTTGGGTATACAGGCCTTGCGGCGCGCCGAACGCATCCAGGTTCAAGCGACCTTTGACTTCCGCACCCTTGATGGTGGCGCGCTTGATGTTGTTGCTCTGGAAGGTCAACTGATCGTCGCCCGGCTTGACCGCGTCCTCGTTGATGAAGTCGCGGTACTTGTTATAGAACACCGCGACGTCGAACGAGCCCTGCTCGAAATTCCCGCGCAGGCCGGTTTCGAAACCTTTGCTTTTTTCCGGCTCAAGGTCGGAGTTGGGCGCCACGGTGTAGCCGGTGGTGTTGTTCTCGAAACGCCCGTACAGCGATTTTGCCGTGGGCGTGCGGAAGCCTTCGGCGTACTGGCCGTACCAGGTGTAGTTGTCCGTCAGTGCATAGGTCAGGCCGAATTTTGGCGAGACTTTGTGCCAGGTCTTGTTCTTGTCGCTGACCGTGCCCTGGCCGTCGGCATTCACGGTGTTGAGGAATTCCTCAGTGATGTGCGGCTTGAGCTGGGTGTAGTCGTAGCGCAGGCCCGGCAGGAAGGTCCAGTCGTTCCAGCTGATCTGATCCTGGGCGAACAGGCTGTAGGTGTTGATGGTCGGATCGGGGAAATCAGAGGCCTTGGCCAGCACGTCCGCCGCACTGGTCGCGCCAATCGCCGTGCAGCCGCGACCGACGGCCACGCAGGTGCCGTCGCCGCTGCGTGAACCGGTGACTTTCTGCTGTTTGATCGTGGTGCCGTAAGTCAGCAGGTGATCGGTGTCACCGATGGCGAAAGCCTTGTCCAGTTGCGCGTCGAACACCCACTGTTTTTCTTCGTAGATCGTGTCGCGGGTACGCAGCACTTTACGAGTGATCGGGTAGTACAACTCTTCGGTGCTCTGGTCGGTCTTGGCGATCTGGTGATTGAGGCTCCACTTGACGTTATCGACCAGCAGGCTGTCGAGGGCGAACGAGTGTTCGATACCGAAACGCTCGCGGGTGATGGTGTCGTTGCCGGTGCGCCACTGGTACATGCCGCCGGGCAGGACGCTGCTCGGAATGGTCGGCGCGCCGTTGAAATACGGGCCGCCGTAGGCACTTTTCTGGTCGGTGTCGCGATCGTCCTTGTACTTTTCATAGGTCAGGCCCAGGCGCGAATCGTCGTTGTAGTTCCAGCCGAGCTTGGCCAGGACGTTGGTCGCGCGCACGTCTTCCGGGTTGGCGGCGGTGCGCGCAAGGCCGGTGCCGTTGTTGCCGCCGAAGGACTCGGTTTCGTGTCCGTCGCGCTGGCTGTAATGCAGCAAGCCGTCGAACTCACCGCTGCGGCCGGCGACGGTGGCGGACTTCAGCCAGCTGTCATCGGCGGAGCTGTAACCGCTTTTCAGACGCGCGCCGACGTCCTTGCCCGGTTTGATGATGTCGTCGGCGTCCAGCGTGTAGTAACTGACCGCGCCGCCGATGGCGTTGCTGCCGTACAGCACCGAGGCCGGGCCACGGAGAATCTCCACGCGTTTGACGATTTCCGGGTCGACGTAGTTGCGCTGGCTCTTGGCATACGGGCCGTTGAAGAAACCGTTAGGGATCTCCACGCCATCGACTTGAGTCAAGATGCGGTCGCCGTCGATACCGCGAATGTTGTAGCCACTGATGCCGCCGCGCTGACCGGCACCGCCAACGGAAACGCCTGGTTCGTAGCGCACCAGATCCTTGATGGTATTGACGTTGTTGCGGTCAAGCGCTTGGCGATCCTGCACGCTGACCGTCGAGGGCACGCTGTTGACCGACTGTTCCTGGCGAGTGGCGCTGATGGTCACCTGATCGAGATTGAGCGTGCCGCTGCTGTTGCGTTTTTCCAGCACGACATTGTTGTTGCTCAGTTTGCGGAAGCTCAGGTTGGTCCCCACCAACAGGCGCTCGAGGGCTTTTTCCGGCGGCAGCGAACCGCGCACGCCCGGCGACGAGACGTTCTGCCCCAACTCGGCCGGCAAACCGACCTGCCAACCGGTCACGGCGGTAAAGGCATTCAATGCCGAAACCAGTGGTTGCTGGCCGATGGCGAAGGCGTAATCGCCCATGTTGCGCGCCGGTTGCTCGGCGGCGGCGAGCAGCGGCGCGGTGCCGGCCATGAGAATCGCCGCAGTCAGCAGCGACAGTACGCGGGAAGGGGAGGAAGTCTGGCGGGTAAGGCGTGAGGACATCGATAGCGCTCCGTGTCGCACGAATCTTTATAGGTGCTGATCGGCATGGTTAGATGCGAATCAATTGCATTGGCTATAACGAGACGTACTGCCATTGGCTATCGAGTAAAAATAATTCTCATTCAGTTCAGAATCACCAGCGCAGGGAATTCCTGCAGGCGCGCCGAGGTGATGTGGGCGAGGGAGCGGACCACATCGAGCGGCTGGTCGAGACGGTAATTGCCGGTGACGGCGACGTCGGCCAGTTGCTCGTTGTTGTTGATGATCCAGCCCGGATAGTAGCGGCGCAGCTCGGCCAGCACCTGATTCAGCGGGCAGTTCTCGAACACCAGACGGCCTTCAACCCAGGCCAGATCGGCATTGGCGTCGAGCTTGGCCGGGCGATCAAAACCGTTGGGGCCGATGCGAATGCTTTCCCCGGCACGCAGGCGCACCCGGGCATCATTGTGGGTGGCGCGCAGATCGACATCGCCACGCTGCACGTTCACTTGTGCGACCCCGTCGAGGTAGCGCACGGCAAATGCGGTGTCGTGCACGCTTGCCTGCACCGGGCCTGCGTCGATCTCCAGCGGCTGATTGCGCCCGCTGGCGATCTCGAAAAACGCCTCGCCCTGAAACAGCCGGGCCACGCGCTGTTGATCGTTGATGGTGCTGGAAAACGCCGAGTTGGTATTGAGCAGGACCTTCGAGCCGTCCTCCAGTTGCAGCCGCTGACGCTCGCCAACCACGGTCAGGTGATCCGCTTGAATGCGCATCGGCAGGTTGCTGAAACTGAACAGCCCGAGGATCAGCACCGCAGCGGTGGCCAGCGGTTTCCAGTGCGGGCGCAAGCGTTTGAGAAAAGTGATTTTTACAGGTTTTGCTGCCAGAGCCTCGGCGCACAGCGCGACTTGCGGGCCATCCCAGATCGCCTGGGCCTTGGCGAACGCCTCGGCATTCAACGGATCAGCCGCCAGCCAGGCATGAAATTGCCGGGTCTGTTCCTCATCCGGGCTGCCGAGCACGATGAGCCAGTCCAGCGCCTGGTCCATTGCAGCTGCAGCGTCCCGCGCCGAATCGGGCGAAGGCGGGCGGTGGGTATCCGTCACGGTGGTTCCTCAGGGCTTCTGGCGAAGCAGTTTCTAGCTTCGAGCTGCAAGCTGCAAGCCGGATGCGTTACTGCTTTTTGTTTTTACTTGTAGCTTGCAGCTCAAAACTTGCCGCTGCCGTTATGTCGTTCGGCAACGCCGATGCAGATCGACATGATCAGTTTCAGTTCCTTCTGCACGGTGCTCAGCGAAACATCAAGTTCATCAGCGATTTCCTGATAGCTGTGCCCGTGCAAACGGCTGAGGATGAAGATCTGTTGCTGGCGCGGGCTGAGTTGGCTGAGGCTCACGTTCAAACGCTCCAGCAGTTGTTCGGCGTGGGCGGCGTCTTCGGCGCTGCTGGCGGGCGCGGCGATGCTCTGCACGACATCTTGCGGCACGTCGTCGACCATGGTCCGCGCATGAATCTTGCGCGCACGCAAATGGTCCAGCGCCAGATTGCGCGCGGTCTGGAAGACAAAGGGTTCAAGGTGATCGATGGCCCGTTCGCTCAACGCCCGGGTCACGCGCAGGTAGGTCTCCTGCAACAGGTCTTCAGCGGTGCTGTGATTGTTGACCATCCGTTCCAGCGTGCGCAGCAGGGAAGTGCGCTGGGCGAGGAAGACGTGGTTGAAGCGCGATTGACTCACGGGAGGACCTGATCCATTTCGAGCGAATGATAATGCTTATCATCCAGCTGAATGGTCAAGTGCTGATTTCGAATTGAAATCGGATCTCCTGTGGGAGCGAGCCTGCTCGCGAAGGCGTCGTGTCAGTCAATTCCATATCGACTGGCAGAAAGCTTTCGCGAGCAGGCTCGCTCCCACAGGGTTTGGGGCCGGCTGGGATTATTCGGCGTTACACAACGCCAGGCAGTTATCCAGCATGCGGTTGGAGAAGCCCCATTCGTTGTCGTACCAGGCCAGCACTTTCAGCAACTTGCCGCTGACCTTGGTGTGGTTGGCGTCGAAGATCGACGACAGCGGGTTGTGGTTGAAGTCGCTGGAAACCAGCGGCAAGGTGTTGTAACCGAGAATCTTCGAATGCTGGCTCGCCGCTTTCAGCAGGGCGTTGACTTCGTCGGCACTGGCTTCTTTCTTCAGTTGCACGGTGAGGTCGACCAGCGACACGTTGATCACCGGTACGCGCACAGCCATGCCGGTCAGTTTGCCCGCCAGTTCCGGCAGCACCAGGCCTACCGCTTCGGCTGCGCCGGTCTTGCTCGGGATCATGTTCTGCGTGGCCGAGCGGGCACGGTACGGGTCGCTGTGATAAACGTCGGTGAGGTTCTGGTCGTTGGTGTAGGCGTGGATGGTGGTCATCAGGCCGCTTTCGATGCCCAACTCGCGATGCAGCACCTGCGCCACTGGCGCGAGGCAGTTGGTGGTGCACGAAGCGTTGGAAATGATCTGGTGCGACTGACGCAGAATGTCGTGGTTGACGCCATAAACGACGGTGGCGTCGGCGCCTTTGGCCGGGGCCGAGATGATCACCTTGCGGGCGCCGGCGCTGATATGCGCGGCGGCTTTGGCACGGTCGGTGAACAGACCGGTGCATTCGAACACTACGTCGATTTTTTCAGCGGCCCACGGCAGGTCGGCCGGGTTGCGAATGGCGCTGACCGCGATGCGGTCGCCATTGACCGTCAGGCTTTCGTTATCGTGCGCCACTTCGGCGTCGAAAGTGCCGTGGACGGTGTCGTATTTGAGCAGATGGGCATTGATCGAACTGTCACCCAGATCGTTGATCGCGACGATCTGCAGGTCTTGACGATAGCCTTGGGTATACAGTGCGCGCAGGACATTACGGCCGATGCGGCCGAAACCATTGATTGCAATTCGAAGAGTCATGGAACAGCGCCGCCGTCGTTTTGTTGTTGGAATTACAAGATTATTCGCATAAAAATAGAAAACAAGCCTTTTTAGTGGCAATATTTTGTTTTATCTACAACGAGTGGCCTGAATCAACTGGTCCGAATGGTCAAAAAAGCCGTCTGTCATTCCAACAACAACGGCGTTTGATCAGCATAGACAATCAGGTCGCCACATCCGTTAGCCTGGAGTTCTACACATGCATCCCCGCGTTCTTGAGGTCACCGAACGGCTTATCGCCCGCAGCCGCGCCACGCGTCAGGCTTACCTTGCATTGATTCGCGGCGCCGCCACCGACGGCCCGATGCGCGGCAAGCTGCAATGCGCCAACTTCGCCCACGGCGTGGCCGGTTGCGGCACTGAAGACAAGCACAGCCTGCGGATGATGAACTCGGCGAACATCGCCATTGTGTCTTCGTATAACGACATGCTTTCGGCGCACCAGCCGTACGAAGTCTTTCCACAACAGATCAAGAACGCCCTGCGCGAGATCGGCTCGGTCGGCCAGTTCGCCGGCGGCACTCCGGCCATGTGCGATGGCGTGACCCAGGGCGAGCCGGGCATGGAACTGAGCCTGCCGAGCCGCGAAGTCATCGCCATGTCCACCGCCGTGGCGCTGTCGCACAACATGTTTGACGGCGCGCTGATGCTCGGCATCTGCGACAAGATCGTCCCGGGCCTGATGATGGGTTCGCTGCGTTTCGGTCATCTGCCAACGATCTTCGTCCCGGGCGGGCCGATGGTTTCGGGGATTTCCAACAAGGAAAAAGCCGACGTCCGCCAGAAGTACGCCGAAGGCAAGGCCACCCGCGAAGAGCTGCTGGAATCGGAGATGAAGTCCTACCACAGCCCGGGCACCTGCACCTTCTACGGCACCGCCAACACTAACCAGTTGCTGATGGAAGTCATGGGCCTGCACCTGCCGGGCGCGTCTTTCGTCAACCCGAACACACCACTGCGCGACGCCCTGACCCGCGAAGCCGCGCATCAGGTCACGCGCCTGACCAAGCAGAACGGCAACTTCATGCCGATCGGCGAAATCGTCGACGAGAAAGCGCTGGTCAACTCCATCGTTGCCCTGCACGCCACCGGCGGCTCGACCAACCACACCCTGCACATGCCGGCCATCGCCATGGCTGCGGGCATTCAGCTGACCTGGCAGGACATGGCCGACCTTTCCGAAGTCGTCCCGACCCTGAGCCACGTCTACCCGAACGGCAAAGACGACATCAACCACTTCCAGGCAGCGGGCGGCATGTCGTTCCTGATCCGCGAACTGCTCGGCGCCGGCCTGCTGCATGAGGACGTCAACACTGTGCTCGGCCATGGCCTGAGCCAGTACACCAAAGAGCCGTTCCTCGATAACGGAGAGCTGGTCTGGCGCGAAGGCCCGACCGACAGCCTCGACGAAAACATCTTGCGTCCGGTGTCCCGTGCGTTCTCGCAAGAGGGCGGCTTGCGGGTGATGGAAGGCAATCTCGGTCGCGGGGTGATGAAGGTTTCTGCCGTTGCGCTGGAGAACCAGATCGTCGAAGCACCGGCGATGGTGTTCCAGGATCAGCAGGACCTGGCGGACGCATTCAAGGCCGGTCTGCTGGAGAAGGATTTTGTCGCGGTGATGCGTTTCCAGGGCCCGCGTTCCAACGGCATGCCCGAGCTGCACAAGATGACGCCGTTCCTCGGCGTGCTGCAGGATCGCGGCTTCAAAGTGGCGTTGGTGACTGACGGGCGCATGTCCGGCGCGTCGGGGAAAATCCCCGCAGCGATTCACGTCAGCCCGGAAGCTTATGTCGGTGGCGCTTTGGCGCGCGTGCAAGAGGGCGATATCATCCGCGTCGATGGCGTCAAAGGCACCTTGGAACTGAAGGTCGACGCCGCCGAATTTGCAGCGCGCGAACCTGCCAAGGGCCTGTTGGGCAACAACATTGGCAGCGGCCGCGAGCTGTTTGGCTTCATGCGCATGGCCTTCAGCTCGGCGGAGCAGGGCGCCAGCGCCTTCACTTCTGCCCTGGAGACGCTTAATTGAAACTGGCTTTGGTCGGTGACATCGGAGGCACCAACGCGCGGTTCGCGTTGTGGCAAAACCAGCAACTGCAATCGGTTCAGGTGCTGGCCACGGCCGACTTTGCCAGCCCGGAAGAGGCAATCGCTCTTTACCTGAGTGGGCTCGGTCTGGCGCCGGGCTCGATCGGCTCGGTGTGTCTGTCGGTGGCAGGTCCGGTGAGCGGCGATGAATTCAAATTCACCAACAATCACTGGCGGCTCAGCCGCAGCGCGTTCTGCAAGACCTTGCAGGTCGAGCAGTTGTTGCTGACCAACGATTTCTCGGCGATGGCGCTGGGCATGACCCGCTTGCAGCCCGGCGAATTCCGCGTGGTTTGCGAAGGCACGCCGGAGCCTCTGCGCCCGGCAGTAGTCATCGGCCCGGGCACTGGCCTGGGTGTCGGCACCTTGCTCGATCTCGGCGAAGGGCGCTTTGCCGCGTTGCCGGGCGAGGGCGGCCACGTCGACCTGCCGCTGAGCAGTCCGCGCGAAACGCAACTCTGGCAACACATCTACAACGAGATCGGCCATGTCAGCGCGGAAACCGCGTTGAGCGGCGGCGGCCTGCCTCGACTGTACCGGGCGATCTGCGCGGTCGATGGCCATGAGCCGAAGCTTGAGACGCCGGAAGCGATCACCGCCGCCGGCCTTGCCGGTGATCCGATCGCTTTGGAAGTGCTCGAGCAGTTCTGCTGCTGGCTCGGCCGCGTGGCTGGTAACAACGTGCTTACCACTGGCGCGCGCGGCGGGGTGTTCATCGTTGGCGGGGTGATTCCACGCTTCGCCGATTTCTTCCTCGCCAGCGGCTTCGCCCGCTGCTTCGCCGACAAGGGCTGCATGAGCGATTACTTCAAAGGCATCCCGGTGTGGCTGGTGACCGCGCCGTATTCCGGCCTGGTCGGCGCCGGTGTAGCGCTGGATCAAGCAACACCTGTATAGAGATCGTTCCCACGCTCCGCGTGGGAATGCCTCAAGGGACGCTTCGCGTCCAGTGACGCGGAGCGTCACGGGCTGCATTCCCACGCAGAGCGTGGGAACGATCAACAGGCGACAAATTTTCCAGGTTCATCAGGCATAATCCGCCCCAACTCCAACAACAAGGATGCCTTCGAAGTGAGCTCAGTCAACAAGTCGATATTGTTGGTCGATGACGACCAGGAAATACGCGAGTTGCTGGAAACCTACCTGACCCGCGCCGGGTTCCAGGTGAGGGCCACCGCCGATGGTGCCGGTTTTCGTCAGGCGCTCAACGAGGCGCCCAGCGATCTGGTGATCCTCGATGTCATGCTGCCCGACGAAGACGGTTTCAGCCTGTGCCGCTGGGTGCGCCAGCATCCGCGTCAGGCGCAGGTGCCGATCATCATGCTGACCGCCAGTTCCGACGAAGCCGACCGCGTGATCGGTCTGGAACTTGGCGCTGATGACTACCTCGGCAAACCGTTCAGCCCGCGCGAACTGCAAGCGCGGATCAAGGCCCTGCTGCGTCGCGCGCAATTCGCCCACGAACGCAGCGGCAGCGAAGTGCTGGTATTCGACGACTGGCGCCTGGACACGGTCAGTCATCGGCTGTTCCACACCGACGGCGAGGAAGTGATTCTTTCCGGCGCCGATTTCGCCCTGCTGAAACTGTTCCTCGATCATCCGCAGCAAATCCTCGACCGCGACACCATCGGCAACGCCACCCGTGGCCGCGATCTGATGCCGCTCGATCGCATCGTCGACATGGCCGTCAGCCGTTTGCGCCAACGCCTGCGCGACACCGAAAAACCACCACGGCTGATCCGCACCGTACGTGGCAGCGGTTATCAGTTGGCAGCCAATGTGGTTGCCGGCAATGCTCACTGAGGCGCTGGGCAAATTCGCCAGTCGCATACCGGTGCCGCGCTCACTGCTCGGGCGGATGCTGCTGCTGACTCTGCTGGCGGTGCTGTTCGCGCAGACGCTGTCGAGCGTGATCTGGGTATCGCAGTTGCGCGCCACCCAGCTCGAAGGCCTGGTCACCAGCGCCCGCAGCCTGGCGCATTCGATGACTGCCAGCGTCAGCTATTTCCGTTCCTTGCCGGTCGCCTATCGGCCGCTGGTGCTCGATCAGTTGCGCAGCATGGGCGGCACCCGATTTGTCGTGACGCTCAATGACAAGCCGCTGGGCATGGACGTGCTGCCGGTGACGCCGCGCAAGGCTGCGGTGATGCAGGCGGTGGACGAAGTGTTGCGCCAGTCTCTGGGCCATGACACGGATATTTCCGTGACCTTCGTCAGCCCCGAAGACCTGCGGATCTTCAACGCCGGGCTGAAACTTGATGAATTGCCGCGCTCCTGGGCGCATTACGCGCTGACCCTGGAGCCGGTGAATCCACCGGTGCTGGTCACGCAGATTCAAATGGCTCCGGGGGAGTGGCTGTACATCGCCTCGTTGCTGCCGGAGCCGTACACCAGTCTCGAAGAGCAAGGCCTGCCGGCGCAGCAGGTGTGGTTTATCGTCCTCACCAGCGGCTTTTTGCTGTTGTTCATCGGCCTGCTGGTGCACTGGCAGAGCCGGCCGCTCAAGCGTCTGGCGCGGGCAGCGCGGGATCTCTCGCTGGGTGCCGACGTCGAGCCGGTGGCGGAGGGCGGTGGCAGTGAAGTGGTCGAAGTCGGTCGCGCGTTCAACACCATGCGCGAACGCATCAGCCGCTACCTGACCGAACGCAGCCAGTTGTTCAGCGCGATTTCCCATGACCTGCGCACGCCGATCACGCGTCTGCGCTTGCGCGTCGAACTGCTCGAAGACGAACAGCTGCAAGCCAAATTCGGCCGCGATCTGGATGAGCTGGAGCTGCTGGTCAAAGGCGCACTCCAATGCGTGAAAGACACCGACATCCACGAGAACATCGAGCCGGTGGATCTCAATCATGTGCTCGATTGCCTGGTCGAGCCGTATCTGGCGCCGAACGGCAATGGCCGCGTCACCCAGCATGGCCGCGCGCTGTCGGCGTATCCAGGCAAGCCGCTGGCGCTCAAGCGCTGCATCGGCAACCTGATCGACAACGCCTTGAAGTACGGGCAGAACGCGCATCTGCACATCGATGACGATGACAGCGCGTTCGTTTTGCACGTCGACGATGAAGGGCCGGGTGTGCCGCAGCAGCGGCTGGAGCAAGTGTTCGAGCCGCACTTCCGTCTGGCGGGACAGCAGCAGGGCTACGGACTCGGTCTGGGCATTGCACGCAACATTGCCCACAGCCACGGCGGCGAGGTGACGTTGCAGAACCTGCGTGAGGGCGGGTTGCGGGTGACGTTGCAGTTGCCTCGGTCTGTGGATTAGCCCCGAAAAGCCCCTCACCCTAGCCCTCCCGAAACGTCGGACCGCCCAGAGGGAGAGGGGACCGATTGGGGGATGCTGCTGAGCTGCGCTGACCTGTAAATGCGGTGGTGAATCCATAATCGCCAATATTTTTCAGGTCGACAGAGGACGCAAGACACCTCGGTCGGCCCCCTCTCCCTCCGGGAGAGGGTTGGGGGGAGGGTGCTTTTGCTCTTCTCTTTTGTCACGAGCTAGTGACAAATACCGTCCCCTTCGTTACAAGCCCGCCCCGGCCCGTTGTTTAGACTGCCCGCAGTCCTAACAACAAAAAAGGGTCACGCCATGGACACCTTTCACCCAGACTTCAGCAGTTGGCTGAATGCCCCTGCCCACCAGCAATGGCTCGCTGCCGAAGGCCTGCGTCTGCTGGATTTCGCCAAGGCATCACGACTGCCCGAAGGCTTCGGCAACCTCGACGAGCGCGGCCGTTTGCCGGCGCACGCGCAAGCCGAGACCATGAACACCGCGCGCATGACCCACAGCTTCGCCATGGCGCACATTCAGGGCCTGCCGGGGTTTGCCGAGCTGGTCGACCACGGTATCGCCGCGTTGCGCGGGCCTCTGCGTGATGCGCTGCACGGCGGCTGGTTTGCGGTGGCCGAACACCGCGACGACAATACCGGCAAGAACGCCTATCTGCATGCCTTTGTCGCGCTCGCCGCCAGCTCCGCCGTGGTCGCGCAACGGCCCGGCGCCCAGGCCTTGCTCGATGACGCCATCGACATCATCGACACTTATTTCTGGAGCGAAGAAGAGGGCGCCATGCGCGAATTCTTCAATCGCGACTGGAGCGAAGAAGAAGCCTATCGCGGCGCCAACAGCAACATGCACACGACCGAAGCATTCCTCGCGCTGGCCGATGTCACCGAAGATCCGCGCTGGCTGGTGCGCGCCCAGCGCATCGTCGAGCGGGTGATCCATGGTCACGCTGCAGCCAACGACTACATGGTCATCGAACACTTCGATCGCGATTGGCAACCGCTGCGCGAATACAACCACGACAATCCGGCTGACGGTTTTCGTCCTTACGGCACCACGCCGGGCCACGGTTTCGAGTGGGCGCGCTTGCTCCTGCATCTTGAAGCCGCGCGGGTGCAGGCCGGCATGCTTACGCCGGGCTGGCTGGCGACTGATGCGCAAAAACTCTTCGAAAACAATTGCCGGCACGGCTGGGATGTCGATGGCGCGCCGGGCATTGTCTACACCCTCGACTGGGATAACCGGGCCGTGGTCCGCCATCGCCTGCACTGGACGCATGCCGAAGCCAGCGCCGCCGCCAGTGCCTTGCTCAAACGCACCGGCGACGGGCAATACGAAAGTTGGTACCGGCTGTTCTGGGAGTTCTGCGAGACGAATTTCATCGACCGTTGCCACGGCAGCTGGCATCACGAACTCAATCCGCAGAATGTGCCAAGTGCCGATATCTGGCCGGGCAAGCCCGATCTGTATCACGCCTGGCAGGCTGTGCTGATTCCGCGATTGCCGCTGGCGCCGAGCATGGCCACGGCTTTGGCGCAGTCGTCCAGGCCTGTGCCTGTGTAACCATGTCGTGACATTTACGCGTCCCTTCGTTACCTGCGAAGCGAAACACTCTGTTTAAACTCCGTGCAGCGCAAGCACCAGACTTGCAATGCATAACAACAAGAAAGGTACATCTCGAATGAATGCGATTTCTCGCCTCGCTACTGTCATTTCTGTCGCCTCCCTGTTCCCGCTCGCAATCCTGCCGCTCAGTGTCTCCGCTGCCGATTCCAAAGGTTCGGTGGAAGTCGTGCACTGGTGGACTTCCGGTGGCGAAAAAGCCGCTGTCGATGTGCTCAAGGCCCAAGTCGAAAAAGACGGTTTCACCTGGAAGGACGGCGCTGTCGCCGGTGGTGGCGGTGCGACTGCCATGACCGTGCTGAAAAGCCGTGCCGTTGCCGGCAACCCGCCAGGCGTAGCGCAGATCAAAGGCCCGGACATTCAGGAATGGGCGTCGACCGGCCTGCTCGACACCGACGTTTTGAAAGACGTCGCCAAGTCGGAAAAGTGGGACAGCCTGCTCGACAAGAAAGTCTCCGATACCGTGAAGTACGACGGTGATTACGTGGCCGTGCCGGTGAACATTCACCGCGTGAACTGGCTGTGGATCAACCCGGAAGTCTTCAAAAAAGCCGGCATCACCAAGAATCCAACCACCCTCGAAGAATTCTACGCGGCTGGCGACAAGCTGAAAGCGGCGGGCTTCATTCCGCTGGCCCACGGCGGTCAGCCTTGGCAGGACAGCACCGTGTTCGAAGCCGTGGTGCTCTCGGTCATGGGCGTGGATGGCTACAAGAAAGCCCTGGTCGATCTCGACAACAAGGCGCTGACCGGCCCGGAAATGGTCAAGGCGCTCACCGAGCTGAAGAAAGTCGCGACCTACATGGACGCGGACGGCAAAGGCCAGGACTGGAACCTCGAAGCGGCCAAGGTCATCAACGGCAAGGCCGGCATGCAGATCATGGGTGACTGGGCCAAGTCCGAATGGACCGCCGCCAAGAAAGTCGCCGGCAAGGACTACGAGTGCGTAGCGTTCCCGGGCACCGACAAGGCATTCACCTACAACATCGACTCGCTGGCCGTGTTCAAGCAGAAGGACGCAGGCACTGCGGCCGGTCAGCAGGACATCGCCAAAGTCGTGCTGGGTGAGAACTTCCAGAAAGTCTTCAGCATCAACAAAGGCTCGATCCCGGTGCGCAACGACATGTTGAACAACATGGACAAGCTCGGCTTCGATTCCTGCGCGCAGACCGCTGCCAAGGACTTCCTCGCGGACGCCAAGTCCGGCGGCCTGCAACCAAGCATGGCGCACAACATGGCGACCACGCTGGCCGTGCAGGGCGCGTTCTTTGACGTAGTCACCAACTACATCAACGACCCGAAAGCCGACCCGGCCGATGCGGCGAAGAAACTCGGCGCGGCGGTTCAGTCGGCCAAGTAATGCTTGGCCCCTGTGGGAGTGAGCGTTTGTGGTGAGGGGATTCATTCCCGATGGGTTGCGAAGCGACCCCGGAAAGTTGCAGCGGCGCAGTGTCTGAAATACCGCATGTAATGATTTCGCGACTGCTGCGCAGTCGATCGGGGATAAATCCCCTCGCCACAGGGCTCACTCCTGCAAGGGAATGCTTTCGTAAACCCTTATTGTGGATTTCCCCATGAGTTCTGTTGCTGTGTTCAGCAAGGCCTCGCCGTTCGATGCGTTGCAGCGCTGGCTACCGAAACTGGTGCTGGCGCCGAGCATGTTCATCGTGCTGGTGGGCTTCTATGGCTACATCCTGTGGACGTTCATTCTGTCGTTCACCACCT
Organism: Pseudomonas glycinis; assembly: GCF_054871425.1. NCBI lineage: Bacteria > Pseudomonadati > Pseudomonadota > Gammaproteobacteria > Pseudomonadales > Pseudomonadaceae > Pseudomonas > Pseudomonas glycinis. Next base: position 434,035 of record NZ_JBTYHF010000001.1, on the reverse strand, counting down.
CGACCTTCCTGCCCAACTACAAGTGGGCCGGTCTGGCGCAATACGCGCGGTTGTTCGACAACGATCGCTGGTGGGTGGCGAGCAAGAACCTCGCCGTGTTCGGCGGCATGTTCATCGGCATCACTCTGGTGATCGGCGTGTTGCTGGCGGTGTTCCTCGACCAGCGCATCCGTCGCGAAGGCTTTATCCGCACCATTTACCTGTACCCGATGGCGCTCTCGATGATCGTTACCGGTACCGCATGGAAATGGCTGCTCAACCCGGGCATGGGCCTGGACAAATTGTTGCGTGACTGGGGCTGGGAAGGTTTCCGTCTGGACTGGCTGATCGACCCTGATCGCGTGGTCTACTGCCTGGTGATCGCCGCTGTGTGGCAAGCCTCGGGCTTCATCATGGCGATGTTCCTCGCCGGCCTGCGTGGCGTCGATCAATCGATCATCCGTGCTGCACAGATCGACGGCGCGAGCATGCCGCGCATCTACTGGAAAGTCGTGCTGCCAAGCCTGCGCCCGGTGTTTTTCAGTGCGGTGATGATCCTCGCGCACATCGCGATCAAGAGCTTCGACCTCGTTGCGGCAATGACCGCCGGCGGTCCGGGTTATTCCTCCGACCTGCCAGCGATGTTCATGTATTCCTTCACCTTCAGTCGCGGCCAGATGGGCATGGGCTCGGCCAGTGCGATTCTGATGCTCGGTGCGATCCTCGCGATCATCGTGCCTTACCTGTATTCCGAGCTGAGGACCAAGCGTCATGACTAGTCTTGCTGCCAAACCCGCTATCAGCTTGAGCCGCATCGCGATCTACGCGGTGCTGATCCTCGCAGTGTTCCTCTATCTGGTGCCGCTGGTAGTCATGTTGCTGACCAGCTTCAAGACCCCGGAAGATATCAGCACCGGCAACCTGTTGAGCTGGCCGACCGTGGTCAGCGGCATCGGCTGGGTCAAGGCCTGGGCCACGGTTGACGGCTACTTCTGGAACTCGATCAAGATCACCGTACCGGCGGTAATCATCTCCACCGCCATCGGTGCGTTGAACGGTTACGTGCTGTCGATGTGGCGCTTCCGTGGTTCGCAGTTGTTCTTCGGTCTGCTGCTGTTCGGCTGCTTCCTGCCGTTCCAGACCGTGCTGCTGCCGGCCTCGTTCACCCTTGGCAAGATGGGCCTGGCGAGCACCACCACCGGCCTGGTCTTCGTGCACGTGGTCTACGGTCTGGCGTTCACCACGCTGTTCTTCCGCAACTACTACGTGAGCATTCCCGATGCGCTGGTCAAGGCTGCGCGTCTGGATGGCGCGGGTTTCTTCACGATTTTCCGCCGCATCATTCTGCCGATGTCGACGCCGATCATCATGGTCTGCCTGATCTGGCAGTTCACCCAGATCTGGAACGATTTCCTGTTCGGTGTGGTGTTCTCCAGCGGTGATTCGCAACCGATCACCGTGGCGCTCAATAACCTGGTCAACACCAGCACCGGCGCCAAGGAATACAACGTGGATATGGCAGCGGCGATGATCGCCGGCCTGCCGACCCTGCTGGTCTATGTGGTCGCAGGCAAGTATTTCGTGCGCGGGCTGACGGCCGGCGCGGTCAAGGGGTAATCATGGCTACGCTTGAACTTCGCAACGTAAACAAGACCTACGGGGCCGGCCTGCCGGACACCCTGAAGAACATCGAACTGTCGATCAAGGACGGTGAATTCCTGATCCTCGTCGGCCCGTCGGGCTGCGGCAAATCGACCTTGATGAACTGCATCGCCGGCCTGGAAACCATCACCGGCGGCGCGATCATGATCGGTGATCAGGATGTCAGCGGCATGAGCCCCAAGGATCGCGACATCGCCATGGTGTTCCAGTCCTACGCGCTGTACCCGACCATGAGCGTGCGCGAGAACATCGAGTTCGGCCTGAAGATTCGCAAGATGCCCCAAGCAGCGATCGACGAAGAAGTCGCCCGCGTGGCCAAGCTGTTGCAGATCGAACACCTGCTCAATCGCAAGCCGGGCCAGCTCTCCGGTGGTCAGCAACAGCGCGTGGCGATGGGTCGTGCTCTGGCGCGGCGGCCGAAGATCTACCTGTTCGACGAACCGCTGTCGAACCTCGACGCCAAGCTGCGCGTCGAGATGCGCACCGAAATGAAACTGATGCACCAGCGTCTGAAAACCACCACGGTCTACGTGACCCACGACCAGATCGAGGCGATGACCCTGGGCGACAAGGTCGCGGTGATGAAGGACGGCATCATTCAGCAGTTCGGTACGCCGAAAGACATCTACAACAACCCGGCCAACCTGTTCGTGGCGAGTTTCATCGGTTCGCCGCCGATGAACTTCATTCCCCTGCGTTTGCAGCGCAAGGACGGTCGTCTGCTGGCGCTGCTCGACAGCGGCCAGGCGCGCTGCGAATTGCCGATGAGCATGCAGGACGCCGGGCTTGAAGATCGCGAAGTGATCCTCGGCCTGCGCCCGGAGCAGATCGTGCTGGCGAACGGCGAGGGCAATGGTCTGCCGAGTATTCGCGCCGAAGTGCAGGTCACCGAACCGACCGGTCCGGACACGCTGGTGTTCGTCAATCTGAACGACACCAAGGTCTGCTGCCGACTGGCGCCGGATGTGGCACCGCAGGTAGGCGAAAGCCTGACGCTGCAGTTCGATCCATCGAAAGTGTTGTTGTTCGACGCCAATACCGGTGAGCGTCTGGGCGTTGCGGGCCAGGTGCAGACAGAGACCCGGTCGGCGAATGTGGCGCAGTTCAAAGGGCGCTGAAGTACAAAATGTGGGAGCGAGCCTGCTCGCGAAAGCGGTCTGACATCCAGCATTGATGTCGCCTGATACACCGCATTCGCGAGCAGGCTCGCTCCCACAAAGGAGCACGCGGTGTCCGGCCTGTCGAGCACCGCACTTTATGTAAACCGCGTTAGATAAAAACAGTTAATAACAATAAAGACGAGGATGTAGGGATGAAAAAGAAACACGTCAATGCCCGGTTGATCTGCCAGGTTTCTGCGGCAGCTGCACTGGTGCTGGCCGGTAATGCAATGGCGGCGGATGCGTTCAGCTCCGACTCCAAGTGGATGACCGGCGACTGGGGCGGCGAGCGCACCAAGCTGATCGAGCAGGGTATCGACATCAAGGCCGACTACGTTGGCGAGATGGGCGCCAACCTGAACGGCGGCTACAACGACGACAAGACTGCGCGTTACGCCGACCAGTTCGGTCTGGGCGTGGCCCTCGACCTGCAGAAACTGTGGGGCTGGGATAACACCCAAGCGAAGATCCAGCTGACCAACCGTAACGGCTACAACATCTCCAACGACCGCGTTGGCGATCCGCGTGCCGGCACCCTCAGCTCCTCGCAGGAAGTCTACGGTCGTGGCCACATGGTGCGTCTGACCCAACTGTGGATCCAGCACCAGTTCTTCGACAACAAGCTCGACGTCAAGGCCGGTTACTTCGGCGAAGGCGAAGACTTCAACACCTTCCCGTGCGACTTCCAGAACCTGGCGTTCTGCGGTTCGCAAGTGGGTAACTGGGCGACCAACATCTGGTACAACTGGCCCGTCAGCCAGGCCGCGATCCGTGTGAAGTACAACATCAACGACGAGCTCTACGCGCAAATTGGTGCGTACAACCAGAACCCGTCGCAACTGGAACACGGCAACGGCTTCAAGCTCAGCGGCAGCGGCACCAAGGGTACCGTGCTGCCGGTTGAATTGGTCTGGTCGCCGAAGGTCAACAGCCTGCCGGGCGAATACCGCGTCGGTTACTACAAGAGCACGGCCGATGCCGACGACGTTCGCGAAGACGTCAACGGTCTCGATGCGGCAACCACCGGTGATGACTACAAATCGCACAACAGCAAAAGCGGTTACTGGTTCGTCGCGCAACAGCAACTCACCAGCCACAACGGTGATGCCACTCGCGGTCTGAACATCGCCGCCAACGCGACTTTCCACGACAAGGACACCAACTTCATCGACAACTACCAGTCGGTGATGTTTGTCTACAAAGGCCCGTTCGATGCGCGTCCGAAAGATGACATCGGTATCGGCGCTGCGCGTATCCACGTCAACAAGGACGTCAAGCGCAATGCTGAACTGCTGAACGCTGCCAACGGTGTGTCCGATTACGACAACGCCGCGTTCTCGCCGATTCGTGAAACCGAATACAACTACGAACTCAACTACGGCATCCATGTCACCAACTGGCTGACCGTGCGTCCCAACCTGCAATACATCACCCATCCGGGCGGTGTGGATGAAGTCGATAACGCTTTGGTCGCTGGCCTGAAAATTCAGTCAACGTTCTGACGCGTCTGCGATAAGCTCCTCTCTATGTGCGCATTTTGCGGACAGCCAAGGCTGTCCGCTTTTTTTTGTGACACAGGTCAGATGTGTTGCTTGATGATTTTTTGTGGCTGGAGAGCTTTTTGTGGCGAGGGGATTCATCCCCGCTGGGCTGCGAAGCGGCCCCAAACACTGCAATCGCGATATCACTGACAGACTGCATCCGCTGGTTTCATGACTGCTGCGCAGCCAATCGGGGATAAATCCCCTCGCCACAAAGTGCTATGCAAGGCTTTTGGATTGATAAGTACCCCATGATTTTCAGGACCGTAGCCAATGCATGAGCATCCGCTGCAACGCTTCTTCAAATCCCTGCGCGAGCGACCGGTGTTCGCCTGGGAGCGCTATCAGATGCGCGACGTGTTGGTGATCGATCATCCGCTGTGTCAGGCGGTGTTCAGTCGTCAGGGCGCGCAGTTGCTGCATTTTCAGCCGCGCGGGCAGAAGCCGTGGTTGTGGTGCGCGGCGAAGTGGCCGCATGTCGGCGCGATTCGCGGTGGCGTGCCGGTGTGCTGGCCGTGGTATGGCCGTCATCCGAGCGAAAACGCGTGGCCGTCCCATGGTTGGGCGCGACTGCTCGATTGGAAACTGCTCGACAGCAGCAGCGCCGAGGATGGCGTGCGCCTGCACTGGCAATTGCAGCTGTGCGATTGGCAGGTCGACCTGCACGCGCACCTTGGCGAACGCATGGAATTACGCCTGAGCACCGAGCATCAGGACGACATGCCGTGCCAGTTGAGCCAGGCTTTGCACGCTTACTGGCGTATAGGCGATGTTGGTGAGATAGCGCTGTCTGGGCTCGAAGGCGCGCAGGGTTATGATCAGTTGAATCGTCAGGTTTGCCAGCAGGAAGGCGAGTTGCGAGTCGATGGCGGCTGTCAGCGGGTGTTCCAGCACGACGGCGAATTGCAGCTCAAGGATCACGCCTGGCAGCGCGAGTTGTGCATCGATACCGGTGACAGCGGCGACACCGTCGTCTGGCATCCCGGCGCGCGGCCGTTGCTGGGGGTGAGTTGGGACGAGATTTCCGAATTCGTCTGCGTGGAAGCAGCGGCGGGCGGCACCGACAGCCTGCACCTGGCGCCGGGGGAGAAGGCGCATTTGAGTTTGCAGGCGTGGGCAGCGGCTTAGTGCGTCAAGTACACCGATACCCTCACCCTAGCCCTCTCCCAGAGGGAGAGGGGACCGAATGGGGGATGCTCAAGAATTACGCCGACGTGAAAGTGCAGTTCTGAATCCATAATCGACTGGATATTTCAGGTCGATGTACCGCGCAAGACACCTCGGTCGGCTCCCTCTCCCTCCGGGAGAGGGCTGGGGTGAGGGGGCTTTTGATCTTTAGTTGAATTCGTCCCCAACCGGATACCGGCTGGCATTCAAGCTCTCTTTGATCTTGCGCAGATGCGGCTGGAAATCCACGCCACGGCGCAAGGTCATCCCCGTCGCCAGCACATCCAGCACGGTCAACTGAATGATCCGCGACGTCATCGGCATGTAAATGTCGGTGTCTTCCGGCAACGGAATGTTCAGGCTCAAGGTACTGGCCTTGGCCAGCGGCGAATTCTCCGCCGTCAAACCCAAAACCGAAGCACCGTTCTCCCGGGCAATCCGCGCCACTTCCACCAACTCACGGGTCCGCCCGGTGTAGGAAATGATCACAAACAGCTCACCGGTATGCGCCACCGAAGCAATCATTCGCTGCATCAACACATCGGCATGCGCGGTGACCGCAAGGTTGAAGCGGAAGAACTTGTGCTGCGCATCCAGCGCCACCGGGGCCGAAGCACCGAGGCCGAAGAAGTGGATCTGCCGCGCCTGGATCAACAGGTCGACGGCGCGGCTGATCAGGTTCGGGTCCAGCGCCTGACAAGCGCTGTCCAGCGAGGCGATGGCGCTGCCGAAAATCTTCTGCGTGTACGCCTCGGGATTGTCATCGGCCTCGACCGCGCGGCTGACATACGCCGCGCCACTGGCCAGGCTCTGCGCCAACTGCAGCTTGAGTTCGGGGTAGCCGCTGACACCGAACGAGCGGCAGAAACGGTTGACCGTCGGTTCGCTCACCGAGGCGGCCTGGGCGAGGGCGGCGATGCTGAAGCGGGTGGCCTGCTGCGGGTTGAGCAGGATCACCTCGGCGACCTTACGTTCGGCCTTGTTCAGCTCTTCAAGGCGACTCTGGATCTGTTCCAGTAAATTTCGCACGCGGTCCATATGGAATTCCTGATTCACCGACGCAGAGTTGCGTCGGGCTATGCAAATTGGGCCTTTGATATGGCCCGTGACGGTGGCCTATCCTACTGATGCGTCCGGGCGACCACCACTCGGATTGAGTATTCTGCGAAAATGTTGTGGTTATTACTACATTTTCCCTTGAGTGATGCCTTGAAAAAAGGTATTTGTAGCTTAACTTGATAAAAGAACAAACATCATGCCTTCCATTACGGTTGAACCGTGCACCTTTGCCTTGTTCGGCGCGCTTGGCGATCTGGCCCTGCGCAAGCTGTTTCCTGCCCTGTATCACCTTGACGGTGCCGACCTGCTGCACGAGGACACGCGAATCATCGCGCTGGCCCGTGAGCCCGGCAGCGAGCAGCAGCACATGGCGTTCATCGCCGCCGAATTGCGCCGTTACGTCGGTAAAGAGCTGAACGAAACCGTAGCCGAGCGCTTTCTCGCGCGCCTGACCTATCTGCACGTCGACTTCCTCAAGGCTGAGGATTACGTGGCGCTGGCGGAACTGGCCGGCAGCAGCCAGCGCATGATTGCCTACTTCGCTACTCCGGCGGCGGTGTACGGCGCGATCTGCGAAAACCTCGAGAAAGTCGGCCTGGCCGAAAATACTCGCGTGGTGCTGGAAAAACCGATCGGCTCTGACCTGGAGTCGTCGCGCAAGGTCAACGACGCCGTCGCGCAGTTTTTCCCGGAAGACCGCACCTACCGCATCGACCACTATCTGGGCAAAGAGACCGTTCAAAACCTGATCGCCCTGCGTTTCGCCAACAGCCTGTTCGAAACCCAGTGGAACCAGAATTACATCTCCCACGTGGAAATCACCGTGGCCGAGAAGGTCGGCATCGAAGGCCGTTGGGGCTATTTCGACAAGGCCGGCCAGCTGCGCGACATGATCCAGAATCACCTGTTGCAGCTGCTCTGCCTGATTGCCATGGATCCGCCGGCCGACCTGTCCGCCGACAGCATCCGTGACGAGAAAGTGAAAGTGCTCAAGGCGCTCGCGCCGATCAGCCCGGAAGGCCTGACCACACAAGTGGTGCGCGGCCAGTACATCGCCGGCCACAGCGAGGGCAAATCCGTTCCGGGTTACCTCGAAGAACCGAATTCCAACACCCAGAGCGACACCGAAACCTTCGTCGCCCTGCGTGCCGACATCCGCAACTGGCGCTGGGCCGGCGTGCCGTTCTACCTGCGTACCGGCAAGCGCATGCCGCAGAAGCTGTCGCAGATCGTCATCCACTTCAAGGAACCGTCGCATTACATCTTCGCCCCGGAGCAGCGTCTGCAGATCAGCAACAAACTGATCATCCGCCTGCAACCGGACGAAGGCATTTCCTTGCGCGTGATGACCAAGGAGCAGGGCCTGGACAAGGGCATGCAACTGCGCAGCGGGCCGCTGCAACTGAATTTCTCCGACACCTGGCGTAGCGCGCGGATCCCCGATGCCTACGAGCGGTTGTTGCTGGAAGTGATGAACGGCAATCAGAACCTGTTTGTCCGTAAAGATGAAATCGAAGCCGCGTGGAAGTGGTGTGACCAGCTGATCGCCGGGTGGAAGAAATCCGGTGACGCGCCCAAGCCGTATGCGGCCGGGTCGTGGGGGCCGATGAGCTCCATTGCTTTGATCACGCGGGACGGGAGGTCGTGGTATGGCGATATCTGATGTGCAACTGCCGACGGGCGTGACTGCCCGCGAATTCAACAGCCCGGTGCTGCTCGCCGAAGGCCTGGCGCTGAACGTTGCCAAGCAACTGAGCGACGCCATTGCTGCACGCGGCAACGCGGTGCTGGTGGTGTCCGGCGGGCGCAGCCCGGTAGCATTCTTCCAGCACCTGGCCAAGCAGGAGCTGGACTGGTCGAAGGTCGTCGTGACCCTGGCCGACGAACGCTGGGTACCGGTGGAACATGCCGACAGCAATGCCGGCCTGCTCAAGCAGTATCTGCTCAAAGGCCCGGCAGCCAAGGCGCAGTACCTCAGCCTCTACAGCGCGGCGGCCGACGTCGAGCAGGCTGCGGAACAGGCCGATCGTCTGCTCGGCGAACTGCCGCCGATCGACGTGCTGGTATTGGGCATGGGCGATGACGGTCACACCGCGTCGCTGTTCCCCGACAGCCCGAACCTCGCCGAAGCCCTGCAAGCCGATGGCACACGCCGTTGCTGGCCGATGCTGGCGCCCAGCGTGCCACGTCAGCGCCTGACCATGAGCCGCGCGCTGCTGGCCTCGGCCCGGCACAAGATTTTGTCGATTTCCGGTCAATCGAAACTGACCACCCTGAATGCCGCGCTGGCATCCGATGACGTTGCGGCCATGCCGGTGCGCGCGTTTCTGCAACCTACGTTAGAGATTTACTGGTGCCCATGAGCCAAGGAACAGCCGCTATGACAACCCCATCCCCGACCGTTTCCATGGCGGACAAAGTTGCCCTGATCGACAGTCTCTGCGCCAAGGCGCGGATCCTGCCAGTGATCACCATCGCCCGCGAACAGGACGTGCTGCCACTGGCCGACGCCCTCGCCGCCGGTGGCCTGACCGCGCTGGAAGTGACCCTGCGTTCGCAGTTCGGCCTCAAGGCCATTCAGATCCTGCGCGAACAGCGCCCGGAACTGATGACCGGTGCCGGCACCGTGCTCGACCGCAACATGCTCGCAGCGGCGGAAGCGGCCGGCTCGCAATTCATCGTCACCCCGGGCATCACCCGTGACCTGCTCGAGGCCAGCGTCGACAGCCCGATTCCGCTGTTGCCGGGCATCAGCAACGCTTCGGGGATCATGGAAGGCTACGGTCTGGGCTATCGCCGCTTCAAGCTGTTCCCGGCGGAAGTCAGCGGTGGCGTGGCGGCAATCAAGGCGCTCGGCGGCCCGTTCGGCGAAGTGAAATTCTGCCCGACGGGCGGCGTCGGTCCGGCCAATATCAAGAGCTACATGGCGCTGAAAAACGTCATGTGCGTGGGCGGTAGCTGGATGCTTGATCCGGAGTGGATCAAGAACGGCGACTGGGCGCGCATTCAGGAATGCACAGCCGAAGCCTTGGCGCTGCTGGACTGATCTTTACCCCTACATCTCGTTGTGTGCTTTACGGCTTTATGGTGCGCTTGGTCGGCGCACCTTTTTTTTGCGCTGAAAAAAACTGCCGATACATGCGGCGATACATAGTTACTGCACGTTGTCTTTTTCACGGGGTTAATCTGCGTCCATCTTATGGAAGAGAGAACGCCTCATGGACGACCGTCAGTCTCTGACCCTTACACCACAATCCCGTTATCAACCGCAGCAACTTCCCCTCGGCCGCCCCGCAGCCGATTCCCAAGTGCGCAATATCAGCCAGGGTGTCCAAGGCCTGCCGCTGATCCTGCGTCTGTCGCTGGTCGATGCGATGACCAGCGAGCCGGTCATCGGCGCGCTGGTGCGCATTCAACAGCGTGTCGATGGCGACACCAGCCTTGGCGGCAGTCAATCGACCGACAGCCATGGCATCGTCCGTTTCACCAGTGTCTATCCGGATCGGCCGGCGCACGACGCTGCTTGCCTGAAGCTGAACGTATTCATTCCCGGCGACGAAGCAGGAGCCCAAGCTCACCACGAGGCCTGGGCCGGGACCTTGCAGCTCCCAGGCCGCTGCGGCTGTGAAGGTGCCGCCGAGGACGCCTTGCAGTTGGTATTGCGGCCGATCGCCGGCGCCGATCTTGAATACGGCGCCTTCGCCAGCCTGACCCTCGGCATCGATACCTTCGCCGTGTCGGCGCAGTTGGGTCTTGAAGGCTACGAAAAAAACTCCGGTGTGCCGTTCTAGCGCAGCTGGTTCAATGCGTGGACCAACTGCTCCATCTCGCCAGCCGTGGTGGTCAGCCCCGGGGTGATGCGAATGCACGGCCCGCACGCGGCGCCGGTGCGCACCACGGTGAACAGGTTGAATTCGTTGAGCAGACGCTCGGCCATGGCCTGTTGATCGGTATGCCGGGTGAAGCGCAGCGCGGTGATCCCGCAATACAGTTGCGGGTCGTCCGGTGTCAGCACTTCGATGCCCGGCAGGTGTCGCACGGCGCTGACCCACAGGTTGCGCAGGTAATTCAGGCGAGGGCTTTTGGCTGCGGCGCCGCCGAGCGCGTCGTGCTCTTCGAACACCAGCGGCAAAGTCATCAGCGCCGGGATGTTCGGCGTGCTGTACGAGGTGCGCGCGCGGATATCGGTAATCGGGTAATGCATCTCGCCCATGTCCGGATCGATATCAGCCAGACGCTGCGGGGCGATATAGATGAAGCCAAGGGTCAGCGGTGCGCCGATCCATTTGTGCAGGTTGTAACCGGCGAAAGCGATGCCCAACGCTTGCAGGTCAAATTCAATCTGGCCGAGGGCGTGGGCACCGTCGAGGATGATGTCGACGCCATGCTCTTTGGCCAATGCGGCGATGGCCTGCACCGGCATGACCAGACCGGTGCGATGGGTGACATGGGTCAGCGCCATCAGTTTGAGTTTCGGGTGGCGGGTGAAAGCTTCACGGTAGCTTTCCAGCAGGCTGTCGAAACTGGCGGGATGGTGGTGGGTAATCTCGATGACCTCAACGCCACGCTGTTTCGCCAGCCAGCGCATGGCGCCTTTGACCGTGTCGTACTCAAGGTCGCAGATCAGCACCTGATCGCCCGGTTGCAGGCGATTGTAATTGCGGATCAGCGATTGCAGGCCTTCGGTGGCATTGCGCGTCAGCGCCACGCTTTGCGCGCGCACGCCGATCAGTTCGGCCAGTTGCGCGCGGATCTCAAGGTTGTCGTGCTGTTCAAAGCGCTGGCGCACATAAATCGAGTTGCTGGTGTTGATCAGCTCGATATTGCGCTGGTACTCCTCGATCACCGTGCGCGACATGCGCCCGAAGTAACCGTTTTCCAGATTGACCGGGCCGGGCTGCACATCGTATCGGTCGGCGAATGTCTGCCAGAAGGCTTCGTCACGGGCGCGGCGGGTGTTGTCAGGCATGGTCGGCAAGGCTCAAGAGGGAAGGGCGCGTCAGTGGCGCGGGGCGGGTTTGCCGTGTTTGGCGCGCAGCGGTTCGAGCAGGTCGGACAGGCCGTTGTGGTCGATCTCCTGCATCAACGCCAACAGGCCACCGAGTTCACCGTGGGGAAAGCCTTCACGGGCGAACCAGTTCAGATAGGGGCCAGGCAAGTCGGCAATGATCCGCCCTTTGTACTTGCCGAAGGGCATCTCGCGGGTGATCAGCAGTTCGAGTTTTTCCGGATTCATCAGCACGCTTCATCGATTCACATGACAGCCTGGAAAATACAGGCATTCTGCATGCAGGCCAAATGACAGATCATGCAAAAAACCAGCTTACAGATGGTTCAATCTTTCTTAAGTCGCTGAAAACAAAGATATTTTTACCTGAAGCGAAGCTGGCACGCACACTGCAATATCCCTTGCATCTTCAACCCATCGCAAGGAATTGAAAAATGACCGACATGAATAAAGAAGCCATTTCTGTACTCAACGACCTGATTGAAACCTGCAAGGACGGTCAGGAAGGGTTCAAGACTTGCGCTGAAGACATCAAGCACCCAGAACTGAAAACCCTGTTCGTGCAGCGCTCCGCCGATTGCGCCACCGCAGCAGCCGAGCTGCAGGCTCAGGTACGTTCGCTGGGCGGTGATCCGGAAACTTCGACCAGCGTTGCCGGTGATCTGCACCGTCGCTGGGTCGACGTCAAATCCATGTTCACCGGTAAAGACGAAGAGGCTGTGCTGAACGAAGCCGAGCGCGGTGAAGACCATGCACTGAAGGCTTATCGTGAAGCGATCGAGAAGATCAACAAGCACAATCTGGTTGGCATCAAGGATCTGGTTGAGCGTCAGTACCACGGCGTACAACGCAACCACGACCAGGTGAAAGCCCTGCGTAACCAGGCTCGTGCGAACTCGTAAGAGTTAGTCGGCTGAAAAAAAACGCCAGCTTGTCTGGCGTTTTTTTGTGCCCGCAGGAAAAGCCCCTCACCCTAGCCCTCTCCCGGAGGGAGAGGGGACTGACCGAGGTGAATGCCGGAGTTACGCCGACTTGAGCGATCTGAGTTGAACTCTGGTTCTGGAAGGTCTTGAAGATCGCCCGCGCCGAGCGCAGGATTTGAATCCGATGCAGATCAGCTCCCTTTTCCCCTCGCCCCCTTGGGGGAGAGGGCTGGGGTGAGGGGGTAGCAATCTACCTGACACTTCCCAATCATCAGCCAATACTGATCGCCGGCAATGTCGGCAACGTCACCGTCTGCTGTTTGCGCGGTGCGAGAATTTCGGCCTCGCCATCCACCACCAATTCATCACGCTGATTGAATACCCGAGTAGCAATGCGCACGCGGAATTTCGGCAGTTTCTCCAGAATCTCCAGGCGCACCGTCAACGTGTCGCCGATCTTCACCGGCTTCTGAAAGCTCATCTGCTGACCGATATAGATAGTGCCCGGCCCAGGCAATTCACAGGCCACCGCTGCGCTGATCAGCGCACCGCTGAACATGCCGTGGGCGATGCGTTCCTTGAACATGCTGGCGGCGGCAAATTCGGCGTCCAGGTGCACCGGGTTGTGGTCGCCCGACATCGCGGCGAACAGCTGAATGTCGCGCTCTTCGACAGTCTTGCTGTAGCTGGCGGTCTGGCCGACTTCAAGGGCTTCGTAAGGGATGTTGGTAACCTGGGTCATCGGTTTCGATTCCTGTGACGGATTTCAGTCAATCCACAAAAAATTATTCGCTGCGCTGTGGGCGCCGGTGGCTCAGGGCCTGGTCGATCCAGGCGAGCACATCGGTAGTCACTTCGTCGCGATTGCTTTCATTGAACAATTCGTGCCGGGCCTGCGGGTAGATCTTCAGTTGCAGGTGCTGGCTGCCGGCCCTGCGCAAGGCATTGGCCAGATCTGTCAGACGCTTGCCCTCGCTCACCGGATCACATTCACCGCCAATCACCAGCAGCGGCAGGCCCGGATCGATCTGCGCGAGATTGGACGCTTTGCTGATTTGCTGCAACCCACCGAGCAGGTCGATCCACAGCTGATTGGTGCAGCGAAAGCCGCACAACGGGTCGGCGGCGTACTTGTCGACCTCGGCCGAGTCGCGGCTCAGCCAGTCGAAACGGGTGCGCACCGGTTTGAATTTATTGTTGAACGAGCCGAACGACAGCCACTCGATCAACGCACTGCGGCCCTTGCCGCCCTGACGCAGTTTTTCCAGCCGGGCAATCTGCCGGGCGGCGCGATAGAGGGCCACCGGCTGGAAATTCGAGCCGCTGAGAATCGCCCCGTGCAGACTGGCGCTGTGGTGCAGCAGATAGGCCTGGGCGATGTAGCTGCCCATGCTGTGGCCGAGCAGGATGATCGGCACGCCGGGATGTTGCTGGCCGATGTGCTGATTGAGGCTGGCCAGATCGCCAACCACCTTGCACCAGCCATCGTCATCGGCGAAATGGCCAAGGGTGCCGTTGTCGGCGGTACGACCATGGCCGCGCAGATCCGGGGCGTAGACGCCATAGTCTTTGTCGCAAAACGTGTCAGCGAGCCGCGTGTACCGAGCGCTGTGTTCGGCCATGCCATGGGCCAGCAGAATCACCGCTTTCAATGGCGTGGCTGGCAGCCAGCGGTTGACGTACAGGCGGCTGCGGTCACTCGCGTCCAGCCAGAAGGTGTCGTGGGTCATGGCGATTCCTTTGCTCAGCATCGCCACAGTGTATAGCGCGTCTGATCAGCTCACGCCACGGCAGGAAGATTCACGGGATCAATGAGGGCTTGCGTCATATTTGCCTCAATGGCCATAGCTGCTAGTGTCCGTGAAGCTCCGCTTTGTGCTTTTCGCCTTCCATGGACGAAGCAGAAACGACAGAAAGCGGCTCCCGGATCGGCTCAGGTAACGAGGACAAGAACAATGCAACCTGATTTCTGGAATGACAAACGCCCGGCCGGCGTACCGCTGGACATCGACATGGGCGAGTTCAAGTCGGTCATCGAAGTGTTTGAGCGTTCCTGCAAGAAGTTCGCTGACCGCCCGGCGTTCAGCAGCATGGGCATCACCCTGACCTACGCCGAACTCGAGCGCCAGAGCGCGGCGTTCGCCGGTTATCTGCAGGCCCATACCGATCTGGTGCCGGGGGATCGCATTGCGGTGCAGATGCCCAACGTTCTGCATTATCCGATTGCCGTGTTCGGCGCGCTGCGCGCCGGGCTGATCGTGGTCAATACCAACCCGTTGTATACGCCACGGGAAATGCGCCACCAGTTCAAGGATTCCGGCGCACGCGCGTTGGTCTACCTGAATCTGTTCGGGCAGAAAGTCCAGGAAGTGCTGCCCGACACCGACATCCAATATTTGATCGAAGCGAAGATGGGCGACCTGATGCCCACCGCCAAAGGCTGGCTGGTCAACACCGTGGTCAGCAAAGTGAAGAAACTGGTTCCCGAGTATTCGCTGCCACAAGCCACTTCGTTCAAAAGCGCGCTGCGCATGGGGCGTGGTCTGGGCATCAAGCCGCTGAACGTCGGCCTCGATGACATCGCCGTGCTGCAATACACCGGCGGCACCACCGGCCTGGCGAAGGGCGCGATGCTCACCCACGGCAATCTGGTGGCGAACATGCAGCAGGTGCGCGCCTGTCTGGCTCAGCTCGGCCCGGACGGTCAGCCGCTGTTGCGCGAAGGCCAGGAAGTGATGATTGCGCCGCTGCCGCTGTACCACATCTATGCCTTCACCGCGAATTGCATGTGCATGATGGTCTCGGGCAACCACAACGTGCTGATCTCCAATCCGCGCGACATCGCCGGCTTCATCAAGGAACTGAAAAACTGGCGCTTCTCGGCGCTGCTCGGTTTGAACACCTTGTTCGTTGCGCTGATGGATCACCCTGATTTCAAGACCCTGGATTTCTCCAGCCTCAAGCTCACCAACTCCGGCGGTACCGCGCTGGTCAAAGCCACCGCCGAGCGCTGGGAGCAGATGACCGGTTGCCGTATCACCGAAGGCTACGGCCTGACCGAAACCTCGCCGGTGGCGTGCACCAACCCTTACGGCGATCAGTCGCGCCTGGGCACTGTCGGCTTGCCGGTGCCGGGCACGCTGGTGAAAATCATCAACGATGACGGCGTCGAACAGCCGCTGGGCGAGCGCGGCGAGCTGTGCATCAAAGGCCCGCAGATCATGAAGGGTTACTGGAACAAACCCGAAGCCACCGCCGAAGTGCTGGATGCCGAGGGCTGGTTCAAGTCCGGCGATATCGCCGTGATCGACCCGGACGGTTTTGTGCGCATCGTCGATCGCAAGAAGGACATGATCATCGTCTCCGGTTTCAACGTGTACCCCAACGAAATCGAAGACGTAGTCATGGCCCACCCGAAAGTCGCCAACTGCGCGGTCATCGGCGTGCCGGACGAACGTTCGGGAGAGGCGGTGAAGCTGTTTGTGGTGGCGCGGGAGAGCGGGGTCAGCCTGGAAGAGCTGAAGGCGTACTGCAAAGAGAATTTCACGGCCTACAAGGTGCCGAAACACATCGTGCTGCGTGAGTCGTTGCCGATGACGCCTGTAGGGAAAATTCTGCGGCGCGAGTTGCGGGATATCGCCTAGGTCTGAACCGCAGCGCTTGTGACATTCGCGAGCAGGCTCGCTCCCACAGGTATCGATGGTTTCTGTGGGAGCGAGCCTGCTCGCGAATCTTTTGTGCCCGCTGAATTCGGGGGTTTTGGGGAGTTATAGGATTTTTGCTCTAAAATGACCGCTGGCAAGTCTTGAGTCATCAATATGACTGTAGGGGCCTCTTTTGGCTCTGGTCGACCCTTGGCAAAGCTGCTACTCTCGGCGCGCTTTGTGACTTCTCGGCCTGTAAAACGCCGGATTCACCAATACAAAACACACACCAATAATAATCGCATCAAATGCGGTGAAGAATTCGCGTTGCTGAGGAGTGGGCTTCCATGATCGAAGACTTTTGGAAGGATAAGTACCCGGCTGGAATCGCAGCCGAGATCAATCCAGACGAGTATCCGAACATTCAGGCAGTGTTGAAGCAATCCTGCCAACGCTTCGCCAACAAACCGGCTTTCAGCAACCTCGGCAAGACAATCACCTACGGTGAGCTGTACGAGCTGTCCGGGGCCTTTGCCGCGTATCTGCAACAGCATACCGACTTGCAGCCCGGTGATCGAATCGCCGTGCAACTGCCCAACGTCCTCCAGTACCCGGTCGCGGTCTTCGGTGCCATTCGCGCCGGGCTGATCGTGGTCAACACCAACCCGCTGTACACCGCGCGGGAAATGGAACACCAATTCAACGACTCCGGCGCCAAAGCCCTGGTGTGCCTGGCGAACATGGCGCACCTGGCCGAAGCCGTGGTGCCGAAGACCGGCGTCAAGCACGTCATCGTCACCGAAGTCGCCGACTTGCTGCCGCCGATCAAGCGCCTGCTGATCAACAGCGTCATCAAGTACGTGAAGAAAATGGTCCCGGCCTATCACTTGCCCAAAGCCATCAAATTCAACGACGTCCTGAGCAAGGGCCACGGCCAGCCAGTGGCCGAAGCCAACCCGGACAGCGGCGATGTCGCGGTGCTGCAATACACCGGCGGCACCACCGGCGTAGCCAAGGGCGCGATGCTGACGCACCGCAACCTGGTCGCCAACATGCTGCAATGCAAGGCGCTGATGGGCTCCAACCTCAACGAAGGCTGCGAGATCCTGATCACGCCGCTGCCGCTGTATCACATCTACGCGTTCACCTTTCATTGCATGGCGATGATGCTGATCGGCAACCACAACATTCTGATCAGCAACCCGCGCGACCTGCCGGCGATGGTTAAGGAACTGTCGAAGTGGAAGTTCAGCGGTTTTGTCGGTCTGAACACGCTGTTCGTGGCGCTGTGCAACAACGAAGGTTTCCGCAAACTGGATTTCTCCGCGCTGAAAGTCACCCTGTCCGGCGGCATGGCCCTGCAACTGGCGGCGGCCGAGCGCTGGAAAGCCGTGACCGGTTGCGCCATCTGCGAAGGCTATGGCATGACCGAAACCAGCCCGGTGGCCACGGTCAACCCGATCCAGCACATCCAGATCGGCACCATCGGCATTCCGGTGCCGTCGACCCTGTGCAAAGTCATCGACGATGCCGGTGTCGAGCAGCCGCTGGGTGAAATCGGCGAGCTGTGCGTCAAGGGCCCGCAAGTGATGAAGGGTTACTGGCAGCGTCAGGAAGCCACCGATGAAATGCTCGACAGCGACGGCTGGCTGAAAACCGGTGACATCGCGCTGATCCAGCCGGACGGCTACATGCGCATCGTTGATCGCAAGAAGGACATGATTCTGGTGTCTGGCTTCAACGTCTATCCGAATGAACTGGAAGACGTGCTGGCGACTTTGCCGGGCGTGTTGCAGTGCGCGGCGATCGGCGTGCCGGACGAGAAGTCGGGTGAGGCGATCAAGATTTTCATCGTCGCCAAACCGGGAGTGACCCTGACCAAAGAACAGGTCATGGACCACATGCGCGCCAACGTTACCGGCTACAAAGTGCCGCGTTCGGTGGAATTCCGCGATGCGCTGCCGACCACCAACGTCGGCAAGATCCTGCGCCGCGAATTGCGGGATGAAGAGCTGAAGAAGATCAAGGCCAAGTCTGCCGCGTAAATAAAAAGCCCCGCAGATGCGGGGCTTTTTGTTGGTGCCGAGTAGGGCTTGAGTCATGCTTCGAGACTGCCCCTCACCCCAGCCCTCTCCCAGAGGGAGAGGGAGCCGATCAGGGATAATTCGGATCTTGAGTTCGGCTGGATATTTCAGGTTGGCATATTCCGCGAGAGCAACTCGGTCAGTCCCCTCTCCCTCTGGGAGAGGGCTAGGGTGAGGGGAACGGGCCGCGCCGCCAATATTACTGACGAAACGGCGCAAAATTCACATTGGTCCCCGCCGGTCGCATGTCCTGCAGGTACGAATCCTTGTCCGCACTCAATTCCAGGCTCAGCGCTGCCTTGCGCTTGCCTTCGTTGCGAATCACCAGGCCTTCGAGCTTTTCGCGCAGGAACACCGTCGGCACTTTCAGGTGCAGCAACTCATCGGTGGCCGGGGTGTGCAGCAGCAAGTGAATCCACTCGTACTGACCGATGGCCAAGCGCGACACCGGCAGGTCGAACCACCAGATATTGCGGTTACGGTTCAGTTCGGCGAAGTGGCAGTTGTTGGTGCCGAGCACGGCGCCGCCCAGTTCCTGGTTGCGACGGGCGATGGCCTGGGTTTTATTGAGCTTCATGACATTCCTGCGAATCGGTGTGCCGGGCTCAGCGCCCGTAGGCTGAGCATTCTCGGGGCAACGCCGGCAAACATAAAGCGCAACCTGCATGCCACGACGAAATGCCAGCAAAATAAATGAAACTCGGCGCAAAGCGCACCGGTCAATCGTTACGTAATGACTTTTCTTCCCTTTATGCTTCACGGAGAAACACCATGAGTAGCACAGGCGATAAAGTAAAAGGCATGGCCAATGAAGCCGTCGGCAATATCAAGCAAGGCGTCGGCAAAGCTACTGACAACGACAAGATGCGCGCGGAAGGCAAGGTTCAAGAGAAAAAAGGTGAAGCCCAGCAAGCGGTCGGCAACGCCAAGGACGCTGTGAAAAAGGGCGTCGACAAGGCGTAAGCGAGCCTTGAACGAATCACACGAGCGGCCATCCAAGGATGGCCGTTTTTGTATCAGAACCCTGCGGTCATCCGCCAAAGGATCGCCAAGTAGGCTACCTTGAGGTAAAAAACGGCCCCTGAGTCGCCACGACTTCAACCTTTTGCGGCGCAAGGAGACGCGAATGATATTCCCGGACATGAAAGGTCTGCCCCTGCACCGGGTGATGGTGCGCACGGTCACTGAATTCGTCGATGACGAAATGTCGACCTACGCCTCGGCGCTGGCCTACCAGATGCTGTTCTCGCTCTTCCCGTTCATTCTTTTCCTGATCGCCCTGATCGGTTTCCTGCACCTGCCGGATTTCTTCTCCTGGCTGCGTCTGCAATCCGAACTGGTGCTGCCGCCGCAGGCGCTGGAGCAGGTCAATCCGGTGATCGATCAGTTGCAGCAATCCAAGGGTGGCCTGCTCTCCATCGGTATCGTCATCGCCCTGTACACCGCGTCCGCCGGCGTGCGCTTGATGATGAGCGCGATGAACGCCGCTTACGACGTGGTCGAAGGCCGGCCGATCTGGAAGCGTTTCCCTTTGTCGATCGTCTACACCGTCGGCATCGCCGGCATGCTGCTGATCGCCGCCGCGCTGATGGTGCTCGGGCCGCAGGTGATGGGCTGGATTGCCGCACAAGTGGGGCTGGAAGACTTCATCGTCACGGTGTGGACGATTGCGCGCTGGCCGGTGATCGTGATTCTGATGATGGTCGCGGTGGCGTTGATCTATTACGTGATGCCCGACGTCAAACAGGACTTCCGCTTCATCACCCCAGGTTCGGTGCTGGCTGTAGTGGTGTGGATCCTAGCCTCGTTGGGGTTTGCCTTCTACGTGAAAACCTTCGCCAACTACAACGCGATGTATGGCAGCATCGGGGCGATCATCGTGCTCTTGCTGTATTTCTATATTTCCGCGGCGGTGCTGTTGCTCGGCGCAGAAATGAATGCAGTGATCGAGCACATGTCCGCCGAAGGCAAGGACAAGGGCGAAAAGGCCCCTGGCGAGCCCGACGAATCCACCAAACAACACGTCTTGGGCCTGGGCCGCGATCATTCGCTCAAGCCGGACACTGACGAAGCGCGACCATGATTCGTGAAATTCTGAAAATGGGTGATGAGCGCCTGCTGCGCATCGCCGCGCCGGTACCACCGGAAATGTTCAACAGCGCCGAGCTCTGGCAATTGATCGACGACATGTTCCAGACCATGGAAAGCGTCGGCGGCGTTGGCCTCGCGGCGCCGCAGATCGGCGTCGACCTGCAACTGGTGATCTTCGGCTTCGAACACAGCGAGCGTTACCCGGATGCTGAAGCAGTGCCGCAGACGATCCTGATCAATCCGCTGATCACGCCGTTGAATCCGTTGATAGAAGAGGGCTTTGAAGGTTGTTTGTCAGTGCCGGGCCTGCGCGGTGCGGTGGATCGCTTTCAGCAGATCCGCTACGAAGGCTTTGATCCCAAGGGCGAGCCGATCGTGCGCGTGGCCTCGGGGTTTCATGCACGGGTGGTGCAGCATGAATGCGATCACCTGATCGGCCGGCTGTATCCGTCGCGGATTACCGATTTCAGCAAATTCGGTTTTACCGAAGTGCTGTTTCCGGACCTTGATCCCATGGCTGACGACTGATTGTCAGAACACCATCAACCCCTGTGGGAGCGAGCCTGCTCGCGAACGCGGAGTATCAGAACCAACTTCGGCGCTGACACACCGCATTCGCGAGCAGGCTCGCTCCCACAAGAGTTCAGCGTAAATCTGCGGGATTGAGCCCCATCGCAATCATCGGTTTGCTCCGCGCATACCGGCTCAACCGCTCGGCCATCGCCTGCGGCAGCGGCGGATTGAAACTGAAGCCACGCCGCTCATAAAACCCGCGCAGATCCGGATGGCAGAACAGCCACACCGGCTCGTCCACCTTAGCAACCGCCGCTGCGATCAGTTGCGCAGCAATTCCCTGCTCGCGACACCCCGGATCAACAAACAACCCCGTCAGCCAATGCCCGCCCGATACCGGCCGCAGGCACAGCGCCGCAACGATCTCGCCGCGCCGCGCTACCCACAACTGTGCCTCGCGCACGGCTTTCATCGACGACTGGTGGCTGCGGTAGAACTTGTTCATCAGCGGCCACAACGATTCGTCGAGCTGGCTGTAGTGGATATCGGACATGGTTCGGGCTGTCGCTGCGAAAAGCGCCGATTATAAAAGAACGCGCGCCTCGGGATAGGTGTATACCTGAACTCACACCCATGTGAGTGGAGTACCGATCATGTCCAAAGGTATGGATTCAAAGAAAGCCGCGAAGAAGAAGCCGGCCAAGACTGCGATTGAAAAACGTGCCGAGAAGAAAGCCAAGAAGGTCGACATCTTCGGCCATTAAGCAATCTCTACGGGAGCCCGTTTCGCGGGCTTCCGCTTCGCTGGCGAAAACGCCCGTTTTCACCACACTGTCTCCCGCGCTGAACCGTTTCTTGTGCAAAAAATGCCAGATACTGGCCGACTAGTGGCCTTGCGCCCGGCGTCGGGATGGCTATGCTTTGCAGGTAACTAACCATGTCGACCGTCATGCCAACAGGGCGGCGGTACCAGGTTGGTCCGTGATTCATGCTGCCAGAGTGCGCAATCCAAGGCACCGACACTGAACCAACAAGGAGCGTCATCTAAATGGAAGTTCTTCTACACGTTAGGGCTGGCCCGCTTGCGGGCTATCAAGAAAAGGATGTCTTGATCAGAGCGTCGCTGCTGGGACCCTCCGATTGATCATCATTTATCACCTGACAACTTCCTCCCGTGGAGGAAGGCGTGTGCCTGTTCTGTGGAACGTAGTGATGGATCTTGCAAGACCTGAACTTTCATCAAATCAAAAGAACGCGCGGAAGGTGATACAACCATGTTCAACCTACATCACAAGGCTGACCTGCGGGAAATCGAACGCTTCAGCTGTGCGCTGACCGAGGCCAACGCGAAAATAGAGGCGATCAGCCGTTCGATGGCGATGATCGAGTTCACCCCGGACGGCATCGTCCTCGACGCCAATGAGAACTTCTGCAAGACCATGGGCTACAGCGCCGAAGAAGTGCGCGGCAAACACCATCGGATCTTTTGTGAAGAAAGCTTCTACCGCAGCGAGGACTACGCGAAGTTGTGGCGTGACCTGGCCCGTGGTGAACCGCTCAGCGGCACTTTTCTGCGCCTGAACAAGAGCGGCCGGGAAATCTGGCTTGAAGCCAGTTACATGCCGGTGTTCGGGCCCGACAAACAGGTCAGAAGTGTGATCAAGGTCGCGGCGGACATCACCGCGCGCATCAACAAAGAACATGAAGAAGAAGCCATGCTGGCGGCGATCGGTCGTTCCATGGCGGTGATCGAGTTCACTCCCGAAGGCCATGTCATACGCGCCAACGACAACTTTCTGCAGACCATGCAGTACGCGCACCCTGAAATTGTCGGCCAGCACCACAGCCTGTTCTGTCACCGCGCCGAAGCCGAATCCGCGCAGTACAAGGCGTTCTGGGCTTCGCTCAATCGCGGCGAATATCACTCGCACCGTTTCGAGCGCAAGAACAAGTCCGGGCAGATGGTTTACCTGGAAGCCTCGTACAACCCGCTGTTCGATGCCAAGGGCCGCTTGTACAAAGTGGTCAAGTTCGCCAGCGACATCACCCGGCAGATGACCACCCTGCAAAACGCTGCGGAATCGGCCCACAGCACCTCGGTACAAAACGACGCCTGCGCGCAAAAAGGCTCACAAGTCGTGCAGCAGACCGTGCAGATCATCCAGGACATTTCCCGCGATCTGAACGAAGCGGCGGTGAGCATCGATGCGGTCAGCAAACAGTCGGACATCATCGGCACCATCGTCCAGACCATTCGCGGCATTGCCGATCAGACCAACCTGCTGGCACTCAATGCCGCGATCGAAGCGGCGCGTGCCGGTGAGCATGGACGCGGTTTTGCCGTCGTCGCCGATGAGGTGCGCAGCCTCGCCGCGCGGACCAGTCAGGCCACTCTGGAAATTGTCGACGTGGTGCGCAAGAACCACGACCTGTCGCTGAGCGCGGTATCGAGCATGCAGTCGAGCCTGAGCCGCACCGGGTTGGGCGTGGAGCTGGCGAACGAGGCGGGCGAGGTGATCCTCGAGATTCAGCAGGGCTCGCGGCATGTGGTGGATGCGATCAGTCAGTTCAATGAAACCCTGCAATTGAACTGAGCTGTTCAACGTCACCAATAGCCAATGTGGGAGCGAGCCAGCTCGCGAAAGCGTTGTGTCAGTCAAGCCTATAGCCACTGACACAACGCCTTCGCGAGCAGGCTCGCTCCCACAGGTGAGTCGTGCGTTGGCCGTCAACGATGAGCAATATTCTCCAGTGCCAGATTACGCGTGCGCGGGCCGAACCAGCCGATGGTCAGCATCACGATCAGCATGCTGCTGACGATAAATGCCAGTACCCCCGGCGTGCCGAAATTATCCAGAAACATGCCGATCAGCAGACTGCTGAACACCGTCGACAAGCGACTGAACGAATAGCAGAAACCGACCGCGCGGGCGCGGATGTTGGTCGGGAACAGTTCGCTCTGGTAGGAGTGATAACTGAAGCTCAGCCAGGCGTTGCAGAAGGTGATCATTACCCCGCAGAAGATCAGCCCGAATGCGCTGCTCTGCAGGGCGAACAGGGTGCCGAAGGTCATCGCGCCGAGGGCAGAGCCGACGATCTGCCATTTGTTTTCGAAGCGGTTGGCGAACTTCACGAACAGCAACGGCCCGAGCGGGTAGGCGAGGGTGATGATGAAGGCGTACATCAGACTGTGGGTGACACTCACGCCTTGCCCCGAAAGCAGCGCCGGCAACCAGTTGCCGAAACCGAAGAAACCGATCGCCTGAAAGGTGTGGAAGACGATCAGCATCAACGCGCGGCGGCGGTACGGCGGCTGCCAGATATCGGCGAAACGGCCCTTGCCTTCGACATCGACTGACACCGGTTCCGGCTCATCCAGCGCTTTGCCGTAATCCTTGGCGCAGCGCGCTTCGAGAAGGTCGAGGATCCGGTTGGCCTCATCGAAGCGACCGTGTTGCGCCAGCCAGCGCGGCGATTCCGGCAGACGCTTGCGCAGCCACCAGATAAACAGCGCAAACACCGCGCTGGCCAGCACCACCCAACGCCAGCCGGACACCCCGAACGGCGCTTGCGGCACCAGCCACCACGACATCAAGGCCACCGCCGGCACCGAGAGGAACTGCACGAAAAACGCAAAGGCGAACGCCGAGCTGCGCATGCGCTTGGGCACCAGTTCCGAGAGGTACGCGTCGATGGTCACCAGCTCGATTCCGAGGCCGATGCCGACCAGAAAGCGCATGCCGATGATGCCCAGCGCTGAGGTCTGGATCCCCATCAGGACTGTCGCCACCGTGTACCAGATCAGCGCGAAGGTGAAGATTGCCCGGCGACCGAAACGATCCGCCAACGGACTGAGCAGGCTGGCGCCGAGGAACAGGCCGAGGAACGTCGCCGAGGCGAACGCCGCCTGATCGGAGAAGCCGAACACCCCCTGACTGCCAGTGGCGAACAGGCCGTCGCGAATCAGCCCGGGACTGATGTAGGCGGTCTGGAACAGATCGTAGAGTTCGAAAAATCCGCCGATCGACAGCAGCGCCACCAGGCGCCAGATGGTGGCGACAGCGGGCAGCCGATCGATGCGGGCGGAAATTTCGGCGGCGCGTACCGGGTCGATGCCATCACTGGGCGCGGCGGCGGGAGTGTGAGCAGTCATAAGCTGATCCATTTTTTATTGATGGAAAAGCTTAGCCTGCTATCGGTGTTGGCGGATTGTGAATACCAGCGGTTTACCCGGTCAAACCGCTGATTTCTCGCAATATCTGCTTACGAATTAGCGATTTATGCCGCAGCGGCAGAATCCGGCAGCGCCGAGTTCGGCAGGCCGAAGATGCGGTCGAACAGCCAGTTGAATACGAAGGTGTAGCACGGGATGAAAATGATCAGCGCCAGATCAAGCAGGAACGCCTGCACCAGACTGATGTTCATCCACCACGCAATCAGCGGAATCAGAAACACGATCAGCGTCAGTTGAAAGCCGACGGCGTGGGCGATGCGCCGTTTGACCGTACGGGTGCGCGAGATCTGGCGACTTTCCCAGCGCTCGAACAATGAGGTGTAGATGAAATTCCAGGTCACGGCGATGCTGGTGATGATCACCGCCAGCGGCCCGGTGCTGCCCGGCGATGTACCCGACAACAACGCCAGACCGAGGGCCGAGAAGGTCATCCCAATCACTTCGTAGAGCGACACGTAGACCAGTTTGCGTTTCACGCCTTGCATACAGATTTGCCTCTTTCTTGCCGAATGTTGGCCAGCAGGGCTGGCGAAGGCGGCGAAAGATAGCTTCAATAGACCTGACAGAAAAAGTTGGTAGATTTCAGTTTTATTGATAGGTGAGGCATTTGAATTTCAGTAGCGACAGCATTGAGTTGTTTCTCGCGGTGATCGAACGCGGCTCGTTCTCCGCTGCCGCGCGGCAGTTGGGGAAGGTGCCGTCGGCGGTGAGCATGGGCATCGCCAATCTTGAAGCGGAACTTGGTTACCCGTTGTTCGACCGCAGCCACCGCGAGCCGCAACCCACGGCGATGGCGCAGTCGTTGGTGCCGCACGCGCGACTGATCGCCGAGCAGCTCAAGCAGCTGCAAGTGCACGCGGTGGAGCTGTCGCTGGGACTGGAAAGCAGGTTGTCGATCGGCGTGGTTGCGGACGTTGATCGGCGGCGCTTGCTGGCAGCGATCAAGGTGATTGCCGAGCGGCATCCGTTGCTCGACATCGAAGTGCTGACCGCGCCACAGGATGATGTGCTGGCGATGTTGCACAGTGGCCGGGTCAGCGTGTGCCTGGCGTTCGCCGGTTTGAGCGTGAATGCGCTGGAGCGGTTTCAGTTCGTCGGCAGCGAACGCATGATCGCCACGCTGGCGGCGGACAGCCCTTTGTTGCAGGGGCGTGATGTGTTTCTCGAAGATCTGGTGCAGGTGCGGCAGATCATCGTCGCCAGCCGCGACTTGCCGATCAGCGAAACGCGGCCGTTGGTGGCTGAGTCTTACTGGCGTACGGACAATCTCGAGACGGCAATGGAAATGGTCGAAGCGGGGTTGGGCTGGGGTAATTTTCCGCTGTCCGTGGTGCAGCCGTGGCTGGACGCGGGACGTTTGAAAAGGCTGAATTTTCGCAACATCGAAAATGGCCTGGTGCTGCCGGTGCACGCGGTGTGGCTCAAGAGCCAGCCATTGCAGAAGGGCGCGCAGGCTTTAGTGGACCTGCTCAGCCATTGAATTTGATAGAGATCCCCTGTGGGAGCGAGCCTGCTCGCGAAGGCGTCGTGTCAGCTGCATCAATGCTGACTGACCCACCGCTTTCGCGAGCAGGCTCGCTCCCACACGGGTTGTGTTTCAACTCAGCATTTGTGAAGGGTCAGGTACTCTCGCGAACCTTCAGCTCAAACCCCATATCCTCCACCGGCCGCGCCACTTTGTTGCCCGCCATCAACGTTAGCATCTGCTCCGCCGCGCGCCGGCCGATCGCCTCGCGCGGGGTGTTGATGCTGCTCAGGCGCGGCACCATGTGTTCGGACATCGGCAAGTCGTTGAAACCGAGAATCGCCACTTGCTCGGGAATTTTGATGCCATTGCGCAACGCTTCCAGCAGCGCGCCTTGGGCCAGGTCATCGTTGCCAAAGAAAATCGCATCAACATCCGGATGCGCCGCCAGCAATTGCAAAAACAACTCGCCACCCAGACCCACCGACGAAGCACGCGGTGTCAGCACTTCCAGATCCGGGTCGTAACGGCCCGCCTTCTGCAACGCCTTGCGGAAGCCTTCACCGCGCAACAACGTGCGCTGGTCCAGCTGCGCACCAATGTAGGCCAGACGTTTACGCCCACGGAACAGGAGGTGTTCGGCGGCAGTTTCCCCGGCGCTCAACTGCGAGAAACCCACGCAATTGACTCCGGCAGCACTGTCCAGCTCCATCATGTACACGCAAGGAATGTTGCTGGCCTCGATCATCCGCCGCGAACTTTCCGTGCGATCAAAACCGGTCAGCAGAAACCCGCGCGGCTGATAGGCCATGTAGTTGCGCAGCAGGTTTTCTTCTTCATCGCGCGAGTAGTGGAAGTTGCCGATCAGCACTTCGAAGCCCTTGGGCGTCAGCACCCGATGAATGGCTTCCAGCGTGTCGATGAACAGCAGGTTGGACAGCGACGGCACCAGCACCACCACTGAATGGCTCTGCGCCGAGGCCAAAGCGCGGGCGGCGGGGTTGACCACGTAGTTGAGTTCGAGCGCGGCTTTCTGCACTTTTTCCACCAGTTCGGTGGCTACCGTGCTCACCCCGCGCAAGGCGCGCGAGGCAGTGATCGGGCTGACGCCGGCCAGGCGGGCTACTTCGTTGAGGGTCGGACGGCCGGTGGTGCGGGTATTTTTATCGTTCTTGGGGGAGGTCATCGGGCGGCTTGCCAAACAAAAATCAAGGCACTAAGGTAGCGCTGTCCTGATGCAGCTGCAAATGCGTGAGCGCGGTCCTGCCTGATCAGTGCTCTTTGGCGTTAGGAACAAACCTGCTGCAACCCAAAAAAACGACAAGAAGGCGTCGGCAACTTCTGCCTGTGCACTAGAGTCATAGCTAGCAAAGGTAGCGCTGTCTGCGCGCTGAGGTGTTATATGAGTCATCCCATCACCGCCCTGGTCATCATGGGCGTTGCCGGTTGCGGCAAGACGTGCGTCAGCCAGGCCCTGTGCCAATTGAGCGGCGCCACTGCCATTGAAGGCGATACTTTTCATCCGGCCGCGAACATCGAAAAGATGAGCGCGGGGATCCCCCTGAACGACGAAGACCGCGCTGGCTGGCTCGACAGCCTGTGCGATGAACTGCGTCGCGTCGATGCCCAAGGCCAACGCCCGGTGTTGACCTGCTCCGCCCTTAAACACAGCTATCGCGAACGTCTGCGCAGTGCCTTGCCGGGCCTGGGTTTCGTGTTTCTTGAATTGACTCCGGAAGTCGCCGCCGAGCGTGTATCGCACCGCCCGGGCCACTTCATGCCGGCAACGTTGATCGAAAGCCAGTTCGCCACCCTCGAATCGCCCAAGGGCGAGCCGCTGACTCTGCCGCTCAATGCCTCGATTCACAGCGTCGAAGAGCTGGCCCTGCAGGCTCACGTCTGGTGGCAGGCCAACGGTCTGAAACAGGCGGTATGAGTATGTTGAAAAAGACAGCGCTGTCCTTCCGACTTCTGTTCAACCCGCTTTAATAACAACAACAATCCAGGAGACACCCCCCATGTTTGGCATGTCCCACGAGACGTTCCTGCTGCTCGATGCGGTGGTCACGGTAATCGGCCTGATTATCCTGATCACCAAATTCAAGATTCATCCCTTTATCGCCCTGACCATCGCCGCCGCGTTCCTCGGCCTGACTTCCGGCATGCCGATCAACACCATCATCAAGGCGTTCCAGGACGGCTTTGGTGGCGTGCTCGGTTTTGTCGGCATCATCCTCGCCCTGGGCACCATGCTCGGCAAAATGATGGCCGAATCCGGCGGCGCCGATCAGATCGCCCAGACCCTGATCCGCGCCTTCGGCAAGGACAAAGTCCAATGGGCAATGATGTTCGCCGCGTTCCTGGTGGGCATCCCGCTGTTCTTCGAAATCGGCTTCGTGCTGCTGATTCCGCTGGTGTTCATCGTTGCGCGTCGCACTGGCGTATCGATCATCAAAATCGGTATCCCGCTGCTCGCCGGCCTCTCTGCGGTGCACGGTCTGGTACCGCCGCACCCGGGTCCGCTGCTGGCCATCGGCGTATTCGGCGCTGACATCGGCAAGACCATTCTCTACGGTCTGATCGTCGCGCTGCCGACGGCAATCATTGCCGGTCCGATCTTCGGTACTTTCATCGCCAAGCACATCCCGGGTCACCCGAATCAGGAACTGGTCGATCAACTGGCCCGTGAAAACGATTCGGCCAACCTGCCAAGCTTCAGCATTACTCTGGTCACCGTGCTGCTGCCGGTGTTCCTGATGCTGCTGAAAACCTTCGCTGACGTAGCGCTGCCGGACGGCAACTTCTTCCGCATCTGGATGGACATGATCGGCCACCCGATCTCCGCACTGCTGCTGGCGTTGCTGCTTTCGCTGTACACCTTCGGCTACAAGCAGGGCATCGGTTCCAACCAGATGCTCAAATGGCTCGACGCAAGCCTGGCGCCTACCGCTGCGATCATTCTGATTATCGGTGCCGGCGGTGGCTTCAAGCAGATGCTGGTGACCAGCGGCGTGGGTGACGTGATCGGCCACATGGCGGTCAGCGCGCAGATCTCGCCGATCCTGCTGGCCTGGCTGGTGGCGGCGGTGATCCGTATTGCAACCGGTTCGGCGACCGTGGCGACCATCACTGGCGCCGGCATTGTGGTGCCGGTTGTCGGCATGATTCCGGGCGTCAACCGTGAGCTGCTGGTGCTGGCCACCGGTGCCGGTTCGCTGATCCTGTCCCACGTCAACGACGCCGGTTTCTGGCTGGTCAAGCAGTACTTCAACATGACCGTGGCCGAAACCTTCAAGACCTGGACCGCGATGGAAACCATCCTCTCGGTGGTCGGCCTGGGCTTTATCCTGCTGCTGTCGCTGTTCGTATAAGCGGCAGTTTGCAGGCACAAAAAAACCGCAGTGATGCGGTTTTTTTGTGGGCGTGGACTTCCTGCTTGATCGTTCCCACGCTCCGCGTGGGAATGTAGCCTGGGACGCTCCGCGTCCCAAAGCGGACGCAGAGCGTCCATTGAGGCATTCCCACGCAGAGCGTGGGAACGATCAGAGATGTGCCACTTATTTCGAGGCCAGGCTATCCGCGCGGAACATCCCGCGAATCCCGCGCACGGCCTGACGAATGCGGTCCTGATTTTCGATCAGGGCGAAGCGCACGTGGTCATCACCGTACTCGCCAAAGCCCACCCCCGGCGAGACGCAGACCTTGGCCTCGGCCAGCAGTTTCTTGGCGAACTCCAGCGAACCCAGATGCGCATACGCCTCGGGAATCTTCGCCCACACATACATCGACGCCTTAGGATTCTCGACCATCCAGCCCAGCTCATGCAGGCCTTTGACCAGCACGTTGCGACGCTGACGATACTGCTCGGCGATGTCGCGCACGCATTGCTGATCACCTTCCAGCGCAGCAATCGCCGCCACTTGCAGCGGGGTGAAGGTGCCGTAGTCGTGGTAGCTCTTGATCCGCGCCAGGGCGCTGACCAGTTCCGGGTTGCCGACCATGAAACCAATGCGCCAGCCGGCCATGTTGTAGCTCTTGGACAGGGTGAAAAACTCCACCGCAATGTCCTTGGCCCCCGGCACCTGCATGATCGACGGGGCTTTCCAGCCGTCGTAGACGATGTCGGCGTACGCCAGGTCGTGGATGACCAACACGTCGTATTGCTTGGCGAGGGCGATCACCCGTTCGAAGAAATCCAGCTCCACGCACTGCGCGGTCGGATTGGACGGGAAACCGAGGATCATCATTTTCGGCTTGGGGATCGAGCCGCGAATGGCCCGCTCCAGCTCATCGAAGAAATCCACCCCCGGCACCAGCGGCACCGAACGCACCTGAGCGCCGGCAATCACCGCGCCGTAGATGTGAATCGGATAGCTCGGGTTCGGCACCAGTACGGTGTCGCCCTGGTCCAGGGTCGCCAGCATCAAATGCGCCAGGCCTTCCTTGGAGCCGATGGTGACAATGGCTTCGCTTTCCGGGTCGATATCGACTTCGTAGCGCTGCTTGTACCAGTTGGAAATCGCCCGGCGCAGGCGCGGAATGCCCTTGGACGTCGAGTAACCGTGGGTGTCTTCACGCTGGGCGACCTGCACCAGTTTTTCGACAATGTGCGGCGGCGTGGCGCCGTCGGGATTGCCCATGCTCAGGTCGATGATGTCTTCACCACGGCGACGAGCGGCCATTTTCAGCTCGGCGGTGATGTTGAAAACGTAAGGGGGGAGTCGATCTATGCGCGCAAAGCGGCGCGGCGAACCTTGTTCGGCCATTGTTGCCTCGGATAACGTAAGCGCCCGGAACCGTCCGAGCGACGCTGGTCACTGCGGTGACCTGTGGCGGAAGATAAGGGCAGTGATGGCATACTGTCCAGCGCGGTTGTAAATATTTTTTTCAAGGAAAATCGGTCAATGGAATTCACCAGCGGCTTCTTGCTGAGCCTTTCGCTGTGCCTGGATATCGGCGTAGCCAACATCGCGATGATCACCCTGGCCATGCAGCGCGGCTACTTTCAGGGCTTCGCCCTGGGCCTGGGCACCTGCGTCGGCGACCTGATCTATGCGGTGCTGGCCTTGGCCGGCATGACCGTTTTGCTGCAATACGAAACCGTGCGCTGGGTGCTGTGGATTGGCGGTTCGGCGCTGCTGATCTACTTCGCGGCGAAGATGATTTATTCGGCGATCCACCACGAAGCGCTGCTGGCGGAAACGGCGGAAGTGGGGCAGAACTCCCATCGCAAGGAATTCTTTCGCGGCATCTTTCTCGCGATGTCGTCGCCGAGTGCGATTCTCTGGTTTGCTGCGGTCGGCGGCACGTTGATCGCCCGGTCCGGTGGCGGTGGTCCGTTGAGTTCGGCGCTGTTTCTCGGTGGTTTTCTCTGCGCCGGGCTGCTCTGGTCGGCCGGTCTGTGCTTCGCGGCAAGCCACGGCGGCAAGCTGCTGGGCGACAAGCTTCTGCGCTACTCCTATCTGGCATCGGCGGCGATCTTCTGTTATTTCGCGGTGTACGTGATCGTTTCTGGCTACAACGAGTTTGTCGGCTCGGGCGCCGTCGAGCAGTTGCACTCGCTGTAAACGTGCGAAACGGGTCGGGCTTTCTATACTCCCAGCCGAATCCACTTTTCCGTTCTGAGGAGTCGCGTCATGGATGAACAACAACGCGTCGAGATAACCGAGCCTCGCTTCGAACAGGGGCAATTTCTGCTGATTGCCGGTTTCGGCGGGCGATTCACTCAGGAGACCACCGAAGACATTCCCGCGTTATGGGAAAAACTGATCCCGCACTTGGGAAAAATCCCCGCGCAAGTCAACGAAGTGACCTACGGCGTTTGCTGCAACGCGGACGGCGAGGGCGGTTTCGAATACATCGCCGGGGTGCAGATCGACAAGCTCGACGACCTGCCGGAAAAGTACCGCTGGGTTGAAATCCAGCCGCAGAAATATGCCGTGTTCGAGCACAAGGGGTCACTGGCGCAACTCCCTGACACCTTCCAGTACATCTGGAACACCTGGCTGCCGCAGTCCGGCCACGAAGCGGCGGACGCCCCGGAATTCGAGCGCTACAGCGAGGATTACAACCCGAAACTCAACAAAGGCACCCTGGAAATCTGGCTGCCGATCAAGGCCTGAGCGGCGTACTAATCGAGGCGGAGCATGTCCGCCCCGGTGGTTGTGCTTTATGCTGGCGGGCCTTGTTTCCACAGATTTTTGAGCTGCCATGAACACCGTGATCCGCAACGTCAGCGCCGCCGACCTCGACCGCTGCTACGCCATCGAAACCGTCGCCTACGAAGGCGACGAAGCCGCCACCCGTGAAAAGATCGCCACGCGCATCGCCACCTGGCCGGACGGCTTCATCGTCGCCGAGGTGGACGGCGTGGTCGCCGGTTTCATCAATTCCGGCGCGGCGTTCGACGTGCAGATGTCCGACGAGGCGTTCAAGGAACTGATCGGCCACGACCCGAAAGGCCCGAACGTGGTGATCATGTCGGTGGTGGTGCACCCGGATTACCAAGGGCAGGGCCTGGCCAAGCGCCTGCTCGGCGAATTCATCGAACGCATGCGCGCCATGGACAAAGCGACAATTCACCTGATGTGCAAAGAGCAGCACATTGCGCTGTATGCCGGCTTTGGCTTTGCCTACATCAAGCCGTCCGAGTCCGACCACGGCGGAATGGCGTGGCACGAGATGATCCTGACCCTCTGAACTTCAATCAAAACTGTGGGAGCGAGCCTGCTCGCGAAAGCGGTATTTCAGCGAAGCAAGTGTCGACTGACACGACGCCTTCGCGAGCAGGCTCGCTCCCACAGGGTTTTGAGGTGTCTGTAGTTGCGCGGTTAGTAAAGGCTTTCACGCACCCGTTTCGGCGCTTCCCGATCGTAGGTGTCGGCGTCGAACTGGCCGTCATTCAGGCGCTTGTGAAATGCGCCAGCAGATGGCAAGGCCGAGCGCGGCAGGTGCGTTTCTGGATTCCACGCATCCGAGCGGACAAAGGCTTTCGAGCAGTGAAAAAACGCCGCGTCCACCGTCACCAGCAACACAGTTTTCGCCGGTTTGCCATTCACCGCGAAACTCTCCAGCAACGCCGGTTCATCGCTGATCAGGGCCGTGCCATTGACCCGCAATGTTTCGCCGATCCCGGGAATGATGAACAGCAGCGACACCCGCGAATCGTGCAGCACATTGCGCAAGGTATCGATGCGGTTGTTGCCCGGGCGATCCGGCAGGGCCAACGTGTTTTGATCAATGATCCGAACAAACCCCGGCGCATCACCGCGCGGCGAGTTATCGAGGCCATCGGTCCCCACCGAGCTGACGATCACTAGCGGCGACAGGCGCACCATCGCCTGATAATCCTCGTTGAGAAAGCCGATCTGCTTGCGCACGGCGCGCTCGTGGGGCCGGCCGTAAATGGCTTCCAATGCTTCTATCGAATCGATCATCGTTTATCCCTCTACGATTTAAAAAAACAGGCCCATCCGCCGCTCGTACCCAATCCGGCCCTTGTACGCTTCGCCGCTGTCGACGTAGCCATGCCTGGCGTACAGCGCAATCGCCGCCTCGTTATCAGCGTCCACCGATAATTCCAGCCCCTTGATCTCCGGCCACGCCTCGCGGGCGACAGCGGGCAGCTCTTGCAGGCACGCCTTGCCGTAACCCTTGCCCTGCGCGCGCCGATCGACCTGCAGAGCATGCAACGTGGCGCTGTGTTCGTCGGCCCAGTCGGGCAATACCGGTGGGCGCTTGAGCAGCAGAAACGCTACCGGTACGTCGTCCGCCAGCAGGGCAAAACCCTTTACGCCAGGGCCGGGCTTCGACAGCAGGGTGTGCAAGGCACCGTGGATGTCGCCGGAGAATTTGATCTGCTCGGGGTGAATTTCAATCGACTCGACTTGCTCACGCTGCAAAGGGCTGAGGCTGTCGTAAGGCACGAGTTGGGCTGACACGGGAATTTCCTTTTTCCTACAAGGATTGAAGCTCGGATTCTAGCGACATTGTTGTCGGCGAAATTTTTTTGTTTGCCCTGTCGATCTGCGCAAAGGGCAAACGACTAAGGGTGTCTTCACAACAAAAACCACGGAGAACACCATGAGCGCACAAAGCGAAATCCAGACTCTGATCAATACCTATCGCGAAGCGGTAATGGCCAAGGACGTCGAAAAAGTCATGGCCCTGTACGCCGACGACATCGTCTCGTTCGATGCGATCAAGGCCCTGCAATTCAAAGGCAAAGCGGCGTACCGCGCGCATTGGGTCGAGTGCATGGAAATGTGCCCCGGCCCGCACATCTTCGAGTTCCACGAAATCGCCATCGAAAGCGCCGACAACATCGCTTTCGCCCACTGGGTGGCCAATTGCGGCGGCACCAACGACAAGGGCGAAACCCAGAGTTGCTGGATGCGTGTCACAGCCTGTTATCGGCAGGTCGGCGGGGCGTGGAAGATTGCCCACGAACACTGGTCGGCACCGTTCGATCCGATGAGCGGCGCGACGCTGTTCGATGTAACCCCCTGAACTTCAGCCATAGTTGATCCGTTCGAATCAGGAGATCGCCATGAAATACCTATGCCTGGTCTACAGCGATGAACGCCTGCTGCACACCTCGCCGGACAGCCCGGAGGACGCCGAATGCTGGGCCTACGCTGAGTCGATTCATGGCAGCGGGCGGATGATCGCCGCTGAAGCGCTGGGATCGGTAGAGACCGCCACCACGGTACGCATGCGCAACGGCAAGGTGTCGATCACCGACGGGCCTTTCGCTGAAACCAAGGAGCAACTGGCCGGTTTTTACCTGATCGATGCCAAGGATCTCAACGAAGCGATTCAGGTGGCCGGCAACATTCCGGCAGCGCGGGTCGGCAGCGTTGAAGTGCGTCCGGTGCGGCAGTTGAATGTCTGACGTCAGGGCGCGGGTGGAGCAGGTCTACCGCGAGGATTCGCGGCGGATTCTGGCCACGCTGATCCGCCTGCTCGGTGATTTCGACCTCGCCGAAGAAGCCTTGCACGAGGCGTTCTTCGTCGCGGTCGAGCGCTGGCAACGCGACGGCGTGCCAGACAACCCGCGTACCTGGCTGGTCTCCACCGGACGTTTCAAAGCCATCGATGTGCTACGCCGGCGCGCGCGGTTCAAGGCGTCGCAACCGTTGCTGCTGGCACAACTCGATGAGCTCGAACAGGCTGACTGGAGTGGCGAAGACGTGGAAGACGATCGCTTGCGGCTGATCTTCACCTGTTGCCACCCGGCACTGGCGGCAGATGCGCAAGTTCCGCTGACCTTGCGCGAAGTCTGCGACCTCACCACCGAGGAAATCGCCCGCGCTTTTCTCTCGGCGCCGGCGGCGATTGCCCAGCGCATCGTGCGCGCCAAGGCCAAGATCCGCGACGCGAAAATCCCCTATCAAGTGCCCACGCTGAACGAATTGCCCGAGCGCCTCGACAGCGTATTGCGGGTGATTTATCTGGTGTTCAACGAAGGCTATTCGGCCTCGGTCGGCGCTGAGCTGACACGCGAGGATCTGACGCGCGAAGCGATTCGGCTGGGGCGCTTGTTGATGGAGTTGCTGCCGGAGCCGGAAGTCATGGGTCTGCTGGCGCTGATGCTGTTGCATGAATCACGCCGGCCGGCGCGCACCTCGCCGAGCGGTGAACTGGTATTGCTCGACGATCAGGATCGCTCGTTGTGGGATGCCCGGTTGATGGCTGAGGGTTGCACGCTGGTCGAGCGCGCGCTGAGTACGCGGCGGTTCGGGCCGTATTGCCTGCAAGCGGCGATTGCAGCGGTGCATGCGGAAGCGCCGTCGGCGGCGCAAACGGACTGGCAGCAGATTGTCGGTCTGTATGACGTGCTGCTGCGCGCGGTGCCGTCGCCGGTGATCGAGTTGAACCGGGCGGTGGCGGTGGCCAAACGGGATGGAGCGTTGGCCGGGTTGCTGGTGATCGAAGGGATTCTGGCGCGTGGCGAGTTGCAGGATTACCACTTGGCGCATTCGGCGCGGGCGGAGTTTTGCCGGCAGTTGGGCCGGGTGGAGCAGGCGCGCGCGGCGTATCAGCGGGCGCTGGAGCTGACGCGGCAGGAGCCGGAGCGGCGGTTTATTCGAGCACGTATCATGGCGCTCGAAATGCTCTGACCTTGGCGCTCTGGCTAGTGTGGGCAGCCTGTGGATTGCCCTCACCCTAACCCTCTCCCAAAGGGAGAGGGGACTGATTGGGGGATATTGGAGGGATTCACCGACTTGAACGAATTGTCTTGAATCCATAATCGATAAGGTTTTTCAGGTCGATGCATAACGCCAGACACTTCGGTCGGCCCCCTCTCCCAAAGGGAGAGGGGACTGATTGGGGGATATTGGAGGGATTCACCGACTTGAACGAATTGTCTTGAATCCATAATCGATAAGGTTTTCAGGTCGATGCATAACGCCAGACACCTCGGTCGGCCCCCTCTCCCTCCGGGAGAGGGCTGGGGTGAGGGGCTTTTGATTTCAAGCGCTTATTCAAGCATCTTGCTGAGCAACCAGCTCCCTGCCGGCCCCGGCGGATACAAGCGCGACCACAAGGCGTCGACAAACACCGGTTTCGGCCAGCCGCGCACGTCGAGCTCTATCAGCAAATCATTGGCATAACGCTGCACCAGCCACCTCGGCAACGGTGCCCAGCCAAAACCCTTTTCAGCCATTTCCAGCAGCATCAGGTAACTCGGCGCCGACCACACCCGGCCTTTGCCACGGCTGTCATACGGATTGACGATGGTCGCCAGCCGCAATTCGCGATGTTGCTCGAGAATCTGCTGATCGACATGCTCAAGCTTGGCCAACGCATGCTCACGGCTGACGAACAATGCAATCTCCGTGCGCTCGGCCACAGTGGAGGTCACCAGATCCGGCGGGTAGTTGTCCTGCATTTCCGCGAAGGCCAAATGCGCTCGGCCGCGCTGGACCAGTTCGATCAGGTCGTCACACTCGGCAATCAGGCATTCCAGCTCAAGCTCCGGATAACGCTGCTCGAAACCCACCAGCGCCGCCTCGAAACGATAGGACTGATAAGTGTCGGAAATCGCCACGGTCAGCTTCGGTTCCACACCTTGTGCCAACTGCCGTGCGCTCATCTCCAGACGGCTGGTGGCGGCCAGAATCGCCTCGGCTTTTTGCAACATCACGTGGCCGGCGGGGGTGAGCGTGGGCTTGCGGCTGCTGCGGTCGAACAGCTGCAAATCCAGATCAATCTCGAGACTGGCGACCGCGGCGCTGATGGTTGACTGACTGCGCCCCAGTTTGCGCGCCGCTGCGGAAAATGAGCCCTGCGTCGCTGCCTGCACAAATGCCAACAGCACTTCCTGCGAAGCCATGAACTATCGCCTTGATCGATGGTTATTGGTTATGAAGTATCGGTATTAAGTTGGATCATGGCAACCATCGTCAAACAAGGAGTCAGGCCATGACTGCCCACAAGTCCATTACCGAACGTGTTTTCCAAGCGGTTGGTTTCGAGTTTCTCGCGATCCTGATCTGTACGCCGCTGCTCGCCTGGATCATGCAAAAGCCGTTGCTCGACATGGGCGCGGTGACCATGTTGATCGCGCTGTTGGCGCTGGCGTGGAACGTGGTGTTCAACCGTTTTTTCGACCGTGCATTGGCGCGGATGAATCTGGCGCACAACGCCCGGGTCCGTGTAGTGCATGCGCTGTTGTTCGAAGGTGGACTGATCGTGATGGGCGTGCCGCTGATAGCCTGGTGGCTGTCGGTCAGCCTGTGGCAGGCGTTGTTGCTCGACATTGGCGTGCTGCTGTTCTTCCTGCCGTACACCTACGTCTACCACTGGGGTTATGACGTACTGCGCGAGCGCTTCATGGCCCGCCGCGCATATGAAAGCTGAGGTAGCCCTGTGGCGAGGGGATTTATCCCCGTTGGGCTGCGTAGCAGACCCGATTTTGGGGCCGCTCCGCAGCCCAGCGGGGATGAATCCCCTCGCCACAAACAGTCTGTTGGTTGAGGTCAGAGAAACATGCCGCCAGACGCCTCGACCCGCTGACCGTTGATCCACTGCCCACCCTCTGACAGCAGCAGCGCCAGTGTACCGCCAATATCATCCGGCAGCCCGACACGACCCAGCGCGGTGTTGCTGGCAACCATCGCGTTGACCGCGCTGTTGTCGCGCACCGTGCCGCCGCCAAAATCGGTTTCAATCGCACCCGGCGCCAGAACGTTCACGCCAATCTGCCGCGCACCCAGCTCTTTCGCCTGATAACGCGTCAGCACTTCCATCGCACCTTTCATTGCCGCATAAGCGCCGTAACCGGGCAGGCTGAAGCGGGTCAGGCCGCTGGAGACATTGACGATGCGCCCACCGTCGTTGATCAGCGGCAGCAGTTGCTGGGTCAGGAAAAACGGCCCTTTCAACTGCACGTTCATCAGCAGATCGAACTGCTCCGGGGTGGTTTCGCTGAACAGCGCATGCACGCCGACCCCGGCGTTGTTGATCAGGAAATCGAAGCACTGACGCTCAAAGGTTTGCCCCAATACCTGTTCAACCTGCGCGGCAAACGCGGCGAAATTCTCGCTGCGGCCGACGTCCAGTTGCAGCATCGCCGCTTTCGCGCCGAGCGCCTGCAATTCAGTGACCAGCGCTTGGGCCTCGTCGGCGCGGCTGTTGTAGGTGCCGATAATGTCAATGCCTTGCGCGGCGAGGTGCAGGGCGGCGCTGCGGCCCAGGCCACGACTGGCGCCAGTGATCAGTGCGATTTTGCGGTTCATGCTGACTTCCTCGATTGCGTTGAATGGGATGGAAGTAGTTTATTTATCCGCCCTGAGGTGATAAACACGGCAAAAGCGGAATCACTGATCGGCTCGGCCGAACAATCACCGGGGCTTGTCATGAACAAACTGGAACTGCTGCGCACCTTCGTCCGGGTCAGCGAACTGTCGAGTTTCACCCTCGCGGGGGAAAGCCTCGGCCTGCCGCGCTCCACGGTGTCCGAGCAGGTACAGGCGCTCGAAGCCTTGCTCGGCACGCGGCTGTTGCAGCGCACCACGCGCAAGGTGCAGGCCACTCAGGATGGACTGGTGCTGTATGAACGCAGCAAAGATCTGCTCTCGCACATGAATGAAATCGAAGGGTTGTTCCGTCAGGACGAGGCTTCGCTGACCGGGTGCATCCGCGTCGATATGCCGAACATCCTCGCGCGACGCTTGATCATGCCGCGCCTGCCGGAATTCATGGATCGCCACCCGAATCTGCAGATGGAAATCAGCAGCACCGATCGCCGTGTCGATCTGCTCAGCGAAGGTTTCGACTGCGTATTGCGCATCGGCGCGCAGCCGGATCAGTCGGTGGTCGCCCGGCATCTCGGCGACTTCCCGATGGTCAATTGCGCCAGCCCGGCTTACCTGCAACGTTACGGCGTGCCGCAGACCATCGAGGATCTGGCGCAGCATCGGCTGGTGCATTACGTCGGCGTACTGGGCTCGCGTTCGGAAGGGTTCGTCTATGAGGAAAACGGCGAGGTGCGGCGCGTGGCGATGGCCGGCAGTGTCACGGTCAACAGCACCGATGCCTATGAAGCGGCGTGCCTGGGCGGCTTCGGCCTGACGCAGGTACCGCGCACCGGCATGCAACCGCATCTGGAGAATGGCGAACTGGTGACCGTACTGCCACAACACACCGCACCGCCGATGGCGATTTCGTTGCTGTTCGCGCGGCAACGGCATTTGCCGCTGCGGGTGCGGGTGTTTATGGATTGGCTCGGCGATGTTGTTCGTTCAACGCTTTGACTGCTCACCTTGGCCCGAACTGTGGGAGCGAGCCTGCTCGCGAAAGCGCCATGTCATTCAACATTGATTTATCTGACACACCGACTTCGCGAGCAGGCTCGCTCCCACAGAGAGGACTGTCTTGTGTGTGGGATTTGCGCTCAGTAATCGCCACGCTTGCGAAACGCCCAGCGCCCGGCAATCACGGTGAACGTCGCCACCAGCGCAACCAGTACCCAAAATCCGTGCGGATCCTGGGACAGCGGCACACCGCCGACATTCATCCCGAAAAAACCGGCAATGATGTTGATCGGCAAGGCCAGCACTGTCACCACCGTCAGGGTGAACAGCGTGCGGTTGCTCTGTTCGTTGAGGTTGGCGGCGATTTCTTCCTGCAACAGTTTGATGCGTTCGCCGAGGGCGGTGAGGTCGTTGATGATCAGCGCAAACTCCTCAGTGGATTTGCGCAGTTCCTTGACGTCCTCCTTCTGCAACCACGGCGGCGGACGATTGAGCAGGCGCAGCAGCGAACCCGGCTCCAGCGCCAACAGCCGTTGCAGACGCACCAGCACGCGACGGTTGGCACCAAGTTCGGCGCGATTGGTCGACAGGCGCGAGGAGAGCAGTTCGTCTTCGACCTGATCAACACTCAGGCTGGTCTTGCGCACGATCTGCGTTAGCACCTCACCTTGATCGCGCAGTAGATGCACGAGCAATTCCGAGGGCGAGCGAAAGCACTCGCCGGCCTTTACCGACGAGCGCAATTTATCTACCGAATGCAGCGGTTGCAGGCGCGCGCTGACGATCAGTTTGCTGCGCACGCAGACCCACAGCGTCGACACGTCGGAGGAGACCATGCTGCTGAGGTTGAACACCACATCGTTGACCACCGCCAGCAGCGCCGAATCGACATGCTCGATGCGCGTCGAACGCGAACCTTCGTGCAGCGCTTCGAAAAACTCCTCGGGTAATTGCAGATGACTTTTCATCCAGCGCTCGCACGCGGCGTGGGCCAGGTTCAGGTGCAGCCAGAGAAACTCTTCGCTGTCGCCGTCGTCCTGCAAACAGCGCAAAGCCGTCGCCGAATCGATCTCGCGCCCGCGCTCTCCGGGCAGGAAGCGAAAGCCGTAGAGCAAGCCAAACAGGTCCGGGGCGCGATGGCTGATATCGAGGCTGTGGTTCATGGCGGCTCGCTGGGAGGAGGGTGTCTGGTGGGGGATTTTCAGGTTCACCTGAGCGGCATGATCGCAAGCCAACATGACCGTTTTGTGACAGTAAAGTGACTGCAAATCAACGCGTTACCGACTGTCGGAAGATTCTCAAGAAGCGCTCTGGCGCGCCGATCTCAGGTGAGTTAGGTTGCGCGCCATCGGCCCTTGGCCATGGTACGTCGACAGGGAAGTCCGGCCATTTTTCACGTCCGCTCGGGCGTGCCTCATCCCTGCTTCGAGTACCTTGCAATGCTGCAAAAATCCCTGAGAACGCAAATTCTCGCCCTGCTGAGCGGCAGTCTGCTGGCGATATTGTTGATCGCGCTGGCCTGCTTTCATTTCCTCTCCAACGGTGTGCAAAGCTATAGCCAGTTGATCGCCGGCCCGTTGCACACGTCGCAACTGATCGATGAAGCCAACCTGCAATTCAAAGTGCAGGTGCAGGAATGGAAAAACGTTCTGCTGCGCGGCAAGCAACCGGCGGATCTGGCGAAATACTGGAGCCAGTTCGAAGAGCGTCAGCGCGACGTGCAGAATATTCTCGGCGAACTGGCCGGCCAGAAAGGCATCGAGGCCAATCTCAAATCCCGCATCGACCGCTTGCGCGAAGAGCATCGCCAGTTGGGCGCGGCCTACCAGAAAGGCCGCGATGCCTACGTGGCTGCCGGTGGTGATCCGAGCGCCGGCGACGCAGCGGTCAAAGGCGTTGATCGCGCCGCCAGCGAGCAGATGAGCGCACTGGTCGCCGAGCTGCGCGAGCAGGGCACCGCGCAGTCGGCATTGATCAGCGCCAGCGCTGACCGTACCGTGTGGCTGGGCCTGTTGGTGATGCTCGCATCAGGCTTGCTGATCGGTCTGCTGAGCCTGTGGCTGGTCAGCCGCAACCTGATCGAACCGATCCGCAACCTCATCGATTACGTCACCCGCTTGAGCCGTGGCCAGTTGGCTGAACGTGTTGTCAGCGAGCGTCGC
This sequence comes from Pseudomonas glycinis, assembly GCF_054871425.1. NCBI lineage: Bacteria > Pseudomonadati > Pseudomonadota > Gammaproteobacteria > Pseudomonadales > Pseudomonadaceae > Pseudomonas > Pseudomonas glycinis. The sequence continues at coordinate 391,583 of NZ_JBTYHF010000001.1, read as the reverse complement.
GATGAACTGGGCAACCTCGCCGCCGCAGCGAACACTCTGCGCGATTTTCTGGCGGACACCTTCACTCGTTTGCAACGCAGCGCCGGTGATCTGGACAGCGCCAGCGGCGAGTTGAACGCCATTGCCACGACCATGGCCGGCGGCACCAGCGAGCAATTCAACCGCACGGATCAAGTGGCCACGGCGATGAATGAAATGTCCGCCACAGCCCAGGAAGTCGCCCGTCACGCCGCCGATGCCGCACGTGCTGCCGACGATGCCGATCAGTCGGCGCAGCAGGGTGAAAAGGTCATGCAGACCACCATCCATTCGATCACGCAGATGCGCGGCGAGATCGCCAACACCGCCACGGTGATCCGTCGCCTGGAAACCGACAGCGGTCGTATCGGCAAGGTGCTGGAAGTGATTCGTGGCATCGCCGAACAGACCAACCTGCTGGCGCTCAACGCGGCCATCGAAGCGGCGCGGGCGGGCGAGGCCGGGCGTGGTTTTGCCGTCGTCGCCGATGAGGTGCGCAATCTCGCTCAGCGCACGGCGGAGTCGATCATCGAGATCAACCAGATCATTCAGAACGTGCAGACCGGCGCTCTCGATGCCGCGCAGGCTATCGAGAGCGGTCAGGCGCGCAGTGATGAAAGTGTCGAGCAAGTGACCCAGGCCGGCGCGATGCTGGAGCGCATCACCTTGGCCGTGGAAGCGATTCGCGACATGAACCGGCAGATCGCCACGGCCGCTGAGGAGCAGACTTCAGTGGCCGAGGATATCTCGCGCAATCTGACTGAAATCACCGCGATTGCCAGCACCAACCTGGACAACGTGCAGCGCACCGAAAGTGCCAGTCAGAACCTGCACGGATTGTCGGGGCAGTTGAATGAGGTGACGGCGCGGTTGAGTGCTTGATTTTGGGTGGTGGTTTGTCAGCCCCTCATCCTAACCCTCTCCCGGAGGGAGAGGGGACTGGCCGCAGGGAATGGGTGAATTGCACCGAACTTGCAATACCGAGTCGAACTCGGGTTTGAGCGGCCCGCAAATCGGCTCCCTCTCCTGGGCGAGAGGGCTGGGGTGAGGGGGATCGATTTCACAGACCACACAAAGTTTGCGCCCCAATCCGCAGCCACAAAAAAGCCGCACGATCGTTAAATCGTGCGGCTCTTTAACAGCGGTCTATCAAGTGTCTTGCTTGTCGCTCAGCACTTTACCGGTGGTGGCATCAAAGTCCACGTCGAACTCTTTGCCGTCAGCAGTTTTAAGTTCAACTTCATACTCGTAACCATTGAAGTGGTTATCCAGATCGGTGTCGGTAATCGTTGCGCCCGGGTGCAGTTTCAGTGCTTCGGCGTTCATCGATTCCAGCGACTTGATCTTGCCGTCCTTGACCAGTTGCGGGATCTGGTCGATGCGAACATCAGCCTGAGCCAGGCCAGCGGTGAGGGTCAGGGCAGCGGCGGTAAACAGGGCAGTCAAAGTTTTCATCGGTTCATTCCTTGGCAGTGCGTTGAAGTGGTTGATCTGTGTAAGTGGGTTCAGATTAACCAGCGCAACTTAACTCACCCTTAAATCTCTGCTTCGCGATAAAACTGCTCTTTGTCGGAGCGAGCCTGCTCGCGAAGCAGGCGACTCGATAACAACTTAGAAACCGTTCTTCTTCAGAACCTCATCAACACTGCCAACAGCCGGACGCTTGTAAAACTTCAACAGTTCACTGGCGCGGTTGGTAAAGATGCCGTCGACACCCGCTGCCATGACTTTCTCGTAGTCCACCGCCTCGTCGACCGTATAAACATGCACCAGCATGCCTTGGTCGTGGGTGTACTTATTCATCCACGATTGCACCAGGTCGGAGTAACTCTGATCACCACCCTGAGTCAGCTTCGCCGAAGGGCCGGTGCCGATCGCGCCCTGAGCCTTGGCGTAGTCGACCCATTGCTTGAATTCCGCTTCTGACTTGGGTTCCTGCTTGCCGTAGAAAACGTTTTTGTCTTTCTCGCCGGACGTGGCAAACGTCACCGCAGATTTAGGCTCGATGCTGCCTTCGCCGACCCACAACAGCAGGATCTTCGGCACTTGCGGCATTTCCTTTTCCAGCAATTGCAGGCTGTTCTTATCGAAGGTCTGCAGGATCACCTTGCCTTTGCCCTGACCGACGCCCAGCGCGCTTTTCGCCAGCTTCGAACCGGCCGGACTCAGCCAGCCGCGATCCTGGAGTTTTTCCTTGAGGTCATGTTCGATGCCGGGAAACAGCTGCGGCTCTTTGGTTTCGATGTACAGGCCCGGCTTGTGCTGCGGGTTGGCGCGGGCGATGTCGATGATTTCATCGAGGGTAAGAATCTTCAGCCCGGCGTAGGAGGGGCGTGCGCGGTCAGGATATTTGCTGTTGAACCAGCTGCCGGCATCGAGGGTTTTCAGCTCGGCCATGGTGAACGCGGTGGCCGGGCTGTCCTTGCGCTCGGGGAATTTGCTGGCGACGTCGGTGGTGCGTTGCAGGTTGTCGTCGTGCAGGGCGAAGAGCACGCCGTCCTTGCTGCGCTGCAAATCCATTTCCAGGTAATCGGCGCCGAGGTCACGGGCCAGTTTGTAGGCCGCAGCGGTAGATTCCGGGGCATCGAACGACGCGCCACGGTGGGCGATCACCGCAGGATGCGGAATGCCATGGGCGGCAGCGATTGCCTTGGGCTCCGGGTGGCTGGCGGCATGCGCCTGACCGAGGCCGAACAACAGACTCAGCACCAGAGCGCTTCGGGTAAAAGTGGCAGGCATGGTCGAGTTCCTTTCGCAGGTTTTTTTCGAGACGTACCTTTTAACAATTGACGCGCCGCAGGGCTATCGCCAGACCGACATAAACCGAGCAAAACGGAAATTTCCTGCACTTTTGTGGCGCTGTTTGCAGTACGCTTGCCCACGGCATATGCCCCGGCAGAGGGCGCGCCGCTACATTGCCCTGCGTGTAAACCATCGATCATCTTTCGTGAGGTTTACCATGCGCATCACCTCCCAACTCATCTGCCAGGCCGCCGACGATCTCAAAGGCTTCGTCGGCCTCAACCGCAAGACCGGCCAGTACATCGTGCGCTTCAGCGAAGATTCGTTCGGCATGGACGTGGCCGACGACGGCATCATCCCGGCCAGTGAATTCGTCTGGGCGACGGCGTCGGACACCACCATGACCCTCAAGCGCGAATTGATTCAGCTGCTGCTCGATCAACACATCGACGACCGGATCAACATCACCGAACCGTTACGGGTTTACATGAGCAAGGTTGAAGTGCCGGAGATTGTGGCGGTGCGGAGTCTGGTGCGCGGTTGAGGTTTTGCAGTGTGGTTGCGGGCCTCTTCGCGAGCAGGCTCGCTCCCACAAGGATTTTGTGAACGCCACAGATCCAATGTGGGAGCGAGCCTGCTCGCGAAGGCGGCGTTGTGGGCGCCGCCAACCTCAATGGCCGAATGCATAACGCTCAATCCCGCAATCCGCAGGCTTCGATAAATGCGCGAACCAGCGGTGGCATTTTTCCTTTTAGTGCGGCGCGTTCCGGCTGGAACAGCGTGGCGACGAAAAACGGATGTTTTTTCAGTTCGATAGCGCGCAGATCCCCCGCTGAATCACGGCCTACCGCTTGTAGCTGATCGCTCATCAAATGCTGTTCGAACTGCGGATTCACGCCGTAGCGGCAGCGATAGCCTTCTTCAATTTCAGACTTTTCGTACGCCTTGGCGATCAACGAGCCGGGCTGGAGGTGAATGACGTCGATGGCCTCAACCAGCGAGCAGCTCAGCGGCGTGAGCACAGCGCGTTCGGATTCTGGCGAGATTTCCCCATGCTCGGCGTCGGCCCAGCCCAGCACATTGCGCGAATATTCCAGAACCGCGTGCTGAAAACCGCCACAGGTGCCGAGGAAAGGTCGCCCTTGCTCGCGGGCAAAGCGGATGGCGCGTAGCGCACCGTCTTCACTTTTATAAGGGCTGGCGGGTACACACCAGAATCCATCGAATTGAGTCAGCGCAGTGTCGGTGCCGATCTCTTCAGTGGCCAACCACTCGAACTGCACGGTGCGTTGCAGGTGTTCGGCGACCAGGCCGAGTGCAACCGGGATTGCTTGATGAGCGGTAACTTGGGGGTCGTAATCGCCAACCAGGGCGATGCGGACGGCGCGATTTTCCATGGGATTTCCCTGCGCTTGCTGATGGATGGCAGTCACTATAGATCGCGTGATTGCCATCCCACTATCCCGAGTTTCACCTGGTGACTGGGACTACCGCCATTACCCCGGCACCCGCTCATTGGCAAACATGCTCACCGCATCCACCGCCTCACTGGCGCCATCGCGAATCTGCAGAATCACCGTGCCGGCCTGATTGGCCAGTTCCACGCCTTCTGCGGCGCGGTCGCGGGTGCCTTGCATGCTCTTGATCGCCTGCCGTGTTTCGCTTTGGATCAGACTGATCATGGTGGAAATCTCCGCGGTGGAACCGCTGGTGCGCGCCGCCAGTTGCCGTACTTCATCGGCCACCACGGCAAAGCCGCGGCCCTGTTCACCGGCGCGCGCGGCTTCGATGGCGGCGTTGAGGGCGAGCAGGTTGGTCTGATCGGCGATCGCGCGGATGGTGTTGACGATGGCGGTGATCTGCTCGGAGCGGTCGCCCAGTTGTGCGATCAGCGTTGAGGACTGGCTGATGTCTTCGGCGATTTCGCGCATTTCGCTGGCAGCCTGTTGAATCACCTGCGTACCTTGCTCGGCGACTTTTCGAGTTGCTACCGAGATGTGGTAAGCGGTGCTGGCACTGCGCGCGTCCTGCTCGTGTTGCTCGACACGGGCGGTAACGTCAGACGCGAACTTCACGACTTTGTACAAACGCCCCGAAGCGTCGTAGACCGGGTTGTAGTTGGCCTCCAGCCAGACGATTTGACCGCGTTTATCCACGCGCTCGAACTGCCCGTGGAAGAACTCGCCCTGATTCAGGCGCCGCCAGAAATCCTGATAGGCGCCGCTGTTGACCAGCGCCGGGGTGCAGAACAAGCGGTGATGCTGGCCCTTGAGCTCTGCGAGGCTGTAACCCATGCGCGTGAGAAAATTCTGGTTGGCGGTAAGAATATTGCCGTCGAGATCGAACTCGATCACCGCCATCGCGCGATCAATCGCCTGCAGTTTGGCGTTGGCCTCGTTCTCCTGCTGCACCTTGGCGGTGACATCCATCGCGTACTTGACCACTTTGATCACCCGTCCCGACGCATCCTTGATCGGGTTGTAACTGGCCTCGAGCCAGATCGGCTGGCCTTTGCTGTCGACCCGTTCAAAGGTGCCGGACTGGAACTGACCGTTTTTCAGGCGTGACCACAGCTCGGTGTATTGGGCACTGCGCCCGAACTCTGGTGTGCAGAAATGCCGGTGCGGCTGGCCGATCGCTTGGGCAGCCGTGTAACCCATGGTCTTGAGGAAGTTGTCATTGGCACGCAACACCACGCCATCAAGATCGAACTCGATCACCGCCATCGAACGGTTGATCGCTTCGAGCATTGCAGCCTGGTCAAAAACGGTGTGTTGCAGTTCAGCGAGGGCGGCTTTCTGGCGATTGAAGAACATGCTTGCGATACTCGGGAAGTGGGGAAAATCAAAAGGATTCAGTCCCTATTCCTGCGCCGGCAGACCGAAATGCACAGACGGCATTCGGTGGTGACTGCTCAATGCCAGCGTTCCGTTACTGGCAGATGGCTACTTATACAAAACTTAATAAAGTTGTACAAGAAAGGAATTTTTCACGAGTTTGTATAACTTTTTGCGAAATTAGTTGTACGCGGCTCGCCGCGCCAGTGATTCACCGCTGATACAGTGCCAGGAACATCTCCAGCGCCGACTCGGCAACTGCATTCTGCGCGTCTGGATCAAGGGCCGCGCGACCCAGCGAGATCTGCGGCCAGAACGCGAATGCCTTGAGCAAACCTTGTACTTGATGCGCGGCAAATTCTGGATCCACCGGCTTGAGCCGTCCGTCGGCTTGTGCTGCGCGTATCCAGACGGTCAGGCCTTCCTCGCGCTCGCCCATGCGCTCGATCATGTTCTGCGCACGTTCGGGGGAATGAATGGTTGCGGCAATCGCCACCCGGGCGAGGGTGAGAAAATTCTCGTCAGCCATCATCTGCACTTTTTCTCGCAGCATCAGGCGCAGCTGCTCATGCAGCGGTTGCTCGCGGTCGTAGCTCACCGATGGCTCGGCAATGATCCGCGCCCACAACTGATTAAGGATCTCGGCGAACAGCTCTTCCTTGCTTGGGAAGTGGTTGTACACCGTCCGCTTCGACACGCCGGCCGTGGCGGCGATCTTGTCCATGCTGGTGATTTCGAACCCGTGGGCACGGAATTCGGCGATCGCCGCCTGGATGATGGCTTCGCGTTTGCGGTCGGTGAGGCGTTGTGGAGCGGTCATGAGCGGACTTCGGCAGAGAAGGGGGGAAATTACACTCGGCAGTTTACTTGGCGTCGGCTTTGATGCAACCTAGAAACTACACCGCTCAGTGTAATGTTGCGTTAATCCTCGCACCTTACAAACCAGAGCGTTTGGCCTTTGCGTGCAGCTTGGCCATTTTCATTTCCCGTGGAATACCGTGCAGCACACGGTTTTTCGGAGTCGTTCAGTCATGGCCAATCCAGTCTCTCTCCCGGACAACACACCCACGCCTGAAGCCTCGCGCCAGGATCAAGGGCTGTTTCGCAATCATGCGCCGGTTCAGCGCGAAGGCCTGCGCAAAATGCTGCGGATCATGTGGAACATGATTTTCCACAAACCGCGCGACACCCGTCCGAGCGCCGCCATTCCTGTGCAGCCGCTTACTCGCGAAGATCTGCTCGCAGCGCCCAATCACAGCGTTTACCGCTTGGGGCACTCGACGCTGTTGCTGAAGATGCGCGACAAATTCTGGATCACCGACCCCGTCTTCGCCGAGCGCGCCTCGCCGGTGCAATGGGCTGGCCCGAAACGCTTCCACCAACCACCGATCAGCATCGACGAACTGCCGCCGATCGAAGCGGTGATCCTCTCGCACAATCATTACGACCATCTCGACTACGAAGCGGTACTCAAACTCGCCGCCAAAACCACTTACTTCCTGACTCCGCTGGGCGTGGGCGACACCCTGATCAAATGGGGCATCGACGCCAGCAAGGTGCGCCAGTACGACTGGTGGCAGGGCACCGAAATCGCCGGTATCCGCTTCATCGCCACCCCATCGCAGCACTTCTCCGGCCGTGGCCTGTTCGACGGCAACAGCACGCTGTGGGCGTCATGGGTGATGATCGATGCCGACACACGGATCTTCTTCAGCGGCGACAGCGGTTACTTCGACGGCTTCAAACGCATCGGCGAACAATACGGCCCGTTCGACCTGACCCTGATGGAAACCGGCGCCTACAACGTCGAATGGCCCCACGTGCACATGCAACCGGAAGAAACCCTGCAAGCCCACATCGACCTCAAGGGCCGCTGGCTCTTCCCGATCCACAACGGCACCTTCGACCTGGCCATGCACGCCTGGCACGAACCTTTTGACCGCATCCTTGCGCTTGCATGGGAACGCAGTATTGCGATTACCACACCGCGGATGGGGGAGGCGTTCAACCTTGCGCATCCACAACGGGGGAGTGCGTGGTGGATGGCGGTTGAAGAGGAGGGGGAGGCGCTAGTGCAGAACGCCTGACGATTTCATCCGGTTCGCCTCGGTGCGAACCGGATGAATCAGATTCCTATTTCCTTCATTCGCCGGTGGTAATCCTCCATCGTAGCGACTGACAAATCCCTGAATTTTCCACGAAGTATCTGACTTAGTGTTTCCAAGGTGATGCCAGTAATTTGCGCCGCTTCAGATTCGTTCAGGTTGGCAGTCTTGATCAACGCGGCCATTTTTGTCGCATATCCCGATTTGATCAGCATTTCATCTGCACCCTGCAGTTCCAAATCTGCGTAGACGTTGCCCATGCTTCTTTCGATGTCCATCCTTAGCGCTCCTTATTCGGCCATCGCAAAATCCCCACGCCCCACCGATTCCCCCGCCATACCCTGTGCCCTGACACTGCGCCCCGGTGCAAACCCCGGGAAGAACACCAACCCCTGCGCTTCAAACCGATAAGCCAGTGCCAGTCTCGCGGCGTCCGCCACGTCCTGCTGCGCTTCGAACCGCTGGATATCTGCCACCGCCACCTCGGCCTCGCGCGACAGTTGTTCAACGCTCCAGCCCAGCATGGCGCGGGCCTGGACGCAGTGGGTCGGGGTGAACTGGAAAAGGGCAATGCGTTCGAGGACGTGGTTCATCGCAAGAGAGGCCATGGTGTGCTCCGGCTCAAAAGTGCTGATTGAAAATGTACTGTGTTTTTGTACAGTTGTTTTCGGCCGGGATCAAACGCATTTTTCGAATTTGCCTAGTTCGTCGGCTCTAACCAGACGGACGGTGCCTGTCCCAGCACACGCCGAAACATCGTCGAAAACGCCGCCGGGCTCTCGTAGCCGAAGTCCAGGGCAATCCGCGTCACCGCTTCCCCCGCTGCCAACCGTGCCAACGCCTGCACGACGCACGCCTGCTGGCGCCACTGACGAAAGCTGAGCCCGGTCTGCTGCCGAAACAATCTGTTAAAGGTACGCAAGCTTATGTGTAACTGATCGGCCCAATCCTGCGGCGATTGGTGGGCATTGGGCATGTTCAGAAAGGTCTGACACAGACTGAGGAGTTTTCCTTCGGCTGGCATGGGAATGTGTAGGGCAAGGGGCGCGCTGCGTGCCAGTTCATGCAACAGCAAGTTGATCAGCACACCGTCGCGTCCGGCCTGGTCGTACATCAGTGGCACGTCCACCGCTTCCATCAGCAAATGCCGCAGCAGCGGCGACACATTGAGCACTTGGCAGTCCGACCCCAATTCCACGTTGCCCGGTTCGATGTAAAGGCTGCGCGTGCTCACCCCGAGCATAAACACCTCGTGGGCCACGCCCGGCGGAATCCACACCGCGCGTTGCGGCGGCACCACCCAATTACCGTTCCGAGTGCTGACTTGCATCACGCCTGTTGCGCCGTAGAGCAATTGCCCACGTCGATGCGTATGAAACGGGAGTAGGTGGCCGTGGGAATAATCGGTACCGATGGCCACGACCGGGCGAGGCGTGTCATCGAGCTGATTGATCGAAATATTGCGCATCAGGCGTGTTCCAGCGATTGGCGTAAACGCGAACATTATTGGCCCAACTACTGAAGCCGGCCAGTGCATCACGCTCTAATGTCCTGGGCTCCCCCGATCCTGGACGCCCACCATGTTCTACCTCCTGCTTACACTGTTCGGTTGCCTCACCGGCATCAGCGCCGTGCTCTTCGGCTTCGGCGGCGGCTTCGTCATCGTGCCGCTGCTCTATCGCATGCTCACCGCCAGCCACGCAGCCGACGACCCCATCGCCCAGTCGGCCATGCACATCGCCGTGGCCACCTCGACCTGCGTGATGATCGTCAACGCCCTGATCGCCACACGCAAACACCAACGCGCTGGCAATCTGCTCCGGGACTACCTCTGGCCATTGGGCGGGTTTATCGGCGGGGGCGCTGTCGTCGGTGCAATCGCTGCGATGTGGGTCAGCGGTCAAATGATCCGCTACGCCTTCATCGCCTACCTGGGCGTGACCATCGTCGATTGCCTGCTGCGCCGCGGATTTCTCACGCAGTCCCAAACCATATTCCCAAGGCAACTGACCTCAACAGAAATATCCGCCGGCGGCGTAGGCATCGGCGCCATCGCGACGTTTCTCGGTGTAGGAGGAAGCGTCATGACCGTGCCGCTGCTGCGCCGTTGCGGGCTGAGCATGTCGCAAGCGACGTCCATGGCCAATCCGCTCAGCGTGCCGGTAGCGTTGGCGGGGACGCTGACGTACATGGCGCTGGCCGGTATAACCGGGGTTGATTTGGGCGTTTGGTATATCGGATATGTCGATGTGCTGGCGTTTGCGCTGCTGACGGTTGGTTCGTTGCTGGGGATCAGATTGGCTGCGCGGTGGATTGGGCGGATACCAGATAGAATGCATGCCCGAATCTATATCGGCTTACTTATGCTAGTGACGCTGGTTATGTGGACAAGATGAACTATTGCGGTTAACTGGGTGAACCCTTCCTGAGGTCAAACGGAAAATACGGGGAACGTGATGTCGATCAGTGAAAGTGACTGGAAGAAATTTAAGCAACTGCGCAAAGTCGCGCTCGACCGTTTTTGCCAAGGCGTGCTCGCCGATACCAAGACAATCACTCAGCACGGTGCGCTGTCCGCCCATGCCCGTTACGGCATGATCTATGGCTTGATCAACGATCGAAACCACGACATGGCTCGCATGTTCGATGGACTGTCTCGTTCCTCCGCAATGTGGAAGCTGACCCTCATGATTTCGCATGATTTATTGACCGATGCGGAATTGTCGATTCTGAGCGATGAAGTACAGACGCGGATCTCTGATATCGAACGTCAGCGATATGAAATTGAGTGGGTCGAAGAGATCGTTCGAGATGACTGAACCAATGTCACCCGCGTTCCCAAGAGAATCTGAATGTTGATCTTCAATTGCACCGAAGCCGCCAGCAAGTTCTTCAGCCGTGTTCATAAAGGCAAAACGATCACGCCGGTGGACACCAAACCGCCGTCATCAGTTATTGAGGATGATGAGCTGAACGGCGCGGACGAACAGTGGTTGGTTCATGCGATCACTGTGCAGCGCAAACATGTGTTGTTGGTCCTGCACATCAAAACCCGCTATTGCGTGATCCTGGCTGACGCGAAAAAAGCCGACGATCACGAGTTCGTTTTGCGCTTCACCGAGCGTTGGGTGAATGGCCTGATGATCAATGCCCAAAACCATGGCCTCGGACAATGGCTAGACCCCGAGGTGATGTTGGCGCGGATGCAACAGACTTGTGAGCACCAGCGATTCTATCGGCGCGGCCATCGCAGCGCGCAAAAACACATTGATGAAATTGCCTGGTGTTTTCGAGACAAGGTCGCTGGAACGGGTTGCTTACCACCCAATGAAGTCACGGCGATGGTTTTCGACGAACAAATGAACGACACGCCAAGAAACAGCAAGGGAGCCAAGTCCTATAACTTCCCGGACGAGGAAATGACGCTTCACTGGCTGCGCCATTATTGCTTCCTCGATGATGTCCAGCTGCATGCTGCGAAAGAGCGCCGGCATCAAGTCGCGCGGGAGATAGCGGAGATGGAGCGCAAGGCTTTTATGGAAGAGTATGAGAGGCAGGATTCGAGGAATTGAGTCTGGCCCGTCACCATTTGCGACGCTTTTTTACGGGCAACGGCCCGCTCATTCAAGGATGAAACGATGCATCTTGGACTGTTGCGTATCAACTTGGCTTTAGCACTTGTAGCTTTATGTCTCTCACCGCGCACCTGGGCCGAAGACAACAGGCAAGTCTTTACCGGCACCTTGGGTAAAGCCGCGATTGTTGTCGAGCTCGACGCGCGCTACAACGAAGGACGTTATTTTTACCGAAAATACCGAACCGACCTTGCGCTGGAAACTAGTAAAGAGGGCGACGCGTTGGTGATGCTGGAAGGCGCTGCGATGGACGGTGACTCGCGCCCGACCTTGCGCTTGCTGCCCACACTCAGCGGTTGGAGCGGCGAGTGGAAGGCCCAATCCGGAAAAACGCTAAAAGTGGACCTACAACCCGCCAGGCTTCCTGATGTTCCTGCAGATGCCGCGCCATATCTGGCGCAACTGCATGACACACAGCCCTACGAATACCTGCGGCTTGAGGGTTTGCTGTTGAAAAAAGGCAAGACTGACACCTTCATGGGCTACACCCTGCAATGGTGGAGCGAGCCGAAGTCGGGGGCTTCGCTGTTTGAAGTGGTATCGGGTTACGCCCCGGCAGCGCAGGAACGCATCAATCAATATTTGAGGGCGCGGTTATGGAGCGAAGTGTCGCAACATTACGGTTGTTCGGGGAGTTACGCGCAATCCGCGCAGCCGCTGTGGATGTCCTCTTCAGTCATGAGCGTGCGAGTTTCCACCGAGTATTATTGCGGCGGTGCGTATCCTGATCAAAATAATGAATCGCTGAACTTCGATACGCGGACTGGGCAACTGTTGAGCCTTGAAGATGTGCTGTGGGTGGGCCAGGGCGAGCCGCTGCATCGTGAAGAATTACCAGACGCATCTTCGGAGGAAATCTCCAATTACCGCGCCAAAAAACTCGCCCCTTGGCTCGTCGAACAATTGTCGAAGCGTTACCCTACCGAAATGACCGTTGTCGCTGAGGGCGAAAATGATTGCGGCTATGACGAGCCAGAACCCTGGCAATTTCCTATGTGGCAGTTTGGAGAAAAAGGCGTCACCTTTTTTCCGTCCTATCCGCATGTCATGGCAGTTTGCGGATACGTCGAATGGGGCGTTCTACCCTATGGTCTGCTCAAGCAGCATCCGGGTGCCGTGAAACTGCAACTGCCCGAAAGCTAACTTTCATTCCAACCCCGGCGCTTCACGAATAATGAAGTGATCCAGGTTCTCGATATTGGCATTGAAGACCTCGAAAGGTTTTTCGGGGTTCTTCTTGCCGGGCACCTGCTTCAACTCCGGCGTCACCCCATAGAAGAAACAGAACAACGCCTTGTCGCTATCCACCGCATGCTTGATCTCTTCCAGGAACGCCTTGCGCTTGCGGTAGTTGTCGATCAGCTTCTTGTTCAGATAAACGCTGACCGGATACGGCTTCTTCTTACTGTCCTCGGGCTTCTTGAACCAGACCTTGTCCTCGAAGTCGATCCGAAAACTGGCGCTGTGGAAGTCCTCGATCTTCTTGATCCGCCCCCAGTAAATCAGCCCCTTGTTGTCCGTCAGATACTCGATCTTCTTGAAAAACGAACTGTACGGCGCCGTATGCTCGCCAATCTTCAACGGCATGCGCTTGAGCAACTCCTTGTCGGCGAAGTTGGAAACAAAACACTCCACCGGATGCGCAAACACACTGGTCTTGTCCGGCGCCGACTCACGACCCGCCGACTCCTTGCCACTGTCCGTCGCCGCCCGCAGCGGATCATCCCGCAACACATCCGCCGCTCCCGCTGGTGCGACAGGCTTGCGCACATATTCGCGCCGCGTCAGCAACAACTCTGATGGGAAGTGTTCCTCCCGCCCGTCATCCGCCTCGCCATCCAACGCCTCAACCCCAGACGCCGACGCCTTCAAACTCACATACGGACAACCCGCCACATGCTGCGTCGTGGGCAGATTCTTGAAGTGCGGCGTGCGCACGTAATTCACGTTCTTGGCGTTGAACGTACCCAACTCGTTGGCCGCCGCGAACGCCGAACGACAGGCATCGTTGGGGCACTGGAAATGTTCCTTCGCAGAGTCAAACGCCACCGTCTCATCGAAATTGAGATCGCGAACGTCATAGATCGACAACTTGTCGTCGAGGCTGAGGCAGTAGGCGAGATCGAATTTCATGGTGGGGCTCGGATCCTTGAGTGGGGGAGGGGGTATTAATAGCGGGAGGTGGGGTGGGTTGCACTGATTGTTTTCAAGAAGTGATGCAAACCTGTGGGAGCCAGCTTGCTGGCGATTGGTGGCATCAACCAGATTTCACGGCCGAGCGAGGGCAAGCTCTCTCGTCACATCGTTTTGCGGTTCGGGTACTCACGCTTTAACCGTTTAACCCTGTCATAGAGCGACTCGGTGAACTCCTTGCTGTCATTCGAGTGATGGCAGCGCCGATGGCAGTTCGGACAAAGCGCTACAGCGTTGCTGATTCGATCAGAGCCCTTATTCGCCAAATGCTTCACGTGATGAACTTCGAGGTAAGGCGAGTCATTTTTAGTGAACGGCGCCGGTTCACCGCAACCTTCACATATCCCTTTGGCTTTCTGACGGACCCATGCTCTAACCTTCGGGTCACGTATAAATGCAGTGCTTTGGGCGGGAGCGCGCTTCGGCTTCAAAATCCCAGCAGGTTCATCTTCAAGAGGCAGTTTCTCTAGCGCCAGAGCTCTCTGCTCTAGAGCTTCTTCATCCGCAGTCGCAACCGTTGGATCCCCAAGCGTGACCCCTTTTGCAATCAACACTGCTCGGATGGCTGGCTCAACGTTAGTCCCAACGTTTCTGGCAGGCTTGTACCCTTTGATGTATTCCCTATGCATTCTCAATAAAACGGCAGAGATGTTCTGCATGCGGAATTCAACTGAGCCTTCAGTGCGGTTGTGCAACGCAGCTGTACGCAGCACGCGATTCTCATGTGCTTTGTTAAATTTTTGGCCGATTCGCTCAAGCTCAAACATCTTCAGATAGGCATCAACCGCTGCCTCAATCTCAGCAACAGTCCAGTCAGTGTCTTTTTTCTTGTCGCTCATAAAATCGCCGAGGGTTGTAAACCCTCGGACGATACTGAGTGGCCATTACGGCTGTCTAGGAAAATTCCTACAGAGATTTGCGACAGTTCTCGCAAGTGATCTCACAAGCAGCACCTAACTCATCAGATGCTTCGAAGACTGAAATACCTCTGCAGCCTTCCGCCACCAAGACTTCGGGGCAGTCGCTCGCTGCTGTGTCTGACCCTGCAACAGATACGGCATATCTCGTAGCCGAATCCAGCTTTCATCCTGCCAATGCAACAGACTCACAGACATCTCAGGCCATTTCAAAAAACTCAGCATAGGTAGATCTGGATTTTCTGAGGACGCAGCATCGCGTAAGGCTGGAACCACCTGATGGGTCAGCCATTCGCGCAACGGCCGATTCCCTGGGACGTAGTGATACACCAACAGCGCATACACGCCTGACTCACTGAGCATCAATTGCTTTTCAGGTTGCCGATGATGCTCAATCCACAGAAAACGATGCTGATCCTTGTCCAGTTTGCTGACCATTCGATCACTGAGATGGACGCCCATCAAGCGACCAATATCGCGTGCGCAAAACCATGGCTGGCCTTCAAGGAGGAGGGCGTGGAGAGAGAGTTTGTGCAGAGTAAAAACAGTCGAACTTTGAGGTTCAGACATGGCAGGCCTCCACTGCTGGAAGCATGCAGATGATGTTGAGGTTGAAGCAGATTTCCTTCGTGCCGAAGGAGACATTTTTAGGCATATCCATTTACCTCTGTGTGATCTCAGCTTTCTTAAGGCTGGGTGCCGGGAGCTAAGAAACCCCACACAGAGGGCCGGACATATTCCCCTTTCGGGTCTTGTATTCGCCCACTCCCGGCATAACAGAGTTTTCTATGCGCACGGGGAAACCGTAGGCACAAAAAAGGCGCTACTGTCGGGTGCGGTTGATCCGCTGTGTGGGGTGTTTCTTAGGCACCGAACAGAAGCATAAGGTGTCGAAATTATATAATCAAGCAAGTCTGCGTATGGATTTTTTTTGCATAATAAAGTAGTGAGAAAAGAGTCTATAATTCGCACAGGCTTGTAGGATATATCGTTGTCACTATTAGGAATTGGGGTGTTAGATGGGGTGGGTTGATTTGAATGCTGAATTGGTGATAGCACTGAGTGCTGTGCTTGTTTCGGTAATATCTTTATTCGTTGGCGTAAGTACTTTGAGTACTCAGAGGGAGGCACAATAAGTTGTCCTTGAGGTCTATCGCTCACTTCTCAAAAGGGGATTATGATGATCTTATTTTTATATCTCTAAAGAATAATGGGGTCGGCCCATTGATTGTTGATGAGTTTTCCGTTGTAAACAGAGAAGGCGTGTTTAAAAGACTCATCGATTCTTTCGGTTGCTTGGCTGTTGAGGTAGTGTGGGACGGTTTTGCAGATAATATCGACGGAAGGGTGCTTGCTCCTGGTGATGAGTTTGTGCTGGTTAAGGTTGGTTTTGATTCTAGCCAGAGAGACCTAAGAGCTTTAATTAGATCCGCGCTTGCCACAACTGTTTTGTTGTTGGTTTATAGGAGTATATACAACGAAATGCAGCCGCCTATCACTTTCAGATTGGAATGGTTTGCGCGGCACTGAAGGAAAGGGGTAGACCTATTAGGTGTTGCTTGGAATACCCTTCTATACATAAGCTTCATAGTTCGTGGAATCGTGTTTTATCAAGGCTTTCAAGCTTTTGAGTGTCGTATTTTGGTGGTTCTAACTTCAAATCTTTGGAGGCATCAATTATGTTGGTTGAGTCAATGCGATGAATAACTAGGTCCCAGATTTTTTGTCGGGTTTGCAAATCCAGTATTCCATCCATGCCGGCAGTCGAGTTTCCAAAAATCATCCCGTAAAGCATTAAAGCTGTTGCAATGTTCTTAGGCTCTTTTATGTTTTTTATTTTTGCCCATATGTCTCCAGGGGAGTGATACTGGGCTTTGGTGGTGAGCGTTAATAAATGCTGCCGTAAATAATGTAGCAAGGCTTCATTGAAGTTTTCAACTGTTAGATGTTCTGATTCTTTTGCGAAGATTTCGATTTCGTTTAAAAAGTTCAGCAGTGATACCATGCTTTGGTTTTTAATCTCATCCTTGGTGCGAATTCTTATAGATAAGTGTAGTGCTCCGTCAAGTATAAAGGATGGATAAAGTGTGTGGGCAATTGCTTCTACGTGTTTGTCTACGTTGAATACTGTCTGATTGGCTTTTAAAGTTGACTGTAACCCATAAGGGATATTTGCCCGAGAAATTGAAGGTCCCCAATCAATATTTCGACGCAGCTTGAAACTCATTGTTGTTGAGTTGTTTTGGTAGGTGTCGTGATATGTGATATTTGGGGTGTTTTCTATGTATGGAGTGGATGTTACTAACCCAACTCGAATGCTAGCGCTACTAACTGTTATCACCCAGTCACCTACGCCAATATCGAATATAAAATGCTTGATCTGACTGAACTGACTGGCGGCTTGCCTTCTGTTTAACTCTTTAAGCTTTGCTTTTGTTATCGTTGTAGTACGAAGTTCTTCGTAGTCTGGCAGAAAATTTTTAGTATCTTCTACTTGAATTTCAAGCTCGTCAAAGTGCCCTATCGCTACAATCGAATTTTGTACGAAATTCTGGTAGTACGCACCTCCTTCGGCGCGCACTACCCAATAGCGTCTATTTGAAGGGATCTGGTATGCGCGCATATTAACTCGTTTTAGACATTGGAAAGATTGTTTGTTATAGCATGGCGCTGCGCCATCATCAATCTTGAGTTTTTGCTAGTTTTACGGGTGGGGCTGACTAGAACTTAAAAAAAAGCCCTGATATTCAGGGCTCTTATTTTTTATCTTAAATTACCGAGCCTCGAAGGAATCGGTAGGCTGTAGAGATTAATCCCAGCTCAACGCCCCACCAGTTTGGTATTCGATCACGCGAGTCTCAAAGAAATTCTTCTCTTTCTTCAAGTCCATAATCTCGCTCATCCAAGGGAACGGGTTAGTCGTCCCTGGGTACTCTTCCTTCAAACCAATCTGGCTCAAACGACGGTTAGCGATGAACTTCAGGTAGTCCTCCATCATCGCCGCATTCATACCCAACACCCCGCGAGGCATGGTGTCGCGGGCGTATTCGATCTCCAGCTGCGTGCCCTGCAGGATCATCTGGGTCGCTTCTTCCTTCATTTCGGCGTCCCACAGGTGTGGGTTTTCGATTTTGATCTGGTTGATCACGTCGATGCCGAAGTTCAGGTGCATGGATTCGTCGCGCAGGATGTACTGGAACTGCTCGGCGACGCCGGTCATTTTGTTGCGGCGGCCCATGGAGAGGATTTGGGTGAAGCCGCAGTAGAAGAAGATGCCTTCCAGAACGCAGTAGTAGGCGATCAGGTTGCGCAGCAACTCTTTGTCGGTTTCCGGGGTGCCGGTTTCGAACTTCGGATCGGAGATCGAACGGGTGTACTTCAGGCCCCAGGCTGCTTTCTTCGCGACCGATGGGATCTCGTGGTACATGTTGAAGATTTCGCCTTCATCCATGGCCAGCGATTCGATGCAGTACTGGTAGGCGTGGGTGTGGATCGCTTCTTCGAAAGCCTGGCGCAGGATGTACTGGCGGCATTCCGGGTTGGTGATCAAACGGTACACGGCCAGCACCAAGTTGTTGGCAACCAGGGAGTCGGCGGTGGAGAAGAAGCCGAGGTTGCGCATGACGATGCGGCGCTCGTCGTCGGTCAGGCCTTCCGGGTTTTTCCAGAGGGCGATGTCGGCGGTCATGTTGACTTCTTGCGGCATCCAGTGGTTTGCGCAACCGTCCAGATACTTCTGCCAGGCCCAGTCGTACTTGAATGGCACGAGTTGGTTGAGGTCGGCGCGGCAGTTGATCATACGCTTTTCGTCAACGGCGACACGGGCGGAGGCGCCTTCGAGTTCGGCGAGGCCTTCGGCGACGTCGAGGGAGTTCAGTGCAGCCTTGGCGCGGGCCACGGCGGCCGAGTCGTCGGCGGTGACGGCGCGGGCTTCCAGCGCTGCGGCGCCGCCGGCGTTGTCGAGGCGGTCCATGTTGGCTTCGCTTGCGTGGCCGGCGTTGGCGCCTTTCACGGTTGCGACTTCACTGTCTTCTTTATCGAATTCGTCCCAGCTCAGCATGACGTGTCGTCTCCTGCGTGAGGGCTTGTGCCCGTGTGAAACCTGATGGGTTGGCTTTTCACACGGCCAAACAAGCCGCGTTGGATGTCGTTTTTTGCAGCGTTGCACGCAGGCAAATAAACAGAAATTTTGACGGGTTCCGAGAGCCTCTGATGGGCGCAATCAGCGTCTGGCACTGTTGCGGGGCTTCAGAATGGCTTTTGCTCCCTGTAAGGGAATATTGCTGACCCGTATAGGGCGGCATTATAGGGAAATTTTTACCGGCGTGGTGCGGCGAATCGGCTCATGGCGAGGCCGAGGAGGGGGTGGATTTCGATCCGACCGAGGGATTACAGGGCTTTGCGCGGAGTCGACCCCGGCAGATTTTTTTTCGTTAATTTTTTGGCAGGTGTTTTTTTGTTTAAAAAATAGCCAGAAAAGTGGGTTTTTCACTATATCTAGTGTTTTGCAAGCGTTTTTCACGGCTTCAGACACAACTGAGCCCGACCGAAGTCGGGCTGGAATCGACCCTCAATGTAGCGCTGAGCGATCCGATTCGGTGCAGTCTGATTCAGTTCGTGCAGCCGTTGCCCATGATGCTGTAGCGCAGGATGTGGCGTTGGCCTTTGGAGTCGTCGTATTCCATTTTTGCCGGTACAACTTCGCAGACATTTGGAATTTCGCTCATCGATACAACTTTGGCGATGTCCAGGTGTGTGGAGTAAGTGTATTCCTCGATGACCGGTTGTTGCTGTGCGACATCAGTCGGGACCTCGTCTGCCATGGCGGTTGCGCACAGACTGCTGAGGGCCAGAACCAATAAAGCTTTCATTTCTAATTCACCTTTTTGAGGTCGAGTGGGGTCACGCAACCTTTTTAGGGTTGCGTGTGGAGCTTGAGTATTTGATGCGTTACTTGGAGAGCTGGATTAACGGCCTTCGTGGGGGCTGTAACGTTGTTAATCGCGGTTGCCTTGTTGGCGAGGTGAATTTTAGGGCGGTGGGGTGTCGGTAAACAGGGGCGGTTTTGATAAACACTTTTGATAGATTTGGTAACAATCGATTGAGGTCTTGGTGTCTGGCCGGATGGGGTTTGCCTGACGGATCGCGTTGACTGCATCGCTGGCAAGCCAGCTCCCACATGGAATGCGGACATTTTGTAGGGGCTTGTTACTACCATCGTCGAATGGTTCTATGGCCCCCACCCGGCTACAACGGGGTCATACAAAAACAACTATTACACCGAGGTAGGAAAGATGAGTGCGGCTTCTCTGTATCCCGTTCGTCCCGAGGTTCTGGCAAACACGCTGACTGACGAGGCGACCTACAAAGCCATGTACCAGCAGTCGGTCGTCAACCCTGACGGCTTCTGGCGCGAGCAAGCCAAGCGTCTGGACTGGATCAAGCCTTTCACCACGGTGAAGCAGACGTCGTTCGACGATCACCATGTCGACATCAAGTGGTTTGCCGACGGCACCTTGAACGTTTCCTATAACTGCCTCGACCGTCATCTGGCCGAGCGCGGCGACCAAGTCGCAATCATCTGGGAAGGCGACGATCCTTCCGAAAGCCGCAACATCACCTACCGCGAACTGCACGAGCAAGTGTGCAAACTGGCCAACGCCCTGCGTGGTCAGGACGTGCACCGTGGCGACGTGGTGACCATTTACATGCCGATGATCCCCGAAGCCGTGGTCGCCATGTTGGCTTGCACCCGGATCGGCGCGATTCACTCGGTGGTGTTCGGCGGTTTCTCGCCGGAAGCCTTGGCCGGTCGCATCATCGACTGCCGCTCGAAAGTGGTGATCACCGCTGACGAAGGCATCCGTGCCGGCAAGAAGATTTCCCTCAAGGCCAACGTCGACGACGCCCTGACCAACCCGGAAACCAGCAGCATCCAGAAAGTCATCGTCTGCAAGCGCACCGGTGGCGACATCAAGTGGAACCAGCATCGCGACATCTGGTACGAAGACCTGATGAAGGTCGCGGGCACCGTTTGCGCGCCGAAAGAGATGGGCGCCGAAGAAGCGTTGTTCATCCTTTATACCTCCGGCTCCACTGGCAAGCCGAAGGGCGTGCAGCACACCACCGGCGGTTATCTGCTGTATGCGGCGATGACCCACGAACGCGTGTTCGACTACCGTCCGGGCGAAATCTACTGGTGCACCGCCGACGTCGGCTGGGTCACCGGCCACAGTTACATCGTCTACGGCCCGCTGGCCAACGGCGCGACCACCGTGCTGTTCGAAGGTGTGCCGAACTACCCGGACATCACCCGGGTGGCGAAGATCATCGACAAGCACAAGGTCAACATCCTCTACACCGCGCCGACCGCGATCCGCGCGATGATGGCCTCGGGTCAGGCTGCCGTGGAAGGCGCCGATGGCAGCAGCCTGCGCCTGCTCGGTTCGGTCGGTGAGCCGATCAACCCGGAAGCCTGGGACTGGTACTACAAGAATGTCGGCAAGTCGCGTTGCCCGATCGTCGATACCTGGTGGCAGACCGAGACTGGCGGCAACATGATGAGCCCGCTGCCGGGTGCTCACGCGCTGAAGCCGGGTTCGGCGGCGCGTCCGTTCTTCGGTGTGGTGCCGGCGCTGGTCGACAACCTCGGCAACATCATCGAGGGCGAGGCTGAAGGCAACCTGGTGATTCTCGATTCGTGGCCTGGCCAGGCGCGTACGCTGTACGGCGATCACGATCGTTTCGTCGACACCTACTTCAAGACCTTCCGTGGCATGTACTTCACCGGTGACGGCGCGCGTCGCGATGCCGATGGTTACTACTGGATCACCGGGCGCGTGGACGACGTGCTCAACGTCTCCGGCCACCGCATGGGCACCGCCGAGATCGAGAGCGCGATGGTCGCGCATCCGAAGGTGGCCGAAGCTGCGGTGGTGGGCGTGCCGCATGACATCAAGGGGCAGGGCATCTATGTCTATGTGACCTTGAAGAACGGCGAGGAGCCGACCGAGCAACTGCGTCTGGAGCTGAAGAACTGGGTGCGCAAGGAGATCGGCCCGATTGCTTCGCCGGACGTGATCCAGTGGGCACCGGGGCTGCCGAAGACCCGTTCGGGCAAGATCATGCGCCGCATCCTGCGCAAGATTGCCACGGCGGAATATGACGGCTTGGGCGATATCTCGACCCTGGCGGATCCGGGTGTGGTGCAGCATTTGATTGATACGCACAAGACCATGAATGTTGCTTAAGCGTTAGAAACATAGGAGCCCTGTCCGGTGATGCCGGGCGGGGCTTTTTGTGTCTGGTGGATTTGTGTCGATCGGGCTGGCCTCTTCGCGAGCAGGCTCGCTCCCACAAGGAAACGGGCGCATTTCAAATGTTTTGATCGTTCCCACGCTCTGCGTGGGAATGCAGCAAGGGACGCTCTGCGTCCCAGAAGCCGACGCAGAGCGTCGAGGGAGGCGTTCCCACGCTGAGCGTGGGAACGATCAGCGACTCAACCAATAATTATCGATCTGCACCGTCAGGCCTTTCTCGCTGTTACCCGCCACAACCCAATGTGTAACCGCCCGCGCCAAACCGGGGCGAAGGGAAACGCGGTGCGCCGTTTTAGAGCCTCCAAAGCCCCGCGGAAAAATAAGACATAACGCTGCGCTTGCCGGATTAGAAGGGTTTACGAATAATAGGCCCGCAACTTGCAATATGTATCGGTTCACTGTCTTTCGCTCTTGCATGAATTTGCTGGGCTGTCAATGAGCTCAAACCGCTTTCTCGGTGCATCTGTAATTAGTTGTCGCATTGAAGAAATATCGGCTTCGGGCCTGTCGTTAGAATGCCGATCACTCGCTCATCGTGGCTGACGTTGAAATCGCTTGCGGTTTCAATGGGAAATTTCCGCCGATGCGCAACCGATTTCCGATTCACCCATTCGCATATTGGGCTGTCGCTCACTCTGCCGTTTTTGCCCTTTACCGATGGAGTCCCAAGATGAAGAAACTTGTGCTGCTTGGCGCCCTGGCACTGTCCGTGCTGTCGCTGAATGCCGTCGCTGACGAAAAACCTGTGAAGATCGGCATCGAAGCGGCTTACCCTCCATTCGCTTCGAAAGCACCGGACGGCAGCATCGTCGGTTTCGACTACGACATCGGCAACGCGCTGTGCGAAGAGATGAAGGTCAAGTGCGTGTGGGTCGAGCAAGAGTTCGACGGTCTGATCCCGGCTCTCAAAGTGCGCAAGATCGACGCCATCCTGTCGTCGATGTCGATCACCGAAGATCGCAAGAAGTCGGTCGACTTCACCAACAAGTACTACAACACCCCGGCGCGTCTGGTCATGAAGGCCGGCACTCAGGTCAGCGAAGGTCTGGCTGAGCTGAAAGGCAAGAACATCGGCGTACAGCGTGGCTCGATCCACGAGCGTTTCGCCCGCGAAGTTCTGGCTCCATTGGGCGCCGAGATCAAGCCGTACGGCTCGCAGAACGAAATCTACCTCGACGTGGCTGCCGGTCGCCTCGACGGTACCGTGGCTGACGCCACCCTGCTGGACGATGGTTTCCTGAAAACCGACGCCGGCAAAGGCTTCGCATTCGTTGGCCCGGCCTTCACCGACGTCAAATACTTCGGCGACGGCGTAGGTATCGCAGTGCGCAAGGGCGACGCCCTGAAAGACAAGATCAACACTGCCATCGCGGCCATCCGCGAAAACGGCAAATACAAAGCAATCCAGGACAAGTACTTCGCCTTCGACATCTACGGCAAGTAAGACGTCTCTGCGACAAGTCCGAAATGGCGCAAGCAACAGAATCTCTGCGGTTTGCGCCATTTTTTCATCCCAACTTTCGAGGACCTGAATCATGTTGAAAGGCTACGGGGCTGTCATCCTCGATGGCGCATGGCTGACGCTTCAGCTCGCCTTGTCGTCCATGGCTCTGGCCATCGTTCTCGGGCTGATCGGTGTCGCGTTGCGCCTGTCGCCGGTGCGCTGGCTGGCGTGGCTGGGCGACCTGTATTCGACGGTGATCCGCGGCATTCCCGATCTGGTGCTGATCCTGCTGATCTTCTACGGCGGTCAGGACTTGCTCAACCGCGTCGCGCCGATGCTCGGCTATGACGACTACATCGACCTGAACCCGCTGGCCGCCGGTATCGGCACCCTCGGTTTCATCTTCGGTGCGTACCTCTCGGAGACCTTCCGCGGTGCGTTCATGGCGATCCCCAAGGGCCAGGCCGAAGCGGGCATGGCGTACGGCATGAGCAGTTTTCAGGTGTTCTTCCGGGTGATGGTGCCGCAGATGATTCGTCTGGCGATTCCCGGCTTCACCAACAACTGGCTGGTACTGACCAAGGCCACCGCGCTGATTTCCGTGGTCGGTCTGCAAGACATGATGTTCAAGGCCAAGCAGGCGGCGGATGCCACGCGCGAGCCTTTCACCTTCTTCCTCGCAGTGGCGGCGATGTACCTGGTGATCACCAGTGTTTCGTTGCTGGCATTGCGTCACCTTGAGAAGCGCTACTCGGTAGGCGTAAGGGCGGCTGATCTATGATCTTCGACTACAACGTCATCTGGGAGGCACTGCCGCTGTACTTCAGCGGCCTGCTGACCACCCTCAAACTGCTCGCGCTGTCGCTGTTCTTCGGTTTGCTCGCGGCGTTGCCGCTGGGGCTGATGCGCGTCTCGAAAAACCCGTTCGTCAACGGCGCCGCGTGGCTGTACACCTACGTGATTCGCGGCACGCCGATGCTGGTGCAGCTGTTCCTGATCTACTACGGTCTGGCCCAGTTCGAAGCGGTACGCGAAAGCTTCCTGTGGCCGTGGCTGTCCAGCGCAACGTTCTGCGCATGCCTGGCTTTCGCCGTGAACACCAGCGCCTACACCGCAGAAATCATCGCCGGCAGCCTGAAGGCCACGCCGAACGGTGAGATCGAAGCGGCCAAGGCCATGGGCATGTCGCGCTTCAAACTGTACAAGCGCATCCTGCTGCCGTCGGCCCTGCGCCGGGCGCTGCCGCAGTACAGCAACGAAGTGATCATGATGCTGCAGACCACCAGTCTGGCGTCGATCGTGACCCTGATCGACATCACTGGCGCGGCACGTACCGTCAATGCGCAGTTCTACCTGCCGTTCGAGGCGTACATCACCGCTGGCGTGTTCTACCTGTGCCTGACCTTCATTCTGGTCAAGCTGTTCAAACTGGCCGAGCGTCGCTGGTTGAGCTACCTCGCGCCACGGAAGCACTGATATGCAACGCATCGACCACGTATTGCCGTGGAGCCACTTGGGCAGCGAGCGCAAGGTTTCGGTTTTCCGTTTCGGCAGCGGCGAGCGCAAGGCCTACATCCAGGCCAGCCTGCACGCCGATGAACTGCCGGGCATGCGCACCGCCTGGGAGCTGAAAAAGCGCCTCGGCGAACTCGAAGCCCAAGGCTTGCTCAACGGCGTGATCGAGCTGGTGCCGGTGGCCAATCCGATCGGTCTCGGGCAATTGCTGCAAGGCAATTTCCAGGGCCGTTTCGAGGCGGGCAGCGGCAAGAATTTCAACCGTGATTTCGTCGAACTCAGCGCGCCGGTGGCGGCGGCACTGGGCGACAAGCTCGGCGATGATCCCCATGCCAACGTGCGCCTGATCCGCCAGGCAATGGCCGACCACTTGGCCGGCTTGCCTGAAGCGAGCAGCCAGTTGCAGGGCATGCAGCGTGTGCTGCTCAGCCACGCCTGCACCGCCGATGTGGTGCTGGATCTGCACTGCGATGCCGAAGCCGCGCTGCACATGTACGCGCTGCCGCAGCACTGGCCGCAGTGGCGTTCGCTGTCGGCGCACCTGCACGTCAAGGTTGGTTTGCTCGCGGAAGATTCCGGCGGCAGCTCGTTCGATGAAGCTTGCTCGTTGCCATGGCTGCGCCTGTCGCGGCAGTTTCCCGATGCGCAGATTCCGCTGGCGTGTCTGGCGACGACCATCGAGCTGGGCGGGCAGGCCGACACCGGCCGCGTCGAAGCCGAGGCTTATGCTGAAGGCATTCTGGCGTTCCTTGCCGAGCAAGGTCTGATCACCGGCGAGTGGCCGGACCCGGCCTTCGAACCGTGCGAAGGCATGCCGTTCGAAGGCACCGAATTGTTGTTCGCACCGCACCCCGGTGTGGTGAGTTTTTCCCGCAAGCCCGGCGAATGGGTCGAGGCGGGCGACGAGATTTTTCAAGTGATCGACCCTGTGTCCGATCGGGTCAGCACGGTATGTGCTGGTACGTCCGGGGTGCTGTTTGCCATTGAACGGCTGCGCTATGCCCAACCCGGTTTCTGGCTGGCCAAGGTGGCGGGGCGCGAAGCGCTGCGTCACGGGCGCTTGCTCAACGACTGACTGACTGTTTTTGTGAGAACCGACCGCATGTACAAACTTGAAGTCCAAGACCTGCATAAACGCTATGGCAGTCACGAAGTGCTCAAGGGCGTGTCCCTGAAAGCCGCCGCCGGCGATGTGATCAGCATCATCGGCTCCAGTGGCTCCGGCAAAAGTACTTTCCTGCGCTGCATCAACCTGCTCGAGCAGCCGCACGCCGGCAAGATCCTGCTCAACAACGAAGAGCTGAAGCTGGTGGCGAACAAGGACGGCGCGCTGAAAGCCGCTGATCCGAAGCAGCTGCAACGCATGCGTTCGCGCCTGTCGATGGTGTTTCAGCACTTCAATCTGTGGTCGCACATGACCGCGATTGAAAACATCATGGAAGCGCCGGTGCACGTGCTTGGCGTACCCAAGTACGAAGCGCGGGAAAAAGCCGAGTACTACCTGAACAAGGTTGGCGTGGCCCATCGCAAAGACGCGTTCCCGGGGCACATGTCCGGCGGCGAGCAGCAGCGCGTGGCGATCGCTCGGGCGCTGGCGATGGAGCCGGAAGTGATGCTGTTCGACGAACCGACCTCGGCCCTCGACCCGGAACTGGTCGGCGACGTGTTGAAAGTCATGCAGGCGCTGGCGCAGGAAGGCCGCACCATGGTCGTGGTGACCCACGAAATGGGCTTCGCCCGTGAAGTGTCGAACCAGTTGGTGTTCTTGCACAAAGGCGTCGTCGAAGAAAGCGGCAACCCGCGCGAAGTGCTGGTCAACCCGCAATCGGAGCGCTTGCAGCAATTCCTGTCGGGTAGCCTGAAATAAATCAGGGCTGCCGTTGTGCACCAGATTAGGTCATGCTTCGCGATCTTCTGGCTGGCTCAGATCCCCTGTGGGAGCGAGCCTGCTCGCGAAAGCGGTAGAACAGCCAGCAATTATGTTGACTGGTACACCGCCTTCGCGAGCAGGCTCGCTCCCACATTCTGATCTTCACCGGTTTCAGGATTTGTATTCATTTCCGGGCTAGCATTGGCCCATGCCTTCATCACCGTTGTTCGTTTCGGATTGCCCGCCCATGACTGCCCATCGAATTGGTTTCCTGATTTGGCCCAGCACTAAAGCGTTGACGCTGGCGCTGGCGGAGGAGGCCTTGCGTGTTGCGCAGCGGGTGCACCCGGACGTGGTTTACGAACTGTCGTTCTTGCAGGCCGAGCCGCAGAGCGAAGGGGCCTGGCAATTGCCCGGCGAACCCTGGGCCGGCAAGCTCGAGAATTTCCAGAAACTGTTCCTGCTCGCCGACGAGCCGCCGACCACCCTGGCACCGGCGCTGAGCAGTGCGCTCAAGCAACTGGTGCGTGCCGGTTGCGTGATCGGTGGTCTGTCGGCCGGTGTCTATCCGCTGGCCCAGCTCGGTTTGCTCGACGGTTATCGCGCCGCCGTGCACTGGCGCTGGCAGGACGATTTCGCTGAGCGCTTCCCGAAAGTCATCGCCACCAGTCATCTGTTCGACTGGGATCGCGATCGTCTGACCGCTTGTGGTGGCATGTCGGTGCTCGACCTGTTGCTGGCGGTGCTGGCCCGCGATCACGGTGCGGAGCTGGCCGGTGCGGTGTCGGAAGAACTGGTGGTCGAGCGCATCCGCGAGGGCGGTGAGCGTCAGCGCATTCCGTTGCAGAATCGCCTCGGCTCCAGCCATCCGAAGCTCACCCAGGCGGTGTTGCTGATGGAAGCCAACATCGAAGAGCCGCTGACCACCGACGAAATCGCCCAGCATGTGTGCGTATCCCGTCGGCAGTTGGAGCGGATCTTCAAGCAATACCTCAACCGCGTGCCGAGCCAGTACTACCTGGAACTGCGCCTGAACAAGGCCCGGCAGATGTTGATGCAGACCAGCAAGTCGATCATCCAGATCGGCTTGTCCTGTGGCTTCTCCTCGGGGCCGCACTTCTCCAGCGCCTATCGCAATTTCTTCGGTGCCACGCCGCGGGAAGATCGCAACCAGCGACGCAGCAGCAGCCCGTTCGAATTGTCGTCAGTGCCGCCGGAGCGTGGCTGAGCGCGGGCCGAGTTCAATCGGTGTCGATGCTGCTGGAAAAATCATGGAAGTCCTCAAACGACTGATACACGGTGTCGTTGCTCGCCTGTCGCTCCGCCAGGCGCAGTTGATACGCCGCCTCATAACGCTGCAGGCGCTGCTGGCTTTCTGCGGTCAGCGGGTTGTCGCCGAAGGCATATTCGGTCAACACCTCGCCGGGCTGTGAAGGAAACTCGCCCGGCAACTCGGTAATCGCGTTCCCGGACAAGTCCGCGTACATCAATCGAGGCAGTTCGAACAGGCCATCAGGCACCTTGCTCAAGGCGCAATTGCCCAGACGCACATCGGTCATCTGCGGGAAATGATTCAGATCCGGAGCCATGTTGAGTGGATTGTCGCTCAGGTCCACGGATCTCAGGTTTCTCAGCGTTCTGAAGGCTTCTGCGGTCTGCGCAGTCAGCGTGATTTCACAGCCAGGCAGATACAGACTGTGCAATCTGTCCATTCCGAAGATTCTGGGGGGAACCTCGCGCAACGGATATTTGCGGATGGTGATGCTTTTGAGTTTGGGAAAAAGCGCCAACAATTGATCGACCCTGGGCGGCGCGGACGCTCCGCTTGTCAGTCGCAACTCTTCGATATGGTCGAAGCTTGCGGCCAGCGCCGGCAGCTCGCCGGTGAACGAAATGTCGCAGGTAACTCTTGGGTCCATGATGAACGTGGGCGCCCGGCGCAGGTCGGTTTCCAGATCTCGCCTGAAATGTTGGCGATTGCGTGTTTCCCTGGCTGCCGCGTCGTTCGCCAGTGGCATTTGCGTGTCAGGATCGTTGGGGATCTCGTTTGCCCAGCTATCCAGGCGTTCGAGCAGACTGGTGAGGCCGGTTTTGCGGCGCATCAGCTCAAGACGTCCATCGGCCAGCGTACCCGCCAGCTTGTAGACCAGATCGTTGGCATCGAAGCCGGACAGCGACGGGTAAAGGCTTTGCGCCAGATCGATGTCGTCCTGTTGGACCCAGACACCGAAATTGTCGGCTTTGGCCTGGAAAGCGGCTTTGACACGTTCTCTGGAAGCAACCGACAACGGGTTGGCGCCCAGTTCCATGCCGCGACCGGAATAACGCGTCAGCTCCGTCGGCACTTCGATGATGTTGTTGTCGCTCAGCAATGCAACTTCCAGCTGCGGCAGCTGTTCCAGCCCGGCAGGAACGCTATCGATTCCGGTGCTGGTCAGATCGATGAACGTCAGGTTCTGCAGTGCCGACACATCGGGCGTGACCTGCAGCGGATTGCTATACAAGTCCAGAGATTTCAAGCGGGTCAGCGTGGACAAGACCGCTTGTCCGGCAGGATCCAGTGTGATCTGGCACTTGCTCAGCATCAACGTTTCCAGCGACGGCAGGCTTTGCAGCGCTTGAGGCATCTGGCCCAGGGAAAAATCCTGCAGTTCCAGGCCCTGCAATCCGCTGAAGCTGGTGAGAAAACCGTCGGAAACCTTCAGTGCCGGATTGCCCTGCAGACTGAGATGGGTGATGTGACTGAAGTCGGTGGCCAATTGCGGTAACTCACCGGTAAATGCCGCATTGGCATTGAAGGTGTTGAACCGTAGTGCTGAATTGTCGGTGCGCCTGCCGCGCCACAGTTGTTCGAGGCTTTCGCTGAATTTTTGTCTCTCGGCGAGTTCTGCGGCTTTTTCCTGCGCAGTCCATGGCCGTTCTGTCGATGGATTGTTGACTGGCAGACGCTCACGCCATGCGTTGAGATCGCCAATCATGCGGGCGATTTCGCTCTCCCACCTGATCAGTTGCGCCGTGCCGGTCTGTAATGTCCCGGGCAGGCGATAAATCATGTTGATCGCAGCGTTTTCCCCAAGTCGCGGGAACAGTCTCTGCGCCATGGCAATGTCAGCCGATGGCGGCTTGATCCGGAAGTTGCGCCCGTGTGCCGCGTAGTAGAACTTGACGCGCTCGCGGGCATTTATCGACAGAGGGTTGTCGTTCAGATAGATGCCGTCGGCCTTATCGGGCTTGAGGCTGAAGATAGCGTCCGGCAGCTCGGTAATCTGGTTGTTGGCAAGCGAGAGCTCTCGCAGCAGCGGATGCTCGGCGATGCCCTTCGGCACGCTGGTCAGATCGGTATGGCCAAGTAAAAAGTGGGTTACCTTGGGCAGGGTGGTCAGATCGGGCGCGTTTGACAGTGGGTTGTGGCTCAGATCGAGCAGCCGCAACTCGGGCAGGGTGCCGAGTAGTTGCTGCCCGGCAGGTGACAGTGTCAGCGCGCAGTCATTCAGTTTGAGCTCTTTGAGATACTGCAGGCGGCCGACGAATGAGGGTATGTCATAGAGCGTGAAGGCTTTCAATTTCAGCGTCTGAAGATTCGGGAACAAGGCAGCGAACGGCTCCAGTCCGGCGGTCGTCACGTTGCCGGTGAGCTTGAGGCTGGTCACGTGATCGAAGTTGACACTCAGGCGCGGCATTTCGCCGAGAAACTTCAGGTCTGCCGCAAACAATGCGCTGCGCTTGCCGCTTCCCATCGATCTTTCGCTCCAGAAATCCTCCAGCAATAGCTTGAAGTCCGAGCGTGCGGATCGTTGCGCCAGATGCTCGCTTACGCTCAAGGCCTGGCCTGTGACCGGGTGCGCGGACAGAATTGCCGAGGCCCAGCGGGTCAGGTCATCGCGCATCTGTTGCTGCTCCGCTTTCCAGCGAAGGAGCTGTTTGCGGCTGTCGCCCAGATTGCCGGGCAAGTCGTAGATCATCTCGCTGGCCTCCTGCTTGTTCAAACCGGGAAACAGCTGCCGGGCGAGGCTGACATCCTGCTCGGGCGCCAGGACGTCAAAGTCGTTTCGATGGATGCGGAAGTAGTTTTTGATCTGATCGCGCGTTGCTGCCGATAGCGGATTGTCGGCAAGGTCAATGCCGTCACTGCGCTCGGCGGGGAGGTCGAACAGCGCCTCCGGCAATTGCGTGATGCGGTTGCCCGAGAGGGCTGCGATTCGTAACCCCGGATGGCTGCTCAGTCCTTCGGGAACGACGGTCAACCCGCAGTTGGACAGGTCGAGATGGAACAATTCCGGCAACAGGTTCAGGTCGGGGAACGTTCCCAGCGGATTGTTGCTCAGGTCCAGCGTATCCAGGGCGGTGAGTGACAGCAGCGCAGCCTGGTTTTCCGGGGTCATGACCACGCCACAATTCTTCAGCTCCAGATCGGTCAGCCGAGGCAGTTTTGCTTCGCCCAGCGCCAGCGGTTCCAGTTCGAAGCCGCTCATTTTCAGCTTGGCAAGGTTGGGCAAGCACTCCACGAAGCGCAGGACGGCGGTGATATTGGCGTTGCCAACGAGGTTCAACCGGGTAACGCGCTCCAGACCGGTGCTGAGTATCGGCATATCGCCACTGAAGGCCGCCGTTGCCCTGAGTTCTTCAAGGCGCGGGTACGTGGGCGGGCTGCGCCAGAATTGTTCGATCTGTTGCGCAAAGTCTCGCCTGGCATCCAGTTCGCGGGTCTGCGTCTCGAGCGGCAGACGTTCTCCCGATTCGGCGGCAGTCACGGCGGCCTGGTTGATCCATTGGCTGAGTTCGAGATTCAGAACGCCGAGCTCATTTTCCCAGCGTGACAACTGTGCTCCGCACTCGGCCAATGGCCCGGGCAATCGGTACAAAACCCGTGTCGCGCCTTCGGTGTCAAGGGAAGGGAACAAGGCGATGGTGCGCTGCAGATCCTCCTGCACAGGCCGGACCCCGAAGTGCTTGCCGGTGTGCTCGTAAAACACTTTGACCCGTTCGCGAGAGGCCGCGGTCAACGGGTTGTCTGCAAAGGTGTAACCGTCGCTGAGGGAGCTGGCCAGGTTGAAGAACTTTTCCGGTATCCGCGTGATGCGGTTGCGATCGAATTGCGCCGAGATCAAACGCGGATGATCCAGCAGATCGTCGGGCACCGTATGAATGCCGGTGTCCGACAGATTGACGTAGCGCAACGAAGGCATCGCGTGCAGGTCCGGCGGCAAGCCCAGCGCATTGCCTTGCAGATCGAGCAGGGTAAGTTGTGGCAAGGAAGCCAGCACCGACTCTGTGACCGTTGTCAGGCTCACTAGGCAATCGCGTAAACGCAGTTCGCGCAGCGAGGGCATTGAAGTCAGTGCTTGCGGCAGGCTGGGCAGATTGAGGTTGCGCGCATCAATATTCTGCAACTGACTGAAGGACTGCAGAAAGCTGTCGACAGATGTGGTCATCGGGCTGCCATCAATGGCGAGCGAGGTGATATGGCTGAAGTCCGCTGACAACACCGGCAAGTCGCCCATCACCGCCGGTGTAAGGCGCAAGGCGTATCCGGCGGCGAAGCCCTGTTGATTGATACCCGTGACGTGCTCCCGCCTCCAGGCTTTGAGCAATTGCTCCCTGAGCAGCCTGCGATTCTGGAGTTCGGCGCGCTTCTCCAGCGGCGTCAGCGCCGTGCCGGTTTCGGGATGCAAGGCGGGCGGATTGTTGGCCCAGACATGCAGCTCGTTCTGCAATTGCAAGTAGTCATTTTGCAAGCGAAGCATCTCTGCGCGCGGGCCTGCGGGACTCCTGCGCATGCTTTCGGCGAGAAAGCGCATCTCATGATTCGACATGCGTGGATAGAGCACGCGGATGTCTTCTTCGAGGGTGTGTGGCTGGTACGCGGGACGCGGCGGACGCGGAGCATGGGCGTAACCGTCGGTACCCAGCAGGCGCAGGGTATCGACAGCCGGCGCTCGGGACGGCGTATCGGCAATCATTTCACGCCACTCGTGGCGCTCGAGCGTACGTTCGCGAATGGCCGCCTTCAGCGCCTGACTCTGACCGATGCGCAGGTCCAGGCTCTGGCGCTCGCTGTCGGGCAATGCGTACAACAGGCTGGAATAGAAATCAGTGAATGAGTGCAGCTGCTGCCCACGATCGTCATAAGGTTGATATTGGCCATCGTCGCGGCGAACCAGCACCTTGTATTCGGGCGCATCGTCACGGCCGATGGTGTCCAGTAATGCGCCCTCGTAGCGCCCGTCACGGATTTCGATGCGCACATCACCACTCCAGCCCGGCAGCAGTTTGAGGCTGTGCAGCGCCAGAGAGTCAGAGTCGGGGTTGCTCACCGAGGCCAGCTCAAGGCCTTCATACGCGCGGGTGACGCGCACCTCGTCACTGGCCATCTGCATGAGCGTCTGTTGGCGCGCCGGCAATTGTCCTTCGCTGATCTGCAGCAGTTCGCTGCCGGTCGCGGTATCGAGCAGTTCGCGGGTAATGCTGGCCGGCAATTTTGGAGGGTGGGTCTTGAGTCTTTCCGCCAGCGGGTCGTCGAGGTGCTGAAGGGCTTGATAACGCGACTCGAACAGTGCGCTTGTGTTGCGTCTGGCGAGGTCCGCCACTTGCTTGCGCAGGTTCTGGCTGCGGACCTCGATGGACGGCGTCGGTCCGGCGAAGGGCTCGTCCAGCAAGGCTTTGATCTGCGTCTCGTCGAGGGTTTGGAGCAGGGTTTTGAGCACGTCGCCACCGATCAGTTCGCCCTGGCGCAGTTCGGTCACGGGCAGGGTTGTGTCGGCGGACGATTGCCACAGTTGCTGGCCTTGGCGATCGAGCAGACGCAGGCATTTGTCGCCTGGCCAGCGGCCGTATTCGCTGAGCACCTGCAGCTGCGTGACCGGATCGGCGCGCAAAAAAACTTCGGCGTCATCGCTGTCGAGCTGGTCGATGAAGCGTTGCAACTGCTGATCAAGCTTGAAGCGCTGAATGCTGTCGGCCAGCAGCGGCGGGACCTTTTCCTGCTCGACATGCATTTTGCGCAACGCGTCTTCGCTGGTTCCGCTGATCTGCAGGACGGTTTCGCGCTCGCTCGCGGACAAGCTCTCGACCGCAGGGCCGATACGGCGCAGCGCGGTTGCGCCATCCCATTCCAGCGGTTGCTCGAGTTCAGTGTGCCAGGCACCTTCGCCATTGTGGCGCAGCACCGGTTGGTATGCGTCGGGGCGACTCGGATGTTTGATGCGGTACTGCCCCGGCACCTGACTTTCCGTGACTGCAAAGTGCGCGTCCTCCAGGGGCAGCAGGCGCTTGTCTTCATGGGTATGCAGACCCAGCGCATCGGGTTGCGAATCGGCAGTCGGGCGCTGCGGATGTTTGTAGCGTTCGAGATCCGGTTGCCAATAGCGGGTGTCACCATTGGCCAGTTGTACCGGTTTGAAGCGGTCGATGAACGCCACGATTTCCTTGGGCAATACCTTGCGAAACTCGGCCGCGCCAATCGCACCGCCGACGGCGAACATGCCCAACTGGATCATCGATTCCACGGTGCCCATCAAGTGTTCGACCGCTTCGGTCGTGCGTCCCTGCGCCCACTCGACAATGCCTTCGAATACTTCATCGAGCATCTGATAGGCCATGTACGCCATCATCGCTTCACCGAGCACCGGCACGAAGGGCGCGACGATCATCGCGGCGGTCTGGGCGATGGAAGAGAGGATGTTGACCAGCGAATCCCAGAATGCCCAGCGCGCCCTTTGATCAACCAGGGCAGTCGGTACGGCAATGGTACGGGCGTCATTGAAAATCTTGTTCAGCTTTGCCTGGTACAGGTGTTGCCAGACATCGTCGTAAAACGGCGTCAGCGCAGTCTGCAGATCGGGCCGCTCCACCGGGGCTTCGCGCCACGCCGGCAGCGGGTCGCCGGGTTTGTGCGGATGCCAGCGGATTTCACTCAGCCGGCTGTTGAGCGTGCTGAAGAAGAAACCGCGCTGGTCGTGATTGACGAAGCGGCTGAAGAACTGCTGATAGTCCCTGGAGCGCAACTGGCGCGTCAGTTCCACGACCATTTCCAATGGCGAGGCGTACTCCTTGAACGGATGTTCGGGGTCATCCGGGACGTAGGCGACGACGCGCGCTGCATTGCGTGTCATGTACAGGTCCGGGGCGAATACCACGATGCCGGTCAGCGGTGCGCAAAGCATCGTCATGTCATGACACAGCAGCGGGGCGCCATGCACATGCAGGCCTTTCACGCCGTCGAGCATGGCCTCGATCGTGCGTAACGCGTTTTCCGAGACATCGCGGTTCATCCGCGCCCATTGCAGGGCAGACTTCATCGCGGCCTTCTGGCTGGCGTCGATTTTGCCGCGCAAGACCGACGCGACCATCGGATCGGAATAGCCCAGATTGTCTTCCAGACTGGCTTTGTATTTCGCGCCGATATCCAGTCGACGGCATAGTTTTGTGAAAGCGGAAATGCTCAGTTTCGCCTTGATCTCGGGCAGGGTTTCAAACTGCCCTGTGGCCGAGGGGGCGCTGGTGAATGTCGACTCGGCTTCGAAGGCGTTGTCTTCGGTTTCCCTGTCTTCGAAGTTATGCAGCGCAGCCTCAAGCAGTGACACGGACCAGGCGCGGGCGCCGGTGCGGATCGGAAACCACGGGGTGGTGGCGGGAATGTACAGGCGCACGTAGGTGTTTCTGACATCCAGTTCCAGATCGAAGCAGCTTTTCAGCTCGGCCTTGAGCAGGGGCTCGGCGAAGGCCGCAGCGTCCTGCAAGTGCTCCAGGCTTTTATCGACCCGGCTCTGGGCGCTGATATGCGCCGCCCCAAGGCTTTTCATCAGCGCATGCTGTTCGGCTGGCGCGTTCTTGAGCGCGGCCGACTGCTGCGGGAGGCTGCTTTTCAGTGCTTCTCGCCGAGTGGCTGAGGTGTCGCCCAGCCAGGCGGGAATCGCGTTTTTCAGTGGTTGATAATGCTCGTCCGCATGGTGCGCGTCAGTTGCGTCATCCGGGATTGCCGATGGGGGTGCTTCAGACAAATGCATGGCCATTCCTTGGCGTTGGGAAGAACCCTCAGCAAATCAGCAGCAAGCGCCCCCCGTGCGGTAGATATTTATGTCTCTGCCGTGGGGGCTGACTTGGTATCCTGCGCGGCCTGCCGCAAATCGGCCGCGCCCGGTAAACTGCGCCTTTGCGACGCTATATGTCGCATTGCCGTAAACCCGGGAAAATCCGGGGTTTGCGCTATAAGAAGTTGTCGCTTGGCGACAAGGCCGGGCACCCAACTGTCCTTACAATCCCCTCATCGCTCGCCAGTTCCAGGCGGGTGTTCCTCTTCAGGAGACTCCGATGTCCGTTGAGCACGCTGCGGTACAACGCGCCGATTTCGACCAGGTAATGGTTCCCAACTACGCGCCTGCCGCTTTCATTCCGGTGCGTGGCGCCGGTTCCCGGGTCTGGGATCAGGCCGGCCGCGAGCTGATCGACTTCGCCGGCGGGATTGCCGTCAACGTCCTGGGCCACGCGCATCCGGCGCTGGTCGGTGCCTTGACCGAACAGGCGAACAAGCTGTGGCACGTGTCCAACGTGTTCACCAACGAACCGGCCCTGCGTCTGGCGCACAAGCTGATCGACGCCACGTTTGCCGAGCGCGTGTTCTTCTGCAACTCCGGCGCCGAAGCCAACGAGGCCGCATTCAAGCTGGCCCGTCGCGTCGCATTCGACCGTTTCGGCACCGAGAAATACGAAATCATCGCCGCGCTGAACAGCTTCCACGGCCGTACCCTGTTCACCGTCAACGTCGGTGGCCAGTCGAAGTACTCCGACGGTTTCGGCCCGAAAATCACTGGCATCACCCACGTTCCCTACAACGATCTGGCCGCGCTGAAAGCCGCGGTGTCCGAGAAGACCTGCGCGGTCGTGCTCGAGCCGATCCAGGGCGAAGGCGGCGTGCTGCCGGCCGAGCTGGCTTATCTGCAAGGTGCCCGCGAACTGTGCGACGCGAACAACGCGCTGCTGGTGTTCGATGAAGTGCAGACCGGCATGGGCCGCAGCGGCAAGCTGTTCGCCTACCAGCATTACGGCGTGACCCCGGACATCCTCACCAGCGCCAAGAGCCTGGGCGGCGGTTTCCCGATCGCGGCAATGATGACCACCGAAGCGCTGGCCAAACATCTGGTCGTCGGCACCCACGGCACCACTTACGGCGGCAACCCGCTGGCCTGCGCCGTTGCCGAAGCGGTGATCGACGTGGTCAACACCCCTGAAGTGTTGAATGGCGTGAACGCCAAGCACGACAAGTTCAAGACCCGCCTGCAACAGATCGGCGAGAAATACGGCCTGTTCACTCAGGTACGCGGTCTCGGTCTGCTGATCGGTTGCGTGCTGAGCGAAGCGTGGAAAGGCAAGGCCAAGGACATCTTCAACGCCGCCGAACAGGAAGGCCTGATGATTCTCCAGGCAGGCCCGGACGTGATCCGTTTCGCCCCGAGCCTGGTGGTGGAAGACGCCGATATCGACGCCGGTCTCGACCGCTTCGAACGTGCTGCGGCGAAGTTGACGCAAGCCTGATGGACCTTTCGGCGCCTGGAGTTTTTCCGGCGCCGAACCAATTTTTGATACCGGGCACATTCACCTGTTGGATTGAACCAGTGGTGAGGGGATTTATCCCCGATGGGCTGCGCAGCGGCCCTGGATTTTTGGGGGTGCTTCGCCCCCCAGCGGGGATAAATCCCCTCGCCACAAGTCCCATTCCTGCATCGATCTTTATGTGGGCCCGGTTTTTTCTGTGAATATTGAAGAGAAAGGAGTGACACCATGCTGGTGATGCGCCCCGCGCAAATGGCTGATCTGGGCGAGGTACAGCGTCTGGCTGCGGACAGCCCGATTGGTGTCACTTCCTTGCCGGATGACGTGGAACGTCTGAGCGACAAGATCGCCGCGAGCGAAGCCTCGTTCGCCGCCGAAGTGAGCTTCAACGGTGAAGAGAGTTACTTCTTTGTCCTCGAAGACTCGAGCACCGGCAAACTGGTCGGCTGCTCGGCCATCGTCGCTTCCGCCGGTTATTCGGAGCCGTTCTACAGCTTCCGCAACGAGACTTTCGTCCACGCCTCCCGCGAGCTGAAGATCCACAACAAGATCCACGTGCTCTCGCAGTGCCACGACCTGACCGGCAACAGCCTGCTGACCAGTTTCTATGTGCAGCGCGAGCTGGTCGGATCGCCATGGGCCGAGCTCAATTCCCGTGGCCGTCTGCTGTTCGTCGCCAGCCACCCGGAGCGTTTTGCCGATTCGGTGGTGACCGAGATCGTCGGTTACAGCGACGAGAATGGCGACTCGCCGTTCTGGGATGCGATCGGGCGTAACTTCTTCGACCTCAACTACGCCGAGGCCGAGCGCCTGTGCGGGCTGAAAAGCCGCACCTTCCTCGCCGAGCTGATGCCGCATTACCCGATCTACGTGCCGCTGCTGCCGGATTCCGCCCAAGAGGCGATGGGCCAGGTGCACCCACGGGCGCAGATCACCTTCGACATCCTGATGCGCGAAGGCTTCGAGACTGATCATTACATCGACATCTTCGACGGCGGCCCGACCCTGCATGCACGCGTGTCGGGGATCCGTTCGATCGCCCAGAGTCGCGTGGTGCCGGTGAAAATCGGCGAGCCGGTCAAAGGCGCCGGGCGTCAGTACCTGGTGGCCAACGCGCAGTTGCAGGATTACCGCGCGGTGTTGCTGGAGCTGGATTACGCGCCGGGCAAACCGGTGACGCTGGATATGGAAGCAGCCGAAGCCCTGGGCGTCGGTGAAGGTGCCAGCGTGCGCCTGGTGGCGGTTTAACGCCTTAGCGAGTTTCACGGGTGGCGCGAGCGGCCCGTTTGAGGAGATAGCATGATTGTTCGTCCCGTACGCAGCAGCGATTTATCCGCGCTGATCGACCTGGCCCGCAGCACCGGCACCGGCCTGACTACCTTGCCGGCCAACGAAGAGCGCCTGACCCACCGGGTCGGCTGGGCCGAGAAGACCTTTCGCGGCGAAGCCGGGCGTGGCGATGCCGACTATCTGTTCGTGCTCGAAGACGATGACGGCCGCGTGGTGGGGATTTCCGCCATCGCCGGCGCGGTTGGCCTGCGTGAGCCCTGGTACAACTTCCGCGTCGGTCTGACGGTCAGCGCTTCGCAAGAGCTGAACATCTACCGCGAAATCCCGACGCTGTTTCTGGCCAACGACCTGACCGGCAATTCCGAGCTGTGCTCGCTGTTCCTGCACGCCGATTACCGCAACGGTCTCAACGGCCGGATGCTGTCCAAGGCGCGCATGCTGTTCATCGCTGAGTTCCCGGAGCTGTTCGGCAACAAGATCATCGCCGAAATGCGTGGCGTGTCCGATGACGCCGGGCGCTCGCCGTTCTGGGAAAGCCTCGGCCGCCATTTCTTCAAGATGGAATTCAGCCAGGCCGATTACCTGACCGGCGTCGGCAACAAGGCATTCATCGCCGAACTGATGCCGAAATTCCCGCTGTACACCTGCTTCCTCTCGCCGGACGCGCGCAACGTCATCGGCCAGGTGCACCCGGACACTGAACCGGCACTGGCGATGCTCAAGAGCGAAGGCTTCAGCTATCAGGGTTACGTCGACATCTTCGACGCCGGCCCGGCCATCGAATGCGAAACCAGCAAGATCCGCGCGGTGCGTGACAGCGAAGCGCTGGTGCTGGCCGTCGGCACGCCGGGCGATGACGCCACGCCGTTCATCATCCACAACCGCAAGCGCGAGGATTGCCGCATCACGGCTGCCCCAGCGCGTCTGGCTGCGGGCACCCTGGTGGTCGATCCGCAGACCGCGAAACGTCTTCAACTCAGCGCCGGCGATCAGGTTCGCGCCGTGGCGCTGTCCGCTGCACGGGAGTCGAAATAATGAATTCGCTATACATCGCAGGTGAGTGGCTGGCCGGTCAGGGCGAAGCCTTTCAATCTTTGAACCCGGTGACCCAGCAAGTGCTGTGGGCGGGCGAGGGCGCCACTGCCGCGCAGGTCGAATCGGCGGTTCAGGCTGCTCGCCAGGCGTTTCCTCAGTGGGCACGTCGCACCCTCGAGGAGCGCATCAGCGTCCTCGAAGCTTTCGCCGCTGCGTTGAAAAACCACGCTGACGAACTGGCTCGCACCATCGGCGAAGAAACCGGCAAACCGCTGTGGGAAGCCGCGACTGAAGTGACCAGCATGGTCAACAAGATCGCGATTTCGGTGCAGAGCTACCGCGAGCGCACCGGCGAGAAGAGTGGCCCATTGGGCGACGCCACCGCCGTGTTGCGCCACAAGCCCCACGGCGTGGTCGCGGTGTTCGGCCCTTACAACTTCCCCGGTCACCTGCCTAACGGTCATATCGTCCCGGCGCTGCTGGCCGGTAACAGTGTGCTGTTCAAGCCCAGCGAACTGACGCCGAAAGTCGCCGAGCTGACGGTCAAGTGCTGGATCGAAGCCGGTCTGCCGGCAGGCGTGTTGAACCTGCTGCAAGGCGCGCGGGAAACCGGTATCGCTCTGGCGGCGAATCCGGGTATCGACGGTCTGTTCTTCACCGGTTCGAGCCGCACCGGCAATCACCTGCATCAGCAGTTTGCCGGGCGTCCGGACAAGATCCTTGCGCTGGAGATGGGCGGCAACAACCCGCTGGTGGTCGATCAGGTCGCTGATCTGGACGCGGCGGTGTACACCATCATTCAGTCGGCATTCATTTCCGCCGGCCAGCGCTGCACCTGCGCCCGCCGTCTGCTGGTGCCGCAAGGCGCGTGGGGCGACAGCCTGCTGAAGCGTCTGGTTGAAGTCAGTTCGACCATTGAAGTCGGTGCCTTCGATCAGCAACCGGCACCGTTCATGGGCTCGGTGATTTCCCTCGGCGCGGCGAAAGCGCTGATGGATGCGCAGGAACAACTGCTGGCCAACGGCGCGGTGGCGTTGCTGGAAATGACGCAGCCACAGGCGCAATCGGCCTTGCTGACTCCGGGCATCGTCGATGTGACGGCCGTGGCCGAGCGTCCGGACGAAGAACTGTTCGGGCCGTTGCTGCAAGTGATCCGCTATGCCGATTTCGGCGCGGCGATCACTGAAGCCAACAACACCGCTTATGGACTGGCCGCCGGTTTGCTCTCCGATTCCGAAGCGCGTTACCAGCAGTTCTGGCTGGAAAGCC
The DNA here is from genome assembly GCF_054871425.1 of Pseudomonas glycinis. Classification (NCBI taxonomy): domain Bacteria; kingdom Pseudomonadati; phylum Pseudomonadota; class Gammaproteobacteria; order Pseudomonadales; family Pseudomonadaceae; genus Pseudomonas; species Pseudomonas glycinis. The sequence goes on along the minus strand of NZ_JBTYHF010000001.1, from coordinate 350,846 downwards.
GCGCCGGCATCGTCAACTGGAACAAACAGCTGACCGGCGCCGCGAGCAGCGCGCCATTCGGCGGCGTCGGCGCCTCGGGCAACCACCGCGCCAGCGCCTATTACGCAGCGGATTACTGCGCATACCCGGTGGCGTCGCTGGAAACCCCGAGCCTGGTGTTGCCTGCCTCGCTGACACCCGGCGTGAAAATGGCGTAGCGCCCATTCGCGAGCAGGCTCGCTCCCACAGGGAAATGCATTCCAGTGTGGGAGCGAGCCTGCTCGCGAAGGCCGCGCCTCGGTCTTAAAGAATAGTTACTGAAGCCTATAACAACAGATTCTCGTGGAGCCTCGCTGATGAAATCCTATGAAGTCAATTTTGACGGTCTAGTGGGGCCGACCCATAACTACGGTGGTCTGTCCTACGGCAACGTCGCCTCGCAGAGCAATAGTCAGCAATCCTCGAATCCGAAGGAAGCGGCGCTGCAAGGTCTGGCAAAAATGAAAGCGCTGATGGACATGGGCTTTCAGCAAGGCGTGCTGGCTCCGCAGGAACGTCCTGATGTGGCGGCGCTGCGTCGTCTGGGCTTCAGTGGCACTGACGCGCAGGTGATCGAGCGCGCCGCCAAAGAAGCGATGCCGCTGCTGGTCGCCAGTTGCTCGGCGTCGAGCATGTGGGTGGCCAACGCCGCCACGGTCAGCCCAAGTGCCGACACCGCTGACGGCCGCGTGCACTTCACCGCCGCCAACCTCAATTGCAAATATCACCGCAGCATCGAACACCCGACCACCAGCCGCGTGCTCGGCGCGATGTTCGCCAATCAACAGCACTTTGCCCATCACGCCGCTTTGCCGGCAGTGGCGCAGTTCGGCGACGAAGGCGCGGCCAACCACACGCGTTTCTGCCGTGAGTACGGCGAAGCGGGCGTCGAGTTTTTCGTGTTCGGCCGCAGTGCGTTCGACAACCGTTTCCCGGCGCCGCAGAAATACCCTGCACGCCAGACCCTCGAAGCCTCGCAAGCCGTCGCGCGTCTGCACGGTCTGCGTGACGAAGGCGTGGTCTACGCGCAGCAGAACCCCAACGTCATCGATCAGGGCGTGTTCCACAACGACGTGATCGCCGTGGGCAATGGTGAAGTGCTGTTCTATCACGAGGACGCGTTTCTCGAGACCGACAAGATGCTCGCCGAACTGCAAGGCAAACTGGCCAAGGTCGGCGGTAACTTCCAGTCCGTTTGCGTGCCGCGTTCGGCGGTCACCGTGGATGACGCGGTGCGTTCCTACCTGTTCAACAGCCAATTGCTCTCGCGTCCTGACGGTTCGATGCTGTTGATCGTGCCGCAGGAATGCCAGGCCAACGAACGCGTCTGGGCTTATCTGCAAAGCCTGACCAGTTCCGGCGGGCTGATCCGCGAAGTGAAGGTCTTCGATCTCAAGCAAAGCATGCAGAACGGCGGTGGCCCGGCGTGCCTGCGTCTGCGCGTGGCGCTGAATGAAACCGAACTGGCGGCGGTCAACCCAGGGGTTATCATGACGGGCCCGTTGTACGGTTCGTTGACCGCATGGGTTGAAAAGCACTACCGCGACCGCCTGAGCGAAACCGACCTGGCGGACCCGCAGTTGCTGCTTGAATGCCGGACGGCACTGGATGAACTGACGCAAATCCTTAAACTGGGCGCGGTTTATCCCTTCCAGATCAATTGATCGCCAGCGCGCTGCCTGAACGCGGCGCGCGGCGTGTCACCCAAGAGAGTAAAAACATGAGCGATTCCCTGCAGCTGATCCTTGAAGACACCGACGGCACGCAATTGCAAACCTCGTGCACCCGCGTTGCGGTCATGTGGCAAGGCAAAGAGCTGTGGATCCAGCAGGACGGCCGTGGCCAGCTGCTCATCGGCGTGGACGTCGAGGAAGGTGACGAAGAGTACGCCAACCTGCTGCTGCGCCCATTGGCGACTAATCTGGTAAGTCTGCAACTGGAAATGGAACCGGCTGACCTCGGCGCTGACGAGGATCACGTACACGGCCCGGATTGCAACCACGACCACTAAGGAAACCGCTCTATGCTCGCCCTCGGCAAACTGCTTGAACTGACCCTCGCCGGCCGTGAACCGGCGGAGAAGACTCAACTGACTGTCGAAGGCGTGCGCATGCGCTGGTTGAGCGAAGGGGCACTGGAAGTGCGGCCCCCGGAAGCGCGCGACAATGGCCTGGACCTGCTGCTGTCGGCAGGCATCCATGGCAACGAAACGGCACCGATCGAGTTGCTTGATCGGCTGCTGCACGACATCGCACGCGGCGATCTGAAGCCGCGCGCACGCATTCTGTTCCTGTTCGGCAACCCGGAAGCCATCCGCAAAGGTGAGCGTTTCGTCGAGCAGGACGTCAATCGACTGTTCAACGGTCGCCACGAACAAAGCAGCGGCTCAGAAGCGTTGCGCGCCTGCGAGCTGGAACGGCTGGCGGCGAGTTTCTTCAGCAAGCCCGAGCGCCAGCGTCTGCACTACGACCTGCACACGGCGATTCGTGGGTCGAAGATCGAACAGTTCGCCTTGTACCCGTGGAAGGAAGGGCGCCAGCATTCCCGGCGCGAACTGGCGCGCCTGCGCGCCGCCGGCATGGAAGCAGTGCTGTTGCAGAACAAGCCATCCATCGTCTTCAGTTCGTACACCTACGACAAACTCGACGCCGAGGCTTTCACCCTGGAACTGGGCAAGGCGCGGCCGTTCGGGCAGAACGACGGCGTTAACGTCTCACTGCTGGAAACCCGTCTGAAGCAAATCATCGAAGGCACTGAGCCGGAGACAGAAGAAGGGCTGGACGGCTTGCAGCTGTTCAGCGTGGCGCGGGAAATCATCAAGCACAGCGATGCGTTCCGCTTGAATCTGCCAGCGGACATCGAGAACTTTTCCGAGCTGGAACCGGGTTATGTGCTGGCCGAAGACCTGGCCAATACCCGCTGGGTGATCGAAGAGCAGGGCGCGCGGATCATCTTCCCCAACCCCAAGGTCAAGAACGGCCTGCGCGCCGGCATCCTCATCGTCCCGAGCACCGACGAAAACCTCGCCTGACGCAATCTGGCGGCTGGAGCAAATCCCTGTGGGAGCGAGCCTGCTCGCGAATGCTGACTGCCAGCCAAAAATGATGGTGGCTGACACACCGCATTCGCGAGCAGGCTCGCTCCCACATTTGAATCCGGGTGGGGCTTGAGTCCCCACCCGGCCTGGTGCAGTCAGACCGCTACCGCACGCGGCTCTGTACGACGCAGCGCACGAACTTTCTGCAGCGTGTCCGCGCAAGTCCGCGCTGCTTCCTGACCCTTGTGCACAAAGTGCTCGAAGAAGAACTTCTGATGCTCTTCGCCCGAATGGAAGTGATGCGGGGTCAGCGACACCGAGAACACCGGCACTTCGGTTTCCAACTGCACCTGCATCAGGCCGCTGACCACCGATTGCGCAACGAACTCGTGACGGTAAATGCCGCCGTCCACCACCAGGGCGGCGGCGACGATGCCGGCGTAACGGCCGGACTTGGCCAGCAGCTTGGCGTGCAGCGGCATCTCAAAGGCGCCGCCGACCTCGAAGAAATCGATGTCCGCTTCCTGATAACCCTGCACCAGCATTTCAGCGACGAAGCCTTTGCGGCTCTGGTCGACGATTTCCTTGTGCCAGCAGGCCTGGATGAACGCGACGCGCTCGCCCTGTGGGTGTTTGCTTTTGCTGTCGATTGCGGTGGGTTGCATGTTCTGACTCCTGTTTGTGTGAAAAACAGGGCGTTATGAATCGAAAGGGATGCAAGGGTGCGAACGCAGGCACGGATGCACGCGGACGGCCCTTTGGCGTCGATCCCGTTCTCTCTTCATCCGGACTATGACCGTCGGCCCCGGGATCACACCGGGTCTGCTGACCTTGCCGACGCACCCGACTCAAGTCGTGTGCAACGCCAAGCGCTCGCGGGCTATGCGCGTTGCGCGCAATTACCGCCGGTGGGGAATTGCACCCCGCCCTGAGAACGTTTTTGCCGCCCATAGGCGGGCGGCGGCAAGTTTGTAACACATATTTCCCGGCCATGCACATGACACTGTGGGAGCGAGCCTGCTCGCGAAAGCGGCTTCACATTCAATGAATATGCTGACTGTTACTCCGCTTTCGCGAGCAGGCTCGCTCCCACATGGGCTTTGTTTTCTCGAGGAAGAATGGGTTTTTTCCGCGTTCAAGGGTTGATTAATCTGCGCGATGACCGCAGTAATCCCACTTCACAAATGGATTTCCCCATCTGACCAGAGGCCAGGTTCATGAGCGTTATCGATCTTCGCAGCGACACCGTCACCCAACCGACTCCCGCCATGCTCGAGGCGATGACCGCAGCCGATACCGGTGACGATGTGTACGGCGAAGATCCGACGGTCAATCGCCTTGAGGCCGAACTGGCCAAACGCCTGGGCTTTGCCGCCGCGCTATTCGTGCCGACCGGGACCATGAGCAACCTGCTCGGCCTGATGGCGCACTGCGAGCGTGGCGACGAATACATTGTCGGTCAGCAGGCGCACACCTATAAGTACGAAGGCGGCGGGGCGGCGGTGCTCGGTTCGATTCAGCCGCAGCCGCTGGAGGTGCAGGCCGACGGTTCGCTGGATCTGGATCAGGTCGCCGCCGCGATCAAACCGGACGATTTCCATTTCGCCCGCACGCGTTTGCTGGCGCTGGAAAACACCATGCAGGGTAAAGTGCTGCCGCTGGAATATCTGGCGCGCGCCCGACGCTTTACGCAGGAGCATGGCCTGCAATTGCACCTCGACGGGGCGCGGTTGTACAACGCGGCGGTCAAGCTCGGCGTCGATGCCCGTGAGATCACTCAGCACTTCGATTCGGTGTCGGTGTGCCTGTCCAAGGGCCTCGGCGCGCCGGTCGGTTCGGTGCTGTGCGGCTCCGAGCAACTGATCGGCAAGGCGCGGCGTTTGCGCAAAATGGTCGGTGGCGGCATGCGTCAGGCCGGGTTGCTCGCGGCGGCTGGCCTGTACGCGCTGGATCATCACGTCGAACGGCTGGCGGATGACCATGCCAATGCGCAGTTGCTCGCCGAGGGTCTGCGTGAGGCCGGTTTCGTCGTCGAGCCCGTGCAAACCAACATGGTCTATGTGCAAATGGGTGACAAGGCCGCAGCACTCAAAGACTTTGCCGGCGAACGCGGGATCAGGCTCAGCGCCGCTGCGCGCTTGCGCATGGTCACGCACATGGACGTCAGCCGCGCGCAAATCGAACAAGTGATCGCGACATTCGTCGAGTTTTCACGCAAGTGACAGCGTCAGCCGTCCAATTGACCGTTTCTATCGTATAAACACGCTGTACCCCGCGCGCAGGGCCGATATAATGCGGCCCTTTGCCGTCGCTTCGTCTCACGACGTTTCGAACAGGCCTTTGGCCGCAGCCTCCGTGGAAGAACCTAATGAAAAGCGCAGAAATCCGTGAAGCCTTCCTTCGCTTCTTCGAAGAGCAAGGCCACACCCGTGTAGCCTCAAGCTCTTTGATTCCGGGCAACGACCCAACCCTGCTGTTCACCAACGCGGGGATGAACCAGTTCAAGGACTGCTTCCTGGGCCAGGAAAAACGTGCGTACACCCGTGCCACCAGCAGCCAGAAATGCGTGCGCGCCGGCGGCAAGAACAGTGACCTGGAAAACGTCGGTTATACCGCACGTCACCACACGTTCTTCGAGATGCTCGGTAACTTCAGCTTCGGCGACTACTTCAAGCACGACGCGATCACCTTTGCCTGGACCTTCCTGACTGGCGTGCTCAAGCTGCCGAAGGAAAAGCTCTGGGTCACTGTCTACGCCACCGACGACGAAGCGTATGACATCTGGACACAGAAAATCGGTGTGCCCGCCGAGCGCATGATCCGCATCGGCGACAACAAGGGTGCGCCGTACGCTTCCGACAACTTCTGGACCATGGGCGATACCGGCCCGTGCGGCCCGTGCACCGAAATTTTCTACGATCACGGCGAGCACATCTGGGGCGGCCCGCCGGGCTCGCCGGAAGAAGATGGCGACCGCTACATCGAAATCTGGAACAACGTGTTCATGCAGTTCAACCGCACCGCCGATGGCGTGTTGCATCCGTTGCCAGCGCCGTCGGTGGACACCGGCATGGGCCTGGAGCGGATCAGTGCGGTGATGCAGCACGTCAACTCCAACTACGACATCGACCTGTTCAAGAATCTGCTCAAGGCTTCGGCTGAAGCGATCGGCTGCGAAAACGGCGATCAGTCGTCGCTCAAAGTCGTTTCCGACCACATCCGTTCCTGCGGTTTCCTGATTGCCGATGGCGTGCTGCCGTCCAACGAAGGTCGCGGTTACGTGCTGCGCCGGATCATCCGTCGCGCCTGCCGTCACGGCAACAAGCTCGGCGCCACCGGCAGCTTTTTCTACAAGATCGTCGCGGCGCTGGTTGCCGAGATGGGCGAAGCCTTCCCGGAACTGCAGAAGCAGCAAAGCAACATCGAACGCGTGCTCAAGGCTGAAGAAGAGCAGTTCTCCAAGACCCTGGAGCACGGCCTGAAAATCCTCGAGCAGGATCTGGCCGAGCTCAAAGGCACCGTGGTGCCAGGTGACGTGGTGTTCAAACTCTACGACACCTACGGTTTCCCGATGGACCTGACCGCCGACATCGCCCGCGAACGCGGCCTGACCGTCGACGAAGCCGGTTTCGAGCGCGAGATGGAAGCGCAGCGTGTTCGCGCGCGTTCGGCCAGCTCGTTCGGTCTGGACTACAACACCCTGGTCAAGGTCGACGTGGCCACCGAGTTCACCGGTTACGCCGCCACCAGCGGCTCGGCGAAAATCGTTGCCATCTATAAGGATGGCCAGTCGGTCGACGTGCTGAGCGAAGGTCAGGAAGGCGTGATCGTGCTCAACCAGACGCCGTTCTACGCCGAATCCGGTGGCCAGATCGGCGACTGCGGTTTCATTCAGGCCGGCAGCAGCCGCTTCGACGTGCGCGACACCACCAAGACCGGCGGCGCATTCCTGCACCACGGCGTGCTGGCCTCGGGCAGCCTGACCATTGGCGCACCGGTGGAAACTCACGTCGACGCCGAAGTGCGTCACGCCACCGCGCTGAACCACTCGGCCACTCACTTGCTGCACGCCGCGCTGCGTCAGGTGCTCGGTGAGCATGTGCAGCAGAAAGGTTCGCTGGTCGACAGTCAGCGTCTGCGTTTCGACTTCAGCCACTTCGAAGCGATCAAGCCAGAACAGATCAAGCAGCTGGAAGACATCGTCAACGCCGAGATTCGCAAGAACTTCGCCGTTGAAACCGAAGAAACCGACATCGAAACCGCGAAGAACAAAGGCGCCATGGCGCTGTTCGGCGAGAAGTACGGCGACAGCGTGCGCGTGCTGAGCATGGGAGACTTCTCGGTCGAGCTGTGCGGCGGTATCCACGCCAACCGTACCGGCGACATCGGCCTGCTGAAAGTCATCAGCGAAGGCGGCGTGGCATCGGGCGTGCGTCGTATCGAGGCAGTCACCGGTGCTGCGGCGCTGGCCTACTTGAACGCGGCGGAAGAACAACTCAAGGAAGCGGCCAGCCTGGTCAAGGGCAGCCGCGACAACCTGATCGACAAGCTCTCGGCGGTACTGGAGCGCAACCGTCTGCTGGAGAAACAACTCGAGCAGTTGCAGGCCAAGGCAGCCAGCGCTGCGGGCGACGATCTGTCGGCCTCGGCGGTGGACGTCAAGGATGTGAAGGTGCTGGCCGCCCGTCTGGACGGTCAGGATGGCAAAGCGCTGCTGGCGCTGGTCGATCAGCTGAAAAACAAACTCGGCCGCGCAGTGATCCTGCTCGGCGGTGTCCATGAGGAAAAGGTCGTACTGGTTGCAGGCGTAACCAAGGACCTGACTGGCCAACTCAAAGCCGGTGATTTGATGAAACAGGCTGCTGCGGCAGTGGGCGGGAAGGGCGGTGGTCGTCCGGACATGGCGCAGGGCGGCGGTGTCGATGCCGCTGCGCTGGATGGCGCGCTGGCGCTGACCGTTCCATTCGTCGAGCAGGCTTTATAAGACGGCTCGCCGGGCCCGCAGTCTAGTGGCTGGCCCGGCGACTGTTCGAAAGATTATTGGGCGCCCTTCATGGGCAGAGGCGGCTTTGAAATGGCTTTGATCGTACAGAAATTTGGAGGCACCTCGGTCGGCACTGTCGAGAGAATCGAGCAGGTCGCCGACAAGGTTAAGAAATTCCGCGATGCCGGCGATGACCTGGTGGTTGTGCTGTCTGCAATGAGCGGCGAAACCAACCGTCTGATCGATCTGGCCAAGCAAATCAGTGGCGAGGCACAACCGGTTCCGCGCGAGCTGGACGTGATCGTGTCCACCGGTGAGCAGGTGACGATTGCCCTGTTGGCCATGGCGCTGATCAAGCGCGGTGTGCCGGCGGTGTCGTACACCGGTAATCAGGTACGGATCCTGACTGACAGTGCGCACAATAAAGCGCGTATCTTGCAGATTGATGACCAGAAGATTCGCGGTGATCTGAAGGCTGGCCGTGTGGTGGTTGTCGCCGGTTTCCAGGGCGTCGATGAGCACGGCAACATCACCACCCTCGGTCGCGGCGGTTCCGATACCACCGGTGTTGCACTGGCGGCGGCCTTGAAGGCGGATGAATGCCAGATCTACACCGACGTCGACGGTGTCTACACCACCGACCCGCGTGTGGTGCCGGTCGCTCAGCGTCTGGACAAGATCACCTTCGAAGAGATGCTGGAAATGGCCAGCCTCGGTTCCAAGGTGCTGCAGATCCGTGCGGTGGAATTCGCCGGCAAGTACAACGTTCCGCTGCGCGTACTGCACAGCTTCAAGGAGGGTCCGGGTACCCTCATTACTATTGATGAAGAGGAAACCATGGAACAGCCGATCATTTCCGGCATCGCTTTCAACCGCGATGAAGCCAAGCTGACCATCCGTGGCGTGCCAGACACCCCGGGCGTGGCGTTCAAGATTCTCGGCCCGATCAGTGCCGCGAACATCGAAGTCGACATGATCGTGCAGAACGTCGCGCACGATAACACCACCGACTTCACCTTCACCGTGCACCGCAACGATTACCAGGCTGCACAGACCGTGCTGGAAAACACCGCTCGCGAGATCGGTGCCCGTGAAGTGGTCGGCGACACCAAGATTGCCAAGGTCTCGATCGTCGGCGTCGGCATGCGTTCCCACGCAGGCGTGGCCAGCCGCATGTTCGAATCCCTGGCGAAAGAAAGCATCAACATCCAGATGATCTCGACTTCGGAAATCAAGGTGTCCGTAGTGATCGAAGAGAAGTACCTGGAACTGGCCGTGCGCGCGCTGCACACGGCTTTCGAACTGGATGCTCCGGCCCGTCAGGGCGAGTAATCCGCTTCTGTGAAGGGCGCGGTCTGACCGCGCCCTTTATTTTTGAATGGCGCGAGCCCCGGAACTGTTCTTTTGCTCGCGCTGGTCAATACTCAGGCATGTAGGGCTACGATCGCTGCGGTTGTAGGTCGGGTGCCTTTTTTTTGCAGACTGTTGTCCCTGAAATGAATGGCGTAAGGAGAAAGGTATGCTGATTCTGACTCGTCGGTGCGCGGAAAGCCTGATTATCGGTGACGGCGAAATCACCGTGACCGTGCTCGGCGTCAAAGGAAACCAGGTGCGTATCGGCGTCAACGCTCCGAAAGAGGTTGCGGTGCACCGTGAGGAAATTTACCTGCGTATAAAGAAAGAGAAGGACGAAGAACCAAGCCATTAATTTTTATCGATTTTTATGTTTGCAAACGGGGAAGAAGCTGGTTAATATACGCCCCGTGTTGCGGAGAGCTGGCCGAGTGGCCGAAGGCGCTCCCCTGCTAAGGGAGTACACCTCAAAAGGGTGTCGGGGGTTCGAATCCCCCGTTCTCCGCCATTATTTGCTTAGTACGTCGTAATCTGGCTTCTTCTGTAAGTTGTTGAAATTACTAGAAAAAGTGTTTGACATAGAGATTAGACGGCCTATAATGCGCGGCAACAAATGCACTCGTAGCTCAGCTGGATAGAGTACTCGGCTACGAACCGAGCGGTCACAGGTTCGAATCCTGTCGAGTGCACCATTTAAGAGTTATTTGCTGTAAGGTGAGTAACTCGGCTTCAGCCAGTTGTGGTCTGGTTTAAAAACACAAAATGCACTCGTAGCTCAGCTGGATAGAGTACTCGGCTACGAACCGAGCGGTCACAGGTTCGAATCCTGTCGAGTGCACCATATACCAAAAAGCCCGCGTTTAACGCGGGCTTTTTGCTGTCCGGGGTTTGGCTTTTCCCTTCACACAGCCTCTTTCATCAAAATCAATTTGAGCACTGCGGCCTCGCTTGAGGTCGTAACGATAGCTCGTGGTCGACGTGCGCGTGTTGATCTTGTCGGGCTTGCCCAGTGCACTTTCGACGTCCCGCTGGCTCATGCCGGCAATCACTCGCCGATTGATGATCGCTTCGCGCCGCTGCCTGTTATCGATCAGGTTTCCACATTTGTGTTCGGTGCCACCGACGATGCCCGGTTCGCGCCCGCTGTCTTTCATGCCGGAAACGGCTTCGTGATTGAACTCCGGCATGATTGCGACCCAGCCGGGTGAATACGGGTGGACCTCCTGAATTGTGAGTTGCTCGCCAGTTGCGCAGCTCATCGACGTAAACGTGACGCTGCCGTCAGCGGCCTGGCAACGATGAAGTGTGGTGGCGTGGGCAGGCGTGATGTGGAGCAGGGCGGTCAGTAGAAGAAGCGCTGGTTTTGCTGGCATTCGATGTCCTCCGTGACGATCTACGCTCAAGGGTAGTCGCTGCTTTTTGCGTTGCCGGTGTGTTTTCTTTTCAAGATGAGTCGTCGCATTTGCACGGGTCAGGCAGGTGCTCAGGTTTGTTTCGCAAGCGCTTGTTTCAGCCGTGATTTTTTCAACGTTTTAAACCGTCAGGCGTGTATCATTGCGCCCGTCAGCCCCGCCGGGGCTTATGGAAAACCTCCATGGACTTACCCAGTAGTTGTTCAGTAAACCGTTTCACCAATCATGAATTGACTGATTGATCCTTCCGGCGTGCCCCGCTGCTGGGAGTGGAGTTCGCCTATGTCCGAAATCGAAGTAAAGAAAACACAGGAAAGCCTGCAGGACCGCCTGGCTCAGGTCGTCGAGTTGCTGCAGCGCCAACGTGTCGTTGAAGACCTGACTCATCGCCAGGAAGGTCCGCACCACGACCGTGTGGAAAACCTGGTTCACCGGCAGAACCTCGTCGAGCTGCAACGCAAGCTCGATGATCTGCACTCCGCCGACGTTGCCTACATTCTTGAAGCCTTGCCGCTGGACGATCGTCTGACGCTCTGGCAACTGGTCAAGGCCGATCGCGACGGCGACATTCTTCTTGAAGTATCCGATTCCGTCCGTGAGACGCTGATCGCCGACATGGACGATCACGAGCTCCTGGCTGCGGCCAAGGACATGGACGCCGACGAACTCGCTGACCTGGCCTCCGAGCTGCCGCGCGACGTTGTCCATGAGCTGATGGAAAGTCTGGATAACCAGCAGCGCGAACGCGTGCGCTCGGCCCTGTCCTATGATGAGGATCAGGTCGGTGCGCTGATGGACTTCGAGATGGTGACGATCCGTGAGGACGTCAGCCTTGAAGTGGTTCTGCGTTATCTGCGTCGCCTCAAAGAGCTTCCCGGCCATACCGACAAACTGTTCGTGGTCGATTACGACGGCGTGCTCAAAGGCGTGCTGCCGATCAAGCGTCTGCTGGTCAACGATCCGGAGAAGCAGGTCGCCGAAGTCATGGCCAGCGATCCGGTCAGTTTCCATCCGGACGAAGACGCTTACGACGCCGCTCAGGCATTCGAGCGTTACGACTTGATCTCGGCGCCGGTGGTCGACAAGAACGGCAAGCTGATCGGCCGTCTGACCATCGATGAAATGGTCGACCTGATCCGTGAGGAAAGCGAAAGCGAAGTCCTCAACATGGCCGGTCTGCGCGAAGAGGAAGATATCTTCGCCTCGGTGTGGAAATCCCTGCGTAACCGTTGGGCGTGGCTGGCGGTGAACCTGATCACTGCATTTGTCGCATCGCGGGTGATCGGTCTGTTCGAAGGTTCGATCGAGAAGCTCGTGGCACTGGCGGCGCTGATGCCGATCGTCGCGGGTATCGGTGGCAACTCCGGTAACCAGACCATCACCATGATCGTGCGCGCCATGGCGCTGGATCAGGTCAGCACCGGCAACACCTCGCGCTTGATGCGCAAAGAGCTGGCGGTCGGTTTGATCAACGGTCTGGTCTGGGGCGGGGTGATCGGTGTGGTCGCGTACATGCTCTACGGCAGTTGGTCACTCGGCGTAGTCATGACGGCGGCGATGACGCTCAATCTGTTGCTGGCGGCGTTGATGGGCGTGTTGATCCCGATGACGCTGGCGAAAATGGGTCGCGATCCGGCGATGGGCGCCAGTGTGATGATCACCGCAATGACCGACAGCGGTGGCTTCTTCATCTTCCTCGGATTGGCGACCATTTTCCTGCTCTGACCTTGTGCAATGAAAAGCCCGTCAAATCGACGGGCTTTTTTGTGCCTGCCAAACAGATATGAGCGCAAGTACAAGTAACCGTGGCGAGGGGATTTATCCCCGCTGGACTGCGCAGCAGTCCCATTGTTTTTGGGGCTGTCATGCAGCCCAGCGGGGATAAATCCCCTCGCCACTCAATTGCCAAGCGGCCATCTGTCATATTGCGGGCAAAAAAAAGCCAGCAATCATGCTGGCTTCAATATGCTCGGTATAACTCAGGACGCGTCAGCGGCCATTTCTGCGTCGTGTGCGATCAGCGACACCAGGGCGTTCTGCTGACGGTGCGACAGCTGACGGAAGCGTTGCAACAGCTCGCGCTCGTGCAGCGACAGCTCCGGGCTGTCCAGGCGCATGCTCAGCTCTTCGCCCAGTGCGCCTTCCTGAATAAGACTCTGCTCAAGGCGCGCAATGATCTCGGAGTTCATGCTGCGATGATGATTGCGAGCCACCTCGGCAATGCGTTCACGCATTCCGTCTGGCAGACGTACGACAAACTTGTCAGCCGTACGGCTGGAATAAATTGCCTGTTTCAATGGGCGCATATATTTAACCGGTTAGTTCAGGGGAGCGGTTCTCGGGATTGGCCGCAGGATGTGTGGTAGGACAAGCATCCGGACCAATTGGTTCAACCTGAATTGTTAAGAGGCCGGCATCATGCCTCAAAATTGCCAGATCATTGGCGTCAATTCTGTGACAAATATTGAGCCGGGTAAAGGCGTAATGCCAGCACCGGTTGTCAGAAATGCGGACTGGTTGGAAAACTTTCCATCCTTCCGTATCGCTGCCCGCTTTCGCATGCACATCTGTTGATGTCCGAAGACCTCAGAACGTGCATGCTATGCGGCTCGCTATTCTTGATCCCTATGTGTACAGGATAGTGGCAATTTGCCGATTTACTAGAGGCAGGACCCGTCGGAGGGCGTTTTCGGGATGGATGGCAAGCTTTTTTACCTGATGGGGCCGTCCGGTTCGGGCAAGGACAGCCTGATCGATGCATCGCGTGAGCCACTGCGGGTGTTGAACTGTGAAGTAATGCGTCGGGTGATTACCCGCTCGGCGGAGTCCGTCGGCGAAGATGCAATTGGCGTGACCCCTGAAGAATTCGAACGGCGACAGCACGCCGGGGCTTTCTCCTTGGCCTGGCAAGCCAACGGCCTCTCCTACGGCATTCCAAGGGAAATGGATGAATGGTTGCAAGCGGGCCGGCACGTACTGGTTAACGGGTCAAGAGCGAACCTGCGTCAAGCAATGGAGAAGTATCCAACCCTGGTGCCGATTCTGCTGACAGTCAACGATGAGGTCCTGCGCAAGCGCTTGCTCAGCCGTGGTCGGGAGAACCCTGAGCAAATCGATGCGAGGCTGGCTCGCAATGCGTTGTTCAAAGACCGAAGATCCAGCGACAGCCCCGTTCATCAGATCGACAACTCTGTTGACCTTGCTATCGCGGTCTCTTCGTTATTGGAGTTAGTTCGGCTCAACGCAGAACCGGATCGAACTTGATCTTGCGCCCTGCAATCAGCGCCAGCACAAACAGCACCGCAAACACGCCACAGCCAACCAGAGGCAAGGTGACTTCCGTCTCCTCGAACAGCGCCAGATGGGTAACGCCACTCAGTAAAGCGAGGATCAGAAATCCCGTCGCTGATTTGGACATGTTGTACTCCTGAAGATATTTCAAAAAACCAGACGTTCGGTGGTTGGCGCCGAGGCTAGCTCAGGCTCGCTGACCATTTGTGTAGAAGCGTCGCTGCGATCACTCAACACGGCCCACTGCGGCGCTTTCTGCACTTGCAAGTAATGCGGCATGCGCTGCGCCACTGGCTGCTCAACGTCAGCCTTGGGAAAAAAATGTGATCCGAGCAAGACAGCCAGAGCCGCTGCGTTTGCAAGCAAGAGGGTGCTGTTCATGGCACGACGCTCCAAATTGTTCTTTTTGATAGAACAGGCATAGCAGTCGCCGTGCCAACAGTGTAACGGCTGATAAGTCCTTTAAAAACAAGGGGTTGGTATGTTTTTTCCGGCGACGCTGATTGCAATCTGCAATGACCGCATTTCCGCGCAGTGCAAATTGCCCGGTAAAAGTTCCCGCAATCTTCCAGGGCGCTTGCCTACACTTAAAAAGCCCTACGGACGACATGACAAAACAGGGGCCGGCCGTTAACATGCACGCCGTCTGTCGCGCCGCATCGGCCCGCGTCAATCAGTGTCTCAGTAGCTCAATTGGATAGAGCATCCCCCTCCTAAGGGGAAGGTTGCAGGTTCGAACCCCGCCTGGGACACCACCTCTTCAAAAACCAAAAGCCCCGTCGCACTTACTCGTGCGGCGGGGCTTTTTGCGTTGGAGCGCTGGCGAGCTTTACAGCAACTCCGAACGGCGCAACGCCTCGATGGTTTCAATCAGGTCGTCGTACGCCACCGGTTTGCCCAGATGCTGATCGAACCCGGCTTCACGGGACTTCTGCATGTCGCTCTGAGTGCCATAACCGGTGAGGGCGATCGCTGGTACGTTTTTCACCAGCGGCAGTTTGCGCAGGGCAGTCATCAGTTCATAGCCGGTCATGACCGGCATGCCGAGGTCGGAGATGATCAGATCGTAGCGCGTGCTCTCAGCGGCTTTCAGCGCTGCCACGGGATGGTCGAAGGCCGTCACTTCGGCATCTTCCATTTCCAGGAGCATTTTCAAGGTCTCCAGCACTTCCGGCGAGTCGTCGACCAGCAGAATGCTCAAGCCCGCCAGCTTGCCCGACTCCGGTTCTGCCGAGGGCTGCTCCGCGGTTTCTACGGTTTCGGTCGCCAGCGGCAGGCATACGGTGAACGTGCACCCGGCGCCCAGGCCCGGTGAGGCGACCCGTACTGTGCCGTGTTGCGCCTCGGTCAGTTGCCGTACCAGCGACAAGCCAATGCCCAGTCCTTCGCGTTGATGATTGGTGTGCTGCTTTTCCGCCTGGCCGAACAGGTCGAACACGTGTTCGAGATTTTCCGCTGCGATACCGACGCCATTGTCCCTGACGTTGAGTTGAGCCATTTGCCCGCTTCTGCTGGCAATCAATTCGATGCGTCCGGTCGGCGGGGTGAATTTCAGCGCGTTGTTCACCAGATTCCAGATGATCTGTTCGACGCGGGTCGGATCGGCATGGATGAACAGCGACTCTTCGGGCAGTTGCAGGTCGATGTGGGTTGCATGCTGTTCATTCAGCACGACCGTGTGGATGTCACGCAGCACGGCGCTCAGGTCGACGCGGGCCAGTTGCAGCTTGAGCTTGCCGGTGCGTACGCGAGCCACGTCGAGCAAGTCGTCGATGATCCGCGCCTGGCTGTTGACGGCATCGCAGATGGTATTGACCGCTTTGGTCGCCGGGCCGGCAGTACGGATCATCGGCAGGCGCCGCAGCAGTTCGGCGTTGAGCTGAATCAGATTCAACGGATGCTTGAGTTCGTGGGACATGACCGCAAAGAACTCGTCGCGCAACGACACCGTGTTGCGTGTCTGGGCCAGTTCCTTGCTTTGCTCGTCCTGCGCGCGTTTATGCCCGGTCAGGTCGCGGGCAATCTTCACATAACCCTGCAAGTAGTCGCCGCTGAGCAACGTGACCTCGCCGCTGCAGAAGAAACGGCTGCCATCCTTGCGCACATGCCAGCGCTCATCCTCCGAGCGCCCGTGCTGGCGGGCGGTGGACAGTTCACTTTCAGCCATGCCGGCAGCACGGTCTTCGGCTGTGAAGATGAAATCGTAGTACTGACCTTCGGCCTCGTTTTTGCTGTGGCCAAAGATCAGTTCAGCGCCTGTGTTCCAACTGGTGATCGCACCCATTTCATCGAGGATGATAATCGCGTAATCACGCGTACTCTCAGCGACCAGTCGCATGCGTTCTTCGCCCAGGCGCAGCTCTTCCTCGGCTTCGCGGCGTTTGCTGATGTCGATGAAGGTCAACACGGTGCCGTCGATGTGGTCTTCGCTGGAGCGATAAGGCAGCAAGCGGGCGATGTACCAGCGGTTATCGGTACTGCTGACCTCGCGTTCGATCATGTTCAGCGACTCGAACACCTGCGCCGCGTCCTCGGTCATCGCCGGGTAATTCAGACGATGGGTGATATCCAGCAGTGAACGGCCAGTGTCTACCGGCAGCATGCTGAAGATGTCGGTAGCGCGCGGCGTGAACCATTTGATGCGCATGCTGCGATCGACGAACACCGTAGCAATGTCAGTAGAAGCGATCAGATTGGTCAGATAATCGTTGATCTTGTCGGTTTCTTCGACTTTGGTCTTCAGTTCGTAATTGACCGTCAACAGCTCCTCATTGATTGACTGCAACTCTTCCTTGCTGGTCTCGAGCTCTTCGGTGGCCGAGCGCAGTTCTTCGTTGATCGCCTGCATCTCCTCGTTGGAAGCCTTGAGCTCTTCGCTGGAGATTTCCGACTGTTCGATGGTGTCCTGCAAATGCAATTTGGTGCGTTGCAGCTCACGTTCCAGATTCGAGAGCACTTGGCTTTCAGTCTGCAGCACCGTGGTCAGCGCCTGCTCGTGCGCGTCGATCTCCGTTTCATCGAAGGTCACCAGCACGCACTCGCTGTCGAAGTCGTCGTCCTTGTACGGCTGCGCAATCAGCGTGATGCGGTACTGACGCTCCTCGCGCTTGAGCAGCACTTCACGCGAGCGCACGGTGAGGTTGCTTTGCTGCACCTGGAACAGCGTCGTGCGGATTTCCAGGCGCAGTTCCGGCAGGATCAGCGTCAGCAAGTTGCGTGACAGCTCGCCGCCGACATGCCGCAGGAAGCGCCCGGCGGCTTCGCTCATGTGAAGGATATCGGCGTTGGTGTCGACGATGATGCTCGGCGGGGCGAAGCGTTCTATGGCGCGGCGGTGGATATCGGCAAACGACAGCTTGACGGGCTCGATGGCTTTCGATGGCGGTCGGGAAACGCTGGTGCGCATGTAACCGCCACGCGGCATGGTCGGGGTGCGGCGGCTGTTCGCGGTACCGGTCTTGGCGCGGAAGATGCGGTTGCGCTTGTCCACGGGCGCGAACAGTTCGTGGCAGGCATCGGCGCTTTCCGAAGTGCCGAGAAACAGGAAACCACCCGGTCGCAGGGCGAAGTGGAACATCTGCAGGATTTCCCGCTGCACCTCGCGATCCAGGTAAATCAGCAGATTGCGGCAAACGATCAGGTCGATCTGCGAGAACGGCGGATCGGACAACAGGCTGTGCTTGGCGAACAGCACTTTCTCGCGGATTTCCTTGCGAATCCGGTAATGCTCATTGTCCTTGACGAAATAATGCCGAAGGCGTGTTGGCGGTACGTCGGTGACGATGGCTTGCGGATAGGTGCCGGCGCGGCCAGTGGTGATCGCGCGTTCGTCGATATCGGTGGCGAACACTTGCAGGTTGGCCTTGCTGCTTTGTACCTGCATCTGATCATCGAGCAGGATCGCCAGGCTGTAGGCTTCTTCGCCGGTCGAGCAGCCGGCAGACCAGATGCGCAGTTCTTCTTTTTCCGACGAGTCGGCAACCGATTGCACCAGTTGCGGCAGCACATCGCGCTCAAGGGCTTCGAAGGCTTCGCGGTCACGGAAGAAGTTGGTCACGCCGATCAGCATATCGCCGAGCAGGGCCTTGGATTCTTCCGGGGTATTTTGCAGGTAGTCGTAATAGGCGCCGAGGTCAGACTGGCTGGTGACCTGCATGCGCCGCTCGATGCGGCGCAGCACGGTGGCGCGCTTGTAGTGTTTGAAATCGTGACCGGTGCTGCTGCGCAGGTACAACAGGATTTCATGCAGGCGTTGTTCGGCGATCGACGCTTCGTGTTCGTTTGCAGGCTTCAAGGCTTTCAAGTCGGGATCATTGGCGCTGGGTAATTTGATGTTCTGAGAGTTGCGCCACAGCTCCATCAGTTTCTGCGGCATCTCGACCACTGGCAGTATCAGATCGACCATGCGCGTCTCGATGGCGGCACGCGGCATGCCGTCGAACTCGGCGTCTTCCGGCACTTGCACCAGCGTCACGCCACCCTGTTCCTTGATTCGCGACAAGCCCACCGCACCATCGGAACCGGTGCCTGAAAGCACCAGGCAAAAAGCCCGCTCGCGATGCACATCGGCCAGATCGCGGAAGAACAGGTCGATGGCAGTGTGGCGCGCTTGCGGTGAGCCAGCGGGGCTGACGCGCAGGTAGCCGTCATTCATCGTCAGCGAGTGCGCCGGAGAAATCACGTACACGCAGTTCTTTTCGATCGGCACCGGCTGCGTCACTTGCAGCACCGGCATGCGCGTCGATTCCTGAATGATCTGGTCGGCGATGCTCTGGTGATCGGGCGACAGGTGCAAAATGATCACGAACGCCATGCCACTGTCCTTCGGCATATGCTCGAAAAACAGCTTGGTCGCTTGCAGGCCGCCCGCCGAGGCGCCGATGCCCACCACGGGGAAATTCAGGTGGCTGGGTGTCAGGTCCTTGCGTTCGGGCGCAGAGGGCGAGGCAGGGGTTTTCGAGGTCATCACTTCGGCCTTTTTTGTGGCGTTACAAGCGTATCGCGGACGTCCGGGGGCGCAGGTAATTGAGCAGAATAAACCTCATTTGCGAATCTGCCTGCACTTTTGAAGGACAAATGTGCTGTCTGTGTTTTTGACATCCGGTGATTGGCAACCGTGCCGATTAATTTTCCGGCGTGATGATCGGTGGTCAGTCGTCGTTGATTTCGACTTTGCCAAGGCTCCCACTGACCTCGGTTACATGCCGACGGCCGAAGACTTCGTAGGTAGTCCCGCTGGCCTCTACGCCCGGCTTGCGCACGGCCAGTTGGGCGAATAACCCAGTCTTTTCGCTGTAACTGCCGAACCAGTCAATCAGCGCCCCGATGTAGCAGTCGCCGCCGATCATTACCGGCAAATCGGTGATCTTTTCGATGGTGTAGTGCCCTGGACCGTAGCTGTAGTAATCGTCTTCGCCGGCGCCCGTCGGAGGAATGGGGCAAAGGGGCGCGTCAGGGTTTGAGCCCGATGCGACTTTCATTGCCTGAGTGATGGCGTGGTCGAGTGCCGCGCGCAAATCCGCTTCGAGCGCATAGGTGCTGGTGCCGTCTTCCGTATGTTGCGTGGTTGACACTTGCAGGGAGTAAGCGTAACGCACGGACACCGTCGGTACCTGATGGTTGATCTTCAGCGGATTGAGCAGGTACAGATTATCGACACCATAGGCGCCGTTTCGGTAAGCGGCATAAATTCTGTCGTGAAGCCTGATCCAGCTGATTGCCTGATTAGCGCCACGGTCGTTGGTGTAGAACAGCGAGCTTTCCGGCTCGACCGATCTTTTGACGAACCGCTCGCCCGTGCGGCGCCAGGTTTCCACGTAGGTGAACAAGCCGGTGCCGCCTGCGTATGTGTCGACGATAAGGTCGCGCTGGCCATCATTGTCCAGATCCAGCAGTGCGTAAGAAGTCCGTCCGGTCTCGGCGGCGCCTCCGATGCTTGAGGCTTTCAATGCTTGCCACTCATCCTCGCTCACGCCTTTGGGACGCGACTTGGGGAAGTTGGTTTGCTCGCCGTAACTGTCGACTGGATCGCCCGCGAACGATGTTTGCGAAGACTCCAAAGCCCGTGCGGCCAAGGCATGTTCCAGCGCAAATTCCGGGTGGTTTTTGCTCTCGGCACGAATGCTTTCCTGCAGATCGTTCATCGCCTGAAGATCCACGGCGTCCGGCTGCCACATTGCGGCTTGCGTCCACTGTGCCTGCAATGCTTGCAGGCGCTGGCGGTAGCTGCCATCCAGGCAAGCGACATCGACTGCGCAGGCATTGCGGGTTTTTAGCCAGGCGCGCTGGGTGCGCTTGAGCTCAGGTTGCGTCGCTGTGGCAGATGTCATCAGTTGGCGATACAGCGTGCCCATCTGCGCGTCGAGCTCATAAAGCGGTTTATTCGCGCAAATCGTGTTTTCCACGTCGTTCGCCGCTTTGGTGCAGTCCATTGCCGCCGCACTCATTGGCTGGATAAACAGCAGCAAAAAGGCCGACAGGATGTAGCGTCCCTTGATGTACACGATTCAGTCCCTATGAAAATCCTTGAGCAGGCGCGCAGAGTAATACTCCAGGCAACATTCTTGAAGCACCACCCTCAGGCCCGGGCATTTTTGGCCGATAACCCGAACGGTGAGTTCAGACTCCAGCGAAATCGCTTGATGGCGCATGGCCTCCAGCTATCATCTGCGCGCCTGAAATCGCCTCGGTTCGTTTTCTTCAATTGCCTGGAAATCTTCGATGTCGTCGTATCACCAAAAAAGCTTTCTGATCGTCGATGATTTTTCCGATTTCCGCAGTTCCGTGCGTTCGATGTTGCGTGAGCTCGGCGTCAAGGATGTCGATACTGCCGACACTGGCGAGCAGGCGCTGAAGATGTGCTCGCAGAAGTCCTACGATTTCATTCTTCAGGACTTCCACCTCGGCGACGGCAAGAAGAACGGCCAGCAGGTGCTCGAAGACCTGATGTCGGAAAAGCTCATCAGCCACGAAGCCGTTTTCGTCATGGTCACCGCCGAAACCAGTCAGGCGATGGTGCTCAGTGCGCTGGAGCATGAGCCGGATGCGTACCTGACCAAGCCGTTCAACCGTTCCGGGCTGGCCCAGCGCCTTGAGCGTCTGGAGCAACGCAAGACGTTGCTCAAACCGATTCTGCAAGCCCTTGATCGCGGTAAGCCGGTCGAGGTGCTCAATGCCTGTATTGCCCTGTGCAAACAGGACATCCGCTATTCGCCGCTGTGCCTGCGTTACCGCGCCGATGCGCTGCGCGACATGAACCAGAACGAAGCGCTGGAGCGGCTCTACGACGGCATCATTGCCGACCGGCCGTTGCCGTGGGCCTTCGCTGGATTGGGCAAGTTGCTGTTCAAGCGCGGGCAGGTAACGCAGGCCAAGGAAGTTTATGAAAAAGCCTTGAAAGTCTTTCCGATGATGCCGGCGCTGTATGACGGCATGGCCGATGTGCTGGTGGCCGAAGGCGACAGCAAAGGCGCGCAGCGGGTGCTGGAAGAAGCGATTCGTCTGTCGCCGCTGGCGGTGCGCCGCCAGGCTTTGCTCGGCAAATTGGCCATGGCCAACGAAGATTTCGAAACCGCCTCGCGCGCTTATCGTCAGGCCGTGGCGCAGGGCGCGCAGTCGCGTTTCAAGGACCCGGAAAGCAATCTCGGCCTGGCTCATGCGCTGATCAGCAAGGGCAGCGATCGCGGCCTCGACACGCGCACGCGGCTGGAGATCAACACCACCCTCAGCGCCGTGGCCAAGGAGAACCCGAGCGATCCCGGCCTGCAAATTCGCGCGCGGCTGATGAAAGCCACCAGCCTGTTGCTCAACGACGCTGAAACCGCCGACAAGCTCACCGAACAAGCGCTGATGCGCCTCGATGGCATGGAGCAATTCATGAGCCCCGAGGCGGCGTTGCTGGTGGCCAAGCAGTTGCAGATGCTCGGTCAGGCCGAGGCGGGCACTTCGATGCTCAAGAGCTGCGCGGAGATCTACGGGGATGACCCGGCGGTGATGAAAGACATTGCCAAGCTCACCGACGATCCGACCATTCTCAGCTCGAGCAACGCTGCGGCCGATCTCAACCGCCAGGGCGTGCGCGTGTACAAGACCGGCAATCTGGTCGAGGCCCGCGAGGTGTTCCGCAAGGCGCTCAAGCTGCAACCGAAAAACATCAGTATTGCGCTGAACCTGGCCCAGTCGCTGCTGCACGGCACCGACACCAGTATGCCGTCGGCGGAGCTGGAAGAATGTCGGGCCTGCCTGAAACTGGTGGGCCTGATGCCCGACACCGACGCGCGGTTTGCGCGTTATCAGAAGCTGAAAAGCAAGGCGTTTGGCGAATGAACCCAATTGATCCGGCGCTGGATTTTTCCACGGTGATTGCCTCCACCGTCCACGACATGAAGAACTCCCTGGCCATGCTGATGCAGGCGCACAGCCAATGGCTGGCGCGTCTGCCGAAAGAGCTGCGCGACGGCTCGGAGCAGGGCGTGATCGACTTCGAGTTCGCCCACCTCAACGGCATGCTGGTGCAGTTGCTCGGGCTGTACAAACTCGGCGTGAATCAGTTGCCGCTCCAGCCGGCCTATCACGAACTCGACGATTTCATCGAGGCGCAACTGGCCGCGCATCAGGAAGTGTTTGCCAGTCGCGGCATCATCGCCACCTATGAAGTCGATCCGTTGAGCCCGCTGGGTTTCTTCGATCGCGAGCTGATCGCCTCGGTGCTCGGTAACTGCATCAACAATGCGATCCGTTACGCCCGCGAGTCGCTGCTGATTACCGTCAGCGACGAAGCCGGGCAACTGGTGCTGAGCATCAACGACGACGGCGACGGCTATCCAGCAGAGATGCTTGAGCGTCAGGCCGATTATGTCCAGGGCATCAATCACAGCAGCGGCAGCACCGGCCTCGGTCTGTATTTCGCCAATCGCATCGCCGCGCTGCATCAGCGCAACGGCGTGGAAGGGCGCACCGAAATCAGCAATGGCGGGCCGTTGGGTGGTGGGGTATTCAGCCTCTACCTGCCCTAGGTCTGGTGTAGGAGCTGCCGAAGGCTGCGATCTTTTGATTTTAAAAAGCAAGATCAAAAGATCGCAGCCTCGTTGCACTCGTCAGCTCCTACGGCTCCTGCACAAGATGGGGATTTTTGTGGGCGCTGCTTGATATTCCGAACAGCCGCAGCCTATTTTGTCCGGGTCGCCGTTCGCGGCTCGCACAACAACAAGGATTGCGTCATGACAACCGATGGCCAGGGTTCACTCGCGCAGCGATTGACCGGCATTGATGAGATTGAATGTGTCACCCCGGATCTGAACGGTGTGCCACGGGGCAAGGTGATGACCGCCGAGGGTTTTCTCGAAGGGCGGCGTTTGCAGTTGGCGCGGGGTGTGCTGCTGCAATGCATCATGGGCGGCTATCCGCCGGCGCGGTTCTACGGCAGCGATGACGGCGATCTGGCGCTGGTTGCCGATCCTGCGCAGATTCACCGTTTGCCCTGGAGCGACGAGCCGCGCGCCATGGCGATTTGCGACGCCGACGAACTGAGCGGGGAGAGCTCCAGTCTCTCGACCCGTGGCCAGCTCAAAGCGGTCATCGCCCGTTACGCCGCGCACGGTCTGGCGCCGGTGGTGGCGACCGAACTGGAATTTTTTGTCTTCGCACCGAACACCGATCCGACTCAGCCGTTCCGTCCGCCGGTCGGCCTCGACGGCCGTCGCGAGGACGGCCAGTCGGCGTTCAGCGTCAGTTCCAACAACGGTCTGCGGCCGTTCTTCAGCGAAGTGTATAAATGCATGGCCGCCCTCGGCCTGCCGCGCGACACCTTCATGCATGAAATGGGCGTCAGCCAGTTCGAGATCAATCTGCTGCACGGCGACCCGCTGCTGCTGGCCGATCAGACGTTCCTGTTCAAGCACCTGCTCAAGGAGGTCGCGCTCAAGCATGGCCTGAGCGTGGTGTGCATGGCCAAACCGCTGGCGCATACGCCGGGCAGCTCGATGCATATTCACCAGAGTATCGTTGAAATCGGCAGTGGCAAGAATGTCTTCACTGACTCGAACGGCGAGCCGACGTCGATGTTCCGCCACTTCATCGGCGGGCAACAGGCAGGCCTCGCCGATTTCACCGCACTGTTTGCGCCTAACGTGAATTCCTATCAGCGCCTGTGTCATCCGTACGCGTCGCCGAACAATGCCTGTTGGTCCCATGATAATCGCGCCGCCGGCTTGCGTATTCCCGCCAGCTCGCCGGTCGCACGTCGGGTCGAAAATCGTCTGCCGGGCGCCGACGCCAACCCTTATCTGGCCATCGCCGCCAGTCTGGCTGCGGGTTTGCATGGCATCGAACAGGAACTGGAGCCGAGCGCGGCAATCCAGGGTGAGTTCGCCGTGCCGGATAATCTGGCCTTGTCGTGTACCTTGCACGCCGCGCTGGAGCGTCTGAAACGTAGCCAGTTGGCGAGGGAACTGTTCGGGTCGGAGTTCATCGAAGGCTACATCGCTTCGAAGACCATGGAGTTGACCAGCTTCTTTGATGAAATCACTCCCTGGGAGCGCCGTGTGCTGGCCGCCCAGGCCTGACGTATCGCTGCTGCCGGGCTGTCGTTCTGACCGCCCGGTATTTACTGCAAGGAGCCGCTCGGAACGCCGATGCGCCAAATCTGGAAATCCTTTCGAGCGCTGTATTTCGCCTCGCTGATGATGTTGATCGGCTCAGGCCTTCTTTCTACTTATCTGGCTTTGCGTCTGGCTGCCGACAATGTCGACGGGCTGTGGGTCGGTGCGCTGATGGCGGCCAACTATTTCGGTCTGGTGCTGGGCGGCAAGATCGGCCATCGCCTGATTGCCCGGGTCGGGCATATCCGTGCCTACTCGGCGTGTGCCGGGATCGTCGGCGCGGCGGTGCTCGGCCATGGACTGGTGGACTGGCTGCCGGCGTGGCTGGTGCTGCGGACGATCGTCGGTCTGGGCATGATGTGTCAGTACATGGTCATCGAGAGCTGGCTCAACGAGCAGGCAGATGCCAATCAACGCGGCCTGGTGTTCAGCGGTTACATGATCGCCTCGTACCTGGGCCTGGTGCTGGGCCAGCTGATTCTGGTCATGCACCCCGGCCTCGGCCTGGAGCTGCTGATGCTGGTCGCGCTGTGCTTTGCCCTGTGTCTGGTGCCGGTGACGTTGACCCGACGGATTCACCCGGCGCCTCTGCACCCCGCGCCGATGGAGCCGCGCTTCTTTATCAAGCGCGTGCCGCAATCGCTGAGCACGGTGCTCGGCGCCGGTCTGATCATCGGTTCGTTCTACGGTCTGGCGCCGCTGTATGCATCGCAACAGGGGCTGACGACCGAGCAGGTCGGTCTGTTCATGGGTAGCTGCATTTTTGCCGGTCTGCTGGTGCAGTGGCCGTTGGGCTGGTTGTCCGACCGTTATGACCGCGCGCTGCTGATACGCTGCTTTGCCGGGTTTCTGGCGGTGGCGGCGTTGCCGTTGGCGATCATGCCGCAGGTGCCGCTGGAGGTGTTGTTCGTCGTTGGTTTCTTCTGTTCGCTGGTGCAGTTCTGCCTGTATCCGCTGGCGGTGGCGTTCTCCAATGACCACGTCGAAGGCGATCGCCGCGTGTCGCTGACCGCCATGCTGCTGGTGACTTATGGTGTTGGCGCGAGCATCGGGCCGCTGCTCGCGGGCGTGCTGATGAAGTTTCTCGGCAGTCAGAGCCTGTATGCGTTCTTCAGTTTCTTCGCGTTGGTGCTGGTCTGGCGGATTCGTCCGAAAGCGGTCACCAACCTGCACCAGGTCGACGACGCACCGCTGCATCACGTGGCAATGCCGGACAGCATGTCGAGCTCGCCGCTGGTGGCGGCGCTTGACCCGCGTGTCGATGAGCAGGTGGTGCAGGAGCAGATGGTCCAAGACCCGGCGCCGGTCACTCCTGAGCCTGAGCCTGAGCCCGAAGCGCAGCCGGAAGCAGTCGTTGAAACCGAACTGGACAGCGGCAATGACGATAAGCCTGCGCCGGATATCAGTGGTGGCAGGCCCTGAATCGAAGGTAAACATCGGCGCATAAAAAAGGGCAGTCCTGTGCGGGACTGCCCTTTTTATTGGTCACTGCGACTCAGAGATCGTCTTTGTCGAAACGCCGTGCTTCACGCTGCAACTGGTAAACGAAACGCTCGACGTTGCGCGCAGCCTGGCCACTGATGTTGTGGAAGCGCAGACCGGCGAAGGTGATGTTGAGTTTTTCTTCGAAATGCAGATAGCGCAGTTCGACCGATGTTGGCTGGTTGCCGAACAGCGGCGGGGCGATCAGGCGATCGTAGACCTGGCCCAGTTGCAGGCGATCAGTGATGTCGCCTTCGAAGCGGAACTTGCAACCGGTCGCAGAAATATCCAGCAGCTTGCCCTGCAGAGGAACCTTGAGCTTTTCGCCGCCCAGTTCAACGCTGACCAGATCGGTGAGCTTCAACGCAGCGCGGAAGGCGTTACGGCGCTGGTGATAGACCACTTCGCTCGGCAGGTCGCCGGTGTAGAAACGGTCGCCGTCGGATTCTTCGATGTTCAGCGTGCCGTTGCATTCCCAGGCGATGCGCACGCCGTCATGAAAGCCTTCGACCTTGAACGGTTCGCCAGCCTGGAGGAAGCGCTCGCCATCGCGTGGAATCATTTCATCCAGCGCAATCGTTGCGGTTTCGCGGTCGACCTTGATCAGGTAACTCTGAAAACGCTGGCTGCGTTCATGGAAGGTGATGATCAGCGGATCGTGGCTGTCTTGCAGCTGGCGCAGGTTGCTGGAGATTTCCAGTGGCGTGGTGAGCACCTTCGGAGGCTGCGGAGCATCATCCGCGCTTAGGGTGTTGGACACGGTTCTTCAATCTCCAGACAAAATAAGACTACGACTGGCCAGTATTTTGCCAGCATGTTGCGCAAGTGGATAGTGCAGGGCCAGCGAATGGCTCATGCCTGGCTGAGCGTTCGCGGCTTGACCGGTTTGGCAAAGGTCCCGCTGGCGTCGTACAGCGCTGGCGGCTCACCGCCGGTGAGAATCTTCAGCTGGTTGGCCGTAGTCGCCTGCTGGATCTGGATCGACTGGCCGTTCTTGATGTTGGCCGCCTGGCATTGGGCGATCAGCGCGGTCAGGGCGTCGCCCTGGGTCAGCAACTGGTCGCCAATGCTGGACTGGCTGGCCAGTTGCTCAAGACCTGTGCGATCAGTCGGCAGGTTGAGGCTGGCGAGGATTTCGCTGCGCTTGCGGCCATGCTGCTCGAGCAGAATGATCAACGCTTGCTTGGTCGCCAGAATTTCTTCCAGCAACGGCATGTCGCGACCATGCAAAGCGAGGGATTCGGTTTGCAATAACTCCAGCAATTGTTGCGCTGGAGCAAAGTCGTCGTTGATCAGTTGCAATAAGTTAGTGTCGTGCATGGCTGGCCTTGGGGTTTAAGCGTCCAAAAGCCTGGCGCCGGCAAAAGCCTAGCGCTGGGCTTCGAAGTTGAGCAGTTTGCTGGCTACACGGTTGCTGTCGACTTTATAGCTGCCATCGGCAATCGCGGCTTTCAACTCGGCCACACGGGCTTTGTCGACAGCAGGCTGATCGCGCAGCTTGTCAGTGACCTTCTGCAACTGTTGAGCCTCATTGCTGAGGTGTACCGACTCCCCGCTTTTGGCGACATTGGCCTGTTCGGCCTGGGTATTCAGCGGCGCGGAGGGGCTGTTTTCAGCGCTTTCCTTGGCGTTGCTGGTACGTGTGCTGCCGGTTAGTGACGAGGAACTGTTCAATCGGTTGAAATCGATAACCATGATAAAAAACCTCTGGGAATTTGGACGCTTGCCATGTTTTCGGCTATCCCCTGAAAAACTTTAGGCCCAATCAACCATAAGCTTGCATGCGCCGTTGCGAGACCTGCTGCGGCACAGTTTAGGGAAGCGACGGGATCGGCGCCAGTTTTCTCCACGAGGCTTTTACATGGCCACTTCGACCTGTCCCGGCGCAATCACCTGCGCCTTGATAACTCTTTGAGAATTAAGGTTTTTTACTCGAATCTGTTCTTTCATGCCGCCATTGGAAAGCGCTTCCCCCGGCATGCGTACGGCAAGGGTGCCGCTGCGCGCAGTGATCACCACCTGGTCACCCTTGCGCACCACTTCGGCCTGTTCCAGATGCACCAGGGTGATGACCTGATCGGCGACCGTTGGTCGGGTAAGTTTCTGCCCGATCGCTTCGTCGACGGAAGTCAGGAAACCCTGGTTGATCGTGCTGACGTCGCGCTCGCGCAAGGTCACATCCTGCGGCTCGATAATGCCGGCGCGTTTCAGCGGACGAGTGGTCGTCACGATCTCGCGAAACAGGCGGACTTGAGCGGGTACGAACACCGTCCAGGGCGAACTGCCTTCGCAGCGAACCTTCACCGTGACGCGGCCCAGCGGGCGTGCCGGGCTCTCCAGCGTGGCTGTCAATTCCTTGTCGCACATGGGCATGCGCATGCGCGGGTCGAGCTGGTTGACTTCGATTTCGTAGCGGCCTTCGGTTTGACTGGAAGCCAAATAGTCTTCTACGGTGAATTCAAGAAAGCCCTGAGTCACGCCGATAAGCATATCAGGCAAGGTAACCGCATCTGCATGGGCAGGACTGCCAGCAAGCAAGCAGCAAACGGCGGACACCGCGCAAAGCCCTTTGCGAAGGGAGGATGTCAGGCGTCGGGAAAATGTCGTTTGAGCGTTCATACGAGTTAAAAAGCAAGCGCCGTGCCGTTTAGCAATGAATGTGCGTCGCAACAACACTTGGCGTTGGTGTAGGAGTCTGGGCATGGCTGGTGTAATGGATTCGGTGAACCAGCGCACGCAACTGGTAGGGCAGAATCGCCTCGAGCTGCTGTTGTTCCGTCTCGACGGGCCGCAGCTCTACGGGATCAACGTGTTCAAGGTACGGGAAGTGTTGCAATGCCCGTCCCTGACGTTGATGCCCAAATCCAGTCCTGTCGTGTGCGGGGTAGCGAATATACGGGGAGCGACCATTCCGATCCTGGATCTGGCAATGGCAACGGGCTCCGGTGCGTTGAAAGACAAGAACAGTCCGTTCGTGATCATCACGGAGTACAACACCAAGACCCAGGGTTTCCTGGTCCGCTCGGTGGAGCGCATCGTCAACATGAACTGGGAAGAGATCCATCCGCCACCCAAGGGTACCGGCCGCGATCACTACCTGACGGCTGTGACCCGGGTCGACAACCAGTTGGTCGAAATCATCGACGTCGAGAAGGTGCTGGCCGAAGTGGCGCCGACGCCGGAAGCGATTTCGGTGGGCGTGGTCGATGTCGAGACGCAGACCAAGGCGTTGTCGCTGCGGGTGCTGACGGTCGATGACTCGTCGGTGGCGCGCAAGCAGGTCACGCGTTGTCTGCAGACCATCGGTGTCGAAGTGGTGGCGCTGAACGACGGCAAGCAGGCGCTGGATTACCTGCGCAAGCTGGTCGACGAGGGCAAGAAGCCGGAAGAAGAGTTCCTGATGATGATTTCCGACATCGAGATGCCGGAGATGGACGGGTACACCCTGACGGCGGAAATACGCGGCGACGCACGCATGCAAAAGCTCCATATCATCCTGCATACTTCGTTGTCGGGGGTATTCAATCAGGCGATGGTCAAGAAAGTCGGTGCTGATGACTTCCTCGCCAAATTCCGTCCTGATGACCTCGCATCCCGGGTAGTCGACCGGATCAAAGCAGCAGATATCAGCTAGGGGCCTTCTGCCCCTGGCGGTCAACACGATTTAAGAGGCGGCATCATTGTCTACGGGTAATTTGGATTTCGAACAGTTCCGGGTCTTCCTGGAAAAAGCCTGTGGCATTCTGCTCGGTGAAAACAAGCAGTATCTGGTCTCGAGCCGTCTCAACAAACTGATGGAGCAGCAAGGCATCAAGTCCCTGGGTGAGCTGGTACAGCGCATCCAGACCCAGCCGCGCAGCGGTTTGCGCGAGCAGGTGGTCGATGCCATGACGACTAACGAAACCCTGTGGTTTCGCGACACCTATCCGTTTGAAGTCTTGAAGAACAAGGTACTGCCGGAAGCGATCAAGGCCAGCCCCAACCAGCGTCTGCGGATCTGGTCGGCGGCCTGCTCGTCGGGACAGGAACCGTACTCGCTGTCGATGTCGATCGACGAGTTCGAGCGCAGCAACCTGGGTCAGTTGAAGATGGGTGTGCAGATCGTTGCCACCGATCTGTCGGGCCTGATGCTCAATAACTGCAAGACCGGCGAGTATGACAGCCTGGCGATCGGTCGCGGTCTGTCGCCGGAACGCCTGCAACGCTACTTCGACCCGAAAGGGCCGGGGCGCTGGGTGGTCAAGGCGCCGATCAAGAGCCGGGTGGAATTCCGGTCGTTCAACCTGCTCGACAGCTACGCGGCGCTGGGCAAGTTCGACATCGTGTTCTGCCGCAACGTGCTGATCTACTTCTCTGCCGAAGTGAAGAAGGACATCCTGTTGCGCATTCACAGCACGTTGAAGCCGGGCGGGTACCTGTTCCTTGGCGCTTCGGAAGCGCTGAACGGATTGCCGGATCATTACCAGATGGTTCAGTGCAGCCCGGGGATTATTTACAAGGCGAAATAAGCGGTTTGCGCTGATACAAAAAACGGGAGGCCCGCAAAGGCCTGCCGTTTTTTTATGCCCGAATTATTTTCCACGAGCCCCCTGTGGGAGCGAGCCTGCTCGCGAAAGCGGTCTGTCCGTAAGACAGTTGACGCCTGACACGCCCCCTTCGCGAGCAGGCTCGCTCCCACTGGGATCTGCGTTGACCTAGGCAAGGACGGCAAGCGGCAGAAAAGCGGCATCCGGCGGTAACCGGTTGCCGCTTTTCTGGCATTGCCGCTTAGCCTGTTCGGCGCAAAGCCCCGGAATACGGGGCTTTGTTCATTTGGCACGGCGCTTGCTAAAGCTCAGATACGAAAAACCGGTCACCTGAAGGTTCCCGACATGAGCATCAGCTTCGACAAAGCGCTGGGCATTCACGAAAAGGCATTGGGCTTCCGCGCCCAGCGTGCCGAAGTGCTGGCCAACAACATCGCCAACGCCGACACCCCGAACTACAAGGCGCGGGATCTGGATTTCTCCAAAGTGCTCGAAGCACAGACCGAGAAGACCAAGACCGGCGGCCACTTTGCCCTGAACATGACCAACAGCCGGCACATCGAGGCTGAAGGTCTGGGCAATGGCGACGAGTCGCTGATGTATCGCACGCCGATGCAGCCTTCGATCGACCAGAACACCGTCGACGCTCAACTGGAACAGTCGAACTACGCGGAGAACGCCGTCGGCTTCCAGGCCAGCTTCACCTTGCTCAACAGCAAATTCAAAGGGCTGGTGTCAGCCCTGCGCGGAGAATAATCCATGTCCCTGTCCAGCGTTTTCAACATTGCCGGCAGCGGCATGAGCGCGCAGACCACACGCCTGAACACCGTGGCGTCGAACATCGCCAACGCCGAAACCGTTTCGTCGAGCATCGACCAGACCTACCGCGCGCGCCATCCGGTGTTCGCTACCATGTTTCAGGGCGGCCAGGCCGGCGGCAGCAATTCGCTGTTCCAGAACCAGGACGCGGCCGGGCAGGGCGTGCAGGTGCTCGGCGTCGTCGAAGACCAGAGCAATCTTGAAGCGCGCTACGAGCCGAACCATCCGGCTGCCGACGCCAAGGGCTACGTCTACTACCCGAACGTCAACGTGGTGGAAGAAATGGCTGACATGATTTCTGCGAGCCGCTCGTTCCAGACCAACGCGGAAATGATGAACACCGCCAAAACCATGATGCAGAAGGTACTGACCCTGGGTCAGTAATAAGGGGCGACTGCCATGAGCGTTACGGATACCACCAGCAGCCTGAGCATGAACGACATCCTGGCCAACTCGTCGAAGAAGGCCAGCAGCACGACGTCGGGCGGCATCGCTTCGGCGACCAACAGTGCCACCGGCGGCCAGGCGCTGGGCAAGGATGCTTTCCTGCAATTGCTGGTCACCCAGCTGAAAAACCAGAATCCGCTCGACCCGCAGGACAACAGCGCGTTCGTTGCGCAACTGGCGCAGTTCAGCAGCCTTGAAGGCATTACCACGCTGAACTCCACCGTCAGCGGCCTTGCCGGCAACTACAACTCGTCGCAGGCATTGCAAGCGTCGTCGCTGGTCGGTCGCAACGTGATCGTGCAGACCAACACCGCCCAGCTCGATGACCCGAGCAAAGGTCTGACCGGTTCGGTCACCGTGCCTTCGTCGATTGCCGGCGGCACCGTGACCATCACCGACAAGGACGGCAAAACCGTGCGCACCATCGACCTGGGCAGCCGCGCTGCCGGCGATGCCAGCTTCACTTGGGACGGCAAGGACACTGCTGGCACCGTGGTGCCGGTCGGCACTTACACGTTCAAGGCCAACGCACCGATCAACGGCACCGCGACCGACTTGGCGACTTATCTGCCAGCGACCGTCAACAGCGTGACGATCAGCCAGACCGGTGGCGAGCTGATGCTCAACCTGGCTGGCAAGGGCACCGTCGCCCTGTCCAAAGTACAAACCATTGGTATATAGAGCCGACTAACCCGGCACGAAGGAGTGGAACATGTCTTTTAACATCGGCCTTAGCGGTCTCTATGCCGCCAACAAACAACTCGACGTAACCGGCAACAACATCGCCAACGTCGCCACCGCCGGTTTCAAATCCTCGCGCGCAGAATTCGAAGACGTCTATTCGGCGACTCGTCTGGGCAGCGGCAGCAAGGTGATCGGTAACGGCGTACGCCTGGCCAACGTTTCCCAGCAGTTCACCCAGGGTGACATCAACAACACTGGCAACGTGCTGGACATGGGCATCAACGGCTCTGGCTTCTTCACCATGAACAACAACGGCTCGGTGTCTTACACCCGTGCCGGTACGTTCAAGGTCGATAACGCCGGCTACATCACCAACACCGACTACACCTCGCGTTTGCAGGGCTATGGTGTGGATGCCAACGGCAAAATTATTAACGGCGTCTTGACCGACCTCAAGATCGATACCTCGAACCTGGCCCCGAAGTCGACTTCGGCGGTGGCTTCGACCATCAACCTGAACTCGACCGCTGCGGTGATCGACGATACGGTCGCGGCAGGCAAATTCGACCCTACCAACACTGCGACCTACACCAAGTCGTTCAGCACCCCGATCTATGACAGCCAGGGCAACCAGCACACCATGGATCAATACATGGTGAAAACCGGCGCCAACACCTGGAAGGTCTACACACTGGTGGACGGTCGTAACCCGGATGCGACCGGCAGCGATCCGAAGACCACCGCGCCTGTGGCCTCGACGCTGTCCTTTGATGCGACCGGCAAGCTGACCCAGGTCAGCACGCCAGATCCGCTGGGTGGCCCGGCCATCATCAGCAGCGACCTGACACTCAAGGGCTGGGTGCCAGGCACTGTGACCGATGGTGTCTGGAAGGCTAACGGCGCGGCGGCAAACCCGGCGGGTGTGACCATCTCGATGGCCAAGACCACTCAGTACAACGCCGACACCTCGCGCACGATTCCTACTCAGGATGGTTACGCGACTGGCCAGATCACCAACCTGACCATCGACGGTACCGGTACCCTGTTCGCCAACTTCAGCAACAACCAGAGCAAGGCCATCGGACAGGTTGCACTGGCGAGCTTCACCAACGAACAGGGCCTGCAGGCGATCGGTGGCACCAGCTGGAAAGAGACGTTTGCTTCGGGTATTCCGGGCTACGATGCGCCTGAGACCGGTACGCTGGGTTCGGTGGTGTCCAACTCGCTGGAAGAGTCGAACGTTAACCTGACCAATGAGCTGGTTGATCTGATCAAAGGCCAGAGCAACTATCAGGCGAACGCCAAGACCATTTCGACGCAGAGCACGATCATGCAGACCATTATTCAGATGACCTGATTCGGGTTTCTGAGCTGGTTTTTTGGGCCCCTCGGTTTTGAGGGGCTTTTTTTTGGCCGTGGCGGCCTTTGGGCCGGCCATGCTCTTGGGGTTTTGGGTGAATATCCGTTTCTGCGGTAACGGCGACTTAGGGTTCCGCCCTTACGGCGGGTCACCTTTTTCAAACGCCAAAAAGGTAACCCAAAAGGCTTGCTCCTGCGTTCGGCCCTCGCAGGCTCGGGTTCCTTCGCTGCGGGATCGATCCGGGCGCAGCGGCTACGGTTTGCTTCGCTGCACCTCCTTCCGCTGTGTCTGGCTGCGCCAGACGGTCGCTGCGCTCCCACGCCCGGATCAATCCCTCCACTCAGCCTTCCGACGTCGCCCGTAGATCAAAAGCACTCGAGCTTGCGCTCATTGTTGAGTGGTGCGGCTTCGCCGCGGGCAGCTGCGCTGCTTTGCTTTTCTGTGGGAGCGAGCCTGCTCGCGAAGGCGGCCCGACAGCCGACCTGGTCTTGTAGCACGCGATCCAACTGTAGGAGCCGCCGAAGGCTGCGATCTTTTGATCTGGCTCTTGATCTGGCTTTTGCTTTGCTTCGGCTTTTGATCTTTTGCCCCTTCGGCAGGCTGCGCCCGGATCGGTCCCGTAACGAAGGTACCCCGAGCCTCAGCGAGCGGGCCGTACGCCGGGGCAAAGCCTTTTGGGTTACCTTTTTGGCGTCTGAAAAAGGTGACTCGCTGTAAGAGCGAAACCGCCAGCGGCAACACCCGCAGCAACGGATATACACCCAAAACCTCAAGAGTCCGGTCGGCCCAAAGGCCGCCAAGGCCGCCAAGGCCGCCAAAAAACAAAACCCCCAACAAACCAGAAGTCTGTCGGGGGTTTTGTTTGCCTTGAGATTCCAGGCGTCTCGCAACGCCTGAAATCAGCTCAGCTTATTGGCAAGCTTCGCAATCCGGCTCGTCAATCGCGCAGGCCTTTGGCACCGGCGCCGGACCTGCCGGAGCGGCCAGAACCGAATCGTCGCCGTGGTTGCCGCCGCTGGAAACAGCGTTCAGCTTACCGGTGTTGATGGTCGACTTCTCGGTGCTGGTCGCGGCCAGGGCACGGAGGTAGTAGGTGGTTTTCAGACCACGGTACCAGGCCATGCGGTAGGTCACGTCGAGCTTCTTGCCCGATGCGCCGGCGATGTAAAGGTTCAGCGACTGGGCCTGGTCGATCCACTTCTGACGACGGCTGGCGGCGTCAACGATCCACTTGGTGTCCACTTCGAACGCGGTCGCGTAGAGCTCTTTGAGTTCTTGCGGGATGCGCTCGATCTGCTGCACCGAACCGTCGTAGTACTTCAGGTCGTTGATCATGACCGAGTCCCACAGACCGCGAGCCTTCAGGTCGCGAACCAGGTACGGGTTGATCACGGTGAATTCGCCCGACAGGTTCGATTTCACGTACAGGTTCTGGTAGGTCGGCTCGATCGACTGCGAGACGCCAGTGATGTTGGCGATGGTCGCGGTCGGTGCGATGGCCATGATGTTCGAGTTACGGATACCTTTCTGTACACGGGCGCGAACCGGTGCCCAGTCGAGGGTTTCCTTCAGGTCGACGTCGATGTACTTCTCGCCACGCTGTTCGATCAGGATCTGTTGCGAATCCAGCGGCAGGATGCCCTTGGACCACAGCGAACCGTTGAACGTCTCGTAGGCGCCGCGCTCGTCGGCCAGGTCGCAGGAAGCCTGGATCGCGTAGTAGCTGACCGCTTCCATCGACTTGTCGGCGAACTCGACGGCAGCGTCGGAGCCGTAGGCGATGTGCTGCAGGTACAGAGCGTCCTGGAAGCCCATGATGCCCAGACCGACCGGACGGTGGCGGAAGTTGGAGTTCTTCGCTTGCGGCACCGAGTAGTAGTTGATGTCGATCACGTTATCGAGCATGCGCACGGCGGTGTTCACGGTGCGTTGCAGCTTGGCGGTATCGAGCTTGCCGTCGACGATGTGGTTCGGCAGGTTGATCGAGCCCAGGTTGCAAACGGCGATTTCGTCCTTGTTGGTGTTCAAGGTGATCTCGGTGCACAGGTTCGAGCTGTGGACCACGCCGACGTGCTGCTGCGGGCTGCGCAGGTTGCACGGGTCTTTGAAAGTCAGCCATGGGTGGCCGGTTTCGAAGAGCATGGAGAGCATCTTGCGCCACAGGTCTTTGGCCTGGATGGTCTTGAACAGCTTGACCTTGCCCGGGTACTCGGTCAGCGCTTCGTAGTACTCGTAGCGCTCTTCGAAGGCCTTACCGGTCAGGTCGTGCAGGTCCGGTACTTCGGATGGCGAGAACAGGGTCCACTTGCCGTCATCGAAGACACGCTTCATGAACAGGTCAGGGATCCAGTTGGCGGTGTTCATGTCGTGGGTACGACGACGATCGTCACCGGTGTTCTTGCGCAGCTCGATGAACTCTTCGATGTCCATGTGCCAGGTTTCCAGGTAGGCACACACAGCGCCTTTGCGCTTGCCACCCTGGTTCACGGCCACAGCGGTGTCGTTCACTACTTTGAGGAACGGCACCACGCCTTGCGACTTGCCGTTGGTGCCCTTGATGTACGAACCCAGCGCACGCACCGGCGTCCAGTCGTTGCCCAGGCCGCCGGCAAATTTCGACAGCATGGCGTTGTCGTGGATCGCGTGATAGATGCCCGACAGGTCATCCGGCACGGTGGTCAGGTAGCAGCTCGACAGCTGTGGACGCAGGGTACCGGCGTTGAACAGGGTCGGGGTCGAAGCCATGTAGTCGAACGAGGACAGCAGGTTGTAGAACTCGATCGCACGATCTTCTTTCTGCTTCTCTTCGATCGCAAGGCCCATGGCCACGCGCATGAAGAAGATCTGCGGCAGTTCGAAACGCACGCCATCCTTGTGGATGAAGTAGCGGTCGTACAGGGTCTGCAGGCCCAGGTAGGTGAATTGCTGATCGCGCTCGTGGTTGATCGCCTTGCCCAGTTTTTCCAGGTCGAAGGTAGCCAGCACAGGGTTCAGCAGTTCGAACTCGATACCTTTGGCGATGTACGCCGGCAGGGCCTTGGCGTACAGGTCGGCCATTTCGTGATGGGTGGCACTTTCGGCGACTTCGAGGAAGTTCAGGCCTTCGGCACGCAGGGTGTCCATCAGCAGGCGGGCGGTGACGAACGAGTAGTTCGGCTCGCGCTCGACCAGGGTACGGGCGGTCATCACCAGGGCGGTGTTGACGTCGGTCAGGGCCACGCCGTCGTACAGGTTCTTCAGGGTTTCGCGCTGGATCAGGTCGCCGTCGACTTCTTCCAAGCCTTCGCAGGCTTCGGTGACGATGGTGTTCAGGCGGCCCATGTCCAGCGGCGCGAGGCTGCCGTCGGCGCGGGTGATGCGGATCGACGGGTGCGCGTTGACTGCTGCTTCGGCCGGAGCGTGCGCTGCGCGCTCTTTCGAACGGCCGTCACGGTAGATCACGTAGTCGCGTGCAACTTTCTGCTCACCGGCACGCATCAGGGCCAGTTCGACCTGGTCCTGGATTTCTTCGATGTGGATGGTGCCGCCCGATGGCATGCGACGCTTGAAGGTCGCGGTGACCTGTTCGGTCAGGCGCGCAACGGTGTCGTGGATTCGCGACGAGGCGGCAGCGGTGCCGCCTTCAACTGCGAGGAACGCTTTGGTGATAGCGACGGTGATCTTGTCATCGGTGTAAGGAACGACAGTGCCATTACGCTTGATCACGCGCAGCTGGCCAGGCGCGGTGGCTGCCAGATCCGAAGTCGAATCGGCGGCCTGCGGCAAGGTGCCCTGCGGGTTCTCGCGAGTTGTGTCGGTTTGCATGGGGGGTGGTCTCCACATTCTCTATGTTTGTTTGGCACCGTCATGGTGCTCACCGTTCTGTACCGAAGCACTGCAACCGACGGGCGTCGGCATTACAAACTTCGGAACAGTAGGAAAAAGGCTGCAACGCCGCATCCTTGCCGAAGTTTTGGTTACGAGCCGAAGCTCGCCACCGGATTCCTTCGCGGGTGGCAGTCATGACTGCAACACCCATACCGTTTTGTCCGTTTCGGACCAAATAAAACGGTGCCATCCGCCAGTGCGGTTTGGGCTTGAAAAAACTCGCTTGTTCTACCGGAAACTGGCCATAAAGCACTTGAGTTTCAGGTCTGAAATGTGGTTGGGCGTTTTAGGTGAAAACCCTATATGTAGGGTCTCTGTTTTCGCCGTGCTACAAGATAATGCGTTTCAGGGGGGGATTGCAACGTACTACCTGTGGATAAGCCTGTGCGTAATTTGTGTAAGAAACAGGGAAAACGCGTGTAGGCCGCGAACCTGCTGAGCCAGACCGTTTGTCACTGTTTTTTTGCCTGGAAAAACGCTTCAGCGGTTTTTTAAGGGCGCGAACCCTATCACAGAATTCCGCCTTGTCCGAACGCATTTACCGACTTGTTTTCCGGGTGAGCGGCGTTTATACAATCGCTGGGTGCATGGGCATTTTTATCCTCCTGAAACATGACAGATGATCGGGAGGTACACGCAGGATTGTGGGAGCGAGCCTGCTCGCGAATCGGTTGACCGCTGAGCATTCAGGTTGGAGCACAGACGCTTTCGCGAGCAGGCTCGCTCCCACAGGTTTTGTCCGTGTCAGGCGATTGTCTTTCTTCTTTTAATAAAAACAGCAAGCAGAGGTCACCGGTGGAGCAACAAACCTGGCAGGTATTGATCGTCGAGGATGACCAGCGACTGGCCGAGCTCACCCGCGATTACCTGCAAGCCAATGGCCTGCGCGTGGAGATCGAAGGCAACGGTGCGCTGGCGGCGGCGCGGATCATCAAGGAGCAGCCGGATCTGGTGATCCTCGATCTGATGCTGCCCGGCGAAGATGGCCTGAGCATCTGCCGCAAGGTGCGCAGCCAGTACGACGGGCCGATCCTGATGCTCACCGCGCGCACCGATGACGCTGATCAGATCCACGGCCTCGACCTCGGTGCCGACGACTACGTATGCAAACCCGTGCGTCCGCGCTTGTTGCTGGCGCGGATCCAGGCGTTGCTGCGGCGCAGTGACACACCGGAGCCGGTCGCGGAAAAATCCCGGCGGTTGCAATTCGGTCCACTGGTGGTCGACAACGCGTTACGCGAAGCCTGGCTGAGCGACAACGGCATCGAGCTGACCAGCGCCGAGTTCGACCTGCTGTGGCTGCTGGTGTCCAACGCCGGGCGGATTCTTTCCCGGGAAGAAATCTTCACTGCATTGCGCGGCATCGGCTACGACGGCCAGGACCGCTCGATCGACGTGCGCATCTCGCGTATCCGCCCGAAAATCGGCGACGACCCCGACCATCCGCGCCTGATCAAGACCATCCGCAGCAAAGGCTATCTGTTCGTCCCGGAAGCCTGCGCAGACCTGGCGCTGTGAATTCGATCTTCCTGCGCATCTACGGCGGCATGTGCGCCGCGCTGATTCTGGTGGCGGTGCTCGGCGTGCTGGCGCTGAACCTGCTCAATCAGGTGCGCAGCGAGCAATACCGCGAGCGCCTGGCCCACGGCACCTTCTCGCTGATGGCCGACAACCTGCAACCGATGAACCAGACCGAACGCCATCGCGCGTTGCTGGTGTGGGAGCGGCTGCTTGGTATACCGCTGACACTGAAGAAATTCGCCGAAACCGACCTTGATCTGGCCCAGCGCACCCGTGTGCTGCGCGGTCAGGCGCTGGTCGAGCAGACCGGGCCTCATGCGGCCAAGGTCTATCGGCTGATCAGCGAAAAAGAGCAAATGATGCTGGTGGGCGAGGTACAGCAGATCAGCGAGCAACTGGCCCGGGCGACCATTTACCTGCTGGCCGATGAACTGGTGCGGGTACCGGTCGGCGAACAGCCCAAGCGTCTGGCGCAGATAAAACAGGAAAAGGGCTTTGGCTTCGATCTGCGTCTGGTCACGGTAAATGACGCCGACATCGACGAAGACCAGAGCCGCCGCGTGGCCGAGGGCGATACGGTGATGGCGCTGGGCAAGGGCGGCGATTCGATCCGCGTCTTCGCCGGTATGGTCGGCACGCCGTGGGTGCTGGAAATCGGCCCGCTGTATCAGATGAATCCGTATCCGCCGGAATGGCTGGTATTGATTGCCGCGCTGGGCCTGACCCTGATCGGCCTTATCGTTTATCTGTTGGTGCGTCAGCTCGAGCGACGTTTGCGCGGCCTCGAAGCAGCGGCCACGCGCATCGCCAAGGGCAGCCTGGAAACCCGCGTGCCGGCGCGCGGTGCCGACTCGGTTGGACGGCTGGCGTCTGCGTTCAATGGCATGGCCGAGCACTTGCAACAGTTGCTGGCGATCCAGCGTGAACTGGTGCGCGCGGTGTCTCACGAGCTGCGCACGCCGGTGGCGCGGCTGCGTTTCGGTCTGGAAATGATCGGCACGGCCACCACTCCCCAAGCGCTGGAAAAATACCGCGAAGGCATGGATCACGACATCGAGGACCTCGATAAGCTGGTCGACGAAATGCTCACCTACGCACGACTGGAGCAGGGGTCGCCGGCGCTGACCTTCCAGCGCATCGATCTGGATGCGCTGGTCAATCAGGTGATCGAAGAATTGGCGCCGCTGCGCGCCGAGGTCACGGTGCAGCGCGGTTTGTGTCTGTCATCGGCCGACAACGACGGCGCGTGGGTAGAGGCCGAGCCGCGCTATTTGCATCGGGCGCTGCAGAATCTGGTGGGCAACGCGATGCGCCATGCGCATTCACAAGTGACGGTAAGTTATCAGGTCGGCCAGTTGCGTTGCCGGATCGACGTCGAGGACGACGGACCGGGCGTGCCGGAAGTGGCGTGGGAGCGGATCTTCACGCCGTTTCTGCGCTTGGACGATAGCCGCACGCGGGCCTCGGGCGGGCATGGTCTGGGCTTGTCGATCGTGCGGCGGATCATTCACTGGCACGACGGGCGCGCGATTATTGGCAAGAGCAAGAGTCTGGGTGGGGCCTGTTTCAGTCTGAGCTGGCCGAGGAATCAGGAGCGCCGCTGAGATTCGGGATACCGCCTTCGCGAGCAGGCTCGCTCCCACATTTGAAATGCAATCCCCTGTGGGAGCGAGCCTGCTCGCGAAGGCGCCATAACATGCATGCAAAACGTCAGGCAGGAATGCTGACCAGACTCAACAACTGCCCATCTTGCACTGCAAACTGCGCCTCCAGCTCCGATCCGTTGCGCCATTCGCTGGACAAATCAGTCAGCAACCGCAGCCTGACCTGACCCGCCGCAGTCCATTCCAGCACTTCGGCATGCTCGAAATAAAAGCGCTGCTGCACGATCGGGTACAGCGCTTTGAATAAACTCTCTTTCACCGAAAACGTCAGGGTCACCCGCAGCGCCAGTTGCTCCTGCGAGCCTGCCGCCATGCGCTGCATTTCCGCCGGGGTGAGAATTTCCCCGGCCAGGCGTTCAGCG
Organism: Pseudomonas glycinis; assembly: GCF_054871425.1. NCBI lineage: Bacteria > Pseudomonadati > Pseudomonadota > Gammaproteobacteria > Pseudomonadales > Pseudomonadaceae > Pseudomonas > Pseudomonas glycinis. The sequence continues at coordinate 309,421 of NZ_JBTYHF010000001.1, read as the reverse complement.
CGCTCGTGGCTCAACAGGTTTTCCAGATCCATGCCCAAGCCGCGCCAGTGTTGCTTGTTGGCGACAATCGCCGCCGCACGGCCAGTGCTGTGAGTGATCGAACCACAGATGTGCGCCGGCCACACCGGCGCGCGGTCTTCGCCAATCGGCGGGACGATATTCAGGCCTTCGAGTTGTTGCAGCGCGGCCCGCGCGCAAATGCGTCCAGCGAGAAACTCGGCCTGGCGCTTGGCCACCGAGCGCTGAATGCTCGGTGGCGCCAGCACAGCGCTGCGCTGGAAGTCATCGCCAAGCAGGCGTGCCGGGTCGAAGTGCGTACTGAGCAGCACGGTATCGGCCAGGACCGTCGGCAACGGCCAATGGCTGTCGAGCGCAGTGCAGCAGGCGGGCAGGGCGGGGGTGGTATGCATGGCGGGCATTTTGCCGGTTAGTCGGGGCGAGGTCGAGATCGGCGGTGAAGCCTTCGCGAGCAGGCTCGCTCCCACAAGGGATCTTCTGGGCGACAGATATCCGGTGTGGGAGCGAGCCTGCTCGCGAAAGCCGCGCCTCGGTCTTTACTGACTCAACCGAAAATCTTCTTGAAGAACGCCTGCATATCCGCCCACGACTTTTCATCCGCCGCCTTGTTGTAACCAATGTCCGGCCCACCATGCTCGCCATGGCTCAGGCGATCGGCATCCGGATTGCTGAAACCATGCTTGGCGCCATCCAGACTTACGAACTGGTAGTCCGCCCCAGCCTTGTCCATCTCTGACTTGAACGCGGTGACGTGGTCCTGAGTGACCATGCTGTCCAGCGCACCGTGCTCGACGAGGATTTTCGCCTTCACACTGCCCGGAGTCGCCGGGGTCTTGGTTGCCAGCGCGCCATGGAAACTCACCACACCGGCCAGCGGCACACCCTGACGCGCCGCATTCAGCACCACGGCGCCACCGAAGCAATAGCCGATGGCGGCGATTTTGTTCGGGTCGGTCTGCTTTTGTTTCTTCAACAGATCGAGCCCGGCGGCGAAGCGCTTGCTCGCCGCATCGGCGTCCTTGGTCGCTGCCTGCATGAAGGCCATGGCGTCTTTCGGGTGCTCGGTGTTCTTGCCTTCGCCGTACATATCGATGGCCAGCGCGCTGTAGCCAAGTCCGGCAAGATCCCGCGCGCGGCGCTTGGCGTAATCGTTCAGCCCCCACCATTCGTGGACCACGACAACGCCGGGGCGTGGGCCTTTGATCGCGTCGTCGTAGGCGTAGTAGCCGATCAGTTGGCTGCCGTCGGCGCTTTGGTAGGGGATTTCTTCAGTCTTGATCGCAGCCTGGGTGAAGCTGCTGACTGCCAGCAAAGTGAGGGCGAGGAACAGGCGCATGGTCGGGTCTCCTTATTGAAAGTGGTCAGAACAGCCTAGTCGATCCGGTTCAGGTCAGGTTCAGAGACGGTTCAGGGGCCGTACAGGGGCGGCTCAGTAACCTTGCGCCATACCCAAACAGCACTGTGAAAGAGGAAATACCCATGACTCGTTTAAACAAATTGCTGCTGGCTTTTACCCTGTTAGGCTCCAGCATCGCGGCCAACGCCGACGACACCAGCAACTTCGCCGGCCTGACGTTCGGCCAGACCAGCGACAAGATCGACAAGTCCCACGCGCTCAACAACAATCTCGGCAACCCCAACGTCACCGGGGCCATCGACGGCAACAACACCTACGGCATGCGCCTCGGTCAGCAAAACAGCCAGGGCCGCTACTACGCCACTTACGACAACGTCTCCGGCTCGCACAATGGCGTTAAACTGCGCCAGGAAAATCTGCTCGGCAGCTATGACCTGTTCTACCCGGTGGGCGGCAGCACCAAGTTGTTCGGTGGCGCCACGGCCGGTCTGACCAAGCTGACGCAGGATTCGCCAGGTTTCAGCCGTGACAGCGATATCGGTTACGCCATCGGTGGCCAGGTGGGTGTGTTGCAGCAAGTTTCGCAGAACACCTCGATAGAACTCGGTTACCGTTACCTGCGCAGCAACGCCAGCACCGAAATGAAAGAGAGCGGCGGCAGCAAACAGGGCTCGCTGGACTTGACCAGCAGCGCGCAGACCTACCTGTCGGCCAACTACTATTTCTAAGCGGTTGCCGCCGATTGAAGTGTGGGAGCGAGCCTGCTCGAAAGGGGTGTATCAGCCGACACTTGCTTGGCTGATCCACCGGATTCGCGAGCAGGCTCGCTCCCACAGGTAGTTGCCTGGAGAGTTCAAGTGATAGGGAGAAAGGCATGAAACTGTTGGTCGTCGAAGACGAGGCGCTGTTGCGTCATCACCTGCAAACCCGCCTGACGGAAAGCGGTCATGTGGTCGAGTCCGTGGCCAATGCCGAGGAGGCGCTGTACCAGACCGGCCAGTACAACTTCGATCTGGCGGTGATCGATCTCGGCCTGCCGGGCATGGGCGGCCTCGACCTGATCCGCCAGTTGCGCTCGGGCGGCAAGACCTTCCCGATCCTCATACTCACTGCGCGCGGCAACTGGCAGGACAAGGTTGAAGGACTCGCCGCCGGTGCCGACGATTACGTAGTGAAGCCGTTCCAGTTCGAAGAACTCGACGCACGCCTGAACGCATTGCTGCGCCGCTCCAGCGGCTTCACCCAGTCGACCATCGTTGCCGGGCCGTTGCTGCTCGACCTCAATCGCAAACAGGCCAGCCTCGATGAACAAACGCTGGCGCTGACCGCTTACGAATACCGCATCCTCGAATACCTCATGCGCCACCATCAGCAGGTGGTGCCCAAGGATCGCTTGATGGAGCAGCTGTATCCGGATGACGACGAGCGCGATCCGAATGTCATCGAAGTGCTGGTCGGCCGTCTGCGCCGCAAGCTCGAAGGCCCGGCCGGGTTCAAACCGATCGACACCGTGCGCGGCCTTGGCTACCTGTTCAATGAGCGCTGCACTTGATCCGTTCCCTTCGCGTTCGCTTGATGCTCGCCGCCACCACGTTGGCGGTGTTGTTCATGCTCGCTTTGTTGCCGGCGATGCAGGGCGCGTTCAGCCTTGCCTTGCAGGACTCGATCGAACAACGCCTGGCCTCCGACGTCACCACATTGATCTCCGCCGCGCGGGTGGAAAACGGTCGGCTGGTGATGCCGTCGCAATTGCCCGACGAGCGTTTCAACCTCACCGATTTCCGCTTGCTCGGCTATATCTACGACCGCGACGGCAAACTGGTGTGGCGCTCGAAAGCCACCCAGGAAGAACAGATCAACTACAAACCGCGCTACGACGGCCTCGGCAACGAGTTCGCGCGGATTCGTGAAGCCAGCGGTCAGGAGTTCTTCGTCTACGACGTCGAAGTCAAATTGCTCGGCGGCAAAAGCGCAGCGTTCAGCATCGTCGCTCTGCAACCGGTGCGTGAATACGAAACCACCCTCGAAGGCCTGCGGGAAAACCTCTCTCTGGGCTTCGGCGCGGCATTGCTGGTTTTGCTGGCATTGCTGTGGATCGGCCTGACCTGGGGCCTCAAGGCCTTGCGCCGCTTGAGCCAGGAACTCGACGAAATCGAAGGCGGCACCCGCGAAAGCCTGACGGAAAAACACCCGCGTGAACTGCTGCGCCTGACCGGCTCGCTCAACCGCTTGCTGCTCAGCGAACGCCAGCAACGCAGCCGCTACCGCGACTCCCTCGACGACCTCGCCCACAGCCTGAAAACCCCGTTGGCGGTGCTGCAAGGCGTCAGCGAAGACATGGCCCAGCGCCCCGCAGACCGCGATCAGGCCTGGGTGCTGCAAAGTCAGATCGAACGCATGAGCCAGCAGATCAGCTACCAGCTGCAACGGGCCAGCCTGCGCAAAAGCGGTCTGGTGCGCCATCAGGTGCGCCTGCAACCGGTGCTCAAAAGCCTCTGCGATACGCTGGACAAGGTCTACCGCGACAAACATGTGCGCGTGACCTTTGATCTGCCCGAGCATTGCTACGTGCCGATCGAGCAGGGCGCCTTGCTGGAAATGCTCGGCAACCTGCTGGAAAACGCCTATCGCCTGTGCCTCGGCGAAGTGCGGGTCAGCGTGCGCGAGTCCTTGGCCGGGATCGAATTGTGCGTCGAGGATGATGGCCCGGGCGTGCCCCTCGATCAGCGTGCGCGGATTCTGGAACGCGGCGAACGCCTGGACGCCCAGTATCCCGGGCAGGGCATCGGGCTGGCGGTGGTCAAGGACATCATCGAAAGCTACAACGCGCGTTTGGCTTTGGGCGATTCACCGATGGGCGGGGCGGCGTTCAGGATTCATTTTCCGGCGGTGTGAAGGTTGGCAGTGCCAGCCTCTTCGCGAGCAGGCTCGATCCCGCCTTGAAACGCATTCTCCTGTGGGAGCGAGCCTGCTCGCGAAGGCGTCTGACTTCACAACTCCTGTGCCCGATAAGCCCCCGGTGTCAGCCCCGTCCATTTCTTGAATGCCCGGTGAAACGCCGAAGGCTCAGAGAACCCGAGCTGCTCGGCAATTTGTTGCAACGACAGATCCGCCCGGCCCAGATGGTAGATGGCGATATCCCGCCGCAGCTGATCTTTCAGCTCCTGAAAACTGGTGCCTTCCTCGCGCAAGTGCCGGCGCAAGGTCTGCGGGCTGATATGCAGATGCGCCGCAACCGCTTCCAGATCAGGCCAGTGCGCAGCGTCGCGACTGAGCAAGCGGCGCAGACGGCTGCTCAGGCTGTCGCCGTCGTCCGGGCGCGAGAGCAGGTCGGCGGGGGAGCGTTCGAGGAAGTGTTTTAGCGTGCGTTCGTCCTGCAACAGCGGCATGGCCAGATAGCGACTGTGAAACAGCAGAGTGCTCTGCTCGGCATCAAAGGTCAGCGGGCAGGGGAACAGCAGGTCGTATTCGCTGCCGTGCTCGGGGCGCGGATAGCTGAAGGTTGCCTGCTCAAGGCGTATCCGCTGGCCGATCAGCCAACTGCCGAGGCGGTGCCAGATCACCAACAGACTCTCGCTGAGAAAATGATCCGGGTCCCACCACTGCGCGTCGTCCAGGCTCAGACGCACCCAGTCGTCTTCGCGACGCAGGGTCAGGCGTGGGGCGTCGGGGAACAGGCTGTAAAACAACAAGCCACGTTGCAGAGCCTTCTCCAGGTTGCGGCAGTGAATCGAGGCGTGGCACATCATGGCGAAGCTGCCGGGCTTGCTCGGGGCGTTACCGAAACCCAGGTATTCGTCGTCCAGCGCCAGCCACAGCCCTTGAATCAGCCGGGTGAACTGCTCCGGGGCAATCCGCGCGCGGGGCTCGTCGAGCAACTCCGGGCTGATCCCCAGTTGCTGCAACAGGCCTGAATAATCCAGGCCGCGCCGGCGTGCGCCGCCAAGAGCGGCACGGGCGAAATGGCTGGCGATGGTGCGTTCGCGCATAAGCGGCAATCCTTGTTCAGGCACCGATCGTAACGGCGGGCCGGCAACGCAACAAGGCGGATTTCCGCCAAATTGCAGGACACTGAACGCTCAGTTGGCGGAAATCCGCCATGCCTCAAGTCACTGATTGGTGACAGGAAAATCCCGCAGGCCCTGATATCAAAAGGCTTGCTGCCATTCGCACCAATCTGGCACGACGTTTGCGATACAAGCCACAGAAGCGTGCATTCCTCCGCCCGGAAAAATGCCGTTCCAACAACAAATCCCTCCAGTGCAGGAGGGTTCGCAATTAAGGTTCAGCGCTCGACAGATGGATGTTGCCGCTGGACGCTTGAGGAAACCTGCAATGACGACTCGTCAGCCACTGTACAAATCCCTGTATTTCCAGGTGATCGTTGCCATCGCCATCGGCATCCTGCTTGGTCACTTCTATCCGCAGACCGGTGTGGCCCTCAAGCCACTGGGTGACGGCTTCATCAAGCTGATCAAAATGGTCATCGCCCCGATCATCTTCTGTACTGTTGTCAGCGGCATCGCCGGCATGCAGAACATGAAGTCGGTGGGCAAGACCGGCGGCTACGCGCTGCTGTACTTCGAAATCGTTTCCACCATTGCCCTGCTGATCGGTCTGGTCGTGGTCAACGTTGTGCAACCGGGCGCCGGCATGCACATCGACGTCACCACCCTCGACGCCTCGAAAATCGCCACCTACGTGACGGCCAGTAAAGACCAGAGCATTGTCGGTTTCCTCCTCAATGTGATCCCGAACACCATCGTTGGCGCGTTCGCCACCGGTGACATCCTGCAAGTGCTGATGTTCTCGGTGATCTTCGGCTACGCCCTGCATCGCCTCGGCTCGTACGGTCGTCCGCTGCTGGACATGATCGATCGCTTCGCCCACGTGATGTTCAACATCATCAACATGATCATGAAACTGGCGCCGCTGGGTGCGTTCGGCGCCATGGCGTTCACCATCGGTGCCTACGGTGTCGGCTCGCTGGTGCAACTGGGCCAGTTGATGATCTGCTTCTACATCACCTGCGTTCTGTTCGTCGTGCTGGTGCTGGGTGCGATCTGCCGGGCTCACGGTTTCAGCGTGTTCAAGCTGGTGCGCTACATCCGTGAAGAACTGTTGATCGTACTGGGCACGTCCTCGTCGGAATCGGCACTGCCACGCATGCTGATCAAGATGGAGCGTCTGGGCGCGAAGAAATCCGTCGTGGGTCTGGTGATCCCGACTGGTTACTCGTTCAACCTCGACGGTACTTCGATCTACCTGACCATGGCCGCCGTGTTCATCGCCCAGGCGACTGACACGCACATGGACATCACCCACCAGATCACCCTGCTGCTGGTACTGCTGCTGTCCTCCAAAGGCGCGGCGGGTGTGACCGGTTCGGGCTTCATCGTCCTGGCCGCGACACTGTCGGCGGTAGGTCACCTGCCGGTTGCCGGTCTGGCGCTGATCCTCGGTATCGACCGTTTCATGTCTGAAGCCCGCGCACTGACCAACCTGGTCGGTAACGCTGTAGCGACCATCGTCGTCGCCAAGTGGGTCAAGGAACTGGACACCGATCAACTGCAGACCGAGCTGGCTTCCGGCGGTCGCGGTATCTCCGATGAGCGTGAAGAAGACGACCTGGGTGTGGCTGAAGGCCCAACCCCGAGCAATGTGAAGTAAATACAAGAACTGCGCATCAGTACGATGTGAGGTTGTAAAAAATCCCTTGTGGTGAGGGATTTACCCCCGATGGACAGCACAGCGGGCCTCTTCTTCCAATTCCAGAGAAGGGGCCGCTTCGCGACCCAACGGGGATAAATCCCCTCGCCACAGGGGTTTTTTCTTGCCCGGAATTTGAGCGCAACGGTCACACCTGCTGACATTTGCGGTGATTGCCGCATCGACGATGGCTGCCTAGGCTGAGTGCATCGCCCAAGGAGTTCGCCCATGTCTGCACCGCTGGCCTCACTGAAGATTCTCGATTTCTCGACCTTGCTGCCGGGGCCGTTCGCCTCGTTGCTGCTGGCGGACATGGGCGCCGAGGTGCTGCGCATCGAATCGCCGACGCGTATGGATCTGCTGCGGGTGCTGCCGCCGCATGATGGCGGTGTCTCGGCCAGTCACGCCTACCTCAACCGCAACAAGCGCAGTCTGGCGCTGGATCTGAAACAGCCCGAAGCGTTGGAGATCATCAAGCAACTGCTGGGCGAATACGACATCGTGCTCGAGCAGTTTCGCCCCGGGGTGATGGAGCGTCTGGGCCTGGGTTATGAAGCGTTGAAAGCGATCAATCCAAAGCTGATTTATGTGTCGATCAGCGGTTACGGCCAGACCGGGCCGTACAAGGAACGCGCCGGGCATGACATCAACTATCTGGCGCTGGCCGGGCTTGCCAGCTATACCGGGCGCGCCGACAGCGGGCCGTTGCCGCTGGGCATGCAGGTGGCGGACGTGGCGGGCGGCTCGCTACACGGCGTGATCGGCTTGCTGGCAGCGGTGATTGCCCGTCAGCAAACCGGGCAGGGCACCCATCTGGATGTGAGCATGACCGACTGCGCGTTCAGCCTGAACGCCATGGCCGGCGCTGGCTATCTGGCCTGCGGCGCGGAACCGGGCCGGGAAGACCAGATGCTCAATGGCGGCAGCTTTTACGATTATTACCGTACCCGGGATGGGCGCTGGATGTCGGTGGGCAGTCTGGAGCCGGCCTTCATGCAGCAATTGTGCACGGCGCTGGGCCGGCCGGAACTGGCCGCGCAAGGGTTGTCGCCCAGGCCTGAGCAACAACAGGCCCTGAAAGAGGCGTTGCGCATTGAATTCGAGCGGCATGATTTTGCAGAACTGTGTGAGTTGTTCGCCGGGGTCGATGCCTGTGTCGAGCCGGTACTGAGTCTGGGCGAGGCGTTGCGCCACCCGCAAATGCAGGCGCGGGAGCTGGTGACCCAGGTACCGCGCGGCGATGGCACGACGCAGGCGCAGATGGCCTGTCCGTTGAAATTTTCTGAGGCGTTGCCGGCGCCAAGGCATGTTGGCGCGGGGTTGGGGCAGCATACGGAGGAGGTGTTGGGGGAGTTGGGCTTGAGTGCTGAGCGGATCGCCGAGTTGCGTTCCGCCAAGGTGATTCTGTAGCGCTCATGCCGCCGCCTTCGCGAGCAGGCTCGCTCCCACATTGAAATGCATTCCCCTGTGGGAGCGAGCCTGCTCGCGAAGGGGTCAGTCAATACAACCCAGGAACCAACTATTCCACCCGCATCTCACCACTGAACACCAGCGTACTGCGGCAGCGCCGGCACAGATACCGCCGCCCTTGCCGCACCAGACCATGGCGCTGGGCAGTAAACGGGAAATCACTGTCGGGGCACGGGCATTTGTAGATATAGCGGGTCACGCTGCGCCGCTTGATTTCATAGGTGTGGCAGCGGTCCGGCGGCAATTCGTAGACGCCGCGCATGATCAGTTGCCACTCCTCGCCATGGGGCTGGATGCGGTCGCCGAACAGTTGATGCGCGATCAGGTGGGCGACTTCGTGGGCCACGGTCTGCTTGAGGAAGTGTTCGGTGTTCTCCCGGTACAGCTGCGGATTGAAGCGCAGCAGGTTCTCGTGCAGATGCGCGACACCGGCTTTCTGCCCGCGCAGCTTGAGGCTGACGACGGGGCGTTTGAAGGAACGTTTGAAAAAGGATTCAGCGAGTTGGTAACAGTCTTCGACGCGGGTATTGAGTTGCTCGGGCATGCTTGATGGATCTCCAGAGACGCCGAGTATGCCGCAACCCCGGCGACTTGCGAATCGCCGACCTGCCGAATGGTCGTCGCCCAACGAGAAGGCCGCCTTGCGGCGGCCTGTATTGGCAGATGTTGTTTTTCTCAGGGAGGAAACAGGTCAGTTGGTATAGACCGGGCCGACACCCAAGCCCCAGACAATCACGGTGAACGCCATGATCGCCACCAGCACCACCAGCCCAACCGCGAGCACCGAGCTGGAAAACAGGAAACCTTCATCCGAAGGGATGTTCATGAAGGTCGGCAGGCCGACATACAACAGATACACCGTATAGCAGATGGCCGCTGTGCCGACGATCATCCCCAGCCACATGTGCGGATACAGCGCCGCCAGACCGCCGACAAACAACGGTGTCGCGGTGTATGTGGCAAAGGCCACGCAACGGGCCAGGCTTGGATTGGCGTCATAGGTGCGCGCCATCCAGTGTACGAAAGCGCCCATCACCGCGACCCCGCCGAGCATCGCCAGGTACGACATGATGGTCATCCACAAGGCGCTTTCAAACGTGAGCATCACCGGCGCGCGATTGCCGATCACCCAACCGACCTGGGTCGTGCCGATGAACGCCGAGACAGCGGGGATCGCCGCCAGAATCAGCGTATGCGTCAGGTACATGTGGCTGATGCTTTCCTCTTGGTCGCCACGGATCTCCTTCCATTCCTGATCGGGGTGGGTAAACAGTCCCACTACGTGATGGATCATGCCATTCACTCCTCTTGTCATTGCCATCGCCCCCCAACGGAGCGCCTACGGGCCAAGATGGCCGAGCAAATACAGGTCTTCAGATGTGTGCGACCTTATGTCGCAGTATAGAAAGGACTCCAACGCACCGGTATGCCGGGCTTAGAGCAAATCGCGCTGTAAACGGGATGGATAATCGCCTCGGGGTCTTGCGCGGAAGGCATTTTTGGGGTTGAAACACTTTTGTGGCGAGGGGATTTATCCCCGTTCGGCTGCACAACAGTCGCCAAGCCATTCACCGAGCAGTGTCAGGCGATACGAGTTCTCGGGTTTCAGGGCTGCTTCGCAACCCAGCGGGGATAAATCCCCTCGCCACAGATGCTTCGCGCTACTGGGGTTTTTGCGTAAAATGCCGGCCTTTCGTCACACCTCACGGATTTCGCGTCATGGGCACTCTTACGGTCAACCAGAACAAACTGCAAAAGCGCCTGCGCCGCCTGGCCGGCGAAGCGGTCGCCGATTTCAATATGATCGAAGACGGCGACAAGGTCATGGTCTGCCTGTCCGGGGGCAAGGACAGCTACACCATGCTTGACGTGCTGATGCACCTGCAGAAGGTTGCACCGATCAAGTTCGACATCGTCGCGGTGAACATGGACCAGAAACAGCCGGGCTTTCCCGAGCACGTGCTGCCGGCCTACCTGAAAGAACTGGGCATCGAGTACCACATCGTTGAGAAGGACACTTACTCGGTGGTCAAGGAACTGGTGCCGGAAGGCAAGACCACCTGTTCGCTGTGCTCGCGCCTGCGTCGCGGCACCCTGTACACCTTTGCTGACGAAATCGGCGCGACGAAAATGGCCCTCGGTCATCACCGCGACGACATCGTCGAAACGTTCTTCCTCAACATGTTCTTCAACGGCACTCTGAAAGCGATGCCGCCGAAACTGCGCGCCGACGATGGCCGCAACGTGGTGATTCGCCCGCTGGCGTACTGCAACGAGAAGGACATTCAGGCCTACTCGGACCTCAAGCAATTTCCGATCATCCCGTGCAACCTCTGCGGCTCGCAGGAAAACCTGCAGCGCCAGGTGGTCAAGGAAATGCTCCAGGACTGGGACCGCAAGACCCCGGGCCGCACCGAATCGATTTTCCGCAGCCTGCAGAACGTGGTGCCGTCGCAACTGGCCGACCGCAACCTGTTCGACTTCACCAGCCTGAAGATCGACGAGACCGCGGCTTCGCGTTTCGTCAATGTCGTCAATCTGTAAACACAACCTGTAGAAGCGAGCCCTGTGGCGAGGGGATTCATCCCCGCTGGGGCGCGAAGCGGCCCCAAAATCTCGGGGTCTGCTGCGCAGCCCAGCGGGGATGAATCCCCTCGCCACAGGGGCGTGCTTCTGCAGGTGTTATTCATTTCCAAACCTCAGGAGAGGGCATGCGCGATTACAAGTGGCTGCACGAATACTGTCTGAACCGTTTCGGTTCGGCGGCTGAACTGGAAGCCCATCTGCCCGTTCCCAAGACCCCCGCACAACTGCGCAAAATCCGCGACGACCGCTACCTCTCGACCATGGCCCTGCGGGTTTTTCGCGCCGGGCTCAAGCACAGCCTGGTCGACGCCAAGTGGCCGGCGTTCGAAGAAGTGTTCTTCAAGTTCGACCCGGAAAAAGTCGTGCTGATGAGCGCCGAACACCTTGAGCGCCTGATGCAGGACGCGCGGATCATCCGCCATCTGGGCAAACTGAAAAGCGTGCCGCGCAATGCGCAGTTCATTCTCGATGTGGAAAAGGACAAGGGCAGCTTCGGCGCGCTGATCGCCGACTGGCCGGTGACCGATATCGTCGGCCTGTGGACCTACCTGAAAAAGCACGGCCACCAACTCGGCGGGCTGTCGGCGCCGCGCTTTTTGCGCATGGTCGGCAAGGACACGTTCGTGCCGAGTTACGACGTGGTCGCGGCGCTGAATGCGCAGAAGATCGTCGACAAAGTGCCGACCAGCCAGCGTGATCTGGCGACGGTGCAGAACGCGTTCAACCAATGGCACGAACAGAGCGGCGGACGGCCGATGAGCCAGATTTCGATGATGCTCGCCTATACCGTCAACCATTGAGTCCATCCGATCGTTCCCATGCTCCGCGTGGGAATGCCGCCCGGGACGCTCCGCGTCCCTGAGACGCAGAGCGTCTCTGGATGCATTCCCACGCAGAGCGTGGGAACGATCGGTGTAGCAACTGATGGCGATCGGTCAGGCGACGCTGATCTCGCCTTCACCCGCCAATTTGCGATTCAACTGATAGCGCCAGCGCACATACAACAGCGCCGAGCAGAACACCGCCAGGCTCGCAGCCATTTCCAGCAGGCCGAACAGCTGCCGGTTGGGGTCGTACGCCGCCAGGGCGCCTTTGATGAAATACAGGTTCACCACAAAACACATCCACGAATGGCCACGGGCGCTGCCCATGATCATCGCCGGGGCGAGCACCAGCCACGGGATCAGCTCGACCAGCAGAATCACCCAAGGCCGCGCGCCATGCAGGTCGGCGAACACCAGGTAATAAACAGCGAGCAAACCGGCGAGGGCGAAAAAGCTCAGCAGGCTGAGCACGCGCATCGCCTTGACCCGTGGCTCAAGCCACTCTATCGAGGGCAGGACTTTCGTCTTCTTCGCCATCAGCCCACCAGCTTCTGCGCGGTTTTCGCCAGACGCAGACCGAGTGCGCGACACAGCGCCACTTCGTGCTGGTCGAGACCGTTCTTGCCGTCGGCACCGGCGTGATGGCTGGCGCCATACGGCGTGCCGCCACCCTCGGTTTCGAGCAGGGCCGATTCACTGTAGGGCAGGCCGGTGATCAACATTCCGTGATGCAACAGCGGCAACATCATCGACAACAGCGTGGTTTCCTGACCGCCGTGCAGGCTGGCGGTGGAGGTGAACACACCGGCCGGTTTGCCGACCAGCGCGCCAGTCAGCCAGAGGTTGCTGGTGCCGTCGAGGAAGTACTTGAGCGGCGCGGCCATGTTGCCGAAACGCGTCGGACTGCCCAAGGCGAGGCCGGCGCAGTTCTTCAGATCATCGAGGCTTGCGTAGAGCGCGCCCTCAGCGGGAATCTCCGCCGCCACCGCTTCGCATTCGGTGGAAATCGCCGGCACTGTGCGCAGACGCGCTTCCATTCCGGCCTGCTCGACGCCACGGGCGATTTGCCGGGCCATCTCGTTGGTCGAACCGTTGCGGCTGTAATAGAGAACCAGAATGTACGGCGTGCTCATGGCAACAACTCCAGCACGTTTTCCGGTGGGCGACCGATGACGGCTTTGTCGCCGACTTCCAGAATCGGCCGCTCCATGAGTTTCGGGTGCGCGGCGATGGCGTCGATCAGCTGCTGCTCGCTGAGGCTGGCGTCGGCCAGGTTCAGGGTTTTGTATTCCTCTTCACCGCTGCGCAGCAGCTGCCGCGCGCTGATCCCGAGCTTGCCGAGCAGGGCCTTGATCTGCGCGGCGCTGAGCGGCGTTTCCAGGTAGCGCACGACAGTCGGAGTCAAGCCGCGGGCTTCAAGCAGTTCCAGCGCGCCGCGGGATTTCGAGCAGCGCGGATTGTGATAAAGCGTCAGATCGGTCATGGCGGGTCGCTTCTGGCGTAAAGTGGCGGCTATTCTAACTGTGCGGCGCGCAATCCAGAACCGTCAGAGGCGATGGGTCGCAGGCGCTTTCGAATTTTCACAAGGAACACGACATGACACGGCGATTGGCAGCGGCATTGACGATAATCGGGGCGTTGATGCTGGGGGGCTGCGGCAATGACTACGGCATCGATCAGAACGGCCAGAAGGTAGCGTCCGAACGTCTGGACAAGCAGTGGGTGGTGCTCAATTACTGGGCCGAATGGTGTGGCCCGTGCCGCACGGAAATTCCCGAGCTGAATCATTTGGCTGATGAGCTCAAGAGCAAGAATGTCGGGGTGTTCGGGGTCAACTTCGACAATGTGCAGGGCGCGGAATTGAAAGAGGCGAGTGAAAAGCTCGGCATCAAGTTCACCGTGCTCGCGCAGGATCCGGCCGAGCTGTTCGACCTGCCGCGCAGTGAGGCGCTGCCGGTGACGTTCATCATCGATGACAAGGGCAAGGTGCGTGAACAGTTGCTCGGTGAGCAGACGGCGGCGGGGGTAATGGCGAAGCTGGAGGCGTTGCGGAACAAGTAACCTGTGGCGAGGGGATTCATCCCCGTTGGGTCGCGAAGCGGCCCCATGCGCAGTTCCGGGCGAACTGCAAACTCAGGGCTGCTACGCAGCCCAACGGGGATGAATCCCCTCGCCACAGGTAACCCCTGTGGGCGTAGAAGGGGCTCAGCCCTCTTCCAGCCACCAGCGCAACGGTTTGCCTTGAGCCGGCCAGAAGCGCACCTGCTCGATGGGCGAAATGTCCCAGCGCTCGACTTTTTCCAGCGCCTGCAAAAAGCGTTGTTCCTGCTCCATCAACGCCGGGGCGCAGAGCTTGCGGGTCTTGCCGATCTTGCCGAAGCTCAGCTTGTCGCCGTCCTGCGTGTAAGGCGCGAACCAATGGTTGCAGCCGCCGTTGCCGTAGGCGCGGCCGTCATCGCCAAGGGTCACGGTCAGATGGCTGTAATCCATCAGTGGCCGCTCGCCGATCCATTCCAGAATGTAGCTGCGGTTGTGCTGCAGTTGCACCGGCTCTGCGGCGCAACCGACCAGGCCGACACCGATCAGTGCGGTCAGGGCGAGGCGTTTCATCACGCAGGCTCCTGGCATTTCGGGCACAGGTGCTTGTCGCCGACGGCTTTCCAGCCCAGCTCGGCGATGCGTGCGGTGGCGGCAGGTTTCTCGGCGGACTTGCCGAGTTTGGCATCCACGGCGAATTCGAAGCTCAGCTCTTTCGCGCAGCTGTCGCAGTTGACCTGCCAGGTGTGAATGGCCAGTTCGCCGAACACCGGGCCTGTGGTCATCGCGGTCCATTGGCCTGGCGGATTGATAAGGTGGCGCACAGTGTCGACGGTCAGGCGCATGGACAAATCCTTGCTGCCTTTGAGCGTGACCAACAGGGCATCGCCGATGCGGATCGAGCCACCGTTACCGGTCACCTGATAGCGGCCCGGAACCAGGGCGCGGCATTCGGTGAGGGTGTGTTGCGGGTTCATCAGGGTGTAGCGGAAATCGTGTTCGACCATGGGTCCTCCAAATATGCGCGACATGCTAGCACGGGCTCGATTGCAGAATGATGCACGCGTGCGACCTTCGATCCGGTTCAAATGCAGCGACAGTCATGGCAAACTGCCGGCCCCCGAATCTGAAGGAACGGAACATGGCGCTGATCGAATGTTATGAATGCAAGCGGAGCATCAGTTCCGAAGCGCTGGTGTGCATTCACTGCGGCGCGCCGATGGCCGAACACGCCGCCATGCAGGCGCAATCGACGGCGGCACCGGTGCAAGCCTCGACGATTTCCTTCGGCAGCCTGCCACGCAACAACGCAGTGCCCGAGGCGGTTGCGCCGCCAGTGTCCGAGCCTTTACCCAAAGTGATGCCGGCAGCAGCAGGGCGTCGCCGTCGTCAGCAGGCCGCAGAACAGGCCCGCGAGGAGCAGCAACCGCTCAACGCCGATGGCAGTCGCCCGGTGGAAGGCTGGCTGAAAATCATGGTGTTTCTGCTACCGGCGTTTTTCGTCTGGTTCCTGCTGCGCAACGGCCATTCGAGCAAGCAGCGCCTGCTCGGTTTTGGCTGGCTGGGATTGCTGATCCTGGCGTCTTCGCTGTCCAAGTAAAACCGTTCAACCCTCGACCTGGTTCTGCGGCGCACCTGCCGCCCAGGTCGCGATGTTGTGCAGGGTGGTCGCGGCAATCGCGCCCAGCGCCTCGCGGGTCAGAAACGCCTGATGCGCGGTGATGATCACGTTGGGAAACGTCAGCAGACGCGCCAACACATCATCCTGCAACGGCAGGTCGGAGCGATCCTCGAAAAACAGCTGCGCCTCTTCCTCGTAAACATCCAGCCCCAGATAACCGAGTTGGCCGTCCTTCAGCGCGTCAATCAGCGCTGGCGTGTCCACCAGCCCGCCACGCCCGGTGTTGATCAGCATCGCCCCGGCCTGCATGTGCGCCAGTGAGTCGCGATTGATCAGGTGCTTGCTCTGTTCGTTGAGCGGGCAATGCAGGCTGATGATCCGCGACTGCGTGAGCAATTCCGGCAGGCTCAGATAACGTGCGCCCAACGCCAGCACCTCGGGATTGGGATACGGATCGTAAGCCAGCAATTCACAGCCGAAGCCGTGCATGATTTTTGCGAAGGTTGCGCCGATCTGCCCCGTGCCGACGATGCCGACGGTTTTGCCGACCAGATCGAAACCGGTCAGGCCATGCAGGCTGAAATCGCCTTCGCGGGTGCGGTTGTAGGCACGGTGCAAGCGACGATTGAGGGCGAGGATCAGCGCCACCGCATGTTCGGCCACGGCGTGCGGCGAGTAGGCCGGCACACGAACCACGGCCAGGCCAAGGCGTTTCGCCGCTGGCAGGTCGACATGGTTGTAACCCGCCGAACGCAGGGCAATCAGCCGCGTGCCGCCGGCGGCGAGGCGTTCGAGCACCGGGGCGCTGAGGTCGTCATTGATGAACGCACAGACCACTTCGTGCTGCTCGGCCAATGCCGCCGTATCGAGGCTGAGCCGCGCCGCTTGAAAATGCAATTCAAGCCCGGCCGGGCAGTCGGCGCCGAGAAAGCTGTCGCGGTCATAGGTCTGGCTGCTGAAAATGATCGTGCGCATGAATCCTCCTGGAACATCGACGCGGGCCGCAACGGCCCGCGACAACTGTAGCGCTTTGCGCGCGCCGTGCCTTGCCGTGGATCAGGCGCTGATGCGCGCCTGCGCCGCGAGTCGATTGATCGAGCGCTCCAGTTCATCCAGTGCGGCGGCGGCTTTCGGATCGTCCTGCTTGAGCAGGGTTTCGCTGCGCTGGCAGGCGGCGCGCAGTTGTGGCACGCCGCAATAACGGGTGGCGCCATGCAAACGGTGCACGCGTTCGAGCAGGGCATTCTGGTCGTGGCTGTCACGCGCGGCGCGTATCGCTTCGCGGTCGGCTTCCAGCGAGGCCAGCAGCATGGCGAGCATGTCCGCCGCCAGATCCGCCTTGCCCGCCGCCAGACGCAAGCCTTCTTCGTGATCAAGCACCGGCAGTTCCTGCTGACTCGCCGCGCTGTCGCCGCTGCGCTCCGGGGCCTGATTGCGCAGGGCCAGTCCGGTCCACTTCAACACCACCTGCGCCAGTTGCCGCTCGCTGATCGGTTTGGTCAGGTAGTCGTCCATGCCGCTTTGCAGCAGCGCGCGTTTTTCATTGGCCATGGCGTGGGCCGTGAGGGCGACGATCGGCAGCGGCGTGCAATGCCGCTCGCTTTCCCACTGGCGAATGGTTTCGGTGGTCTGGCGACCGTCCATGCCCGGCATCTGCACGTCCATCAGCACCAGATCGAAAGATTCGCTCTGCACGGCTTTGACGGCCGCGTAACCGCTTTCCACCGCGAGCACTCGGGCGCCCATGTCTTCGAGCAGGGTCTGCACCAGCAACAGATTCGCCGGGTTGTCGTCGACACACAGCACGCGCGGCGCACGGCTGGACAGCGGCTCGCCCGGTTCGCTGCGGGTCTGGCGCGGATTGACCAGATCGGACAGCGCCCGGCGCAATTTGCGCGTACACGCCGGTTTGGCCTGAAGCTGGCTGTGCGGGTTGGGCACCGACAGGTGAAACAGCGTCTGCTCGGTGGTCGGGCACAGCACCAGCACTTTGCAGCCCAGATGTTCGAGATCCCAGATGTGCTGGTTCAAGCGTTCCGGGAGCATGTCGTTGCTGGTGATGCCGATCACCGCCAGATCGATCGCCTGATCGGTCTGATGCGCGCCGGTGACGCCATTGCTCAGGCTCTCCAGAGTATTGAACGGCGTAACTTGCAGTCCGCAGTCTTCCAGCTGATGTTGCAAGGCCTGACGCGCCAGTTCGTGGTTTTCCAGCACCGCCACACGGCGCCCGAGCAGCGGCGCGGCGGGCAGGTCCTCGGCATCGTCGCGGGTCTTGGGCAGGCTCAGGCTGATCCAGAATTCCGAACCTTCGCCCGGCGTGCTGTCGACGCCGATCTCGCCGCCCATCTGTTCGATCAGGCGCTTGGAAATCACCAGCCCCAGGCCGGTGCCGCCGGGTTGGCGCGACAGCGAATTGTCGGCCTGACTGAAAGCCTGGAACAGCGCGCGGACATCCTGACTCGACAGACCGATGCCGGTGTCCTGAATGCTGATGCGCAGTTGCACGCTGTCTTCGTGTTCGTCTTCGAGCATCGCCCGGGCGACGATGGTGCCTTCGCGGGTGAACTTGATCGCGTTGCTGACCAAATTGGTGAGGATCTGCTTCAGGCGCAGCGGATCGCCGACCAGCGACAGCGGCGTATCGCGATAGACCAGACTGACCAGCTCAAGCTGCTTGGCGTGCGCGGCCGGGGCGAGGATGGTCAGGGTGTCCTGCAACAGATCACGCAGGTTGAACGGAATGTGATCGAGTACCAGTTTGCCGGCCTCGATCTTCGAGAAGTCGAGAATCTCGTTGATGATTCCCAACAGGCTGTCGGCAGACTTTTCGATGGTGCCTAGGTAGTCGAGCTGGCGCGGGGTCAGTTCGCTTTTCTGCAACAGGTGAGTGAAGCCGAGAATGCCGTTGAGCGGCGTGCGGATCTCATGGCTCATGTTGGCGAGGAATTCGGATTTGATCCGGCTGGCTTCCAGCGCTTCTTTGCGCGCCAGGTCCAGTTCGATGTTCTGGATCTCGATGGTTTCCAGGTTCTGCCGCACGTCTTCGGTGGCCTGATCGACGCTGTGCTGCAATTCTTCGCGAGCATTCTGCAGGGTGCCGGCCATGCGGTTGATGCCCGAGGCCAGTTCGTCCAGCTCCTGGCTGCCGAGGGGCGGCAAGCGGGTTTCCAGATGACCGTCCTTGAGCTGCGCGACAGCCTGTTTGATCTGGCTCAGCGGACGGTTGATGGTGCGGCCCATGCGCAACGCGAGGAGGGCGGCGCCGGCAAGTCCGGCGGCGATCAGCAGCAGGCTGGCGAACAGGCTGCGATAGCCGCGCAGCAACATGCCGTTGTGCGACAGCTCCAGCTCGACCCAGCCGAGCAGGCGTTCGGATTCTTCGGGAATGATTTCACCGGCGAGGTTGCGGTGCTTGCCGAACACCGGCATCAGGTAGCGCGTCGCGTCATTGCCGCTGCGCCGTTGCAGCAGCGCGCTGTCGCCGCTCGGGGCCTGATTGAGCATGGTCGGTCCGGCGTGGGCCAGTGGCGAGCGGTCCGCCGCGAGGAAAGTCACCGCGCGCACGTCAGGTTGTTCAAGGGACTGGGTGGCGATGCGCTCGAGCAGATCGGCATCGCCGTGGCCCATCGCCGGCGCCACCAGCGGCGCCAGTTGCTCGGCGATCATTTCGCCGCGCTGCATCAATTGGCTGTGCAGGTCGGTCTGCTGCGTCCAGGTGAAATAGCCACCCAGCACCAGCGCCATCAGGCTGGTCGGCAACAAGGTCAGCAACAGCACGCGACCTTTGATTCCCAGTTTCTTGAGCACGCCTATCTCCCGCATCCCGCTGATCTGTTGACACATGCGTGCATCCGGCACGCGACATGGGCGCAGTGTAGCGATTTGCAGGCGGGCAATCTTGCGGAAAATGCAGCGCCGTCCACGCACTCGTTCGTCCGACAGGCCAAGCTTGTGTTGCCCGCTGTCGGACAATCTTGAATAATCCGCCAACTGAGAATTACTTGCAGATACTCATGACTCCTGTTTCCGTTGGCCAGCCACGCATCCTTTCCATTGAAGACGATCCGGTCCTCGGCGCGTATGTGCACGAGCATCTGGGCCGCAGCGGTTTTCAGGTGACCTGGTGCCAGAACGGCCAGGAAGGTCTGAACATCGCCCAGTGCCAGCCTTTCGACGTGGTGCTGATGGATATTCTGCTGCCGGGGCTCGATGGTCTGCAGTTGTTGACGCAATTGCGGCAGAGCCATTCGACGCCGGTGTTGCTGATGTCGGCGCTGGGTGCCGAGGCCGATCGCATCAGCGGTTTCCGCCTCGGTGCCGATGACTATCTGCCCAAGCCGTTCAGCATGGCCGAGTTGCATGTGCGCATCGAAGCGATCCTGCGCCGCGTGGCCTTGGATCGGCGCCCGCCTGCGGTTACCGCTGCGGTGGTCAGCGGCGCCCTGCGTTTCGATGACGAACAGTGCGATGTGTTTTTCCGCGAGCAAGCGGCCGGGCTGACCCGCAGCGAATTCCGTCTGCTGGAAACCCTGCACCGCAACAACGAGGAAGTGCTGAGCAAGGCCTTCCTTTATCAGCACGTCCTGCAACGCGGCTTTGCGGCGCACGACCGCAGCCTCGACATGCACATCAGCCAGATCCGTCGCAAACTCAAAGCCATCGGTTACACCGAGCGCGAAGTGCGCACGGTGTGGGGCAAGGGCTACGTCTTGAGCGGCGCCGATGAAACTGTCTGAACTGCCGGGGCGGCATTCGCTGTTCTGGAAACTGGCGTGCCTGCTGGTGGCGTTCTGTCTGCTGATGATCTGGCTGAGCTGGTCGTGGGGCCGCTACATGGAGGAGCGCAATCAGTTTCTCTCCAGTGACGCGCGCAGCACCCTCAGCCGTTATGCCGCGCAAGCCGAACAGGCGTGGCAGCGCGGCGGGCGCAATGGCGTCGATGACTGGTTGCAGAGCATGGAATTGCGCGAGGCCAGTTGGGTCGGCGTGATCGGCGCTGATTTGCAGTCGCTGAGCAGCCAGCCGTTGAACGCGGCAGAGGTGCAGCACCTGACCTTTTTGCGCGGGCTCGACTGGCCGATCCACAAGAAGGGCCGACCTTGGCTGCGGGTACCGTTCCCCCAGGATCCGACCGTCGGCATTCTCGTCATTGAATTGCCCGAGCGTTTTGTCCCGGGCAAGTACCGGGTGTTCTGGCGGGTGATCACCAACGGTGTGATTCCCGGGCTGTTCACCCTGTTGCTCTGCGTCGGCCTGTATCGCCTGTTGGTGGTGCCGCTGAACAACCTGCGCGAACAGGCCAACGCCTGGCGCGCCGACCAGTTGAATGTGCGCCTGTCGAGCGGCATCACCCAGCGCCCGGATGAACTCGGTGAGCTGGCGCGGGCCTTCGATTCCATGTCCGAGCGCCTGCAAAGCACAGTCGCCTTGCAGCAGCAGTTATTGCGTGACTTGTCCCACGAAATGCGCACGCCGCTGAGCCGTCTGCGTGTGGCCAGCGAAAGCGAACAGGGTCTGCCGCAGCTACGCGAGCGCATCGGCCGCGAGGTCGACGGCATGCAACGTTTGGTCGAAGACACCCTGCAACTGGCCTGGCTCGACACCGACCGCTCACCATTGCCGGATGAAGCGATCCAGATTCAGGCGCTGTGGGAAATGCTCACCGACAACGCCTGCTATGAAAGCGGCTGGCCGAGTCTGCAACTGCAATGCTCGGTCGAGGCATCGTGCTGGGTGCGCGGCAACCTCAATACCCTGGCGCAAGCGCTGGAAAACATCCTGCGCAACGCCATTCGTCACTCGCCCGAGGGCGGGATTGTGCGTCTCGATGCACGGCGTGATGGCGAGTATTGGCATTTGTGGCTGGAGGATCAGGGCGGCGGCGTGGCTGACGAAGATCTGCAGCGAATCTTTTCGCCGTTCATTCGATTGGACGGATCGAGACCCGGAGATGGTGGCTTTGGCTTGGGATTGAGCATTGCGCGCAATGCGGTGCAGCGCCAGGGCGGGTTGCTCTGGGCGGAAAATACCGGGGCGGGGCTGCGGTTGAATTTGCGCTTGCTGGCGGATGATGATGTCGCCCATGCGGACGCCTTCGCGAGCAGGCTCGCTCCCACAATGGCTGTGCATTCACCGCAGATCGCATAAGCAACATTCATCCCCTGTGGGAGCGAGCCTGCTCGCGAATTCCAAGCATCACCACCAGAACTGAGTGTTGCTCACGTAGAAGTCTCACCACTGGTGAGACTTTTGTGCCTTATTCCCATAAACCATAAGCACCGCACTTTGCGTGATATGGCCTGCGCGGGTTTGCCGGTATGATAGGCGCCCCCGCACGTCTGGATTGCGAATACGCCATGACCTTGCAGTACCCAACCATCGCCGATTGCGTCGGCAACACGCCGCTGGTGCGTTTGCAGCGCCTGCCCGGCGCCACCAGCAACACCCTTTTGCTCAAGCTCGAAGGGAACAACCCGGCGGGTTCGGTCAAGGACCGCCCGGCGTTGTCGATGATCACTCGCGCCGAGTTGCGCGGGCAGATCAATCCCGGCGATACGCTGATCGAGGCGACCTCCGGCAACACCGGCATCGCGCTGGCGATGGCCGCTGCGATCAAGGGTTACAAGATGATCCTGATCATGCCGGACAACTCCAGCGCCGAGCGTAAAGCGGCGATGACCGCTTATGGCGCCGAGCTGATCCTGGTGACTCAGGAAGAGGGCATGGAAGGCGCCCGCGATCTGGCCCAGCGTATGGAAGCCGAAGGCCGTGGCAAGGTGCTCGACCAGTTCGCCAATGGCGACAACCCGGAAGCGCACTACACCACCACCGGCCCGGAAATCTGGCGTCAGACCCAGGGCAGCATCACCCATTTCGTCAGTTCGATGGGCACCACCGGCACCATCATGGGCGTGTCGCGCTACCTCAAAGAACAGAGCGACAGCGTACAGATCGTCGGCCTGCAACCGATGGAAGGCTCGGCCATTCCCGGCATCCGCCGCTGGCCGCGGGAATACCTGCCGAAGATCTATCAGGCTGACCGCGTCGACCGCATCGTCGACATGGCGCAAAGCGAAGCCGAAGACGTTACCCGGCGCCTGGCCCGCGAAGAAGGCATCTTCTGCGGCGTGTCCTCCGGCGGTGCGGTGGCAGCGATGCTGCGCTTGTCCAAAGAAGTTGAAAACGCGGTGATCGTCGCGATCATCTGCGACCGTGGCGACCGTTACCTGTCGACCGGCATTTTCGACGCGCCGAACTGATGGCCAAACACGAGAGAGGCCTGCGCTTCCAGCCCACCGGCGGCAGCAAGGCGCCACAGATCCCGACCGGCAAAAAGCAGCGCTTGAACATCGAGCGCCTGGCCAATGACGGTCGCGGTATCGCGTTTTTCGAAGGCAAAACCTGGTTCGTCCTCGGCGCCCTTGCCGGTGAAGAGGTCGAAGCGCGGGTGCTCGGCGCCCACGGCAAAGTGGTCGAGGCGCGCACCGAACGGGTATTCACTGCCAGCGAATTGCGTCGTCCGGCAGCGTGCGCGCACTTTGGTCGCTGTGGCGGTTGCAGCGTTCAGCACTTGCCCCACGACGAACAACTCGCCCTGAAACAGCGCATGCTCGCCGAGCAATTGTCGCGGGTCGCCGGTGTCGAACCTGAGGAGTGGGCAGCGCCGCTGACCGGCCCGGAATTCGGTTACCGTCGGCGCGCGCGCATCGCCGTGCGCTGGGACATGAAGGCAAAAAAACTCGAAGTGGGTTTCCGCGCTGCCGGCAGTCAGGACATCGTCGCGATCAGCGAATGCCCGGTGCTGGTACAGCCCTTGCAGCCAATCATGACACGCTTGCCGGAGATGCTGCGGCGCTTGAGCAAACCGCAGGCGCTGGGCCATGTCGAGTTGTTCAGCGGCTCATCTCTGGCGGTATTGCTGCGGCACATGGCGCCGTTGTCCGAAGCGGATCTGACCATTCTCAAGGATTTCTGCCAGTTCCATGAAGCGCAGTTGTGGCTGCATGGCGAAGGTGAACCGCAACCGGTCGAAGCCGGTCAGAGCCTCGGCTATCGCCTGGAACAGTGGAATCTCGAGCTGGCTTATCGGCCGGGTGACTTCGTTCAGGTCAACGCCGGGGTCAACGAAGCGATGATCGCCCAAGCGCTGGACTGGCTGAAACCAGCGGCTGAAG
Source organism: Pseudomonas glycinis (assembly GCF_054871425.1). Lineage (NCBI taxonomy): Bacteria > Pseudomonadati > Pseudomonadota > Gammaproteobacteria > Pseudomonadales > Pseudomonadaceae > Pseudomonas > Pseudomonas glycinis. The sequence goes on along the minus strand of NZ_JBTYHF010000001.1, from coordinate 285,622 downwards.
AACGCGTGCTCGACCTGTTTTGCGGGTTGGGAAATTTTGCGCTACCGCTGGCCAAAGGCGTGCGTGAAGTGGTGGCGGTGGAGGGTGTGCAGACCATGGTCGAGCGTGCCGCTGCCAACGCCGTCAGTAACAATTTGCATAACACAAAGTTTTTTCAAGCCGATTTATCCCAGCCTTTGAGCGATGCCCAGTGGATCGGAAACGGCTTTTCTGCGGTACTCTTGGACCCACCGCGTGACGGTGCTTTCGAGGTGGTGCGCAAGCTCGCGACCCTGGGTGCCAAGCGGTTGGTATACGTATCGTGCAACCCGGCCACGCTGGCGCGCGACACGCAGGAATTGATCAAGCAGGGCTACCGGTTAAAACGTGCCGGGATTCTCGATATGTTTCCTCAGACGGCACATGTCGAGGCCATGGCGTTATTTGAAGCGAGCCAGGACGGCTCGTCTGAATCCGTCTGATCTGTCCGCGCAGCGCTCGCCTGAGCCCCGCGAGCGCGAACGGACACTGAGGATCAGCGATTTGACGCATTGAATCTGCGTCGTAGGGAAGGTAAAGCAGCATGGTACAGGTGAGAGCACACCAGCCGATCAACACCGACGGCAGTATCAATCTCGAGGCCTGGCTCGATCACGCGGTCAGTGTCGATCTGGCACTGGATCGCGAGGCCTTGAAAGAAGCCTGCGAGTTCGCTCGCGAGGCCGAACAGCAGTCCAATGCGAAGAAGAACCTGTGGGCCGAAGGCTCCGGCAGTTTCAGCACGGGCCTTGAGATCGCCGAGATCCTCGCCGACCTCAAGCTCGATCAGGATTCGCTGGTCGCCGCCGTGTTGTATCGCGGCGTGCGCGAAGGCCAGATCGAGCTGGCGGCCATCGGCCAGCGCTTCGGTCCGGTAGTGGCCAAGCTGATCGACGGCGTGCAGCGCATGGCGGCCATCAGCGCCAGTCTCAGCCCACGGCAATCGATGGTCATGGGCACCCAAGGGCAGGTCGAGAACCTGCGCAAGATGCTCGTGGCCATGGTCGATGATGTGCGCGTTGCGCTGATCAAACTGGCCGAACGCACCTGCGCGATCCGTGCGGTGAAAACCGCCGACGATGAAAAGCGCAACCGCGTCGCTCGCGAAGTCTTCGACATCTATGCGCCGCTGGCGCATCGCCTCGGCATCGGTCATATCAAATGGGAACTGGAGGACTTGTCCTTCCGCTATCTCGAACCCGATCAATACAAGCAGATCGCCAAGTTGCTCCACGAGCGGCGGCTGGATCGCGAGCGTTTCATCAGCGACGTGATGACCCAGCTCAAGGACGAACTGCAGGCTACCGGCGTCGACGCCGACATCAGCGGCCGGGCGAAACACATCTACTCGATCTGGCGCAAAATGCAGCGCAAGGGTCTGGAATTCAGCCAGATCTATGACGTTCGCGCGGTGCGCGTGCTGGTGCCGGAAATGCGCGACTGCTACACCGCGCTCGGCATCGTCCACACCCTGTGGCGGCACATCCCGAAAGAATTCGACGACTACATCGCCAACCCGAAAGAGAACGGCTACCGCTCGCTGCACACGGCGGTGATCGGTCCGGAAGGCAAGGTCCTCGAGGTGCAGATCCGCACCCATTCCATGCACGAAGAAGCCGAACTCGGCGTCTGCGCGCACTGGCGCTATAAGGGCACCGACGTCAAATCCGGCTCGAACCATTACGAAGAGAAAATTTCCTGGCTGCGTCAGGTGCTCGAATGGCACGAAGAGCTGGGTGACATCGGCGGTCTGGCCGAGCAGCTGCGCGTCGATATCGAGCCTGATCGGGTTTACATCTTCACTCCCGACGGTCACGCCATCGATTTGCCAAAAGGCGCGACGCCGCTGGATTTCGCCTATCGGGTGCACACCGAAATCGGCCACAACTGCCGGGGCGCGAAGATCAACGGCCGTATCGTGCCGCTGAACTACAGCCTGCAGACCGGCGAGCAGGTCGAGATCATCACCAGCAAGCACGGCACGCCGAGCCGCGACTGGCTGAACCCGAACCTCGGTTACGTCACCACCTCGCGCGCGCGGGCGAAGATCGTTCACTGGTTCAAGTTGCAGGCTCGCGATCAGAACGTTGCGGCCGGTAAAACCCTGATCGAGCGCGAACTCAATCGCCTCGGCTTGCCGGCGGTGGATTTCGACAAGTTGGCCGAAAAGGCCAACATGAAAACCGCCGAAGACATGTTCGCCGCCCTCGGTGCCGGCGACCTGCGTCAGGCGCATCTGGTCAACCTTGCGCAGCAATTGGTCGAACCGGAGCGCGGCAACGAACAGTTGGAGCTGATCCCGCGCAAGGCCACCGGTTACAAACCGGGCAAGCGCGGCGATATCCAGATCCAGGGCGTCGGCAACCTGATGACGCAGATGGCCGGCTGCTGCCAGCCGCTGCCGGGCGATGCGATTGTCGGTTACATCACTCAGGGCCGTGGCGTGAGTATTCACCGTCAGGACTGCGCCTCGGTGCTGCAACTGGGCGGGCGCGAGCCGGAGCGGATCATTCAGGTCAGTTGGGGGCCGGTGCCCGTGCTCACCTATCCGGTGGACATCATCATCCGCGCCTACGACCGTTCCGGGCTGCTGCGTGACGTCTCGCAGGTGCTGCTCAACGAGCGCATCAACGTGCTGGCGGTCAACACCCGCTCGAACAAGGAAGACAACACCGCGCTGATGTCGCTGACCATCGAGATCCCCGGTCTGGATGCGCTGGGGCGGCTGCTGGGGCGGATTTCGCAACTGCCGAACATCATCGAAACGCGGCGTAACCGTACTCCGTGATGCAATTGATTGTTCCCTGTGGGAGCGAGCCTGCTCGCGAAGAGGGCGTGTCAGTCGACATCTTTGTTGCAGACACAGCGCCTTCGCGAGCAGGCTCGCTCCCACAATGGTTTTGTGGTGAGACAGAAAAATGATGTACAGCCTCGAAGACCTGCTCCACCTGATGTCCCGTCTGCGCGATCCGCAGTTCGGTTGCCCGTGGGACATCAAGCAAACCTACGCGACGATCGTCCCGCACACCCTCGAAGAAGCCTATGAAGTGGCGGATGCCATCGAGCGTGGCGATCTCGACCATTTGCAGGGCGAGTTGGGCGATCTGTTGTTTCAGGTGGTGTATTACAGCCAGTTGGCCAAGGAAGAGGGGCGGTTCGAATTTGCCGGGGTGATCGACAGCATCACGCGCAAACTGATCCGCCGTCATCCGCATGTGTTCCCAACGGGCGATCTGTACGCGCCGCTCGACGTGCCGCGCTTGAGCGAAGAACAGGTCAAGCAGCGCTGGGAAGAGATCAAGGCCGAAGAGCGCGCCGAGAATGCCTCGGCGCCCGAGCAGTTGTCCTTGCTCGACGACGTGCCGGCCACGTTGCCGGCACTGTCGCGCTCAGCCAAGTTGCAAAAACGCGCCGGGCAGGTCGGTTTCGACTGGCCGGACGCTTTGCCGGTGCTCGACAAGGTACGCGAAGAGCTCGATGAAGTGCTCGAAGCCATGTCGGAAAACGATCCGGTAGCGGTGGCCGACGAGATCGGCGATCTGCTGTTTTCCGTGGTCAATCTGGCCCGGCATCTGAAGGTCGATCCGGAAACCGCCCTGCGCGGCGCCAATGGCAAGTTTGAAAGACGTTTCCGTTTTATCGAACAGGCATTGCGCGACACCCACCGTCCCATGGAAGATTGCACCCTCGAAGAGTTGGACGCCCTGTGGGGCGAAGCCAAACGCCAGGAAAAGAATGAGCCCAGCTGCGGCTGAGCCGTTGCCCAAGTGAGTAAGCATTGATGAGCCTTTCCCTTCGCGACCAGTTGCTCAAAGCAGGCCTGGTCAACCAAAAGCAGGCCAAGCAGGTCAGCAAAGACAAGCAGAAGCAACAGCGCCTGGCCCACAAAGGCCAGGCCGAGCTGGACGATTCGCAGCAGCGCGCCGCCCAGGAAGCCATGGCCGAGAAGGTCAAGCGCGACCAGGAGCTGAACCGTCAGCAGCAGGAGAAGGCCGAGGCCAAGGCCCGCGCCGCGCAGGTCAAGCAGTTGATCGAAGTCTCGCGTCTGCCCAAGCTGACCACCGAGGACTACTACAACTTCGTCGACGACAAGAAGGTCAAGCGCATCTCGGTCAACACGCTGATGCGCAACAAGCTCAGTAGCGGTTCGCTGGCGATCGTGCATCACAACGGCGGCTATGAAGTGATTCCCCGTGAAGCGGCGCTGAAGATCCAGGAGCGCGACCCGCAGCGCATCGTTCAGCTCAACGTGCAGACCGAAGAGGTCAACGCTGAGGACGATCCGTACGCGGCGTACCAGATCCCTGACGATCTGATGTGGTAAATCCACGGCTGTAACAACGACGAACCCCGCTCATGGCGGGGTTTGTCGTTTTCAAATGCTGTGTTGTTTCAGGCGGACTTCAGTTCTCGTTGCTGTTCCTGCACTTCCAGTTCGGCCTTGTAGTTATGGGCATCTATTTCGTTGTGGAACATGCCGACCAGCAAGTCTTGTTGATGCACATCCCAGATACGGATGCCGGCGGCCAGGCCTTCGTGGGACATGTGTGAATCGTCGCGTTCAGTTACTTTTACAGTCATCTGCTAGCTCCAAATCTCAAGTTACTGCACCAAGGCGTGTGCAGGACTCTGTTATAGGATTTGTTAGTCAGCTAAGTAAACCGCCAATTGGCGCAAGGTGTTGTTGCGGATTTCGCAACAGTGCTGGAGGCCGCGTAAACCGCGACATTCGGTCGCAGGGTGGTAAGTTTCATGACAGAAGTTTCATCTCCAGAACACCCTGAAACCCTGTCTTTGATCGTTCCCACGCTCCGCGTGGGAATGCCTCTGGGGACGCTCCGCGTCCAGTGACGCGGAGCGTCACGGGCTGCATTCCCACGCAGAGCGTGGGAACGATCAATATCGCATTCGCGAGCAGGCTCGCTCCCACAGGGTTTTGCGGTGTACCTGCTATTTTCTGCAGGCCAAAAAAAAAGCCCCGAACCAGTCGGGGCGTTTTCATGTGCGGCTCAGCGGTGGGGAATTACTTGCCTTCCCAGCGCTTCAGCACCAGCGTGGCGTTGGTGCCGCCAAAGCCGAAGCTGTTGCTCATCACGGTGTTGATGGTGGCGTTCTCGCGGGTCTTGGTCAGCACCGGCAGATCGGCCACTTCCGGGTCGAGCTCGTCGATGTTGGCGGAGCCGGCGATGAAGTTGCCTTCCATCATCAGCATGCAGTAGATCGCTTCGTGCACGCCGGCGGCGCCCAGGGAGTGACCGGACAGGCTCTTGGTCGAGCTGATCGCTGGAGCCTTGTCGCCGAATACTTCACGCACACCTTTCATTTCCGCGACGTCGCCGACCGGAGTCGAAGTGCCGTGGGTGTTCAGGTAGTCGATCGGGGTGTCGACGGTGGACAGCGCCTGCTGCATGCAGCGGATCGCGCCTTCGCCGCTCGGGGCGACCATGTCGTAGCCATCGGACGTTGCGCCGTAGCCAACGATCTCGGCGTAGATCTTCGCGCCACGGGCCAGAGCGTGTTCCAGCTCTTCGACGACAACCATGCCGCCGCCGCCAGCGATGACGAAACCGTCGCGATCCTTGTCGTACGCGCGGGAAGCTTGTTCCGGGGTGTCGTTGCGCTTGCTGGACAGGGCGCCCATCGCGTCGAACAGGAACGACTGGCTCCAGTGCTCTTCCTCACCGCCACCGGCGAAGACGATGTCCTGCTTGCCCATCTGGATCTGTTCCATGGCAGTACCGATGCAGTGAGCACTGGTGGCGCAGGCAGAAGCGATGGAGTAGTTCAGGCCCTTGATCTTGAACGGCGTGGCCAGGCAAGCGGAAACGGTGCTGCTCATGGTCCGCGTGACGCGGTACGGGCCGACGCGCTTCACGCCTTTCTCGCGGAGGATGTCCAGCGCTTCCATCTGGTTCAGCGTGGAAGCACCGCCGGAGCCGGCGATCAGGCCGGTACGCGGGTTGGACACCTGCTCTTCGGTCAGGCCGGAGTCAGTGATGGCGTCTTTCATGGCCAGGTAGGCGTAAGCCGCTGCATGGCCGACGAAGCGATAGATCTTGCGATCGATCAGCTCTTCAAGGTTGAGGTCGATGGAGCCGGAAACCTGGCTACGCAGACCCATTTCAGCATATTCCGGGTTGAACCGGATGCCAGGGCGGCTTGCACGCAGGTTAGCGGAGACGGTCTCTTTGTCATTGCCCAGGCACGAAACGATGCCCAGACCAGTGATAACGACGCGGCGCATGCGAATAACCCTTAGAAGTTGTCAGTGGAGGTGAACACGCCGACGCGCAGGCCTTCGGCGGTGTAGATTTCGCGTCCGTCGACACTGACCGAACCATCGGCGATGGCCATGTTCAGCTTGCCCTTGAGGACGCGTTTGATATGAATGTTGTAAGTGACTTTCTTGGCGGTCGGCAGCACCTGACCGAAGAATTTCACCTCGCCCGAACCCAGCGCACGGCCGCGGCCCGGCAGGCCTTGCCAGCCCAGGAAGAAACCGACCAGTTGCCACATGGCATCCAGACCCAGGCAGCCCGGCATCACCGGATCGCCTTCGAAATGGCAGGCGAAGAACCACAGGTCAGGGTTGATATCCAGCTCGGCGACCAATTCACCTTTGCCGTACTTGCCGCCTTCTTCGCTGATATGGGTGATGCGATCCACCATCAGCATGTTCGGGGCGGGCAGTTGCGCGTTACCTGGGCCGAACAGCTCACCGCGACTGCAGCGCAGCAGGTCTTCCCGAGTAAAGGCGTTTTGTTTGGTCATGCGAGCTCCTCAATAATCCCATGCGGCAGGTGGGGCAGATCTTCCCGACCGTTCAAGGCATTCATGCCTCGAACCGGCAGCCTACTCATAGACTATTGCGTTGTGGTGAAAGTCACAGCACCAAGGACATGAATGTACACTTGTGCACTGAAATTTTTAATCAAGCCCCTTTTGGGGCTCGTTCGGGTGCCTAAGACTGCCGCACTTTCGCTTTTCACGCCAGTCGCAGATGGTCGAAAGGCCCACACTACGACACCCAGCGCTGCAAAATCTGCTGCAGGTCATTGCGTTTGAACGGCTTGGCCAGGTAATCGTTCATCCCCGCTGCCAGACAGGTTTCGCGATCGCCCTGCAATGCGTTGGCGGTCAGCGCGATGATCGGCACATCGCGGCGTCCGGGCAGGTCGCGGATCTGTCGCGTGGCCTCGTAGCCGTCGATGATCGGCAGCCGGCAGTCCATCAAAATCACTTCGAACTCGCTGCCCTCGGCACTGCGGACCGCCTGCGCGCCATCGGTCGCCACGCTGACGGCAAACCCGAGGCTGCGCAGCATCGCTTCGATCACGGTCTGGTTGACCGGATTGTCTTCGACCAGCAACACATGGCGTCCTTCGCCCTGACCACTACCGTTCAGGGTGCGCGGCGCGGCCAGCGCTGGCATTGCCTGCTTATAGAGCGCCAATGGAATTTCCAAAGTGAATACCGAACCGCGTCCTTCCTCACTCTGCGCGCGCAAGGTGCCGCCCATGCGTTCGGCCAGGGTTCGTGCGATCGGCAGACCAAGACCGGTGCCACCGTAGCGACGGGAGATCGAACTGTCGGCCTGCTGGAAGGCATTGAACATCAGCTCCAGACTCTCAGAAGAAATGCCGATGCCGCTGTCGCGCACCGAGCAGGTGAACCAGAGCAGTTCATGATCCAGCGATTGCCACTGCGCTTCGATGCTGACCCGGCCCTGCTCGGTGAACTTCAAGGCGTTGCCGACCAGATTGACCAGAATCTGCCGGATCCGTGTCGGATCGCCCTGCACCTGCAACCCGCGCATGTCGTCGGGAATACGCAGATTCAGCGCCAGGCCTCGCTGCACCGCGCTGTGCTGGAACGACTGCGCGCAGGCGCCGATCAGCTCGGCGAGATTGAACGGGATATGCTCAAGCTCCAGCTCCGAACGTTCGATTCGCGAGAAGTCGAGAATGTCGTTGATGACCTTGAGCAAATGCTCGGTGGACTCCGAAGCGAGCGCGGCGTATTCGACCTGCTCCTCGGTCATCTCGGTGGTTTCGAGCAATTGCAACATGCCCAGCACACCGTTCATGGGCGTGCGCAGTTCATGGCTCATCATCGCCAGGAAATCCGATTTAGCGTTGTTGGCCTTTTCTGCTTCCTCGCGGGTCTGGATCAGTTGCGCCATCGCCTGCTGCTGTTCGCGACTGGCCTGCTCCAGCGCCTGGGCGAGGTTATTGATGTGCTGCGACAGCGCACCCAATTCAGTGTCATCGACAATCGGCAGCGGGGTTTTGTAGTCGCCTTCCTGAATCGCTTTGACCGCATCGCCGATGTCGCGGATCGGCTGCGACAGACTGCCGGCCAGACGACGGGCGACGACAAAGGTGAAGAGCAGGGCGAACAGCGCGAGAACCCCGGCTTTGAACAGGATCTCCTGCTGGCGCTGACTGAAAGCATCGTTGGACAGGCCGACGATCACTCGCCCCAGATAATCCTCGCCGGCGGCGCTGTTGCTGACCTTGCCGTCCTGGAAGAAGTCGTTGTGCAAGGCGATCCGCTGCAAACGCACCGGCGCCTGGAACACTTCGACCTGATGCGGGCGGCTGTGGCTATCAGCCGGTTGTTCGACATACACCAGAATCCGGTTGGCGCTGTCCTGCACTTCGAGAAAGCGCACGTTGGGCGTGGCCAGTGTCGCCTTGAGCAGGCTTTCCAGCACTTCGTTGTTGCCGGAGATCACCCCGTATTCCGTGGCCGGGGCGAGTTGGTTGGCGATCAACTGGCCGGTGTGGTTCAGCTCCTGACGCAAGTCCTGGATGCGCACGAAGGTAAAGAAGCTGATCAACAGCAACGTCAGCAGCAGCGCCGGGCCGAGGCTGATCAGCTGCGTGCGGGTGTTGATGTCCCAACGGCGACGAAAACTCATGGGCGGCGCTCTCCTTCGGCCAAGGCACTGGCGACAGATGCTTCATTCAGCGGTTCGATGCCTAAGGAACGAGCCACCTGCGCATTACTTGAGACTTTGAAACGAGCGGGGTAAAGCGTTCGCGGCCATGCGCTGGTCGGCTGATCGAGCAAATGGTCGAGAATCGCCAGCCAGTCGCTCTGGTCGCTGTAGGTGCTGGCGAGGCTGCCCGCGCGAACGAATGCAATGTTGGGGCCGATCAGCGCGACCTGCCGTGAGTAGCTGCTGAGCAGGAGGTTTTTTGCCGTCTGCGAGTTGTACAGATCGGGATCGTCGAGGCCGAGCAAGACGTCGCTGCTTTTCAGCACCGCTTGCAGCGGACGGCTGTCATGAATGTTGTCCCAGCGCTGGCTGACAATCTCCAGATTCAACGGCCGCGCCGCCACGCGCAGTTCGTCGAGAAGAAACTCGCCGTGTTCATCGAACAGCACACCGACCCGCCGGGCCTGCGGCAGAATCCGCCGGATCAGTTGCAGTTGCCGGCTCAACGGTGGGTCGCTCCAGAGCAGGCTCAGGCGCGCCGGTTGGGTATCGGCGAAACGCTGGCGCGCCTGCAAGCGGCTGATGCGCAACACCAGCGTCGACGGGCCTTGTGAGTCTTGCAGACGCCAGTCGAGGCTGGGCAGGTCTAGGAGGATCAAGCGCAGACTGGCCGGCAGTTTGCCCGGTGCCGGCAAACTGGCCAGCGGCTGGAACCGCACATTGTCGGTCGGGCGCAGTTCACTCAGCGCTTGTACGAAGGCCTGCACGCCGGGGCTTTCCTCGGCGCCGGTCAACAGAATATCCGCCGCTTGCACCGCGACGCCGTGCAGCCACGCGGTCATGAACAGGCAGAGCCCGGCCAGCCAGTGGCCCAGGGTGGGCGTCTTCCGTGACGGGCCGGTGCGCATCCTAGAACTCCAGCTCGGCACTGAAATACATCACCCGGCGTTCGTCGTAATTGTTGTCGACGAAAGTATTCGGCTGATGGTCGAGGCGCTGCTGCAGCACGCCGGCCAATTGCAGCTGAGCTTTGCCAATGGCGATGCGTTTGGCGATGCGCGTGTCGACGCGTTCGAAGCGATAGCCGTTGAGCGCGTTGTCGCCGTAATAGAAGAGGGCGCTGTTCCAGCCATGGCCCCAATTGCGCAGCCAACCGGCGGAACCGCTGTTGCGCGAGGTGAACTGTTGGTCCAGCGGATTGCTCGCCTCGGCGTCGACGAAGGCGTAGGTCAAACGCAAGCGGTCGGCGCTGCTGAGGCGCCAGTCGAGTTGCGTTTCGGTGCCACGAAAGCGCGAGCTGTTGGCATTGCTGGCGATGTACTGGTTGTTGCGCAGCGGCTCGCTGATCATCCCGGTGATTTCGTCGTAGAACAGCTTCACGTCCACGGCCAGTCCGAGTTCGGCGAAGTAGCCGTTGTAGCCCAATTCCCGCGAGCGCATGTGTTCCTGATCGAGATCACCGGGGCCACGGGTCTTGACGAAATAGCGCGCCGACGACTGGCCGTAAGCCGAGGGTCGCAGGTTGCTGACCTGATAGCTCCAATTGACGTTGTTCTCGAACATGTCCGGCGAGCGGATCGCTTCCGAGTACACCGCGCGCAGGCCATGACGCGGGTTGATCAGGTAGTTGACCGCGAAGCGCGGGGTCAGCGAACTGCCGATCAGTTGCGTGTCTTCGAACATCGCCCCGCCCTGCACCAGCCAGTGCTCGGTAGCGCGCCATTCCAGTTGGCCGAAGGCGCGCCAGGTGGTGTCGTCGAGGGTGCCGTTGAAGTAGGTTTCGGAATCGGCGCGGTCGTAGCGGTAATTCAGGCCGCTGACCAGGCGCAGGCTGTCGGACAGGCTGAGGGTGTCCTGCAGCTCAAGGTCGTATCGCGATTCGCGGGCGCTCTGGTCGATATCGCCGCACAAGGTCTGGCTGGCGCCGTTGCGCCATTGCTCGAGCACTTGATTGGCCAGCGCCATTTCCTGCGGCGTGCCGGGTGCCGCGCCGGGGCCGGTGAACTGATTGATGTTGCGCGCCAGCCGTTCGGTGTAATTCGGGTTGAGCTGCCACAACTGCGCCAGCTCGGGGCTGAACGACACCTCGGCATCGCAGGCGCGCCAGACTTGCTGGCGATCCCAGTGCTGCGCCGAACCTTGCACATAAAGGCTGTGTTCGGGATTGATATCGAGGTTCCAGCGCACCGAACCGGCATAATCCTTGGCCACCACGTCGGAATTGTTCCCGGCGTCGGTAATCCCCGAGAACACCGGGCGGTAGGTATAAGGTCGCTGATTGCTGCCGTCCTTGGCGTTGAGCTGCCAGTCGAGGCTTTGATCTTCATTGAGATCATGGCTGACCGCCAAGCTGAGACGATTCAAGCGCCGACTGTCGCGATAATCGGCGCCGTTACGGTCGCTGTCGAAACCGTCGTCTTCCTGGCCGGACAGCGACAGGCGCAGATCACCGCCATCCCAACCGGTGCCTTGACTGGCATAAAAGTCGTTGATGCCACGCTGGCCACGGGTGATTTTCAGGCGCGTGCCATGGCTGTCGGCCGGGTGGCGGGTGATGATGTTGATCACCGCCATCAGCGCGTTGGCACCGTAGCTGACCGTGTTCGGGCCGCGAAACACCTCGATCCGCTCGATGTCTTCCATCGCTACCGGGATATCGCTCCAGTCCACCGTCGCGAGGCCGGCGCGGTACACCGAGCGGCCATCGATCAACACCTGCATGCGCCGTGCTTCGCTGGCGTTGGTGCCGTGGTAATTCACCGCCGGCTGATTGCCGTTGATGCTGCCAACCATCATCCCCGGCACCAGTCGCAGTAGCTCGCTGATGTCGCGGGCACCGCTGGCGCTGATCAGTTCGCTGTCGAGAACGGTCATGCTCCCCGGTACTTCGGCCGGGGTCTGCTTCAGCCGCGTGGCCGTGAGCACCTGCGGCAGCGTCTGGCTGTCGACGAACAGATCGTCCGCCAGCACCAGCGGGCTGAACAGCAGCGCCAGGAGCAGCGGCGAGCGCGGGGGAGGAGGGCCAGAAAACACGACACAGCCTGCAGAGAGAAGAATTGGCGCGCATGTTAACCGAGGGCGGCGACTTTTCCAGTGACGTTGCAGGCATTTTCCTAGGTTTTATTGGTCTTCTTCCTACAAATGTCGGTAATTGTTGCTGGGGCTGGCCGCCATCGGGTCGCCCCGTATAATGCCCGGCATCGCCACTGGTATGGATTAACGGATTGCATATGACTGAACAGCGCCCGATTGCGGTCCTGGGAGGCGGAAGTTTTGGTACCGCCGTGGCCAATCTGCTGGCCGAGAACGGCCATCAAGTCCTTCAGTGGATGCGTGACCCCGAGCAGGCCGAGGCCATCCGGGTCAATCGCGAAAACCCGCGTTATCTCAAAGGCATCAAGATTCTCCCGGGCGTGACTGCTGTCACCGACCTGCAAGCCACTCTCGATGCCTGCGATCTGTGCTTTGTCGCGCTGCCATCCAGCGCCTTGCGCACGGTACTCGCCGCCCACGCCGAGCGCTTGAGCGGCAAGATGCTGGTCAGCCTGACCAAAGGCATCGAAGCGCAGACCTTCAAGCTGATGAGCCAGATTCTCGAAGAGATCGCCCCGCAGGCGCGCATCGGCGTGTTGTCCGGGCCGAACCTGGCGCGGGAAATCGCCGAGCACGCACTGACCGCCACGGTGGTCGCCAGCGAAGACGAAGAGCTGTGCAAAGCGGTGCAAGCCGCCCTGCACGGTCGTACCTTCCGCGTTTACGCCAGCGCCGACCGTTTCGGTGTCGAGCTGGGCGGGGCGTTGAAAAACGTTTACGCGATCATCGCCGGCATGGCGGTGGCGCTGGAGATGGGCGAGAACACCAAGAGCATGCTGATCACTCGCGCCTTGGCCGAGATGACCCGCTTTGCGGTGAATCAGGGCGCCAACCCGATGACCTTCCTTGGTCTGGCCGGGGTCGGCGATCTGATCGTCACCTGTTCGTCACCCAAGAGCCGCAACTACCAGGTCGGCTTCGCCCTCGGTCAAGGCTTGAGCCTCGACGAAGCGGTGTCGCGTCTTGGCGAGGTCGCCGAAGGGGTCAACACCCTCAAGGTGCTCAAGGCCAAGTCCCAGGAAGTCGGCGTGTACATGCCGCTGGTCGCCGGGCTGCACGCGATCCTGTTCGAAGGACGCACGCTGGAGCAGGTGATCGGTCTACTGATGCGTGCCGAGCCGAAAACCGACGTCGACTTTATTTCCACCAGCGGTTTCAACTGATTCAGCTGTTACACGGACAGGAAGCAAGCCATGAACGATTCGAAAAGCGAAACCCAGTACGAATCCATCCTCCTGCGGGTGTTGTGGATGATCGTTTATCTGCTGGTCTGGCAAGTCGCGCAGTTCATCCTCGGCGCGGTGGTATTGGTGCAACTGATCTACCGCCTGATCTACGGCGCACCGAGCGCCAGCCTGATGAATTTCGGCGACAGCCTCAGCCAGTTCCTCGCGCAGATCGGCCGCTTCGGCACGTTCCACAGTGACCAGAAGCCCTGGCCGTTCGCCGACTGGCCAGCGCCGTGCACCCCGGAAGGGGAAGCGCCGCACACCGTCGCCCCGGCCGCGCATCCGGTGCGCGATGAGGAGCCCAAGCTATGAAACTGTGGGTATTGCGTCATGGTGAGGCGGTGCCTCACGGCTCGAAAATCGATTCCGAGCGCGAGCTGACCGAGCATGGTCGTAAAGAAGTCCTGCGCAGCGCGGGGCATCTGATCGGGCAGCCGCTGACGGCGATCTATGCCAGCCCTTATCTGCGCGCGCAGCAGACCGCGCAAATCGTGCGCGAGGCGCTGGGGTTCGAGCCGGAGATCCGTACGGTCGAGTGGCTGACGCCGGAGAGCGATCCGGACAAGGTGGCCGAGCAATTGGTGTCGGTGAGCAATGTGCTGCTGGTCAGCCACAACCCGTTGGTGGGCAATCTGCTCAGCTATCTGCAACACGGCGCCGGGCATCCGTCGGAGAAGGTCAGTACAGCGGGGCTGGCGGAGCTTGAGCACAGCGAGCTGCTGATTGGCTCGATGAAGCTCAACAGTCTCAAGCACCCTTAACGCCATATCCCTGTGGGAGCGAGCCTGCTCGCGAAGGCGGCGTGTCATTCACCCTTTTTGGGGCTGACATACTGCATTCGCGAGCAGGCTCGCTCCCACATTGATTTCTGCCAATCCGTGAAATTATTTGTTTGAAAATTCCAACCAAGCACTTGCTTGGTTGACTACGCTTGCTCCAGACCAAAAAAACAGGAGCGAGTCGCATGTCTGCCGCCTTCCGTTTGCCGCTGGACGTGTTCTACGAACGGGAAGCCCGGCACCCGCGCCAGCGCTTTCTGGTGCAGCCCATCGGCGGCGGTCAGGTCGAGACGCTGACGTGGGCCGATGTCGGCCATCAGGCCCGCTGCGCCGCGCACTGGCTACGCGCGCGGGAGTTGCCGCCCGGCAGCCATATCGCCCTGATCTCAAAAAATTGCGCGCACTGGATCATCGCCGACCTGGCGATCTGGATGGCCGGACATGTGTCGGTGCCGCTGTACCCCAATCTCACCGCTGAATCCGTTGCGCAAGTGCTGACTCACTCGGAAAGTGCGCTGGCGTTCATCGGTAAGCTCGATGATTGGGCAGGCATGGCGCAAGGCGTGCCGACGGGTTTGCCGACCATCAGCCTGCCGCTGCATCCGCCCGGCGAGTTCGATTACAGCTGGGCGGACCTGCAGAGCTGTTCGCCAATCCAGGACGATCCACGCCCCGCCGCCGAACAGTTGGCGACGATCATCTACACCTCCGGCACCACCGGCCTGCCCAAAGGCGTGATGCACAGTTTCGCCAATCTCGGTTTCGCCACCAGTCGCGGCACGCAGCTGTTCGGGCTCAACGAGAACGATCGGCTGCTGTCGTATCTACCGCTGTGCCACGTTGCCGAGCGCATGTTTGTCGAGTTGGCTTCGATCTATACCGGGCAGACCGTGTTCTTCGCCGAAAGCCTCGAGACTTTCATCACCGATCTGCAGCGCGCGCGGCCTACGGCAATGTTCGGCGTGCCGCGTATCTGGACCAAATTCCAGATGGGTGTTTACAGCAAGATTCCGGCGCAGCGCCTGGATTTTCTCCTCGGGCTGCCCTTCATCGGCAAGCGGGTCGGCCACAAAGTGCTGGCCGGGCTTGGCCTGGATGCCTTGCGCGTAGCGTTGTCGGGCGCCGCGCCGGTACCGCAGACCTTGCTCGCCTGGTATCAGAAACTTGGCCTCGATGTGCTGGAGGTGTACGGCATGACCGAGGGCTGCGGTTATTCGCATATCTGCCTGCCGGGGCGATACAAGCAAGGCTGGATTGGCCAGCCGTGCCCGGAAGTCGAGGTGCGCATCGATGAGGCCGGCGAAGTGCAGGTGCGCAGCCAGGCCAACATGCTCGGCTATTTCAAGGAACCGCAGAAAACTGCTGAGACGCTCACCGCAGACGGCTTTCTGCGCACCGGCGACAAGGGCGAGCAGGACAGCGAAGGGCGTCTGCGCCTGACCGGGCGGCTCAAGGAAATCTTCAAGACCAGCAAGGGCAAATACGTCGCACCCGCGCCGATCGAAAACCGCCTGGCGGTGCATTCGCGCATAGAACAAGTGTGCGTGGTCGGCGATGGCCTGAGTGCACCGCTGGGGTTGTGCGTGCTGTCCACCGTCAATCAGCAAGAGCCTCGTGCCAGTCTGCACGCGAGCCTGGAAAAGCTGCTGGAAGAGGTCAACGCCGCCCTCGACAAGCACGAACGCCTGCGCCGGCTGGTGGTGGTCAAGGACAACTGGGCGGTGGATAACGGCTTCCTCACGCCGACCCTGAAAATCAAACGCAACGTCATCGAAGACCGCTACGGCGCACGCTTCGAAGAATGGAGCGCGCGCAGCGAGGCGGTGCTGTGGCAGGATTGAGCATCGATTACAACAACAAAGGAAGTCTGCGATGAGCTTGTGGCGTACTACTCCCGACATCGAACAGTTGAACGCAATCCAGAAGAACACCATTGGCGAAGTGCTGGATATTCGCTTCGAAGCCTTCGACGAACAGTCGCTGACCGCGAGCATGGTCATCGACCATCGCACCCACCAGCCTTACGGCCTGCTGCATGGCGGCGCATCGGTGGTGCTGGCGGAAACCGTGGGTTCGATGGCCAGTTATCTGTGCATCGATGCCAGCAAGTTCTATTGCGTCGGCCTGGAGATCAACGCCAATCACTTGCGCGGTTTGCGCAGTGGGCGGGTGACGGCGGTGGCCACGCCGATCCATATCGGGCGCACCACGCATGTCTGGGACATCCGTTTGACCAGCGATGAAGGCAAGGCCAGTTGCGTATCGCGCCTGACCATGGCGGTGGTGCCGCTGGGGGAGCAGCCGCCGCTGCGCTGATGGTAGCGGTCGGACGGTGGCATCACCTCACTTAAAAGTTGAGTTGTGCTCGGGAGTATCGTCGCTGGCCCGGACTGGTCTCGCTAACGACGTAGTATTGGTCGACATCGGTCGGTGGGCTTTCGCGAACGATGCCGGCGCCGACCTCGTTTTTTTCAAGGTCCCAGAAGGTTGTGCCCAGCTCTGCGCTCAGGCCGGGCTTGGCGATCGTGACGAAGGTCGAGCGTATGTCCCCGACTGCGCTCACGACCGCACGGCTAACCGCCGTTCGGGTATGTACGTCCAGCGCGTCGTAGCCAGGGATCTGTGACACGGCCAGATTGGCGATCTGCCCCAGAGATAAAAAGAAATGACGGCTGCTGTAGCCGACCACCGCGTTCTCCTGATTGAAGCTCGGTTCACTGTCGCTCGAAGGCCTGGCTGGTGTTCCCCGCGCCCCTCTTACCGCTGAGGCAGCGGCAGCACTGGCAGCCGTGACTGCCGAGACGGAAAGAACCGACTGCAACACATTACCGGTTGCGTCGTTGCCAAACAGCACTGAGCCACCGAATCCGGTGGCGCCTGCTGCCAATCCTGCCCCAACCACGCTGGCCGCTCCCGTGAGCGGATCGACACGGCCCACAGCCGGGTTGCTCGGACCGGCATTGGCGAGATACTGCGCCGATATCTCACGAAACAGCGTACCGAAGGCGCTGCCGATCTGGCCCGCCGCTGCGGGATTGCCGCGTGGATCGAGCATGCCGAGCAGTGAAGGCGCGGCGCCCAAGGCTGCACCTATTACGGCACCACCGATTTTTGCAGCCAGAGGTCCCCAATCGGCCGGGGAACTGATGTGCATGGAACTTTGCGCCCAGTTGGCACCGGCATAGCCACTTATGCCACCCGTTACGGCGCCCGCCAACGCACCTCCAATGCCCACCGCAACGTTGGCCGGAGGCAGGACACCGACGAAGGCCGCTTGCGCGGCGGCGGCAAAAGCTGCGCTAACAAACTCGCGCGTGGCTGTCGCGCCCGCTGCCTTGGTGGTGTCCCATCCAGTCAGTCCCTGGCGGTCGACAAACCTGACGGGATTGCCGCGCACCATCAAGTACTGATTCATACCATCGGTGATACCCACCGGATCCGGGCTGATCCAGCGCATCAACCAAGGCGCATAGAAGCGTTGGCCATAGTAGTAAAGGCCGGTGGCATCGAGCTCCTGGCCTGCGTAGCGACAGGTCTTGTAGCGGGCCTGTACCTGATCCGGGCCTGCCCACCACGAGGTGCCGCCATAGGGGAAATAGTTCTCCTCGCAGATGGTGTTGCCCTGATCGTCGAGGACCAGCATGTTCGAGCCAAGATGGTTGCTGAACTGGTAGCGATATTGATCGGCAACCTTGTCTTTCTTGTCCCAGTGCAGGATTTCAACAGCACAACGTCCGGCCTGTACGGAAATGACGTGCAAGGTTTCATCGGCCCGATGGCGTACTTCCAGCCCTGGCAGGTAGCGCGTTTCATGCGATTGCGCGAGTGCTGGCGATTGGATGAGGCGTATTTTGCGCTGGCGCTGGCCCGCACCGTCATACACATAGCGTTCGCAGTCGTTTGTAGCGTCCTTGCGCATGACCTGATCGACCTGAAGCAATCGTCCGCCAGCACTCCAGCGCAAAAGCTGGCCGGGCTGGAGCATTTTCCGGTTGCCGTTGCTATCGAACCCGGCGGAAATCTCCAGCTCGTCGGGCAACGTGCCGCTGACAGTCTGTTCCAGGCCACGATTGCTGTATCTGGAAATCGCCGTGCGCTGCGTCCAGCTCTTGCTTGCGGCGCTGTGAACCAGGGCGATGAGGTTGCCGGCTGCATCATAGGTGTAGGCCTGGCGGTAGTTTTCGAGCTGCGCCGAATCTGGTGGAGAGCTGAAGACCGGCTCCTGGGGCCCATTGACCGTGCTGCTTCGTTGCCAACCCGTGGCACCAATCAATTGGTAGAGGCTGTCATAGATAAACGAGGAAACAGGATTGATGGTCTGGTTGCGAAAAAACCGCGTGGGCTGCGCCATGTCCTCGACACTGAGGATGTTGCCGACCGGATCGTAGCAATAGACCAGATGTTGCAGGGCGGGGCGCCCGTCCTTTTCGGCAATGATCTTCAGGAGTCGGCCGCTCTGTGGATCGTAGAGATTCTGGCTGATAACGCCGTTAGCGGCTGCCTGACGCAAAACCTGATTGCCCGCGTTGTACTGGATATCGTGCAATAACAGTCTGGGCTGCGAATCCTGCGCGACTTTGAGACTGATCTGGTTCAGTTGCCCGCCGACATCCAGATGGAGCTGTTTCTGATTGCCCATAACGTCTTGCTGGCTGATCGTTTCGTTCAACGCGTTGTAGCCGATATGGGTTGCGGCACCGCTCTCGCATTCATGCAGCAGGTCTCTCTCTGCCACGGCTTGCGGCCAGTCTGGCTCGTCGAGGTCGCTGAGGAAATGCCGTACACACCTGAGCTGTTCACCCGTGAGGGAATATTCAGGAAAAAATTCGCTGCCGGCACTATCGTCATGGCGAACAATTCGGCCGCATTGGTTGTGCGCTGCGCACGATGACGAGCTGCCGCCGTAACTGAAAAAGCCACTGTTTCTGGCGCTCATGCCCTGTACGTGTTCGACGATACTGACCGGGCGCAGCAGCAAATCATAGTCGGTCAACGTCTGCGTCATCAGCCCGTCCCAGGCGATGAGGCGTTGTCCTGCTGCGCCCGGCAATGTCAGGCGAAGCGCGCCATCGACGCTGTCGCTGGAGAGGGATACCCCTGTGAGGCTGGAAATCACGGTCAGGTTGGGGCGGGCGTCGGGTTCGCGCTGATGCAGCGCACCCAGGCGTGGATCGCAGGCTTCGGTCAATTGACCTGCAACGTTGTAGCGCTGGCGATAAATGCGCGGGTCGATCGGCCCACCGGCCGTTTCACGACAATAGGACACCGTGGCAACGTTCAGTCCTCGTGAATCCATCACGGCGAGTGTCGGCGTATGAGTGTGCATGACGCATCCCGAGTGTTGGACCTGATTCGTTTATCGGACAAGAGCGGCCAGCGGTCAACTGTCAGAAATTACAGGTGAGCGTAGATTGCGACGACCGGTTCAACGTCTGTATGGATAAAACGTCATCGCCACTATTCGTGGCCGTTACGGTCATTGCTGTCGACGCGGCTCTTGCGGACAATCAACGCCACGATTCCCGCTCATGGATTTGCCCGCATGTCGCAACCGATCTTTTTCGCCCACGCCAACGGCTTCCCTTCGGGGACCTATGGCAAGTTGTTCGCGGCGCTGGCGCCGGAGTATCGGGTCGTGCATCTGGAGCAGCACGCCCATGACCCGCGTTTTCCGGCGGACGACAACTGGTACAACCTGGTCGATGAACTGATCCATCACCTGGAGCAGCAGGAACAGCCGGTATGGGGCGTCGGCCACTCCTTTGGCGGTCTGCTGCACTTGCACGCGGCGTTGCGCTGTCCCGAGCTGTATCGCGGCGTGGTGATGCTCGACTCACCGGTGCTGACCCGCACCGATCAGTGGGTGATTCGCGCGGCCAAGCGCTTTGGTTTCATCGACCGGCTGACCCCGGCCGGACGCACCCTCGGGCGCCGTGAAGAGTTCGCCGATCTCGACAGTGCACGCAGTTACTTTTCCGGCAAAACCCTGTTTCGCGGCTTCGACCCGGAATGCTTCGATGCCTACCTGCAACATGGTTTGCATCAGGTCGACGACAAGCTGCGTCTGCGTTTTGACCCAGCCACGGAAATCAGCATTTATCGCGGCGTGCCGCACACCAGTCCGGGGCGCACCCGCCAGTTGCAGGTGCCGCTGGCCATCGTGCGCGGGCACAAGAGCCGCGTGGTCATGCGCCATCACACACGTTTCGTCTCGCGCCTGCCCCAGGGCGAGGCGCTGAGCATGCCTGGCGGGCACATGTTCCCGCTGGAGCGTCCGCAGGACACGGCTCGGCTGCTCAAGAATCTGTTCATGCGCTGGGAACAGCGGCAGAACAAGGATTGCGCATGAGCCCCACCTGCGAAGAAGTGCGCCTGAACCTGCCGCACATCGAATTGGCCGCGCATATGTTCGGCCCCGAGGACGGCCTGCCGGTGATCGCGTTGCACGGCTGGCTCGACAACGCCAACAGCTTCGCGCGGCTGGCGCCCAAGCTTGACGGCTTGCGCATCGTCGCGCTGGACATGGCCGGCCATGGTCATTCCGCGCATCGGCCGAACGGCGCCGGTTATGCCCTGTGGGACTACGCCCATGATGTGCTGCAAGTCGCCGAGCAACTGGGCTGGAAGCGTTTCGGCCTGCTCGGACATTCCATGGGCGCGATTGTCTCGATGGTGCTGGCCGGTTCGCTGCCTGAACGCATCAGCCATCTGGCGCTCATTGATGGCGTGATTCCTCCGACAGACAAAGGCGAAAACGCCGCCGAGCGCATGGGCATGGCCCTGCAGGCGCAACTTGATCTGCGCGAAAAACGCAAACCGGTCTATACCACCCTCGAGCGTGCCATCGAGGCGCGGATGAAAGGCCTGGTGGCAGTCAGTCGCGAGGCCGCCGAACTGTTGGCCCAGCGCGGTTTGATGCCGGTGCCCGGCGGTTACACCTGGCGCACCGACAATCGCCTGACCCTGCCATCGCCGCTGCGCCTGACGGAAGAACAGGCAATGGCGTTTGCCTCGCGCGTCAGTTGCCCGGCGCATCTGGTGGTCGCGGCGGATGGCATGCTGGCCAGGCATCCTGAGTTGCTGCAGCGTCTACCCTTCAGTCACGAACAGTTGCCGGGCGGGCATCATCTGCACCTGAATGACGAGGCTGGCGCAGGTCTTGTAGCAGACTGTTTCAATCGCTTTTTCGCCATGCCTTGACTTGCTACCGGCAACTGCCGAGGCTGGGCGGGTTGAAACAGGAGACAAACTTGATGGATTTCTATACCGCTGCGACCCCGACCCGCCCAGCCATGACCGTCCGGTGAGCCTGACTATGCGGCCACTCAGTCTTTTCGCGCTGTGCTGCTTCAGCTCCTTGTCCTTCGCTGCCGATGTGCCGGGCAGCCAGGATCTGCAAATCGTGCCGCGTCTGGCCGATGCTCAGATTGTCGACTATCGCCCGGCGGCCGAGCTGGAGCGCATCTACCCGCTGGGTTCGATCCGCAAGATCAGCGGCCAGTTGCGCTTCGACGGTCAGGTCACCGCCCGTGGCCAGACCACCTCGGTGACTTACGAGTTGCCGCCGGAACATTCCGCCACCGAAGCCTTTACCGCCGCCCGCGAAGCCCTGCAACAGCAGGACGCCGAATTGCTGTTCTGGTGCCAGGCCCGCGATTGCGGCGAAAGCAGCCTGTGGGCCAACGAAGTGTTCGGCAACGCCAAGCTGTATGGCTCTGACGAGCAACAGGCTTATCTGTTGCTCCGGCTGGCGGCGCCAAAGGACAACACGCTGGTGGCGCTCTACAGCATCACTCGCGGCAATCGCAAAGCCTATCTGCATGTCGAACAGTTCGAGGCGACTGCGCCGTTGGGCGAACTGCTGCCGACCTCGGCAACCCTGCTGCGCCAGTTGAAAAGCACCGGCGAGCTGGATTTCCCGAAACTCGCTGATGAGCCGGATGCCACCTGGCTGCGCCTGATTTCCCGTGGCCTGAATCTCGACACGACCTTGCGGGTCACGGTTTCCGGGCCCAAGGCCGAAGCCTGGCGGCAGGCGTTGATCACTCAGGGTGTGCGGGCGGCCCGGATGGAAACCGGCAATCTCGAAGGCTCTGGCCTACGCATCGACCTGTTGCGATAAGCTGTGCCGGGCGAGCACGCACGCGGTGTTCGCCTACTCTTTCGCTGACTGACTTTGCCGAGACTTCCCATGCTCAATAACGATCGCCTGCTGGTGCAGATTCTGCTGCTGGTGTTATTCGGTGCCAGCCTGTGGGTGATGGCGCCGTTTTGGTCGGCGCTGTTCTGGGGCGCGGTGCTGGCGTTCGCCAGTTGGCCGCTGATGCGTTTGTTGACCCGCGCGCTCAATGGCCGCGAATCGCTGGCTGCGTTGATCCTGACACTGGGCTGGATGTTGCTGGTGGCGGCGCCGCTGGTGTGGCTGGGTTTCAATCTTGCCGATCATGTGCGCGATGCCACGGCATTCATCAAGGATGTGCAGGTCGACGGCTTGCCGGAAGCGCCCACCTGGCTTGGCAGCGTGCCTTTGGTTGGTGAGCGACTGGTGGCGATGTGGGACAGCATCGATCAGCAGGGCGCGGCGTTGATGGTCTCGATCAAGCCGTATCTGGGCCAGGTCGGTAACTGGCTGCTGGCGCGCAGTGCGCAGATCGGCGGCGGGATTCTCGAGCTGACGCTGAGCCTGGTGTTCGTGTTCTTTTTCTACCGTGACGGGCCACGACTGGCGGCGTTTGTGCACAGTCTGCTGCAGCGCTTGATTGGCGATCGTGCCGGTTATTACATCGAATTGGTGGCGGGCACGGTGCAGCGGGTGGTCAACGGCGTGATTGGTACGGCGGCGGCGCAGGCGGTGCTGGCGTTGATCGGCTTTTTCATTGCCGGGGTGCCGGGGGCGCTGGTGCTGGGGATCGTCACGTTTATGCTGAGTCTGATTCCGATGGGGCCACCGCTGGTGTGGGTGCCGGCCACGGCTTGGCTGGTGTGGAAGGGTGAGTACGGGATGGCGATCTTTCTCGGGATCTGGGGGACGTTCATCATCAGTGGCGTGGACAATGTGCTCAAGCCGTATCTGATCAGCCGTGGCGGTAATCTGCCGTTGGTGATTGTGTTGCTCGGGGTGTTTGGCGGGTTGATTGCGTTTGGGTTTATCGGGTTGTTTATTGGGCCTACTTTGTTGGCGGTGGCTTATAGTCTTTTGACGGATTGGAGTAAGAGTCAGGCTCGGGTCTAGGGGGGGCTTGGCGGCCTTTGGGCCGACCAGGCTCTTGGGGTTTTGGGTGAATATCCGTTTCTGCGGGTGTTGCTGATTACGGTTCCGCCCTTACGGCGGGTCACCTTTTTCAAACGCCAAAAAGGTAACCCAAAAGGCTTGCTCCTGCGTTCGGCCCTCGCAGGCTCGGGTTCCTTCGCTGCGGGATCGATCCGGGCGCAGCGGCTACGGTTTGCTTCGCTGCACCTCCTTCCGCTGTGTCTGGCTGCGCCAGACGGTCGCTGCGCTCCCACGCCCGGATCAATCCCTCCACTCAGCCTTCCGACGTCGCCGGTGGATCAAGATCAAGAGCACTCGAGCTTGCGCTCATTGTTGAGTGGGGCGGCTTCGCCGCGGGCAGCTGCGCTGCTCTGCTTTCTGTGGGAGCGAGCCTGCTCGCGAAGGCGGCCTGACAGCCGACCTGTTTTTTGAGGGTGTATCCAATCCACCTGTAGGAGCTGCCGAAGGCTGCGATCTTTTGATCTGCTTTTGCTTTTGCTTTTGCTTTTGCTTTTGCTCTGGCTCTGGCTCTGGCTCTTGATCTTTTGCCCCTTCGGCAGGCTTCGTTACGGGATCGATCCGGGTGTGGGAGCGCAGCGACCGTACGACGCAGTCGTACACAGCGGAAGGAGGTGCAGCGAAGCAAACCGTAGCCGCTGCGCCCGGATCGGTCCCGTAACGAAGGAACCCCGAGCTTTAGCGAGCGGGCCGTACGCCGGGGCAAAGCCTTTTGGTTCCTTTTTGGCGTTTGAAAAAGGGACTCGCTGTAAGAGCGAAACCATAAGAAGCCGTTACCGCAGCAACGGATATGCTCCCAATCCGATGAACACCAACAGAAACAAAAACGGCCTCTATATAAGAGGCCGTTCCTGACACACCACTAAACCATCACAAAAAAAGAAAAACCCTTATTTGCGATCTTCCAGCTTGGTGATGTCACGCGACTCGTAACCGGTGTACAGCTGGCGCGGACGGCCAATCTTGTACGGGCTCGAGAGCATTTCCTTCCAGTGCGAAATCCAGCCGACAGTACGTGCCAGGGCGAAAATCACCGTGAACATGCTGGTTGGAATGCCGATCGCCTTGAGGATGATCCCCGAGTAGAAGTCGACGTTCGGGTACAGCGAGCGCTCGATGAAGTACGGGTCGGTCAACGCGATCTCTTCCAGGCGCATGGCCAGTTCGAGTTGCGGATCGTTGTTGATGCCCAGTTCCTTCAACACTTCGTCGCAGGTCTGCTTCATGACAGTCGCGCGAGGGTCGCGGTTCTTGTAGACGCGGTGACCGAAGCCCATCAACTTGAACGGATCGTTCTTGTCCTTGGCCTTGGCGATGAACTTGTCGATGTTCGACACATCGCCAATCTCGTCGAGCATGGTCAGCACGGCTTCGTTCGCACCGCCGTGGGCAGGGCCCCACAGTGCGGCGATACCGGCGGCGATACAGGCGAACGGGTTGGCACCCGAAGAGCCGGCCAGACGCACGGTGGAGGTCGAAGCGTTCTGCTCGTGGTCGGCGTGGAGGATGAAGATCCGGTCCATGGCCTTGGCGAGTACCGGGCTGATCGGTTTGATCTCGCACGGGGTGTTGAACATCATGTGCAGGAAGTTTTCCGCGTACGTCAGGTCGTTGCGCGGGTACATCATGGGTTGGCCCATGGAGTACTTGTAAACCATCGCTGCCAGGGTCGGCATCTTCGCAACCAGACGGATCGCGGAGATTTCGCGATGCTGCGGGTTATTGATGTCCAGGGAGTCGTGGTAGAAGGCCGAGAGGGCGCCGACTACACCGCACATGACGGCCATCGGGTGGGCGTCGCGACGGAAACCGTTGAAGAAGGTTTTCAGCTGCTCGTGAACCATGGTGTGGTTCTTCACGGTGCTGACGAACTGGGCCTTCTGTTCTGCGGTCGGCAGTTCGCCGTTGAGCAGCAGATAGCAGGTTTCCAGGTAGTCCGACTTTTCAGCCAGCTGTTCGATCGGGTAGCCGCGGTGCAACAAAATGCCGTTGTCGCCGTCGATATAGGTAATTTTCGATTCGCACGAAGCGGTCGACATGAAACCCGGGTCGAAAGTGAAGCGGCCCGTGGCCGTCAGGCCCCGAACATCGATTACATCGGGACCAACGGTGCCGGTTAAAATGGGCAGCTCGACGGGGGCTGCGCCCTCGATGATCAACTGCGCTTTTTTGTCAGCCATGTGGCCTCCTATTTATGCTTGAACCATCAGACAGACCCCCCACGCAGGGCCCGCACCACTATAGTGAGATAAATTCGAATGTCAATTTGCCTAAAGTCTTGCTCCAGAAGGCTTTAAGCCGACTTTTTCCTCGAAATTGCCTGCCATTTACGCCTTTTATGCAACTTGTGCAATCCGCTATTGGGGGTAGGTGAACGCGTTGTCATTAGTAGCCTAACTGTCTATACTCGGCCACCGACCGCCAAGGGCTTTTGGGCTTGCTTTCATTGGGGGTCGCATCCCTGGGTGGTGGTTACCTGACCAGTGCACTCCCCAACAACTTTGCCCTGATTGTTAGGGGCTCTTCAGTGTGAAAAAAAAGCCGTGAAAAGCCAACGACCTGTAAACCTAGACCTAAGGACCATCAAACTCCCAGTCACTGCTTACACGTCCATTCTTCACCGTATCTCCGGTGTCATCCTCTTCGTGTGCCTTGCCATCATGCTTTACGCATTGGACAAGTCGCTGAGCTCCGAGGAAGGCTTCGGTCAGGTGAAAGCGTGTCTGACCAGTCCGCTAGCCAAGCTAGTGATTTGGGGCATCCTGTCCGCTCTGCTGTATCACCTGGTAGCCGGTGTGCGCCACTTGATCATGGACATGGGCATCGGTGAGACGCTGGAAGGCGGCAAACTGGGCTCGAAAATCGTTATCGCCGTTTCCGTGGTGGTAATCGTTCTGGCAGGAGTCTGGATATGGTAACTAACGTCACTAACCTGTCGCGTTCGGGCCTCTATGACTGGATGGCACAGCGTGTGTCTGCGGTCGTTCTCGCGGCTTACTTCATCTTTCTGATCGGATACATCGTCGCCAACCCTGGCCTCGAGTATGCCCAGTGGCATGAACTGTTCGCTCACAACGGAATGCGTATTTTCAGCCTGCTGGCCCTTGTTGCTCTGGGCGCTCACGCCTGGGTCGGCATGTGGACCATCGCGACCGACTACCTGACGCCAATGGCGTTCGGCAAGTCCGCAACGGCGATACGTTTCCTTTTCCAGGCAGTATGCGGCGTTGCGATGTTCGCTTACTTCGTCTGGGGTGTGCAGATTCTCTGGGGTATCTGATTCATGGCTAACATTCCAACGATTTCTTTCGACGCCATCATTATTGGTGGTGGCGGTGCCGGCATGCGCGCTGCGCTGCAGCTGGCACAGGGCGGCCACAAGACTGCGGTGATCACCAAGGTTTTCCCGACCCGTTCGCACACTGTATCTGCGCAGGGCGGCATCACGTGCGCCATCGCTTCGGCCGACCCGAACGATGACTGGCGCTGGCACATGTACGATACCGTCAAGGGTTCCGACTACATCGGTGACCAGGACGCTATCGAATACATGTGTCAGGAAGGCCCGGCCGCTGTGTTCGAGCTGGACCACATGGGTCTGCCGTTCTCGCGTACCGAGCAAGGCCGCATCTATCAGCGTCCGTTCGGTGGCCAGTCCAAGGACTACGGCAAGGGCGGTCAGGCTGCACGTACTTGCGCTGCGTCCGACCGTACCGGTCACGCTCTGCTGCACACGCTTTATCAGGGCAACCTGAAAGCCGGCACCACTTTCCTCAACGAGTACTACGCTGTTGATCTGGTGAAAAACCAGGAAGGCGAATTCGTTGGTGTGATCGCGATCTGCATCGAAACCGGCGAAACCTCCTACATCCGTGCCAAGGCCACCGTTCTGGCGACTGGCGGTGCAGGCCGTATCTACGCGTCCACCACCAACGCCCTGATCAACACCGGTGACGGCGTCGGCATGGCTCTGCGTGCTGGCGTGCCGGTACAAGACATCGAAATGTGGCAGTTCCACCCGACCGGCATCGCCGGCGCCGGTGTACTGGTTACCGAAGGTTGCCGTGGTGAAGGTGGTTACCTGATCAACAAGCACGGCGAGCGTTTCATGGAGCGTTATGCTCCGAACGCGAAAGACCTTGCAGGTCGTGACGTGGTTGCCCGTTCGATGGTCAAGGAAATCATCGCCGGCAACGGTTGCGGTCCGAATGGCGACCACGTGATGCTCAAACTCGACCACCTGGGCGAGGAAGTGCTGCACAGCCGTCTGCCAGGCATTTGCGAACTGTCGAAGACTTTCGCCCACGTTGACCCGGTCGTTGCTCCGGTTCCGGTTGTGCCGACCTGCCACTACATGATGGGCGGCGTTGCCACCAACATTCATGGCCAGGCGATCACCCAGAACGCCGAAGGTCAGGACCAGATCATTCCTGGCCTGTTCGCGGTAGGCGAAGTGGCTTGCGTATCGGTACACGGTGCGAACCGTCTGGGCGGCAACTCGCTGCTCGACCTGGTGGTCTTCGGTCGCGCTGCCGGTCTGCACCTGGAAAAGGCGTTGACCGATGGCATCGAATACGACGACGCTACCGAGTCCGACATCGAAGCTGCACTGTCGCGTCTGAACGCGCTGAACAACCGTACCGACGGTGAAGACGTTGCCACCCTGCGTCGCGAGCTGCAAAGCTGCATGCAGAACTACTTCGGTGTATTCCGTACCGGCGAATACATGCAGAAGGGCATCGCTCAGCTGGCCGATCTGCGCAAGCGTATCGCCAACGTGAAGATCAACGACAAGTCGCAAGCGTTCAACACTGCACGTATCGAAGCGCTGGAACTGCAGAACCTGCTGGAAGTGGCTGAAGCTACCGCCATCGCGGCCGAAGTACGTAAAGAGTCCCGCGGCGCTCACGCCCGTGAAGACTTCGAAGACCGTGATGACGAAAACTGGCTGTGCCACACCCTGTACTTCCCGGGTGACAAGCGCGTCACCAAGCGTGCCGTGAACTTCTCGCCGAAGACTGTTCCGACTTTCGAACCTAAAGTCCGGACTTATTAAGGGTGACCGCCATGTTGCAAGTCAGTGTTTATCGCTACAACCCTGATCAGGACGCCGCGCCGTTCATGCAGGATTTCCAGGTCGATACCGGTGGTAAAGACCTGATGGTGCTGGACGTGCTGGCCCTGATCAAAGAGCAGGACGAAGGTTTCTCCTATCGTCGCTCCTGCCGTGAAGGCGTCTGCGGCTCCGACGGCATGAACATCAACGGCAAGAACGGTCTGGCCTGCATCACGCCGCTGTCTGCCGTTGTAAAAGGCAACAAACTGATCGTTCGTCCGCTGCCAGGTTTGCCGGTTATCCGTGACCTGGTCGTCGATATGAGCATCTTCTACAAGCAATACGAGAAGGTGAAGCCTTACCTGCAGAACGACACGCCGGCTCCGGCCATCGAGCGTCTGCAGTCGCCAGAAGAGCGCGAAAAGCTCGACGGTCTGTACGAGTGCATCCTGTGCGCCTGCTGCTCGACCTCTTGCCCGTCCTTCTGGTGGAACCCGGACAAGTTCCTGGGTCCTGCTGCGCTGCTGCAAGCCTACCGCTTCCTGGCAGACAGCCGCGACACCAAGACCAGCGAGCGTCTGGCTTCACTTGACGACCCGTTCAGCGTTTTCCGCTGCCGGGGCATCATGAACTGCGTCAACGTATGTCCGAAAGGCCTGAACCCGACTAAGGCCATCGGTCACATCCGTAACATGCTGCTTTCGAGCGGCGTGTGATTCAGCTGCTGTAACCGTTGCACCGTAGAGGCTGTGGCGCGGGCTTCAACCCGCGTCATGGCTATAACCAGAGCCGTAGCCATAAGCTGCAGCTCTTCTTTTGAAGAAATGAGACAAGCAGGGGCATCCGGGCTGGTACCCGGACTATCAGTGTGATCCTAGGTGGCTTGTTTTAGTCGCTGCATTCGGACTTCTGCAAGTTTGCTCGGTGTCGACACCGATGGTGTTCCCCTAACCGAGGGTGACCAAGCATGCAAGAAAGCGTGATGCAGCGCATGTGGAACAGCGCCTACCTTTCAGGTGGAAACGCTGCCTATGTGGAAGAGCTTTATGAGCTCTACCTGCACGACCCTAACGCTGTGCCAGAAGAGTGGCGCACCTACTTTCAGAAGTTGCCAGCCGACGGCAACTCTGCCACTGATGTTTCGCACTCGACGATTCGCGATCATTTCGTGCTGCTGGCAAAGAACCAGCGCCGCGCCCAACCGGTTTCCGCCGGCAGCGTGAGCAGTGAGCACGAGAAGAAGCAAGTTGAAGTGCTGCGATTGATCCAGGCCTACCGTATGCGTGGCCACCAGGCAGCCCAGCTTGACCCGCTGGGGCTGTGGCAGCGTCCTGCACCTGCAGACCTGTCGATCAATCATTACGGCTTGACCAATGCCGATCTTGATACGACCTTCCGTGCCGGCGACCTGTTCATCGGCAAAGAGGAAGCGAGCCTACGCGAAATTCACGAAGCGTTGCAGCAGACATATTGCCGCACCATCGGCGCTGAATTCACGCACATCACCGATTCCGAGCAGCGCCAGTGGTTCCAGCAGCGTCTGGAAAGCGTGCGTGGTCGTCCGACGTACTCCGCCGACATCAAGAGCCACCTGCTTGAGCGCGTGACTGCCGGTGAAGGCCTGGAAAAATACCTGGGCACCAAATACCCGGGCACCAAGCGTTTCGGTCTGGAAGGCGGCGAAAGCCTGATTCCGATGCTCGACGAACTGATCCAGCGTTCCGGCTCGTACGGCACCAAGGAAGTCGTCATCGGCATGGCCCACCGTGGCCGTCTGAACGTGCTGGTCAATACCTTCGGCAAGAACCCGCGCGAGCTGTTCGACGAGTTCGAAGGCAAGAAGAAGGTCGAGCTCGGTTCCGGTGACGTCAAATACCACCAGGGCTTCTCGTCCAACGTGATGACCACCGGCGGTGAAGTTCACCTGGCCATGGCGTTCAACCCGTCCCACCTGGAAATCGTTTCCCCGGTGGTTGAAGGTTCGGTGCGCGCCCGTCAGGACCGTCGCAACGACCTGACCGGTGAGAAGGTACTGCCGATCTCCATCCACGGTGACGCGGCATTCGCCGGTCAGGGCGTGGTCATGGAAACCTTCCAGATGTCGCAGACCCGCGGTTTCAAGACCGGCGGTACCGTGCACATCGTGATCAACAACCAGGTTGGTTTCACCATCAGCAACCCGCTGGACTCGCGTTCCACCGAGTACGCCACCGACGTTGCCAAGATGATCCAGGCGCCGATCCTCCATGTGAATGGTGATGATCCGGAAGCCGTGCTGTTCGTGACCCAACTGGCCATCGACTACCGCATGCAGTTCAAGCGTGACGTGGTGATCGATCTGGTCTGCTACCGTCGTCGCGGCCACAACGAGGCCGACGAGCCAAGCGGCACCCAGCCACTGATGTATCAGCAGATCACCAAGCAGCGCACCACCCGTGAGCTGTACGCCGATCGCCTGACCCAGGCCGGTGTGCTCGACGCTGAACGTGTTCAGGCCAAGGTCGACGAATACCGCAACGCGCTGGACAACGGTCTGCACGTGGTGAAATCGCTGGTCAAAGAGCCGAACAAAGAGCTGTTCGTCGACTGGCGTCCGTACCTGGGCCACGCCTGGACCGCGCGTCACGACACGCGTTTCGATCTCAAGACCCTGCAAGAACTGTCCGCCAAGCTGCTGGAAATTCCGGAAGGCTTCGTCGTTCAGCGTCAGGTCGCGAAGATCTACGAAGACCGTCAGAAGATGCAAGCCGGCGGCCTGCCGATCAACTGGGGTTACGCCGAAACCATGGCGTACGCGACCCTGGCGTTCGAAGGTCACCCGATACGCATGACCGGTCAGGACATCGGCCGCGGTACGTTCTCGCACCGTCACGCTGTGTTGCACAACCAGAAAGACGCGGGCACCTACATCCCGCTGCAGAACCTGTACGAAGGTCAGCCACGTTTCGACCTGTACGACTCGTTCCTCTCGGAAGAAGCGGTACTGGCATTCGAATACGGTTACTCGACCACCACGCCAAACGCGCTGGTGATCTGGGAAGCCCAGTTCGGCGACTTCGCCAACGGTGCTCAGGTCGTGATCGACCAGTTCATCACCAGCGGCGAGCACAAGTGGGGCCGTCTCTGCGGTCTGACCATGCTGTTGCCACACGGTTACGAAGGTCAGGGCCCTGAGCACAGCTCGGCTCGTCTTGAGCGATACCTGCAGCTGTGCGCCGAGCACAACATTCAGGTGTGCATGCCGACCACGCCAGCGCAGATCTACCACTTGCTGCGTCGTCAGGTGATCCGTCCGCTGCGCAAGCCGCTGGTCGTGCTGACGCCGAAGTCGCTGCTGCGCCACAAGCTGGCCATCTCGACACTGGAAGATCTGGCCGAAGGTTCGTTCCAGACCGTGATCCCGGAAATCGACGCACTGGACCCGAAAAAGGTCGAGCGCGTGGTTCTGTGCAGCGGCAAGGTCTACTACGACCTGCTGGAAAAACGCCGTGCCGAAGGCCGCGAAGATATCGCCATCGTGCGTATCGAGCAGCTGTATCCGTTCCCTGAGGACGACTTGAAAGAAGTCCTGGCTCCGTACACCAACGTCAAACACGCCGTTTGGTGTCAGGAAGAGCCGATGAACCAGGGTGCCTGGTACTGCAGCCAGCATCACTTGCGTCGCAGCATCGCCAACCTCGACAAGACTCTCGTACTTGAGTACGCGGGCCGTGAGGCTTCGGCTGCGCCAGCTTGTGGTTACGCATCGATGCACGCCGAGCAGCAGGAAAAACTGCTGCAAGATGCTTTCACTGTTTAACGCCTTTGCGCTGACTGAAACCGAATTTTAAGGACCCACAGATAATGGCTATCGAAATCAAAGCCCCGTCATTCCCGGAATCGGTTGCCGATGGCACCGTTGCCACCTGGCACAAGAAACCAGGTGAGGCCGTCAAGCGTGACGACCTGATCGTCGACATCGAAACCGACAAAGTCGTGCTCGAAGTGTTGGCTGAAGCTGACGGCGTGCTGGGCGCAATCGTTGCCGAAGAGGGCGCTACCGTTCTGTCGAACCAGGTCCTGGGCTCGATCGAAGAGGGCGGCGCTGCTGCTGCCGCTCCTGCCGCCGCTGCTGCTCCGGCTGCTACTGCCGCTGCCGCACCAGCTGCTGCCGATGGCGAAGATGACCCGATCGCAGCTCCTGCCGCTCGCAAGCTGGCTGAAGAGAACGGCATCAACATCGCTTCCGTTGCCGGCACCGGCAAGGGCGGTCGTGTGACCAAGGAAGACGTGGTAGCAGCAGTTGCTGCGAAGAAAGCCGCTCCGGCTGCCGCGCCTGCCAAGGCTGCTGCTCCTTCGGCTGCTGCGCCTGTGTTCGCTGCTGGCGACCGCATCGAGAAGCGCGTACCGATGACTCGCGTACGTGCCACCGTGGCCAAGCGTCTGGTTGAAGCCCAGTCGAACATGGCGATGCTGACCACGTTCAACGAAGTCGACATGACCGAAGTCATGGCCCTGCGTTCGAAGTACAAGGACCTGTTCGAGAAGTCCCACAACGGCGTACGCCTGGGCTTCATGTCGTTCTTCGTGAAAGCGGCCACCGAAGCGCTGAAACGCTTCCCGGCCGTCAACGCGTCGATCGACGGCGGCGACATCGTTTACCACGGCTATGCGGACATCGGCGTTGCCGTTTCCAGCGACCGTGGCCTGGTGGTACCGGTTCTGCGTAACGCCGAGCTGATGAGCCTGGCTGAAATCGAAGGCGGCATCGCAACATTTGGCAAGAAAGCCCGTGACGGCAAACTGTCGATGGACGAGATGACCGGTGGTACCTTCACCATCACCAACGGTGGTACCTTCGGTTCGATGATGTCGACACCGATCGTCAACCCGCCGCAGGCAGCGATTCTGGGCATGCACAACATCATCCAGCGTCCGATGGCCATCAACGGTCAGGTCGTGATCCGTCCGATGATGTACCTGGCTCTGTCCTACGATCACCGCCTGATCGATGGCAAAGAAGCTGTGACCTTCCTGGTGACCATCAAGAACCTGCTGGAAGATCCGGCTCGTCTGTTGCTGGATATCTAAAAAGCAGCTGCAAGCTTTCAGCTACAAGCCTCAAGCTCAAGGCGAGCGGGTGGGCTTGCAGCTTGAAGCTTGCGGCTTGTAGCTTTATTGCTAAAGAGGATTTTTTGAATGTCGCAGAAATTTGACGTAGTAGTGATCGGTGCCGGCCCTGGTGGCTATGTAGCGGCCATCAAGGCTGCTCAGTTGGGCCTGACCACTGCCTGCATCGAGAAGTACACCGACGCAGAGGGCAAGCAAGCCCTGGGCGGTACCTGCCTGAACGTGGGTTGCATTCCTTCCAAGGCGCTGCTCGACAGCTCGTGGAAATACAAGGAAGCCAAAGAGAGCTTCAACGTTCACGGTATCTCGACCGGCGAAGTCAAAATGGACGTCGCTGCGATGGTTGGCCGCAAGGCTGGCATCGTCAAGAACCTGACCGGCGGCGTTGCCACCCTGTTCAAGGCCAACGGCGTTACTTCGATCCAGGGCCACGGCAAGCTGCTGGCCGGCAAGAAAGTCGAAGTCACCAAGCCGGACGGTTCGGTTGAAGTCATCGAAGCGGAAAACGTCATCCTCGCGCCAGGTTCGCGTCCGATCGACATTCCACCGGCTCCGGTTGACCAGAAAGTCATCGTCGATTCGACTGGCGCTCTGGAGTTCCAGTCCGTACCTAAACGTCTGGGCGTGATCGGCGCTGGCGTGATCGGTCTGGAGCTGGGTTCGGTATGGTCGCGTCTGGGTGCAGAAGTGACTGTTCTCGAAGCGCTGGACACTTTCCTGATGGCAGCGGACACCGCTGTTTCCAAGGAAGCGCTGAAAACCCTGACCAAACAGGGTCTGGACATCAAGCTGGGCGCTCGCGTTACCGGTTCGAAAGTCAACGGCGAAGAAGTCGTCGTCAACTACACCGATGCCAACGGCGAACAGACCATCACTTTCGACAAGCTGATCGTAGCCGTTGGTCGCCGTCCGGTGACCACTGATCTGCTGTCTGCCGACTGCGGCGTGGAAATCGACGAGCGCGGTTTCATCGCGGTCGATGACCATTGCGTCACAGCTGTACCGGGCGTCTTCGCCATCGGTGACGTGGTTCGCGGCATGATGCTGGCCCACAAGGCGTCCGAAGAAGGCATCATGGTTGTCGAGCGCATCAAGGGCCACAAGGCTCAGATGAACTATGATTTGATCCCTTCGGTTATTTATACTCACCCGGAAATCGCGTGGGTTGGCAAAACCGAGCAGGCGCTGAAGGCCGAAGGCGTTGAGGTCAACGTCGGCACCTTCCCGTTCGCCGCTTCCGGCCGTGCCATGGCTGCCAACGATACCGGTGGTTTCGTCAAGGTCATCGCCGATGCCAAGACCGACCGCGTATTGGGCGTGCACGTGATTGGCCCGAGCGCTGCAGAACTGGTTCAGCAGGGCGCGATCGGTATGGAGTTCGGCACCAGCGCTGAAGACCTGGGCATGATGGTTTTCTCCCATCCGACCCTGTCCGAAGCCTTGCACGAAGCTGCTCTGGCAGTGAATGGCGGCGCCATTCACATTGCCAACCGCAAGAAGCGTTAAGACATAATAAGAAACCACGGCGGCAACGGCCCGTCGTGAGCCTTGCGAGCAAGACTCACCGCGGAATGTCCGCCGGACGCAGTCTTGCGTAGCCCAGCTACGCAAGCAGCAGTCACAGGTGGCGCGGCACTCAAACGAGCGCAGCGCCGAATGCGCAGTACCTAACGAAGACGGTAAAAAGCATGAATCTTCACGAGTATCAGGGTAAGCAGCTGTTCGCTGAATACGGCCTGCCAGTTTCCACTGGTTACGCAGTAGACACCCCGGAAGCAGCAGCAGAAGCTTGCGACAAGATCGGCGGCAACGAGTGGGTCGTCAAAGCCCAGGTTCACGCCGGTGGTCGCGGTAAAGCGGGCGGCGTAAAGCTGGTTCGCAGCAAAGAAGACGCCAAAGCCTTCGCACAGCAGTGGCTGGGCAAGCGTCTGGTGACTTACCAGACTGACGCCAATGGCCAGCCAGTCACCAAGATCCTGGTTGAATCGTGCACTGATATCGCTAAAGAGCTGTACCTGGGCGCTGTCGTTGACCGTTCGAGCCGTCGCATCGTGTTCATGGCTTCCACCGAAGGTGGCGTGGACATCGAGAAAATCGCTCACGACACTCCAGAAAAAATTCTCAAGGCCACTATCGATCCACTGGTTGGCGCTCAGCCATCCCAGGGTCGCGAGCTGGCATTCCAGCTGGGTCTGGAAGGCAAGCAGGTCACTCAGTTCGCCAAGATCTTCGTAGGTCTGGCCAAGCTGTTCAAAGATCACGACCTGGCTCTGCTGGAAGTGAACCCGCTGGTGATCAAGGCTGACGGCGATCTGCACTGCCTCGACGCGAAGATCAACATCGACGCCAACGCCATGTACCGTCAGCCTAAGCTGAAGGCTTTCCACGATCCGTCGCAGGACGATCCGCGCGAAGCGCACGCTGCCAAGTTCGAACTGAACTACGTAGCCCTGGAAGGCAACATCGGCTGCATGGTCAACGGTGCCGGTCTGGCCATGGGTACCATGGACATCGTCAACCTGCATGGCGGCAAGCCAGCCAACTTCCTCGACGTAGGTGGTGGCGCTACCAAGGAACGCGTTACTGAAGCGTTCAAGATCATCCTGTCCGACCAGAACGTCGCGGCAGTACTGGTCAACATCTTCGGCGGCATCGTTCGCTGCGACATGATTGCCGAAGGCATCATCGGCGCTGTGAAAGAAGTCGGCGTGAAAATCCCGGTTGTTGTTCGCCTTGAAGGCAACAACGCTGAGCTGGGCGCTAAAGTACTGGCAGAAAGCGGTTTGAACATCATCGCTGCTACCAGCCTGACCGACGCTGCTCAACAAGTTGTCAAAGCTGCGGAGGGCAAATAATGAGCGTCCTGATCAATAAAGACACCAAAGTTATCTGCCAGGGTATTACCGGTTCGCAAGGTAGTTTCCACACCCAGCAAGCCATCGAATACGGCACCAAGATGGTTGGTGGCGTAACTCCAGGCAAGGGCGGCACCGAGCACCTGGGTCTGCCAGTGTTCAACACCGTTAAAGACGCAGTAGCTGCCACTGGCGCTACCGCCAGCGTGATCTACGTTCCGGCTCCGTTCTGCAAGGACTCGATCCTGGAAGCGGCATTCGGCGGCATCAAGCTGATCGTCTGCATCACCGAAGGCATTCCTACCCTGGACATGCTGGACGCTAAAGTTAAGTGCGACGAGCTGGGCGTAGTCCTGATCGGCCCTAACTGCCCAGGCGTGATCACCCCAGGCGAATGCAAGATCGGCATCATGCCAGGTCACATTCACTTGCCAGGCAAGGTCGGTATCGTTTCGCGTTCCGGCACCCTGACCTACGAAGCTGTGAAGCAGACCACTGACGCCGGTTTCGGTCAGTCGACTTGCGTCGGCATCGGCGGTGACCCGATCCCGGGTTCGAACTTCATCGACATCCTGAAGCTGTTCCAGGAAGACCCGAAGACCGAGGCGATCGTGATGATCGGCGAGATCGGCGGTTCGGCTGAAGAAGAAGCGGCTGCCTACATCAAGGCTAACGTGACCAAGCCGGTTGTTTCCTACATCGCTGGTGTGACTGCTCCTCCGGGCAAGCGCATGGGCCATGCTGGCGCAATCATCTCTGGCGGCAAAGGCACTGCAGACGAGAAATTCGCTGCGCTGCAAGACGCAGGTGTTAAAACCGTGCGTTCGCTGGCAGACATCGGCAAGGCCCTGGCCGAGCTGACTGGCTGGGAAGTGAAGAAGTAAGCTTCGGCTGACTTTTTAGCTCCAGCAGCAAAGGCCACCTTCGGGTGGCCTTTGTCGTTTCTTGCGTATGAGAATTTTGAGAGCTGTTGTGGCGAGGGGATTTATCCCCGCTGGGCTGCGAAGCGGCCCCCATGCAAGCGTCCATGATCAGTCAGGCAGTTCCAGCTCGGATTCTTTGGGACTGCTGCGCAGTCCAACGGGGATAAATCCCCTCGCCACAGGTTTGCTGTGTTCTCTGTATGAAAAATAGATATGTAAACGCGACACGGAAACGTCGCGTATCGGATAGTTCGCCCTCCAACAGTGCGTTTGTCCGCCAAATTCGTTAGGCTGGCCGCCATTTTTGCGTCCGCCGCCCACAAGGCAGCCGCGCGCTTTAAGGGTCAGTCCCATACGGATCGACAGCATTTCCCTAATCCAACAGGGCAATCCCCCTCTAAATTCCGATTTCAGTAGTGTGGTATTTCCTTAATGAAAGTTTTGAAAGGTCAGGACATCCTGGCACTTGGTTTTATGACGTTTGCCCTGTTTGTCGGGGCCGGTAACATCATTTTCCCGCCGATCGTCGGCTTGCAGGCCGGGCCTCATGTCTGGATGGCCGCGCTGGGCTTTCTGATTACCGCCGTCGGTTTGCCGGTGGTCACCGTCGTGGCGCTGGCCAAGGTCGGCGGCGCGATGGATGCGCTGAGCAGCCCGATCGGCAAGATCGCCGGCGGTATCCTCGCGGCGGCATGCTATCTGGCTGTGGGTCCGCTGTTCGCCACTCCGCGTACCGCGACCGTTTCCTTCGAAGTGGGTCTGGCGCCATTGACCGGCGAGAGCCCGCTGGCGCTGTTCCTCTACAGCTCGGTGTACTTCCTCTTGGTGTTCTTCATTTCGCTCTACCCTGGGCGTTTGCTGGATACCGTGGGCCGCTTCCTCGCACCGCTGAAAATCATTGCACTGGCAGTACTGGGCATTGCCGCATTCGCCTTGCCGGCGGGTGACATCGGTCAAGGCACTCCAGAGTATGTGGCGGCACCGTTTTCCCAAGGCTTCATCAATGGTTACCTGACCATGGATACCCTTGGCGCACTGGTATTCGGCATCGTTATCGTCAACGCGATCCGCTCTCGTGGCGTCGAGTCGCCAGCGCTGATCACCCGTTACGCGATCATTGCCGGGCTGATTGCCGGCGTGGGTCTGGCACTGGTCTACGTCAGCCTGTTCCGCCTCGGGTCCGGCAGCCATGAAGTCGCGGTCGGCGCCACCAACGGCGCGGCGGTGTTGCATGCTTACGTGCAGCACACCTTCGGTTCGCTGGGCAGCGGTTTCCTTGCGGTGCTGATCTCGCTGGCGTGTCTGGTCACGGCGGTTGGTCTGACCTGTGCCTGCGCTGAATACTTCAGCCGTGTGCTGCCACTGTCCTACAAGACGCTGGTGATTATCCTCGCGGCGTTCTCGCTGCTGGTCTCCAACCTTGGTCTGACCAAGCTGATTGCTTTCTCGATTCCAGTACTCACCGCGATCTACCCGCCGTGCATCGTTCTGGTCGCGCTGAGCTTCTGCAAGGATTTCTGGCATGAGCACGGGCGCATTCTTGGCCCGGTGATGCTGGTTTCCTTCGTTTTCGGCACCATCGACGCCCTGAAAGGCGCTGGTCTGGCCGACTGGATGCCAACTCAGCTGACCCATCTGCCGCTGAGCGAGCAGGGTCTGGCGTGGCTGGTCCCGTGCGTGATGACCCTGGTAGTCGCCGTGGTCTGTGATCGCCTGCTGGGCAAACGCAGCGAAGTCACTGCCTGACGTAGTTTGGACCCGCCACAAGCGGGTCGAGCACGGTTAAACGGAAATGCCCCGTATCAATCGATACGGGGCATTTTTTATGCGCGGGAGGCAGTGTCTTTTTTGCTGAGCTAACGTCGAAGGGTTGCCGAAATCGTTATGTGGGAGCGAGCCCGCTCGCGAAAGCGTTGTGTCAGCCGCCATGAGTGTTGGGTGGTACGTCGCTTTCGCGAGCAGGCTCGCTCCCAAAGGTCATTCATACCGTGATCACATTTCACAAGGAATTGCATGTCGTTCATCCAAGCCAATCTGATCCACCTGCTCGCCGCCGTCTGGTTTGTCGTCTGCTGGGGCGGTTACACCCGTTATGCCACCTGGAAGGCCCGTGATACGGCGTGTCTGGCCAGCGTGTTGCACCTTTACCGCGAAGACTGGATGCGCCGCATGCTGCTGCGTGACAACCGCATCGCCGATGCCAGCGTGATCGGCAATCTGGAGCGCAACGCCTCGTTCTTCGCGTCCAGCACGCTGATCATCCTCGCCGGTATTCTAACCGTGCTCGGTGCGTCCGACCGAGCTGTGTCGTTGTTGGCGGATATTCCGATGGTGCAACAGGCCTCGCAAGGCATGTCGGAGATCAAGTTGCTGTGCCTGGCACTGGTGTTCGTCTATGCGTTCTTTACTTTCAGCTGGTGCATGCGCCAATACAACTTCGCGGCGATTCTGGTCGGTTCAGCGCCGATGATCGGCGAGCGCCAAGTGACCGAGCAGGAACGCAAGGCCTTCGCTTCGCGGGCGGCTCGGGTGATTTCGATGGCGGCCAACCAGTTCAACTTCGGCCTGCGCTCTTATTACTTCGGCATGAGCATGCTGGCGTGGTTCGTCAGCCCGTGGCTGTTCATGATCATGAGCGCGGGTGTGGTGGTGGTGTTGTATCGCCGCGAGTTTCATTCCGACGTTCTCGATGTCATGGTCTATACCCCTACAGAGGCGCCCGTCCCTGAGGCGAACAAAGAGGCTGTTTGATGAGTATTCCGTTCTGGTGTGTGTTTATCAGTGCTTTATTGATCTACGTGGCGCGCATGCCGGTGGCCAAGGCCATGAAAGAGCAGGGCGGGTATGACAATCACTTGCCGCGCCAGCAGCAGGCGCAGTTGACCGGCTTCGGTGCGAGGGCGCTGGCGGCCCATCAGAACAGCATCGAAGCCTTCATTCTGTTCGCGGTCGGTGTGCTGATGGCGCACACCACGCAAACCGCGGGTTGGCTGATCGATGCGCTGGCGATCATCTTCGTGATCTCGCGAGTGTTCTATCTGTGGTTCTATCTGGCCGATCTGGCGAAGTTGCGCAGCCTGATGTGGCTAGTTGGCTTCATCTGTTCGCTGTTGCTGATGATTAGTCCGACTTTTAGAACCGTGTTGCTCTAATCGGTAAATCGCAGGCAAAAGAAAACCCGCACTTGGCGGGTTTTCTTTCACACCAGAAAGCTTATTGCTTTTTGGCGGCTTCTTCTTGAGCAGCGGCGTTCGATTCAGCCTGAGCTTTGGCAGCTTCGGCGTTTTCTTTTGCTGCGTCGTTCACTTTATCCTGAGCTTTGTTCATGTCTTGCTGAGCTTGCTCAGCATGTTGGTTGGCATCTTGAGCTTTGTCCTCGGATTTTTTATCGCAGGCAGCGAGACCGAGGGAAGCGGTCAACATCAAGGCAATAGCTAAAGTCTTACGCATGGGGTGTATCTCCTTATGGAAAATAACTACTGGCCTTAAGAACTCGGCGCTACGGGTTAAGTTCCTCAATTGTTTCAGATATAGAAGTTTGTTTTATCACGGAACTTTTGCCGCTTTTCTCACTACTGGCACAAGGCCCAAACGCGAGTAATTATCACATGGCCGAAAACCCCGTTTTTGAGCGCGCGACGCGCTTTTTATCGGCATTGCGACACTGTCAGGTCTTGGGTCTGCAAGTGCACAGTGCTTCCAGCGAAGGGCTGACGGTGATCCTGCCGTACAGCGAAAAAATCGTCGGCAATCCCGAAACCGGAGTCATCCACGGCGGTGCCATCACTTCATTGATGGACACTGTATGCGGCATGTCGACCCTGTGCGTGCTGCCAGAGTTCGAAGTCTGTCCGACCCTCGATCTGCGCATCGACTACATGCACGCCGCTGAACCGAACAAAGCGGTTTACGGCTTTGCCCAGTGCTATCGCGTCACCACCGACGTGATCTTTGCCCGTGGTTTTGCTTACCAGGACGATCCCGAGCAACCGATTGCCCACGTCGTCGGCACATTCATGCGCATGGGCATCGGTCTGAAGGGCAGCAAGGGTTTCGCGGGCGCGATCAAGGGAGCGAGCCAATGAGCAACGATCTCAGGGAGCAGCTGCAACAGGCTCACGCGCAGGGCGATTACGCGCCGCTGCTGGCGTTGATTCCTTATGCCGGGCTGATCGGTATCGAATGTTCGCGGGTCGGCGATGAGCTCTTGTTCAAGCTGCCGGCGAACAAGGACAACATTGGTAACCCTTTATTGCCGGCGATCCATGGCGGAGTGATTGCCGGCTTCATGGAGCTGGCCGCAGCCCTGCATCTGCTGATTTTCACCGGCACGCCGGGTGTGCCGAAGATCATCGATTTTTCCCTCGATTACCTGCGCGCCGGGCAGTTTCGCGACACTTGGGCCAGGTGTCAGGTCTGCCGTCAAGGCCGTCGCGTCGCTAACGTAGCGGTCACTGCCTGGCAGAGTACCGAGGCCGAACCGATCGCCACCGCCCGCGCGCACTTCAAAATTGATGAGCCCTTGAAATCCTGAACAGCGCCCCCAACTCAGATGACAACCCGCCGCAGACCATTTCGGGTCGCGGCCACTGCCATCTGATTGGAGTTTGATGACCATGAGTGTGGAAACTCAAAAGGAAACCCTGGGCTTCCAGACCGAGGTAAAGCAGCTGCTGCACCTCATGATCCATTCGCTGTATTCGAATAAGGAAATTTTCCTTCGCGAATTGATCTCGAACGCCTCTGACGCTGTCGACAAGCTGCGCTTCGAAGCCCTGGCCAAGCCTGAGTTGCTCGAAGGTGGCGCTGACCTGAAAATCCGTGTGAGCTTCGACAAGGACGCCAAGACCGTCACCCTCGAAGACAACGGTATCGGCATGAACCGTGACGATGTGATCACCCACCTGGGGACCATCGCCAAATCCGGCACCGCCGATTTCATGAAAAACCTGTCCGGCGATCAGAAGAAAGATTCGCACTTGATCGGCCAGTTCGGTGTCGGCTTCTATTCGGCCTTCATCGTTGCCGACAAGGTTGATGTTTACAGCCGTCGCGCCGGCACCGATGCCAGCGAAGGCGTGCACTGGTCGTCGAAAGGCGAGGGCGAGTTCGAAGTCGCCACCATCGACAAGCCAGAGCGCGGCACCCGCATCGTCCTGTACCTGAAATCCGGCGAAGACGAATTCGCGGATGGCTGGCGTCTGCGCAACATTATCAAGAAGTACTCCGACCACATCGCTTTGCCGATCGAACTGCCGAAGGAAGTCACTCCGGCCGAGGGCGAAGAGGCTCCAGCCGTTGAATGGGAAACCGTCAACCGTGCCAGCGCCCTGTGGACCCGTCCGCGCACTGAAGTCAAAGACGAGGAATACCAGGAGTTCTACAAACACATCGCTCACGACTTCGAAAATCCGCTGTCGTGGAGCCACAACAAGGTTGAAGGCAAGCTTGAGTACAGCTCGCTGCTGTACGTGCCGGCCCGCGCGCCGTTCGACCTGTACCAGCGTGAAGCGCCGAAAGGCCTGAAGCTGTACGTGCAGCGTGTGTTTGTGATGGATCAGGCCGAGTCGTTCCTGCCGCTGTACCTGCGCTTCATCAAAGGCGTGGTCGATTCCAACGACCTGTCGCTGAACGTGTCGCGTGAGATCCTGCAGAAAGACCCGATCATTGATTCGATGAAAACCGCGCTGACCAAGCGTGTGCTCGACATGCTGGAAAAACTGGCGAAGAACGAGCCTGAGCAATACAAAGGCTTCTGGAAAAACTTCGGACAGGTCATGAAAGAAGGCCCGGCAGAAGACTTCGCCAACAAAGAGAAAATTGCCGGTCTGCTGCGTTTCGCATCGACCCAGGGCGACGACGGCGAGCAGGTTGTCGGTCTGGCTGACTACCTGGCCCGCGCCAAGGAAGGTCAGGACAAGATCTACTACCTCACAGGTG
The DNA here is from genome assembly GCF_054871425.1 of Pseudomonas glycinis. Classification (NCBI taxonomy): domain Bacteria; kingdom Pseudomonadati; phylum Pseudomonadota; class Gammaproteobacteria; order Pseudomonadales; family Pseudomonadaceae; genus Pseudomonas; species Pseudomonas glycinis. The sequence goes on along the minus strand of NZ_JBTYHF010000001.1, from coordinate 242,408 downwards.
AAACCTACGCGCAGGTCAAGAACAGCCCGCACCTGGAAGTCTTCCGCAAGAAAGGCATCGAAGTGCTGCTGCTGACCGATCGCATCGACGAGTGGCTGATGAGCTACCTCAGCGAATTCGACGGCAAGACGTTTGTCGACGTGGCGCGCGGTGACCTCGATCTGGGCAACCTGGACTCGGAAGAGGACAAGAAAGCCGCAGAAGAAGTCGCCAAGTCCAAAGAAGGCCTGGTCGAGCGTCTGAAAACTGCTCTGGGTGATTCCGTGGCTGAAGTCCGCGTATCCCATCGTCTGACCGATTCGCCGGCCATTCTGGCCATCGGCGAACAGGACCTGGGCCTGCAAATGCGCCAGATCCTCGAAGCCAGCGGGCAGAAAGTCCCGGATTCGAAGCCGATTTTCGAATTCAACCCGAGCCACCCGCTGATCGAGAAACTCGATGGCGAGCAGAGCGAAGAGCGTTTTGGCGACCTGTCGCACATCCTCTTCGATCAGGCCGCCCTGGCGGCTGGCGACAGCTTGAAGGACCCGGCCGCTTACGTGCGCCGGCTGAACAAGCTGCTGGTTGAACTGTCGGTTTGATCATGTTGTAGGAAAAACCCGCTTCGGCGGGTTTTTTCGTTCTGGTGTTTACTCAATCAGGAGTCAGAAATGAGCCAAGTCACTGTACGTTCCGTGGTCTATCAGATTGACGGCCAGGCCTATGAAGGTCGCCTGGCGTTCGACGCCGAGCACAAGGCTGCGCGCCCGGGTTTGCTGATGGCGCCGAACTGGATGGGCGTCAGCGCCGGTGCCGAAGACATCGCCAAAGCGGTAGCGGCCAAGGGTTACGTGCTGCTGATCGCGGATGTCTACGGCCAGAGCGTGCGTCCGCAGAACGCTGATGAGGCGCTGGCAGCAATGATGCCGCTCAAGGACGACCGCGCGCTGTTGCGCAAACGTCTGCAAGTGGCTTTCGAGCAATTGCAGAGCCAGGGCGAAGCCACGGTGGATACTTCGAAACTGGCGGTGTTCGGTTTCTGCTTCGGTGGTTGCTGTGCGCTGGACCTGGCCCGCACCGGCGCGCCGGTAAAAGCGGCGGTGTCGTTCCACGGCACGCTGGATTCGCCGAACCCGGCGGATGCGCAGAACATCAAGGGCTCGGTGCTGGTGCTGCATGGCGCATCCGATCCGTTGGTGCCGAAGGAGCAACTGCCAGCGTTCGAAGAGGAAATGAACGCGGCTAAGGTCGACTGGCAACTGCTCAGCTACGGCGGTGCGGTGCACTCGTTTACCGATCCGCATGCCAACGTACCGGGCAAGATGATGTACGACGAAAAGACCGCCAAGCGCGCGTTCAAGTCGATGCATGATCTGTTGGATGAAGTGTTCAACGATTAAAAGCGAAAAGCCCCTCACCCTAGCCCTCTCCCGGAGGGAGAGGGGACTGATTGGGGGGGCTCGGGAGTGGCGTCGACCTGAACGTGAATAGGCGAATCCATAATCGCCGAGATTTTTCAGGTCGATGTATAACGCAAGACACCTCACCCCAGCCCTCTCCCTCTGGGAGAGGGCTGGGGTGAGGGTAAGCGGCCTAGCGCGGTAGTTCTATCCGCTCGACTTCCCCCGGCACCGTCGGCCAATCCTTGGCCGCCCACTTGCGCCGTGCCTCATCAATCGCCGCCGGATCGCTTGCAACAAAATTCCAGTTGATCCGCCTCGGACCGTCCAGCGCTGCGCCGCCGAACACCACTGCGTGCACATCGCTTTCGGCAAACAGGCTCATCTCTTCGCCGGCTGGCAACACCACCAGCGCATGCGGCTCGATCGCCTCGCCATTCAACTGCGCATCACCGCTCAACACATACACCGCGCGTTCTTCATGCTCGGTCGGAATCAGCAATGTGGTCGCGGTCTGCATCTTCACTTCCGCATACAACGTAGGAGAAAGCACCGGCACCGGCGATTCCAGGCAAAAGCCTGACCCGGCAATCATGCGAATCTGCACGCCAAGGTTATCGCTGAGCGGCAACGTCGCTGCCGGGTGATGGCTGTAATGCCCCGGGCCCTGTTCGTGCGCCTTGGGCGAGGCCAGCCAGACTTGCAGGCCGTGCAGGGTGAAGGTCTCGGCGAGCAGTGGCGCAGGCGTGCGCTCGACGTGGGCGATGGCGCTGCCAGCGGTCATCCAGCTGACATCGCCGGCGCCGACCACTTGATCGGAGCCCAGACTGTCCTTGTGCTGCAATTGCCCTTCGAACAGATAGGTAAGTGTCGACAGGCCAATGTGCGGATGCTGTCGGATGTCCATACCTTTGCCCGTCGGATAAATCGTTTCGAGCATGTGGTCGAAAAACACGAAAGGCCCGACGTTGCGGCATTTGGCTGACGGCAGCGGGCGCAGAATCGGCTGGCCTTCGACGTCTTCGGCGCGCGGGCGGATGATCAGGAGTGGCGTGTCCATGGTGCATTCCAGGCTGAGCGGGTGATGCCAGAAGCATAACCCGCCGCTGGCATCAGGAGGATTATTGGCTGTCGAAGCCTTGTGGTGCGTGCGTTTCGATGCTGACTTCGCTGGTGGTCATCAATTTGTGAATCGGGCAGCGATCGGCCACGCGCAGCAGCTCCTCGCGCTGGGCGTCGGTGAGTACGCCTTTGAGCGTAAGGGTGACATGCAGGGCGTATTTGCCTTTCTGCTCCTGACTGTTTTCGCGCTTTACCTCGACTCCCACGCCGGTCAGCGGGATGTCTTTTTTCTTCGCATACATCTTCACGGTCAGCGCTTTGCAGGCGCCCAGCGCAGCGTCGAAGTAATCGTGTGGCTCTGGCGCGGTGCCTTCACCTCCGGCGGTTTTCGGTACATCGGCAAACAATTCGTGGTCGTCGATCTGGACGGTGTGACGAAAACCTTCGGCAGAGACGGTATTGACGGTAACAGTCATGGAAACCTCACAGGCGGCAGGAAAAATCGTTCGATCAAAGCAGACCTTGCAGTTATAGAGCATTCCCGGCAGTGGGCGTTCCGCTTTTCGGCAGGGATGAACCCTTGTCGTTCGGGCGCGGTCTAGGCTATGCCCATCTGCCGGAGATTACTTGTGTCCTTGTCTCGTCTGAGTCTTGCCTGTCTGCTGCTGTTTGCTGGCAGCGCCAGTGCCCGCGAATACACCTACAGCGATGCGCACCTGCATTACGTGGATTTTTTCCAGGAAAGCGCCGGCATGCAGAAACTGCTCACGGCCATGAAGGACAATTCCATCGAGCACGTCATGATTTCCGGTATTCCCGTGGCGAAGAAATGGCATGAAGACGAACCCAAGCGCCCGCGTTATTACGCCGGCGATGACGCCGATGCCTATTGGTACAGCGCCACCGATGTGATCATTGCCGATGCGGTGCAGAAACTGGCGCCGGAGCAGCGCCAGTACTTTCATCCATTCCTGTCCGGCTTCAATCCCAATGACAAGAATTCCGCCGCGCACATTCAGCGCATGCTCGACCTGTACCCGGGACTTTGGCAGGGCATTGGCGAAGTGTTCACCCGGCACGATGACCTGACCGCGCTGACCTCCGGCGACACACCCCGGGCCAACAACGAGGCGATGACCAAGATCTATCACCTCGCCGCGGAAAATGATCTGCCGGTGATGCTGCATTCCAACATCACTTCCAAGCGTGAGAAAAATCCGCTGTACCTGAAGGAGGTCGAAGAGCCGCTGCGCAATCATCCGCACACGCGATTCATCTGGGCGCATGCCGGCACCAGCGCCGAGATCCATCGGCATCAGACCCAGTTGCCGTTTCTCCTGCCAACCCTGACGCGCATGCTCGAGGCTTATCCGAATCTGTTTATCGACCTGTCGTGGAGCATGCTCACGCCGTACTTGCTGGACGAGCAGGGCAAGCCGCGCGCCGAATGGCTGGCGTTGGTGGAAAAGTATCCCGAGCGCTTCATGCTCGGCTCTGACGTGGTAGGACGGTTCAACAAGCTCGGTCAGGAAATGCACAGCTACAAGCCGTTTCTCGATGCGCTGCCGGAGGCGGTGGCGCGCAAAGTCGCGCGGGATAACTTCCTGGCGATATTGCCGCGCAACACTGTAAACCCGCCGGTCCGCGCTGAAACGTCAAAGCCATGAGTTCGGACTAGCCACTCGTCTGCCTATCGCTTTTTCGTCTTACGCAATTTCAGGGCAATGCCGATACCTTCTAAAGCAACCCGCTGCAGGCTGATGCAGCGCTTTTGGAAGGAGCCAGAGTGATGAATATCCGTAGTCTCAATATTGCCCCGCGCGCCGGTCTCGGTTTCGGCCTGCTGGCCCTGATGGTGTTCGCCCTCGGGGCGTTCGCCTTGCTGCAAATGTCGAACATGCGTGCGCAGTCCGATGAAGTCGACAACAACTGGCTGCCAAGCGTGATGGCGGTCGGTGAGATGAGTCAGGACATGCTGCGCCTGCGCGCACTGACCATGCGCCTGTTGCTCAACCGTGACCCCAAGGCACTGGAGCAGAATGTCGCCAAGCTCGACGAGCTGCGCAGTGGCTTGAGCGAAGCGCAGCAGCGTTATGACGCGTTGATCGTTTTGCCGGAAGAGCGCGCGCTGTTTGATCGCTTCAAGGTTGCCGAGCACAAATACCTGGAACTGCAGGCGCAAGTCCTGCAGCTGTCAGCGCAGAATCGGGTGGCAGACGCTTCGGCGATTCTCAATGATCAGATGAGTCCGCTGGCCGATGAGATTGCTTTGACTCTGCGCGATCTGGTCGAGTTGAACAAGCAAAATGCCGGTCTCGCCACTGAGGCAGCGCGCTTGGTCTTCAAACAATCGCGGGTGTGGGTCGCAGTAATGATCGCCATGGCTGCGCTGATTACCGTCGGCCTGGCGTTGCTGCTGACGCGCAGCATTGTCGTGCCGTTGTCGCAATCGCTCAGCGTCGCCGAAGTGGTGGCCGGTGGGGATTTGACCGGCGACATTCACATCGTTGGCAAAGACGAGCCGGCGCGCCTGCTGCAAGCGCTGAAAAGCATGCAGCACAATCTGCGCGACACGATCCGGCGCATTTCCGAGTCGTCGACCCAGTTGGCCTCGGCCGCCGAAGAACTCAGCAGCGTCACCGAAGATGCCACTCGCGGCTTGCATCAGCAAAGTCAGGAAATCGAACAGGCCGCCACTGCGGTCAACCAGATGACAGCAGCGGTGGAAGAGGTGGCGAACAACGCCGTGGCCACGTCCGAAGCTTCCCGCGAATCCGACCGCATCGCCCGGCAAGGGCGCGAGCAAGTGCAGCAGACGGTGACGTCGATCGAGTTTCTCGCCGGCGACGTCACCAACAATGCCGCGCAGGTCGAGGCGCTGGCGCAAAAGGTTCATGGCATCAGCAAAGTGCTGGACGTGATTCGCTCGATCGCCGAACAGACCAATCTGCTCGCCCTCAACGCCGCGATCGAAGCCGCGCGCGCCGGCGATGCCGGGCGTGGCTTTGCAGTGGTGGCGGATGAAGTGCGCGCGCTGGCGCATCGCACCCAGCAGTCGACCCAGGAAATCGAGCAGATGATCGGCGGGATCCAGCAGGGCACCGATTCGGCGGTTAGTTCGATGCAGCAGAGCAACTCAAGGGCGCGCTCGACCCTCGAGCTGGCGAAGAGCGCAGGCTCGGCCCTGGAGGAAATCGCCTCGGCGTTTACCTTGATCAATGAGCGCAACCTGGTCATCGCCAGTGCCTCGGAAGAGCAGGCAGCGGTGGCGCGCGAGGTGGATCGCAATCTGATGAATATTCGTGATCTGGCAATGCAGACATCGGCAGGGGCCAATCAGACCAGTGCGGCCAGTCAGGAATTGTCGAAGTTGGCGGTGGATCTGAACGGGATGGTGGCGCGGTTTTCGGTGTGAGTTTGACCTTCAAAAGCCCCTCACCCTAACCCTCTCCCGGAGGGAGAGGGGACTAATCCTGCGATGCTTTGGAATCCATATTCGACTCGGTTTCTCAGCTCGATGGTTAGCGGCAGACACCTCGGTCGGCTCCCTCTCCCTTGGGAGAGGGCTGGGGTGAGGGGTAGGGCCGCCGCGCAGTATCATCGAACAGATAAACAAAAGCCCCGCATTCGCGGGGCTCTTTGTTGTTGCGGTCGATCAGCTGCCTTTGACAGTCTTACCGTTGACCGTACCGTCCTGGAGCATGATGTTGTACTCCTTGCCGTCAGTCTCGACCTGTTGCAGACGCACCAGCAGGTAATCCCAGTCCTTGGCGAACCACAGCACGGTGATGCGCTTGCTTTGTGTCGGATCGCGCACGCGTTCGACCTTGATCGCGTCGATCTGCCCGGCCTTGGTGTCGACCTTTTCCGAACCCAGCACGCGGAAGTCGTAGGTATCGACTTCGCCATCATCAACCACCTGATAGCTCATGCTTTTCTTGCCGGCGGCAACGTCGTGCTGCAGCGCCAGTTGGTAGGTCGACTTGTCGACCATGCCACGGTTCAGCGGGATTTTCACCGCGTCGCCACGGTCGGTGCCGGTCACCAGTTTATTGGCCCAGTCGAAGTCCAGATCAGCTTTTTTCGCTTTGCCCAGACCACCACGTTCAAAGTGGTAGGACTGCGGCAGCAGCGTGTCCTTGTCCAGCTTCAGGGTGCTTTCTTCAGTCAGGCTGGCGATCATCATCGAGGCCTTGAAGCTGAGCTTCCAGACGCCGTCGGCTTCCTTGGTCAGGCTGCGTTCGGCGGTGCCGCTCATGGGCAGCTGCTTCCAGTCGGCGGTGTAGCTGGCGGAGAACGGTTGAAGGTCCGCTGCCTGCGCGAAGGGCAGGGCGAGCAGAGCGCAAGCGAAGAGCAGGGCGCGACGCATAATATCTCCTAGTGTCGAATCAAGTGGCCGCTGGCGGCGAGTAACTGGCCGTCGAGTAAAGCACCCTGGTCACCGAGTGTCAGCCTGCCTTCGGCAAACCAGCGTACTGCCATCGGGTAGATCAGGTGTTCCTGAGCGTGGACTCGTTGCGCCAGACTCTGCGGCGTGTCGTGCAACTCTACCGGTAATACTGCTTGTACGACCAGTGGTCCGCCATCGAGTTCCTCGGTGACGAAGTGCACGGAGCAGCCATGTTCCGTGTCGCCGGCCTCCAGCGCGCGCTGATGAGTGTGTAACCCTTTGTATTTGGGCAGCAGCGACGGGTGGATGTTGAGCAGGCGACCCTGGTAGTGGCGCACGAAATCAGCGCTGAGAATGCGCATGAAGCCGGCCAGTACCACGAGTTTGGGGTTGAATTGGTCGATCAGTTCGATCAACGCGGCATCGAAGGCCTCGCGGCCATCGAATGCTTTGTGATCCAGCGAGCGGGTGGCGATACCCGCGTCGCGGGCGCGTTGCAGGCCGTAGGCGTCGGCGCGGTTGGAAATCACCGCAGCGATGCGGACCGGGCTGTCGCCGGTCCGCGTGCTGTCGATCAGAGCCTGCAAGTTACTGCCGGTGCCGGACAACAGCACCACGACATCACAGGACTTTGGCATCAGTGAGCCTTGAGGTTCTTCAGCTCGACCTGCGCAGCGCCCTCGGCGGCCACGGCGATCTGACCGATGACCCAAGGCTGCTCGCCAGCGTCACGCAGGGTGTTCAGGGCAACTTCAACGTGCTCCTGAGCTACACAGATGACCATGCCGACGCCGCAGTTCAATACGCGGTGCATCTCGGTTTCATCAACGTTGCCTTTCTCTTGCAGCCAGTCGAACACGGCCGGGCGAGTCCAGCTGGCCACGTCAACCACTGCTTGCGCGCCTTTTGGCAATACGCGTGGGATGTTGTCGAGCAGGCCGCCACCGGTGATGTGGGCCATGGCCTTCACAGCGCCAGTGTCCTTGATAAGCTTGAGCAGTGGCTTGACGTAGATGCGGGTCGGGGCCATCAGCAGGTCGGTCAGCGGTTTGCCGTCGAGCTGAATGTTTTCGATATCGGCGCCGGAGACTTCGATGATCTTGCGGATCAGCGAATAGCCGTTGGAGTGCGGGCCGGACGATGGCAGGGCGATCAGGGCGTCACCGGTGGCGACTTTCGAGCCGTCGATGATTTCCGACTTTTCCACGACGCCGACGCAGAAACCGGCCAGGTCATAGTCTTCGCCTTCGTACATGCCTGGCATTTCAGCGGTTTCGCCGCCAACCAGCGAGCAACCCGACAGTTCGCAGCCAGCGCCGATGCCGGTAACCACTTGGGCAGCGGTGTCGACATTCAGTTTGCCGGTGGCGTAGTAGTCGAGGAAGAACAGCGGCTCGGCGCCGCACACCACCAGATCGTTGACGCACATGGCGACCAGGTCGATGCCGATGCTGTCGTGCTTGTTCAGGTTCAGCGCCAGGCGCAGCTTGGTGCCGACGCCGTCGGTGCCGGACACCAGCACTGGCTGCTTGTAGCCGGCCGGGATTTCGCAGAGGGCGCCGAAACCGCCCAGGCCGCCCATGACTTCCGGGCGCGCAGTGCGCTTGGCGACGCTCTTGATGCGTTCGACCAATGCTTCACCGGCGTCGATGTCTACACCGGCGTCCTTGTAGCTCAGGGAGGGTTGCTTGCTCATGATCCAGGCCTTTAGGGGAGGGGATTCAGGGGGTAACGACCGAGTTCAGCGGGAACATCGAACTCGATGGGCGATCGCCTCACGCGAGTTTCGAGGGGCCCGGCTGTTGCCGGTCTGCGAAGGCGCGCGATTTTATCAGGCTTGAGGGGCAGCGGCCATCCTCGCACCGACGGGCAGGGCCATATCGGCGGAAATTTTTTGCAATCGCAGGGTATGACTGCCTGTATAAGGTGTGGCGATTAACCGTCTATCGTTAGGACTGTGCAAAAACTTACCGCCACCGTGTGAATGTTTTGCCAGGGGAGGGGGTCACAGCCTTGCTCAAACGGTTCACGCGGCGTGTTCCAGCCGCTCCTGTCGACGGGAATTTTCCATGCGTTTTTGTAAATTATTGTTTGTAGGCTGCCTGACGCTGGTCAGCCTGGCGAGCCATGCCGAAAACCTCAAAGGCCTGTATCAGGTGCGTCAACCGGTCAACGGCCAGGCGCCGGAAGAGCGCGATCGCGCCACGCAGGCGGCGCTCGATACCCTGGTGCTGCGCCTGACCGGCGACCCGAAAGCCGCGCAGAACCCGGGGCTGGCACCGATTCGCAAGGATCCGCAGCAGATCATCAGCCAGTTCGGTTTCGACGCCGGGCCACCGGAAGTGCTGAAAGTCGATTTCGATCCGGCAACCACCGAGCAGGCCTTGCGCCGGGCCGGGTTGCCGGTGTGGGGCGCCAGTCGACCGTCGATCCTCGGCTGGTGGCTGAACGATTCAACTGAAGGTGCGAGCCTGGTCGGTGATGGTCAGGCCGCAGCCGCAACGTTGCGCACGGCCGCACAACATCGCGGTTTGCCCCTGCGTTTGCCACTGGCTGATCTCAGTGAGCAATTGGTTGCCACCGCACCGGCGCTGGAAAGCGCTGATCCCGCGCCCCTGCGCAGTGCTTCGGAACGCTACAACGCTGACGCCTTGCTGGCGGTGCACGCGCGCGAAGAGGGCGGGCAGTGGCAGGCAAAATGGCGCTTGTGGCTCGGTGATCAGAAAGAAGCAGGCAGCGTTCAGGGCGCCGATCAGGCAGCTGTTGCCGATGCGGTGATGCTGGCGGTAGCCGAGCGTCTGGCGCCGCGATTTGTCGCCAAGCCCGGCGCGTCGGGTCAGCAGACCCTGGAAGTGCAGGGTATGAATCTGGAGCATTATGCGGCGCTGCTGCGGTTACTCGAACCGTTCGGCGTGCGTCTGCAAAGCGTGCAGGGCGATCGGATCGTCTACCGGGTCAATGGCAGCGTCGATCAATTGCGCGCGCAATTGTCGCTGGCGAAGTTGCAGGAACTGCCGGCCGAAGCGCCGGCCCCGGTGGCGCCTGCCCAGCCAGCGGCGGATGGTACGCCTGCGGTGGCAGCGCCAACCCCGGCAGCGGCGGCACCGTCGTTGCGGTTTCGCTGGTAAGTCTTTCCTTATATAGAAGCATCAGGAGTGGTAAATGGCCGATACGCGGCGTTGGTTCTGGCTCGGTGGGGTAGTCCTGCTTTGCGCGTTTGTATGGTTGCTGCACCCGATCCTCACGCCGTTTCTGGTCGCGTTGTTACTGGCTTATCTGTTCGATCCGCTGGTGGATCGTCTGGAGCGGCTCGGGCTGTCGCGAACCTGGGGCGTGATTGCCGTGTTTGCCTTGTTCACCTTGATCGTCACCGCGTTGCTGCTGGTGCTGGTACCAATGCTCGCCAAGCAGTTGCTGCGTCTGTACGAGCTGGCGCCGCAGATGCTCGACTGGTTGCAGCACACCGCTGTGCCGTGGGCGCAAGCGAAACTGGGGCTGTCGGACGGCTTCTGGAAATTCGATAAGGTCAAAGCTGCGATCAGCGAGCACATGGGCCAGACCACCGACATCGTCGGCGTGGTGCTGAGTCAGGCGACGGCCTCGAGCCTGGCGCTGATCGGCTGGCTGGCAAACCTGGTGCTGATTCCGGTGGTGAGCTTCTATCTGTTGCGCGACTGGGACGTGATGATGGGCAAGATCCGCAGCCTGCTGCCCCGTGATCGCGAAGAGCGCGTGGTTGCGCTGGCGGGTGAGTGCCACGAAGTGCTCGGCGCGTTTGTGCGCGGGCAGTTGCTGGTGATGGTTGCGTTGGGGGTGATCTACGCGGCTGGCCTGATGATCGTCGGTCTGGAGCTGGGGCTGTTGATCGGCCTGATTGCCGGTCTCGCGGCGATCGTGCCGTACATGGGTTTTGTCATCGGCATCGGCGCGGCATTGATCGCCGGGTTGTTCCAGTTCGGTGGCGATCTGTACCCGATGGTCGGGATTGTCGCGGTGTTCATGGTCGGTCAGGCACTGGAAGGCATGGTGCTGACGCCTCTACTGGTCGGGGACCGCATCGGCCTGCACCCGGTGGCGGTGATCTTCGCGATCCTTGCTGGCGGCGAGCTGTTCGGTTTCACCGGCGTTCTGCTGGCGTTGCCGGTGGCGGCGGTGATCATGGTGCTGGTGCGTCATGTCCACGACTTGTATAAGGATTCCGGGATCTACAGCGGCGTTGACGAACCTGAGCTGTGATGGCGCGGGCGGCCCGGCGCTTGGCCGGGCTGCCCCGTTTCGTTCGAGCGAGGGCGCCAGAGAATCTGCCATCAAACCGCTGCGTCAACGCAAACCTTTGATTTTGCTTGGGGTCTGTCGCATTGTGCGCTCAGCCTCACGGGTATAAACTTCGCCAACTTTACACAGAGGCCACTAACGGTTCCTTTGAGAACTGTTCAGTCAGCATGAAACCGATTCAGCTGCCCCTAGGTGTGCGTCTGCGTGACGACGCCACCTTCATCAACTACTACCCAGGCGCCAATGCCGCTGCACTCGGCTATGTCGAGCGTCTCTGCGAAGCCGACGCCGGGTGGACGGAGAGCCTGATCTACCTGTGGGGCAAGCACGGCGTCGGGCGCACGCATCTGTTGCAGGCCGCGTGCCTGCGCTTCGAGCAGATGGGCGAACCGGCGGTGTATCTGCCGCTGGCCGAGTTGATGGACCGCGGCGTGGAAATCCTCGACAACCTTGAACAGTACGAACTGGTCTGCCTGGATGACTTGCAGGTGATTGCCGGCAAGGCGGACTGGGAAGAGGCGATGTTTCATCTGTTCAATCGTCTGCGTGACAGCGGTCGGCGCCTGCTGATCGCCGCGTCCACTTCACCGCGCGAACTGCCTGTGAAGCTGGCTGACCTGAAATCCCGTCTGACCCTGGCGCTGATCTTCCAGATGCGCCCGCTCTCCGATGAAGACAAACTGCGTGCGTTGCAATTGCGCGCATCCCGTCGCGGTCTGCACCTGACCGATGAGGTTGGGCACTTTATTCTCACTCGCGGCACGCGGAGCATGAGCGCGCTGTTCGATCTCCTCGAGCAGCTTGATCAGGCGTCCCTGCAAGCGCAACGCAAGCTGACCATTCCCTTCCTCAAGGAAACTCTGGGCTGGTAGTAGTGGGCTTTTGCCAGCTTTCAGGCGCCAGAAAACCCGCGTCCCTGCGCCGATTCCCCGGCCAGACGAGTTACGCGCTTAGATGTAAACGCGAAACCGGGAAGTCACATAAAGTTCGATTGAATTTGCAAATGAGGACGATAGCGGGCATAGTCTCGGCTTCTTTACAACTATCAGCCACGGTCGTGCCCATGCTAAAGCGCTTCGCACCCCTCGTGCCTCTCGCACTCGTTACCCTGTTATTCGGTTGTGCTGCTCATTCTCCGGTTCAAGAGCCGCCGCAACAGGTCAAGAATTCTGCTACTGCCCAGTCTTCCGTTATTTACCAGGAAGAGCTGGACACTGAAAAAGAACTCAATCAGTTCAACGGCAGCAAGCCTTATCAGCTTCCTGTTCTGGCTGACAGCATCCTCGAACGCGGCATGTCCCTGATCGGTACCCGTTACCGTTTCGGCGGTACCTCTGAAGCCGGCTTCGATTGCAGCGGTTTCATCGGTTACCTGTTCCGCGAAGAGGCGGGCATGAACCTGCCACGCTCCACTCGCGAAATGATCAACGTTGATGCGCCGCTGGTTTCGCGCAGCAACCTTGAGCCGGGTGATCTGCTGTTCTTCGCCACCAATGGTCGTCGCGGTCGTGTCAGTCACGCCGGGATCTACCTGGGTGACAATCAGTTCATCCACTCCAGCAGTCGTCGCAGCGGCGGTGTTCGCATCGACAGCCTGGGTGACAGCTACTGGAGCAAGACTTTCATCGAAGCCAAGCGCGCACTCGCCATGGCGCCGACCGTGGTCACCGCTCGCAAGTAAACTGCATGTCGCTGCGTTCGCGGCGACAAAACGGCACGGCAATGGAGTAGACCTAAACTTTACAAGGTGAAGTTAAAGTCTTACTTGAAGTTTGCCGCGTAGCCGCTAGAATCCTGAATCTATATTGATGGCAAACCGCCTGCGTGATGACGCAGGCGGTTTTGTTTCTGTCCATTCGGCAGAGAAAGCCGCAGCCAGATCAGGATGTTCTGCTTATGACGATGTCGGCCCGCCTCACCTTGATCCTTTGCGCCGCGCTGCTCAGCGCCTGCGCCAGCCGCACACCGCCGCCAGCCCCCGTGGTTCGCGCGCCGATCGTGTTCGCTCCTTCCCAGGCTTTTTCCCCCGTTGCTGAAGACGTGCTGTTCCGCGCCCTCGGCCTGGTCGGCACGCCGTATCGCTGGGGCGGCAACACGCCAGATTCCGGTTTCGATTGCAGTGGTCTGATCGGTTTCGTCTACCGCGACGCGGCGGGAATTTCGCTGCCACGCTCGACCCGCGAAATGATCGTCATGCAGGCGCCGAATGTCGGCAAGGAAGGCTTGCAGACCGGCGACCTGATTTTCTTCGCCACCAATGGCGGCTCGCAGGTCAGTCATGCGGGGATTTACGTCGGTGAGGGGCGCTTCGTGCATGCACCGGCCACTGGCGGCACGGTCAAGCTCGACAGTCTGTCGAAAGCGTATTGGCAGAAGGCGTATCTGAGCGCCAAGCGGGTGTTGCAGCCGGGGCAGTTGGCGCATAACCCCTAGCGCGTATGCATAACTAATTGTGGGAGCGAGCCTGCTCGCGAAGGCGGAGTGTCAGTCGACAATGATTTGACTGATACACCGCTCTCGCGAGCAGGCTCGCTCCCATTTTTTTTGCGTTGCGCTTAGCTTATTTGCTGGCCGACACGCGCCACACCTTATTCCCGACATCATCCGCCACCAGCAAGCCACCTTGCTGATCGATGACCACGCCCACTGGGCGGCCCAGCGCGTTCTCGTCCTTGTCGAGGAAACCGGTCAGCACATCTACCGGTTGCCCGGTCGGTTTGCCGCCAGTGAACGGCACGAAAATCACCTTGTAGCCGCTGTGCGGTTTGCGGTTCCACGAGCCGTGCTGGCCAATGAACGCGCCTTCCTTGAATTGCGCCGGCAGGCTGTTGCCCTCGGCGAAAGTCAGACCCAAGGATGCGGTGTGTGGGCCGACAGCGTAATCCGGCGCGATGGCCTTGGCCACCAGATCAGGATTCTGCGGTTTGACCCGCACATCGACGTGTTGCCCGTAGTAGCTGAACGGCCAGCCATAGAAGCCGCCGTCCTTGACCGAGGTGATGTAGTCCGGCACCAGATCGCTGCCGATTTCGTCACGCTCGTTGACCGCTGTCCACAATGCGCCGCTGGTAGGTTCCCAGGCGAGGCCGTTGGGGTTGCGGATGCCCGAGGCGAAGATCCGGTGATTGCCGGTCGCGCGATCGACTTCCCAGATCGCCGCGCGGCCTTCTTCCTGATCCAGACCGTTTTCGCCGACGTTACTGTTCGAGCCGACGGTGACGTAGAGCTTGTTGCCGTCCTTGCTGGCGATGACGTTCTTGGTCCAGTGGTGATTCAGCGTGCCGCCGGGCAAGTCGACGACTTTGATCGGTTGGGTCTTGATCTCGGTGGCGCCCGGCTCGTAGTTGAAGCGCAGCAGGCGGTCGGTGTCGGCAACGTACAAATCATTGCCGACGAGCGTCATGCCAAACGGCGAGTTGAGGTTCTGCAGGAACACCGTGCGAGTTTCCGCGACGCCATCGTGGTCGGCGTCACGCAGCAGGGTGATGCGGTTCGGGCTGGGCACGCCGGCGCCGGCCTTGCCCATGACTTTCTTCATCACCCAGCCACGAATGCCTTTGCTGTCATCGGGCTTGGGCGGCGCGTTGGTTTCCGCCACCAGCACATCGCCGTTGGGCAGCACATAGAGCCAGCGCGGGTGATCGAGGCCTTCGGCAAACGCTGCGACCTGGGTGCCGGCCGCAGCGGTCGGTTTCGCACCGTCCGGCCAGCCCACCGCCGGGGCGATGTTGACTGTCGGGATCAGCGTCTTGTTCGGTTCGGGCAGTTTCGGCGACGGGCCGGTGCCGTCGGAGACTTGCAGGCTGGAGGTTTCACCGCAGGCAGCGAGCCCGCCAGCGACGGCGATGATGAGAGCGAGTGGGGCCTTGCGCATTGCTGATCTTCCCTATGAATGCATTCCTAAACATAGAGGAGGGCGCAGGCCCGATGGTTCAACTGCTCAACCGCGGGCTTCCTTGAACAGCACGGCGATGCCCGGATGATAGTTGCCAGCGTCGCTGTGCAATTTGCGATAGGCGTAGGGGAAATACCAGGCCACTGCGCAGGTGTGTTCCTTTTGCAGGTCGTCGACCATGTCCTGCAGTTCCTCGGGGCTGGCGCTGTGCTGGACCTTTTGCGGGGCGACGAAGAGGCAGCCGAGCTTGAGATCGCTGGCGTAGCTGATGCGCTTGGCGTCAGCGGTGATGTCGAGCAGGGCCTGGGTCAGGTTGAGGTTGTTGACCCGTGGCCAGCGTTGCGTGGCTTGAATGAACGCGCGGTCTTCGGCGCCGGCAATCAGCAGGTCGGCGCGGGCATTGCGTTCGCCTTCTTCGTTCTGTTTGCGCGTGGCCGTGTCGTTCAGCGTGACCATTTCCGCCATCCACGCGGCTGCTGCGAGCAGGCCCAGATTGGCTTTTTCGTCGTGCCAGTACGGCGTGTCGTTGTCGCCGCGAGCGGTGTTGTAGCGATCGATACAGTCAAACCAGCGTTCCAGCACCGGGCGCAGGAATTCCAGGCGCGGGTTGCTGATGATCATGCCTTGCATCGTCGTCATCCTTATTGTTGTAGTGGGCTTTTTTGGAAAAAGCATGGCTCTTTGATATCACTTGTCACAGTCTGGCACAAGATTGCCGCTGCACATTTGATCAGCGGCAGTTATTCGCGCGCAAAGCGCCTCTTCAATTGACGCTCCACCCCCAACCCTCTAACCTTCGCCGCTTGTTTCAGGTGCTCTGTGGCCCCGCGTCGACAGAGTGAAACAGGGAAGCCGGTGAGTGTGGTCTTCAAGCGAAGCCACGACGATCCCGGCGCTGCCCCCGCAACGGTAAATGAGTGAAAACTGCGCCTTGAGCCACTGCCTCGAAAGAAGCGGGAAGGCGCGCAGTCTGGCGAAACGCCGCTCATGAGCCCGGAGACCGGCCTGATCCATCTCAGCGGCATCACGGTGGGCGATGCCAGGCTTTTTGCCGTCTATTCTTGTGCCTGCCCGCCGTTATCCAGCCTCAACGGAGAGCTCCCCCATGACTGATTCCCCCGAGCGTGACGAACGCCATCTGGCGCGCATGCAGCGCAAGAAAGCCGTGATCGACGAACGCATTGCCAACTCGCCCGACGAATGTGGCCTGGTGCTGGTGCTGACCGGCAACGGCAAAGGCAAGAGCAGCTCGGCGTTCGGCATGCTCGCCCGCGCGATGGGCCACGGCATGCAGTGCGGCGTGGTGCAGTTCATCAAGGGCCGCAACAGCACTGGCGAAGAATTGTTTTTCCGCCGCTTTCCCGAGCAGGTGCGTTTCCACGTCATGGGCGAAGGCTTCACTTGGGAAACCCAGGATCGTCAGCGCGACATCGCTGCGGCGACCGCCGCTTGGGAAGTCTCGCGCGAATTGTTGCGCGACCCTTCGATCGGTCTGGTGGTGCTCGATGAATTGAACATCGCCCTCAAGCACGGCTACCTCGATCTCGATCAGGTGCTCAGCGATTTGCAGGCGCGTCCGCCGATGCAACACGTGGTGGTCACCGGTCGCGGCGCCAAGCCGGAATTGATCGAGATGGGCGACACGGTCACCGAGATGGGCATGCTCAAGCACGCCTTCCAGGCCGGGATCAAAGCGCAGAAAGGCGTCGAACTTTGAAGCAACCACGTCACTGCCCGGCGGTGTTGATCGCCGCGCCGGCCTCCGGTCAGGGCAAGACCACCGTCACCGCTGCACTCGCCCGTTTGCATCGCAATCAGGGGCGCAAGGTGCGCGTATTCAAATGCGGGCCGGACTTTCTCGACCCGATGATCCTCGAGCGCGCCAGCGGTGCGCCGGTGTATCAACTGGACATGTGGATGGTCGGCGAGCAGGAAAGTCGCCGCCTGTTGTGGGAAGCCGCCGCCGAAGCCGACCTGATTCTGATCGAGGGCGTGATGGGCCTGTTCGACGGCACGCCATCCAGCGCTGATCTGGCGCGCCACTTCGGTGTGCCGGTGCTCGGCGTGATCGACGGCACCGCCATGGCGCAGACCTTTGGCGCCTTGGCGCTGGGCCTGGCGAAGTATCAGCCGGACTTGCCATTCGCTGGCGTGCTGGCCAACCGCGTCGGCACCTTGCGCCATGCGCAATTGCTCGAAGGCAGCCTCACCGAAGGTTTGCGCTGGTACGGTGCGCTGTCCCGCGAGACCGGCATCGAATTGCCGAGCCGCCACCTCGGTCTGGTCCAGGCCAGCGAATTGAATGATCTGGATCTGCGTCTCGACGCGGCTGCCGATGCGCTGGCCAGCAGTTGCCAAGTTGCGCTGCCCCCCGCCGTTGAATTCGCCGCGCCTGACCTCATCGCCGCAGAGCCTCTATTAAAAGGTGTGCGCATCGCCGTTGCCCGCGATGAAGCCTTTGCCTTCACCTATGGCGCCAGTCTCGATCTGCTGCGGGCGATGGGCGCCGAACTGCAGTTTTTCTCGCCGATTCGCGACACCCGATTGCCCGAGGCGGACAGCCTGTATCTGCCGGGCGGTTATCCGGAACTGCATCACGTCGCGCTGGCGCAAAACGCCTCAATGCTGGCGGCGATCCGCGCGCACCATGCGGCGGGCAAGCCGTTGCTCGCCGAATGTGGCGGCATGCTTTATCTACTGGATTCGCTGACCGACGTGGAAGGCACCCGTGCTGAGCTGGTCGGTTTGCTCAAGGGCGAGGCGGTGATGCAGAAGCGTCTCGCGGCGTTGGCGTTGCAGGCGGTTGAGCTGCCGGAAGGTTCCTTGCGGGGGCATACCTATCACCATTCGCTGACCACCACCGAGCTGACGCCGATTGCCCGTGGGCTGAGTCCCAATGGCGGGCGCGGCGCTGAGGCGGTTTATCGCGAGGGGCGGATGACGGCTTCCTATGTGCACTTTTATTTCCCGTCGAATCCTGTGGCTGTCGCTGCGCTGTTTGCGCCCGGCCTTGAGACCGCCATCGCTGGCAAGCCAGCTCCCACAGGGGATTGCGTTTCGTCAGGTATTGCACCGCCCACTGTGGGAGCTGGCTTGCCAGCGATGGGGCCATGACCGACAACACATTCTCCGAAGCCGAACGCGCAGCGGTCTACAAGGCCATCGCCGAACGCCGCGACATGCGCCACTTCACCGGCGGCAGCGTCGAGCCGCAGCTGCTGCGCCGTCTGCTCGAGGCCGCTCATCAAGCGCCGAGCGTTGGCCTTATGCAGCCGTGGCGCTTCATCCGCATCAGCGATCGCGCTCTGCGCGGGCAGATCCGCGATCTGGTGGAAGAAGAGCGCATCCGCACCGCCGAAGCCCTTGGCGAGCGCAGCGATGAGTTCATGCAGCTCAAGGTCGAAGGCATCAACGACTGCGCTGAGGTGCTGGTCGCGGCGCTGATGGACGATCGCGAAAAACACATTTTCGGTCGGCGCACGTTGCCGGAAATGGACATGGCTTCGCTGTCCTGCGCGATCCAGAATCTGTGGCTGGCCTCCCGCGCTGAAGGCCTGGGCATGGGCTGGGTCTCGCTGTTCGAACCGCAAGCCTTGGCGGATTTGCTCAAGTTGCCGGTCGGTGCCAAGCCGCTGGCGGTGTTGTGTCTGGGCCCGGTCAGGGAATTCTATCCGGCGCCGATGCTGGTACTTGAAGGCTGGGCGCAGGCGCGGCCGCTCAACGAGCTGCTGTACGAAAATTATTGGGGAGTGAGTCAATGAGTGTGGCGTTGCTGAGTGTCGCTGCGGTAGCGCTGGATGCGCTGCTCGGTGAACCGAAACGCTGGCATCCGCTGGTGGCGTTCGGCAATTTTGCCGGGCGCATTGAGCAACGCTTCAACGCCGGCGGCCGTGGCTGGCGCAGCCATGGCGTGACCGCGTGGGTTATCGCGGTACTGCCGCTGACCTTGCTCGCCACGGCATTTTCCTGGGCGCCTTATGTCGGCTGGATTGTCGAGATTCTCGCGTTGTATTGCGCCCTCGGCATGCGCAGCCTCGGCGAACATATTGCGCCGGTTGCGGCGGCGTTGCGCGCCGATGATCTGGACGAGGCGCGCAAGCGTGTCGGTTATCTGGTCAGCCGCCAGACCGATGAACTGGACAGCAACGCCGTGGCCCGTGCCGCCACCGAGTCGGTGCTGGAGAACGGCAGCGATGCAGTGTTCGCTGCGCTGTTCTGGTTTGTCGTCGCCGGCGCTCCGGGCGTGGTCCTGTATCGCTTGAGCAATACCCTCGATGCGATGTGGGGTTATCGCAACGAACGCTTCGAGCGTTTCGGCTGGGCGGCGGCGAAAATCGACGACGTGTTGAACTACATTCCTGCGCGTCTGGTGGCATTGACCTATGCGCTGCTCGGCAAAACCCGCCTCGCGCTCAAATGCTGGCGCACCCAGGCGCCGCAGTGGGACAGCCCCAACGCCGGCCCGGTGATGGCGGCCGGTGCCGGTGCGCTGGGCGTCGAGTTGGGTGGCCCGGCGATCTATCACGGCGAACTGCATGAGCGCCCGCAACTGGGCGAAGGTGCGCCGGCCGATGCCGATTCCATTGACCGTGGCTGGCAATTGGTCCAGCGCGGCGTATGGTTATGGCTGCTGATGCTTTGCCTGGGGGCGGAATTTTATGCTTGAGCACGGTGGCCGGTTGCGCAAGGCTGCACTCGATCACGGGATTGCCGAGGCCGACTGGCTTGACCTGTCCAGCGGCCTCGCGCCATGGCCGTTCCCGATCCCGGAAATCCCGCTACGCGCCTGGGCGCGCTTGCCGGAAACCGATGACGGTCTGGAACAGGCCGCCTGCGATTATTACGGCGCCGCGCAGGTGCTACCGGTCGCCGGCTCGCAAATGGCCATCCAGTTGCTGCCGCGTCTGCGCCGGGCCGGCAAGGTCGGCGTGTTGTCGCCGTGCTATGCCGAGCATGCCGAAGCGTGGCGGCGCAGCGGTTACATTGTCCGTGAAGTGCTCGAGCAGGAAGTCGAATTCTTTCTCGACAGTCTTGATGTGCTGGTGGTGGTCAATCCGAATAATCCGACCGGCCTCAGCCTGACCCCGGCACGCCTGCTCGACTGGCATGCGCGGCTGGCGCAACGCGGCGGCTGGCTGGTGGTCGACGAAGCGTTCATGGACAACACGCCGCAACTGAGCCTGGCGCCTTATGCGCATCAGGTCGGGCTGGTGGTGTTGCGTTCGTTCGGCAAGTTTTTCGGTCTGGCCGGGGTGCGCCTCGGTTTCGTTCTGGGCGAGCGCAAGTTGCTCAAACTGCTCGCCGAACAGGTCGGGCCGTGGGCGGTGAGCGGGCCGACGCGTGTGCTCGGTACGGCGTGCCTGCAAGACACCGAGGGCCATACCCGTCAGCGGATTCGCAGCGATGAAGCGAGCGAACGGCTGGCGGCGTTGCTGACCCGTTGCGGTTTTGCACCGCAGGGCGGCTGCGCGCTGTTTCAGTGGCTGATCACCGAGCACGCCGAAGCGCTGCACGAATTCCTCGCCCGGCGCGGCATCCTCCTGCGCCTGTTCAGCCACAACAGCAGTGTGCGTTTCGGCCTGCCGGCCGATGCCGCGCAAGAGTTGCGCCTCGAACAGGCTTTGCAAGCTTTCACCAAGGACCATCCATGACCACTCTGATGGTGCAAGGCACCACGTCCGATGCCGGCAAAAGCACATTGGTGACCGCGTTGTGCCGCTGGGCCACTCGCCAGGGCGTGGCGGTGGTGCCGTTCAAACCGCAGAACATGGCGCTCAACAGCGCAGTCACCGCTGACGGCGGCGAGATCGGCCGCGCGCAGGCAGTGCAGGCGCAAGCGGCCTTTCTCGAACCCCACACCGACATGAACCCGGTGCTGCTCAAGCCCAACAGCGACACCGGCGCCCAGGTGATCATTCATGGCCGCGCGGTGACGACGATGAACGCCGTCGCCTATCACGATTACAAGGCCATCGCGATGCAAGCGGTGCTCGCCTCGCACGAGCGACTCAGCGCTGCGTATCCGCTGGTAATGGTCGAAGGCGCCGGTTCGCCGGCGGAGATCAATCTGCGCGCCGGCGACATTGCCAACATGGGCTTTGCCGAAGCGGTGGATTGCCCGGTGCTGCTGATCGCCGACATCAATCGCGGCGGCGTGTTTGCGCATCTGGTCGGTACCCTGGAATTGCTTTCGCCGAGTGAACAGGCGCGGGTCAAAGGCTTCATCATCAACCGCTTTCGCGGCGATATCGCCTTGTTGCAACCGGGCCTCGACTGGCTGGAACAACGCACCGGCAAACCGGTGGTCGGCGTGTTGCCCTACGTGATGGACCTGCACCTCGAGGCCGAGGACGGCATCGACCAACGCCAGACCGACAAGGCCGAGCAGGTGTTGAAAGTGGTGGTGCCGGTTCTGCCGCGCATCAGCAATCACACCGACTTCGACCCGCTGCGTCTGCATCCGCAGGTGGATCTGCAATTTGTCGGCCCGGGCCAGGCGATTCCCGCCGCCGACCTGATCATCCTGCCGGGCTCGAAAAGCGTGCGCAGTGATCTGGCTTATCTGCGCGCCAACGGTTGGGACGCGGCGATCAATCGGCATCTGCGCTACGGCGGCAAGGTGCTGGGGATTTGCGGCGGTCTGCAGATGCTCGGCGAGCAGGTGCACGACCCCCTCGGGCTGGAAGGCGCTGCCGGCTCCAGCGCGGGGTTGGGGCTGCTGGCGTTCGATACGCAGCTCGAAGCCGACAAGCAATTGCGCAACGTGCGCGGGCGGCTGGCGTTGGAAAACGCCGCAGTCAGCGGTTACGAAATTCATGCTGGCGTAACCACCGGGCCGGCGCTGGAAAGTCCGGCGGTGCATCTGGACGACGGTCGTTGCGATGGTGCGCAGAGTGCCGATGGCCAGGTGTACGGCACCTATCTGCACGGCTTGTTCGAATCCCCCGAGGCGAGCGCGGCGTTGCTGCGCTGGGCGGGCTTGAGTGATGTGCAAGAGGTTGATTACCACGGCTTGCGCGAACGCGACATCGAGCGGCTGGCGGATCTGGTGGAGAAGCATCTGGATACCGGGCTGTTGCGTCAGCTCTGCGGGATTTGAGTTGTCCGGGCTGGCCCCTTCGCGAGCAGGCTCGCCTGCTCGCGAAGGGGCCGGTTGTCTCACCACACATTTTTGGATGAACCCATGCTCCAACTGATCCTCGGCGGCGCCCGCTCCGGCAAGAGTCGTCTGGCGGAAAAACTCGCCAGCGACAGCCATCTGGCGGTCACCTACATCGCCACCAGCCAACCGCTGGACGGCGAAATGAACCAGCGCGTCGCCCATCACCGCGCACGCCGCCCGGCTGAATGGGCGTTGATCGAAGAACCGCTGGAACTGGCCCGCGTACTGCGCGAATCCGCCGGCGCCGAGCGCTGCCTGCTGGTCGATTGCCTGACCCTGTGGCTGACCAATCTGCTGATGCTCGACGACGCCAAACGTCTCACCGCCGAGCGTGAAGCCTTGCTCGACTGCCTGGCGTCGTTGCCGGGTGAAATCATTTTTGTCAGCAACGAGACCGGAATGGGTGTCGTGCCGCTGGGCGAATTGACTCGCCGCTATGTCGATGAAGCCGGTTGGCTGCATCAAGCTCTGGCCGAGCGCTGTCAGCGAGTTGTCCTGACCGTTGCCGGCCTGCCCCTGACTTTGAAAGGACCTGCGTTATGAGCCCGACCTGGTGGCTGAACCCGTGCAAAACCGTGAACCCGGACATCATCGCGCAAGCGACCGAGCGCCAGCAGCAACTGACCAAACCGGCCGGTTCGCTGGGGCGCCTTGAATCGGTGGCCGTGCAACTGGCCGGTCTGCAAGGTCAGCTCAAGCCAACGCTGGAGCAAGTCTGGATCGCGATTTTCGCTGGCGACCATGGCGTGGTAGCCGAAGGCGTATCGGCTTATCCGCAGGAAGTTACCGGGCAGATGCTGCTCAACTTTGTCAGCGGCGGCGCGGCGATCAGCGTGCTGGCGCGTCAGCTCGGTGCGCAACTGGAAGTGCTCGATCTGGGCACGGTGAATCCGGCGCTGAATCTGCCCGGCGTGCGCCATCTGAACATCGGCGCGGGAACGGCGAACTTCGCACAGGGCGCAGCGATGACTCAGGCGCAGGGCGAATCGGCTTTACAGGCCGGTCGCGACAGCGTCTTGCGCGCGAAAGCCGCCGGCACCCAGTTGTACATCGGCGGCGAGATGGGCATTGGCAATACCACGGCTGCCAGTGCGCTGGCCTGTGCCTTGCTCGATTGCCCGGTGGCGCACCTGACCGGTCCCGGCACCGGGCTGAATGCCGCTGGCGTCAGCCACAAGGCACAGGTGATTGAACGCGCGCTGGCGCTGCATGCCGCGCAGCGTGGCGATGCCTTGCAGACGCTGTTCAATCTCGGCGGGTTCGAGATTGCCGCGTTGGTTGGTGCCTATCTGGCCTGCGCGCAGGAAGGCATCGCGGTGCTGGTCGACGGCTTCATCTGCACGGTCGCGGCACTGGTCGCGGTGCGCTTGAATCCCGCCTGTCGCCAGTGGCTGTTGTTCGGCCATCGCGGTGCCGAGCCGGGCCATCGCCATGTGCTGGAAACCTTGAGCGCCGAGCCGCTGCTCGAGCTCGGCCTCCGCCTGGGCGAGGGCAGTGGCGCGGCGTTGGCAGTGCCGTTGTTGCGTCTGGCCTGTGACCTGCACGGGCAAATGGCGACGTTCGCCGAAGCAGCCGTGGCGGATCGCCCGGCATGAGCCTGCGCCTGGATCTGCTGCGCCATGGCGAAACGGAACTCGGCGGCGGCTTGCGCGGCAGCCTCGACGATGCGCTGACCGCAAACGGCTGGACGCAGATGCGTGCAGCGGTGGTCGACGGCGGGCCGTGGGATCGTATCGTCAGTTCGCCATTGCAGCGCTGCGCGCGCTTCGCAGCTGAACTCGGCGAGCAACTGAATCTGTCCGTGCATCTGGACAAGGATCTGCAGGAACTGCATTTCGGCGCTTGGGAAGGGCAGAGCGCGGCGGCATTGATGGAGACGGATGCCGAAGCGCTGGGGCTGTTCTGGGCTGATCCCTATGGCTTCACGCCACCGCAGGGGGAGCCGGTCAGCGCGTTTTCCGCACGGGTTTTGGCGGCAGTTGCGCGGTTGCATGCGGCTTACGCCGGTGAACGGATTCTGCTGGTCAGCCACGGCGGCGTGATGCGTTTGTTGTTGGCGCAGGCCCGAAGTTTGCCCCGCGATCAACTGCTCAATGTCGAGGTCGGCCACGGCGCGCTGTTTGCGCTAACGGTCGCTGCGGACGGCGCGCTCAAGGAAGGTCACTGAGATGTTGCCGCTGTGGATCGCCTTGCAGTTTCTCAGCAGCCTGCCGATTCGCCTCCCGGGCATGCCCGAGCCGCAACAGCTCGGCCGTTCGCTGCTGTTTTATCCGCTGGTGGGATTTCTGTTCGGGCTGATCCTCTTCGCGTTGAATCTGTTGTTGGCCAGCGCGCCGATGTTGCTGCATGCGGCGCTGTTGCTGACCGTGTGGGTATTGCTCAGCGGCGCGCTGCATCTCGATGGCCTGGCCGACAGCGCCGATGCCTGGCTCGGCGGTTTTGGTGATCGCGAGCGCACGCTGACGATCATGAAAGATCCGCGCAGCGGGCCGATTGCGGTGGTCACGCTGGTGCTGGTGTTGTTGCTCAAATTTGCCGCGCTGCTGGCACTGATCGAACAAGGGCATACCCTGGCGCTGATCATCGTGCCGTTGCTTGGGCGAGCGGCGCTGTTGGGGTTGTTTCTGACTACGCCGTATGTGCGTGCGGGTGGCTTGGGTCAGGCACTGGCCGACCATCTGCCGCGCAGAGCGGGGTGGTGGGTGCTGGGGGGGAGTGCGCTGGGCTGCGTGTTGATCGCGGGTATCGGCGCGGTGCTGATTTCGCTGGTTGGGTTTGTCTGGCTGCGGCGATTGATGATGCGGCGGTTGGGTGGGACTACCGGGGACACGGCGGGGGCGTTGCTGGAATTGCTGGAGATGGGGGTGTTGGTGGGGCTCGCTTTGGTCTGAAGGATTTGCGTAGATGATGCCGGCCCCTTCGCGAGCAGGCTCGCTCCCACCTTCGAAATGCAATCCCCTGAGGGAGCGAGCCTGCTCGCGATGGCGGCCTCACCGGCAACAATGATGTGCAGAGTAAACTCATCTGTAACTTGATTTAACACACTCGCGGGTATATACACGCATCATGCTTCCTTCTCAGTGTTTGTGCACCAACCTGCGTCGCGCCGCGCGTGGCGTCAGCAGGCATTACGACGGCGCTCTCGACGGCTTCGGGATCAACGTTGCCCAGTATTCTCTGCTGTGCAATCTGCAGCGGCTGGAGCAACCGAGCATTTCCGAACTGGCAGAGGCCATGGGCCTGGATCGCAGCACCTTGGGGCGCAACTTGCGCGTGCTCGAGGGCGAAGGTCTGGTGACGCTGGCCGAAGGCGAGGACATGCGCAACCGTATCGTGCGCCTCACCGAAACCGGCGTGCAGCGCCTGGCAGCAGCATTGCCGGCGTGGGAAGCGGCGCAACAGCGGCTGATCGACCGTCTCGGTGCCGAGAAGCGCGAAACCTTGCTCAAACTGCTCGACGAACTGGCCTGACGCCGGTTTTTTCGCGCTCAAGCGGGTATATACCCGCGACTGGAGAATAACAATGACATCGATGTGGCGTACGTGCGGTTGGGTGTTGCTGGGGAGTGCGCTGATCCTGGCGTTGTCATTGGGCGTGCGCCACGGTTTTGGTCTGTTCCTGTCGCCGATGAGCGCGCAATTCGGCTGGGGGCGCGAGGTGTTTGCCTTCGCCATCGCCCTGCAGAACCTGATCTGGGGCCTGGCGCAGCCGTTCACCGGCGCGCTGGCTGACCGCTTCGGCGCGGCGAAAGTGGTGCTGGTCGGTGGGATCCTCTACGCGGCCGGCCTGGTGTGCATGGGCCTGTCTGATTCGGCAGTGACTCTGTCACTCAGTGCCGGTCTGCTGATCGGTATCGGTCTTTCGGGCACTTCGTTTTCAGTCATTCTTGGTGTTGTGGGTCGTGCTGTGCCGCCAGAGAAACGCAGCATGGGCATGGGTATTGCCAGTGCTGCCGGTTCGTTCGGCCAGTTCGCCATGTTGCCGGGCACGCTCGGGTTGATCGGCTGGCTCGGCTGGTCGGCCGCGCTGTTAGTGCTGGGCCTGCTGGTGGCGATGATTGTGCCGCTGGTGAGCATGCTCAAGGACAAACCGCTGCCGGTGCTTGGCCATGAACAGACTCTTTGCGAAGCGCTGCGTGAGGCCTGCTCGCACTCCGGTTTCTGGCTGCTGGCGTTCGGCTTTTTTGTCTGCGGTTTTCAAGTGGTGTTCATCGGTGTGCACTTGCCAGCCTATCTGGTCGATCAGCATCTGCCCGCCAGTGTCGGCACCACGGTGCTGGCATTGATCGGGCTGTTTAATATCTTCGGCACTTACACCGCTGGTTGGCTCGGTGGCCGTATGTCCAAACCGCGGCTGTTGACTGCGCTGTATCTGTTGCGCGCAGTGGTGATCGTGCTGTTCCTGTGGTTGCCGGTGACGACCACGTCGGCATATCTGTTCGGCATGGCCATGGGCTTCCTGTGGCTGTCGACGGTGCCGTTGACCAACGGTACGGTCGCGACCTTGTTCGGCGTGCGCAATTTGTCCATGCTCGGTGGCATTGTCTTTCTGTTCCATCAGCTCGGCTCGTTCCTTGGTGGCTGGCTGGGCGGGGTGGTGTACGACCGTACCGGGAGTTATGACTTGATCTGGCAAGTGGCGGTTCTCTTGAGCCTGCTGGCAGCGGCCCTGAACTGGCCGGTGCGCGAGCGTCCGGTGGCGCGCCTGCAAGCTGCGGCGAGTGCAGCATGAGCCGGATCTGCGCGCGGGTCGTTGTTGCCGCACTGGCTGCGGCGCTGTTGGCGCTGGTGTGGTGGGGCTGGCAGCGCGGTGGTCTGGCGCTGATGCAGTTGGGCATGAGTATTTGCTAGATGGCAGCGTGGCGAGTAACGTCGAAGCCTGATGACTGCCCAAGGAAATTCGACATGTTGATGCGCTGGTGTGCTGTTCCCGCGTTGCTGATGGCGTTGACTGGCCTGGCCCAGGCCGCCGATTGTCCTGAGCTGCTGCAAGGCTCGCTGCCCAAGCTGCGCGCCAAGGAATCCATCGATCTGTGCAAGCAGTACGCCGACAAGCCGCTGGTGGTGGTCAATACCGCCAGCTTCTGCGGTTTCGCCCCGCAGTTCGAAGGCCTCGAGGCGCTGAACAAGCGCTACAAGGCGCAAGGGCTGGAGATGCTTGGCGTGCCGTCGAATGACTTCAAGCAGGAGTCCAAGGACAGCGCGGAAACCGCCAAGGTCTGCTACGCCAACTATGGCGTGACGTTCAACATGACCGAGCCGCAGAAGGTTCGCGGCGATGACGCCACACACCTGTTTCAGGTATTGGCCGCGCAGAGCAATGCGCCGAAGTGGAATTTCTACAAGTATGTGGTCGACCGGCAGGGCAAGGTGGTGGCGAGTTTTTCCAGTTTGACCAAACCGGATGATCCGGAATTTATTGCGGCGATCGAAAAGGCCATTGCCTCCAAACCGCTGAAGCCCTGATTAATGCTGTTCTCTGTGGGAGCGGGCCTGCTCGCGAAGCGATGTGTCAGTTAGCACATCAACATCTAACATACCGCCTTCGCGAGCAGGCTCGCTCCCACAAGGGTGATTTTGTCGTTCCAGTGAAAAGTTGCAGGCAAGAAAAAGCCCCGCCTCTGTAAAGAGAGCGGGGCTTTTTGGTGGGCGAGGGGTTAGCCTCGCCACGGTGCATCAGAAGCGGTAAGTCGCGCCGACACCGAAGCCGTTTGCCGAGTTTTCATACTTGGCATCGTAGGTCTGGCCACGCGCGTTTTCGTTGCGGATGTTGACCGACTCTTCTTTGAGGTACGAGTACGCGACGTCGATGGTCAGGTCGTCCGTCGGGCTCCAGCCGGCACCGATACTGAAGATGGTGCGGTCGCCAGTCGGGATACGCGGCGAGCGGTCTTCGTTATTGGTTGGCGACTGGTCGAAGGTCAGACCGGTACGCAGTACCCATTCCTTGTTCAACTGGTACGAGGTACCCACGGCGTACGCCCAGGAGTCATGCCAGTTCTGGTCTTCGTTGATCGAACCGAACTGACCGGCCAGCAGAGGCTGCACGCCGGAGTTCTTCACGGTGATCTTGTCCAGCTGGCTCCAGCGGGTCCAGGTGGTGCCGGCGTAGACGTTCCAGCGTTCGTTGATCGCCTGGGTGACCGACAGGTCCACGGATTCCGGCGTGGTGATCTTCAACGAAGCGTCGTACTTCTGGTTGGCGCCAACGCCCACCAGCGCCAGAGCGTTGTAGTTGACCTTGGTGTCGCCTTCGAGCTTGTAGTCGACCTTGGAGTGGTAGGTCAGGCCGACACGGGTGGTGTCGGTGGCCTGGACCAGCAAGCCGACGTTGTAACCCAGCGCGGTGTCGTCACCCTTGATCTTGACCTTGCCGTCCGGCAGTGCCTGGGTGATCGACAGGTTGGATTCCAGCGAGCCGTCGATGCGGTTGATGGTCGGGCCGAAACCGATCGACACCTTGTCGTTGAAGGCGTAGCTGACGGTTGGCTGGAAAGTGATGACTTGTACTTCGGACTTGCTGCCGAAGTAACGACCGGCGAAGCCGTTTTCGTAATCCGTGATCAGACCGAACGGTACGTACACACCGAGACCGAATGCCCAGTGGTCATCGATCGGTTTTACATAGAAGCCCATAGGTACAGCGGTGAAGGGCACCATGTCGCCTTTGTTGCTGCCGCCGTTAGGGCTGGAGCTGGCGTTGCTGATATCGGTGTGTGCATCGACAACGGCGACACCACCGGTGACTTGTTCGCGCTTGATGCGCGCCATGCCGGCCGGGTTGCCATAAACAGTGCTTGCGTCGTCGGCAGAAGAAGATCGCCCGGCAAAACCAGTCCCCATCCCACTGATGCTTTGTTCGTTGAGGGCAAAACCTGCCGCGAAGATTTGTGTGGAGGCAAGGGTAACGGCGAGGCTAAGGGTGGTTTTGAGCATGACTTTTTTCATTATTAGAACTCCTGGTGATCACCGGGGCGAAAATTACCAACATTTTCGTCCCAGCGCTATAGCCTGTATGCCTTGAGTTAGAGCGGTTTTGTAGGACAATCCGACCAAAATGGCGACCTGATGGGAGAACTTGTGAAACCGCCCGGTCAGCAAGCGACCTGATTCAGCGGTGAAACACAGGTTTGCCAGGCATAGGTGAAGTCGCGCAAACGGCCTTGCGGTTGAAAGGTCTGGCGCCAGATACGCGCCATGCCGAGCAGGTCGGTCGGAGCGGGGAGGGTGGGGTTTTGTTCTTCTACCAGCAGCCAGGCGATGGCCGTGGCGTAACGCAGGTTGACGGTCAGTTCCAGATGCGGGCCGCTGAGGAACGCATGCTGACTGGCCAGGCCGCGTACCAGGCTGGCGCGCTCCGGATCGAGCGCCAGATAATCATCCCAGAGGGCCTGATGGCGATGCTCGGCAATCCGGTAGAGGCCGTGGCCACGGCGGTCATGCAGGGCAGACCCGAGGGCGGACTGGCTGGCGGCGATACCCAGCAGCAGGGATTCGGCAGTTGCGCAGTGGCGTCCCAGATAAATCAGTGTGGGACGGATCACATAGCGGCACAGTTCGCTGGCAGCGATACCCATAACACCCTCGGTTCTTGTTGTTGAGGGCGAGTCCTGAAGGGGCCTTGGCAGCAGTGGATCGACTCAGGCTCGCCGCAAGCGGGTCAAGCCGCTTGAGTTGAAGTGTAGTGTCATATTCAGCGTGTAAAGGCCTGTTTTTAAAATATTTCCGCCATCGCATCCCGGGCGTTAGATCGGAACATGCTTAGAAGCGCAGCGCTAAAAGTGAAATATCAGGCAATAAAAAGCCCCGCTTTTCAGCAGGGCTTTGCTTTTGCAGCCTGTCCGGCTTTCAGGCAACCAGTGCCTGACGGGTACGCTCGATCACGGCCTGCAGCGGTTCGGCGCTGGAGTATTGATCGGGGTACAAACGCTCGCTGTGACGAGCGATGCCGTGTTCATTGACCACGGTGAAGCTGAAGCAGCCTTTGCGAGCGGCCATGATCAGGCAGTTCATTGGAGCAAAAGCGTTGGTTAGGGTGCGAATGGCATCCTGAGTCTGGATTTGAGTAGACATAGTTATTAGGTGTTCCTACAAATGACACGGATAAGAACCGTGCAACGTTAAAACGTTCCAGTAACGTTGATCACCATTGATCGAACGAAGAACCCGACTGGAACAAAGCAGCCAGTTTGAAGCGCTGATAAATGTGCGCGCTTGGGCTGGCAGGTAGGTACTTAGGAGGACAGGCATCACAGCGAGGGCAAAGGTTCTGGGCCCGGGGTGAAGATCCTGATCAATTTGCAGGTTGGTTCGGTCAGAGTAAGTGTTCTTCGCAACGCCCTTTGTTTTCGTTCAAAGGCAGCGTCGTCGCAAGATTTACCTGGAAACCATCGAGGGGTCGTTCCCGCTTTTTTCGGCAATGTCTTCCTGTTGGAAGTTGACCGTGGGGAGATGTTCGACCGGAATTGACTTTCAGCTTGGTACTAACGCCGCGGATAGTAACGGATCCGTTCGGGCGAAGCAAACCCCATGACCAAAAAAAGGATCACCGGGAAAGGTCGTGTCGCACCGTCCGTCGGCGTGCGTGCTTTTCGCAGAGCCTTTCGGTCGCTCGCAGCTGCGCAAAATGACCCGAAAAAGCGCACGCATATAACCGGCTCACAGGTACTTGTGCACATTAGTTGCGCAGAGCGTAACGCAACTGTCACATCGATCCTGACGCCAGTCGCTGCCTGTATCAAAAGTTTAAGTCAATGAAAAATATCGTCTTTTTTTGTTGGTGAAAAAATCGTCAGTTTGACTGCGAGCCCCATTCCATAAGGCTTTGCGGGGATCGTAGAGCGGTTGTCCACTGACTTATCCACAGCTTCTGTGGATTGTCCCTAGCGCTTGCTCTAGCACGGGCGTGCCGGGTTTTTTTCGACTTTACCTGTAAGAAAAAGAGAGTAAAGTGGCGCGCCTTCCGATCTGTCCCGCAGTGCTTTATGAAGTTTCGCTCAGTATCAGACTCTGTTACCTCCAATCCGACCTCTGTTACCGCTCCCAAGCGTTTTTCCGTGCGTGTTGCCGAATGGCTGCTCGATGCGCCGCGCCTGAGCGACAGTCCCAGCGCCAAGCACCTGGCCGGCCGTCTGCTCAAGCAACCGGCCCGAGAAGGCGTGGTCGCTGCACAGAGCCGTCTCGGCCAATTGATTTGCCGGGAGTGCGGCAATGCCCGTGACCGGCGTATCGGTCAGGAGTTGCTGCGTCAGGCCGCCCGTGCCGGTGACCGTCGCGCGCAGCAGGAACTCGGTCTGATCGAAGACTGAGCTGTCCAAGCCCAGACACCTTGGTTAACCTTCAGGCTTTATCCGATTGGCAGGAGTCGCTATGGCTATGGACTTGACCAGCATATTGCTTGGTCTTGCGGCAGCAGGGGTGCCGCTGCTGGCGCTGGCCTGGCAACTGCAACGCCGGGCCAGCAATGCCCAGGCCGATCTGGCCTTGCTCGAAGAGCGCCTGGCCATGGCGCAACTGGCCCAGGACGGCCTCACCGCGCAGCTTGAAGCGAGCCGCGATGAAATCGCCGACCTCGGCCAGGCCAACGCCGCCAAACAGGCAGACCTCGCCGCCCTGCGCCGCGAAGTCGAATTGCTGCAGATCGAGCGCGACGACGCCCGCGATGCCTCCCACGCCTGGAACCTCGAACGCGCCAACAAGGATGCTGAGTTACGCCGCCTGGACGCCCACGCTGCCTCGCTGAGCGCCGAACTGCGAGAGCAACAGGAAAGCCATCAACAACGTCTCAACGACCTGCAAGGCTCACGCGATGAACTGCGCGCGCAATTCGCCGAGCTGGCCGGCAAGATCTTCGATGAGCGTGAGCAGCGCTTTGCCGAAACCAGCCAGCAGCGGCTCGGGCAGTTGCTTGATCCGTTGAAAGAGCGCATCCAGTCCTTTGAAAAACGCGTTGAAGAAAGCTATCAGGCCGAAGCCCGCGAGCGCTTCTCGCTGGCCAAGGAGCTGGAGCGTTTGCAGGCGTTGAACCTGCGTCTGAGCGACGAAGCGACCAATCTGACTCGCGCGCTCAAGGGCCAGAAAACCCAGGGCAATTGGGGCGAACTGATCCTCGAGCGGGTTCTTGAGCACGCGGGTCTGGAGAAGGGCCGCGAGTATCAGACTCAGGTCAATCTCAAAGGCCCGGACGGTGAGCGCTTCCAGCCCGATGTGATCATTTATCTGCCCGGCGACAAGCAGGTGGTGGTCGACTCGAAAGTCAGCCTCACGGCCTATCAACAATATGTTGCGGCTGATAACGACACGTTGGGGCAGGTCGCGATCAAGCAGCACGTGTTGTCGCTGCGCAATCATGTGAAAGGTCTGGCCGGCAAGGATTACAAGCGTCTGGAAGGCTTGCACAGCCTCGATTTCGTTTTGCTGTTCGTACCGATTGAAGCGGCATTTTCTGCGGCATTGCAGGCTGAGCCGTCGCTGTTTCAGGACGCTTTCGACCGCAATATCGTGATCGTCAGCCCGACTACGCTGCTGGCCACGCTGCGGGTGATTGACAGTCTGTGGAAGCAGGAGCGGCAGAGCCAGAACGCCCGGGAAATCGCCGAGCGCGCGGGTTGGCTGTACGACAAGTTCGTGTTGTTTATTCAGGATCTGGACGAAGTGGGCAATCGTCTGCAGCAGCTGGACAAGGCTTACAGCTCGGCGCGCAACAAGCTGACAGAGGGGCGCGGTAATCTGGTCAGCCGCAGTGAGCAGTTGAAGTTGCTCGGTGCGCGGGCGAGCAAGAGCTTGCCGGCGGATTTGCTCGAGCGGGCGATGACGGATGTTGATGGGTTGGTTGAGTTGCCTGAGTAGGCGTCGTTTATTGGGCTGATTTTGGGGGCATATCCGTTGCTGCGGTCGTGGCGGCTGGCGGTTTCGCCCTTACGGCGAGTCACCTTTTTCAAACGCCGGAGTGCCGGCCCAGCAAAAAGGTAACCCAAAAGGCTTGCTCCTGCGTTCGGCCCTCGCAAGCTCGGGTCCCTTCGCTCCGGGATCGATCCGGGCGCAGCGGCTCCGGTTTGCTTCGCTGCACCTCCTTGCGCTGTGTCTGGCTGCGCCAGACGGTCGCTGCGCTCCCACGCCCGGATCAATCCCTCCGCTCAGCCTTCCGACGTCGCCGGTGGATCAAAAGCAAGATCAAGAGCACTCGAGCTTGCGCTCATTGTTGAGTGGGGCGGCTGCGCCGCGGGCAGCTTCGCTGCTTTGCTTTTCTGTGGGAGCGAGCCTGCTCGCGAAGGCGTCTGCAAGGTCACCTTTTACAACGGCAAATACCGACTCAGCAGTGCCCGCAACGCCGCCGGCTTCACCGGTTTGGCCAGATAATCCAGGCCCGCCGCATGCACTTGCGCCACGGTCTCCGGGCGTCCATCCGCGCTGATGACCACGCCGGGCACGGGCTCGCCCAGGCGCGTGCGCAACCAGGCCATCAGCTCTGTGCCGGTGTCGCCGTGGTCGAGGTGATAGTCGACCAGCGCCAGTTGCGGCCGCACACCTTCATTCAATATCGCTGCGCATTCTTCGCGGTTGCGCGCCGTCCACACTTGGCAGCCCCAGCGGCTCAGCAGGCTGTTCATGCCGATCAGGATGCTGTCTTCGTTATCGATGCACAGTACCTGCGCGCCGCTGAGCAGCTTCCCGTTCAGTTCCACCGTGGCGCTGACTGGAGGCGTTTGCGTGCGGGCGATCGGCACCGTCACGCTGAACACACTGCCGCGCCCCGGCCAAGAGCGAACGCGCAGGGTGTGCCCGAGCACGCGGCATAAGCCATCGGCGATCGCCAGTCCCAGGCCCAGGCCTTTTTCGGCGCGGGTCTGGTGGCTGTCGAGGCGTTTGAATTCTTCGAAAATCACTTGCTGCTTGTCTTCCGGAATGCCCGGGCCGCGATCCCAGACTTCCAGGCATAACTCACCACCGCGCCGACGCACGCCCAGCAGCACCGGGCCTTTGGCATAGCGGAAAGCGTTGGTGAGGAAGTTTTGCAGGATTCGCCGCAGCAGTTTGATGTCGCTGTCGATGCGCAATTGACTGCCGCGCACCCGGAACGTGAGCTTTTGCTCTTGGGCCAGCGCCTTGAACTCCGCGCCGAGGGTGTCGAACAGTTCATTGACGACGAACGCTTTGCGGTCCGGGTTGATCTTGCCGTTTTCCAGGCGCGAGATGTCGAGCAGATCGCTGATCAGGTCTTCCGCCGAACGCAGAGAGCTGTCGAGGTGTTGCACCAGCTGCTGCGCCTCTGCGCTCAAGCCTTCGTTCTGGTGGGAGAGGGCGGCGGAGAACAGTCGCGCGGCGTTCAGCGGTTGCATCAAGTCGTGGCTGACGGCGGCGAGGAAGCGGGTTTTCGACTGGTTGGCCGCCTCGGCGTTGCCCTTGGCTTCGGTGAGCGCGACATTGAGTTGCGACAGTTCCTGGGTACGCTCGCTGACCCGTTGTTCCAGCCCTTCGTTGGCCTCGGTCAGCGCCTGTTCGGCTTCACGGAACGCGGTAATGTCGGTGAAGCTCATGACAAATCCGCCGCCGGGCATCGGGTTGCCGATCAGCTCGATCACCCGGCCATTGGGGAACAGCCGTTCGGAAGTGTGCGCGCGGCCCTGGCGCATCCAGTGCAGACGCCTCGCAACGTGCACTTCCGCTTCGCCGGGGCCGCACAAACCGCGTTCGGCGTTGTAGCGAATGATGTCGGCAATCGGCCGGCCGACGCTGATCAGGCCGTCGGGGTAGTTGAACAGCTTCAGATAACGCCGGTTCCACGCCACCAGTTTCAGCGACTGGTCGACCACGCTGATGCCCTGGGTGATGTTCTCGATCGCGCCTTGCAGCAGCGCGCGGTTGAATTGCAGCACTTCCGAGGCTTCGTCAGCGATTCGGACTACGTCCTCCAACTGCATTTCCCGACCTTCGATGGCGGCCTTTACTACGGCGCGCGTCGAAGAAGCGCCGAGGACACCAGCCAGCAAGCGTTCGGTGTGGGCAATCCATTCGCTGTCGGCGTTCTGGTTGGGGTTGAAGCCCTTGCCCTGGCGGTAGGCGAAGCGAATGAAGCTCTGCCGCGCGCGTTCTTCGCCGACAAAACGCGCCGCCAGTTGCAGCAGATCGTCGATCTGTACCGCCAGCATCGAACGAGCATTAGGTCGTGCGCTGATTTCCTGGCCGATGAAACGCCCAGCCTGCCAGTGCTCGGAAACCCGCGTGCGCGAGAGCACCGAGACCCAGGCGAACAGGGTGAAATTACCGGCCAGCGACAGCACTACGCCTTGAGTCAGCGGGGTGATCGGCAGGTTCAGTGGATTGCTGTGCAGCCACGCCAACCCGGGGAAACTCGCCAGCGACCAGCCGAGACTGTGCGCGGCAATCGGCAGTACTAGCGTGTAGAACCACAGAAAGGTGCCGGTGGCGAGGCCGGCGAACACGCCGCGACGGTTGGCCTGTTTCCAATACAGCGCGCCGAGCATCGCCGGCGCCAGTTGCGTCACCGCGGCGAAGGCGATCTGGCCGATGGTCGCCAGGCTCGCGGTCGAGCCAAGCAAGCGATAACTGACATAGGCCAGCAGCAGAATCACCACGATGCTCACTCGGCGCACCGAGAGCATCCACTGGCGGAACACTTCGAACGGGCGCTCGGCGTTGTTGCGGCGCAACAGCCACGGCAACAGCATGTCGTTGGAGACCATGGTCGACAGTGCGACGCTGGCGACAATCACCATGCCGGTCGCTGCCGATGCACCACCGATAAACGCCAGCATCGCCAGCGCCGGATGGGCCTGGGCCAGCGGCAGGCTGATCACAAACGAGTCGGGCAGCACGTGGCTGGGCAGCATCATCTGACCGGCAAGGGCGATCGGTACTACAAACAATGCGGCCAAAGCCAGATAGGCGGGGAAGACCCACTTCGCCAGACGCAGATCCTGCGGGTCGATGTTCTCCACCACGGTGACGTGAAATTGCCGGGGCAGGCAAATGATCGCCATCATCGCCACGCCGGTCTGCACCACCATCGATGGCCAGTTGATGGTTTCCTTCCAGTACGCCTCAAGGCGCGGGGCGAGCATCGCCTGATTGAACAGGTCGTCGAAACCGTCATACAGGCCGTACGTGACGAAGGCGCCGACGGCGAGAAAGGCGAACAGCTTGACCAGCGACTCGAACGCGATCGCCAGCACCATGCCACGGTGGTGTTCGGTGGCGTCGAGGTTGCGCGTACCGAAAACGATGGTGAACAACGCCAGCACCAGCGACACGATCAGCGCCGTGTCTTGAGCGCGGGTGCCCATGGCATCGGCGCCGGCGCCGATCAACAGGTTCACGCCAAGGACGATGCCTTTGAGTTGCAGGGCAATATAGGGCAGCACGCCGACCAGACAGATCAGTGCCACCACCACCGCCAGCGATTGTGACTTGCCGTAGCGCGCGGCGATGAAGTCGGCGATGGAGGTGATGTTCTCCTGTTTGCTGATCATCACCATTTTCTGCAGGACCCACGGCGCGCCGACCAGCAGCAGGATCGGCCCGAGGTAGATCGGCAGGAATGACCACAGTTGTTCCGCCGCCTGACCGACCGCGCCAAAGAACGTCCAACTGGTGCAGTAAACCGCCAGTGACAGGCTGTACACCCAGGCGCGCACCCGTGGCGGCAACGGCGTGCTGCGACGGTCGCCGTAGAAGGCGATGGCGAACATGATGGCCATGTAGGCCAGGGCAACGACGGCGATCAGCCCGGTGGACAACGACATGCAGCACTCCCGACAAAAGACTCCCCGGCACTCCTGCCCGGGCGGACAGTCTCGCACGCGCGCGGCGGTTAGTCAGTGTCGACCAAGGTCGTGGCGTGGCGGGGTGTCGCAGGCGGGGTACCGGGTGGTTTTTGTGGTGACCGGGCGGACCTCTTCGCGAGCAGGCTCGTTCCCACAATTGGAATGCATTTCCTTGTGGGAGTGAGCGCGTCAGTCAAGACGCAGCGCAATATCGACCAACCGATGCAACTCATCCACCTCCAGCGCCGCCGCCGAAAACAGGATCCGGAACACCACCGGCGCCACCACCAGATTGATCAAGCGATCGACACTCGGCGCCTTCTCATGCCGATAGCGATCGACAATGGTCTGCAACTGCGCACCAATGATCGCCACGCAATAGCCCGGCGTAGCGCTGGCCTGCACGTCGCGCATCATGTTGCGCCCGACCTCTGAACTCATCTCGTCAAGATACTGCTCGGCCCACGCACGGATATCGCCGCGCAGGCTGCCAGTGTTCGCCGGCTCGCTGTCCGGGCGCATGCGGGCGAGGGCGACGTCCGCCAGCAACGCCGCCAGATCACCCCAGCGTCGATAAATCGTCGACGGCGTTACCCCCGCGCGGGCGGCGATTTGCGGGACGGTCACGGTGGAACGTTCCTGCTCTTGCAGCAGCGCATTGACCGCCGAATGAATCGACTCCTGCACCCGGGCACTGCGGCCACCGGGGCGTAAACCTTCTTTAATAGCCATGCGGCAGACCTTAACACAAAGAATTTGCTTTAAGCGCTGGGCGGTAGCACACTGCGCAAAAGCAAACAATTAGCTTTTGCGGAGTGTGCCCATGACCAGCCCCTTGAATAGTGTCGCTTCCCACCGGTCCAGCTTGTGGTTTCTGGCGATCACCTTACTCAGTTTTCTCGCCGCTTCCACCGCGCCGACGCCGTTGTATCACTTGTATCAGGATCAACTGCATTTCTCGGCAGCGATATTGACGCTGATCTTCGCCGTTTACGCTTTCAGTCTGTTGGCAGCGTTGCTGACGGTCGGTTCGCTTTCCGACCATCTCGGACGCAAACCGGTGATCTTCACCGCCGTGTTGCTCAATGCGCTGGCAATGTTGCTGTTCATCTATGCCGATAGCGTGGCTTGGTTGATCAGCGCACGGGTGTTGCAAGGTTTCGCCACCGGCATGGCCACTGCCGTATTGAGCGCAACGCTGCTCGACACCGACCGGCAGCAGGGGCCGCTGATCAACAGTGTCGCACCGTTACTCGGGATGGCTCTGGGCGGTTTGGGCTGTGGCTTGCTGGCAGAATTTGCACCGGCGCCGTTGCAGCTGACCTATTGGTTGCTGTTGGCGTTGTTCGTGTTGCAAGGCATGTATGTCTGGCGCCTGCCGGAAAGTGTCTCGCGGCAAGGTGGGGCGCTGGCGTCGTTGCGACCGACCCTGCACGTGCCGGTGCAAGCGCGTTCAACGTTGTGGCGCGTGCTGCCACTGAACACCGCGACCTGGGCGCTCGGAGGTTTTTATGCCTCGCTGGCACCGTCGTTGGTGCGCACGGCCACTGGCTCTACCTCCAATCTGATCGGCGGTGCGACGGTCGCGGCGCTCACCGCGACCGGTGCGTTGATGATTTTTACGATGCGCAATCGGCCGGCCGCTCAGGCGCTGCGGCTGGGCGCGAGCCTGCTGCCGGTCGGGCTGATTCTGATTTTGCTCGGCGTGCATGGCGCCAGTCTGCCGCTGTTTTTCTTTGGCACACTGGTCGCCGGTTGCGGCTTTGGTTCGGGCTTTCTCGGAGCGGTGCGCAGCCTGGTGCCGCTGGCTTTGCCGCATGAACGAGCCGGCTTGATGTCAGCGTATTACGTGCTCAGTTATCTGGCGTTCTGTCTGCCGGCGCTGCTGGCCGGGTATCTGGCGCGCAACTTTGGACTGCTGGCGACCACCGACGGTTACGGCGTTGTGTTGATCGTGCTGGCCGTTGCTGCGCTGCTGCTCAGTCTGCGTCCGCAGACGGGCAGAGTTTGCAGCGCTCCTTAGCGCGTGTAGACGCTTATCTGTAAAACAGATAACAGTTAGAGATATTACCCGTTATATCGATATTCGATTCGGATCTACCATGGATTCAACCTCACCAGAGGACAGGAGTTCATGATGATTTGCCGCAACAGCGTCACCCCCGGCTACAAACCTTTCAGTCAGCTTCAACATCCTCGTGAAGTGATTCGCCAATTCACGCCGAACTGGTTCGCTGCAACCATGGGCACCGGTGTGCTGGCATTGGCACTTGCTCAGTTGCCGCTGGCCATTCCCGGATTGCGCGCCGTGGCCGAGGGGCTGTGGCTGTTCAACATTCTCTTGTTCAGCCTGTTTACCGCTGCCTACGCCGCGCGCTGGATTTTGTTCTTTGACGAGGCCCGGCGGATTTTCGGTCATTCCACCGTGTCGATGTTCTTCGGCACCATTCCCATGGGCCTGGCGACGATCATTAACGGCTTTCTGTTGTTCGGCCTGCCGCGCTGGGGCGACGGTGTTATTCAACTTGTTGAAGTGTTGTGGTGGATCGATGTGGCGATGTCGCTGGCCTGCGGTGTGCTGATTCCGTACATGATGTTTACCCGCCAGGAACACAGCATCGATCAGATGACCGCGGTCTGGTTGCTGCCGGTAGTGGCGGCGGAAGTGGCAGCGGCCAGCGGCGGCTTGCTCGCCCCGCATCTGACCGACGCCCATGGGCAACTGATCGTACTGACTACCAGCTATGTGCTTTGGGCATTCTCCCTGCCAGTGGCGTTCAGCATTCTCACCATTCTGTTGCTGCGCATGGCCTTGCACAAACTGCCCCACGAAAACATGGCCGCGTCGAGCTGGCTGGCGCTGGGTCCGATCGGTACCGGTGCGCTGGGCATGTTGCTGTTGGGCGGTGAGGCACCAGCGATTTTTGCCGCGAATGGTCTGCCCGGCGTCGGTGAAATTGCTTCAGGCCTGGGTCTGGTCGCTGGGATCACGCTGTGGGGTTTTGGTCTGTGGTGGATGTTGATGGCGCTGCTGATCACCGTGCGTTATCTGCGTGACGGCATTCCGTTCAACCTCGGCTGGTGGGGTTTTACGTTCCCGTTGGGCGTGTATTCGCTGGCGACGCTGAAACTGGCAAGCATCCTCAACCTGACGTTTTTCAGTGTATTCGGTACCGCGCTGGTGATTTTGTTGGCGGCAATGTGGCTGATCGTCGGCAAGCGCACCGTGCAGGGCGCGTGGCGAGGCGAGCTGTTTGTCTCGCCGTGTATTGCAGGTTTGAAGAAATAATCCGAAAAGTTTAGGTAAGGTGTGGCCTGGATCGTGGTGCGGGATTCCAATAACAAGCACCCAGGCCTCACTACCTAACATCAGGAAACACGGAAGATGAGTCA
Organism: Pseudomonas glycinis; assembly: GCF_054871425.1. Taxonomy (NCBI): domain Bacteria; kingdom Pseudomonadati; phylum Pseudomonadota; class Gammaproteobacteria; order Pseudomonadales; family Pseudomonadaceae; genus Pseudomonas; species Pseudomonas glycinis. The sequence continues at coordinate 202,069 of NZ_JBTYHF010000001.1, read as the reverse complement.
CCCCTCACAGTTCAACCTGTTGCGCACCCGGCGCTTTTTGCCCTTCTTTATTACCCAGTCGCTCGGCGCGTTCAACGACAACGTCTTCAAGCAGTCGTTGATCCTCGCCATCCTCTATCGGCTGACCATCGAGGGCGATCGCTCGATCTGGGTCAACCTCTGCGCGCTGCTGTTTATCCTGCCGTTTTTCCTGTTCTCGGCGCTGGCCGGGCAGTTCGGGGAAAAATTCGCCAAGGACGCGCTGATCCGTCTGATCAAACTCGCGGAAATCGCCATCATGGCCGTAGGATCGATCGGCTTCCTCTTCGATCATCTGTCGCTGATGCTGGTGGCACTGTTCGCCATGGGCACTCACTCGGCGTTGTTCGGCCCGGTGAAGTATTCGATCCTGCCGCAGGCCTTGCGCGACGATGAACTGGTCGGCGGCAACGGTCTGGTGGAGATGGGCACGTTTCTGGCGATTCTCGCCGGCACCATCGGCGCCGGGATCATGATGTCGTCCGAGCACTACGCGCCGGTAGTCTCCGCAGCGATCGTCGGCATTGCCGTGCTGGGTTATGTGGCCAGCCGCAGCATTCCGCGCGCGGCGGCCTCGTCGCCGGAAATGCGCCTGAACTGGAATATCTTCAGCCAGTCCTGGGCGACGCTGAAACTCGGTCTGGGCCAGACACCTGCGGTGTCGCGCTCGATTGTCGGTAACTCGTGGTTCTGGTTTGTCGGGGCGATTTACCTGACGCAGATCCCGGCCTACGCCAAGGAATGGATGCACGGTGACGAAACCGTGGTCACGCTGATCCTGACCGTGTTCTCGGTGGGCATCGCGCTGGGTTCGATGCTCTGCGAGAAGCTCTCGGGGCGCAAAGTCGAGATCGGACTGGTGCCCTTTGGCTCGTTTGGCCTGACCGTGTTCGGCCTGTTGCTGTGGTGGCATTCCGGTGGGATCCCGGACAGCGTCACCGGCCATAGCTGGATTGCCGTGCTGGGCTTCGTGCACACCTGGGCGGTGTTGATCGACATCCTTGGCCTGGGCATTTTCGGTGGTTTCTATATTGTGCCGCTGTACGCGCTGATCCAGTCGCGCACGGCTGAAAACGAACGGGCGCGGGTGATTGCCGCCAACAACATTCTCAACGCGCTGTTTATGGTGGTGTCGGCGATTGTTTCGATCGTGTTGTTGAGCGTCGCCAAACTGTCGATCCCGCAACTGTTCCTGGTGGTGTCGCTGCTGAACATCGGCGTCAATGCCTACATCTTCAAGATCGTTCCGGAATTCAGCATGCGCTTCATGATCTGGCTGCTCAGCCATTCCATGTACCGCGTCGAGCACCGCAACCTTGAAGCGATCCCGGACGAGGGCGCGGCGCTGTTGGTGTGCAACCACGTGTCGTTCGTTGACGCCTTGCTCATCGGCGGTGCCGTGCGTAGGCCGATTCGCTTTGTCATGTACTACAAGATCTACAACCTGCCGGTGCTGAACTTCATCTTTCGCACGGCGGGCGCGATTCCTATCGCCGGACGCCAGGAAGATATCCAGATCTACGAAAAAGCCTTCACGCGTATTGCCCAGTATTTGAAGGACGGTGAGCTGGTGTGCATTTTCCCGGAAGGCAAATTGACCGCCGATGGCGAGATCAACGAGTTTCGCGGCGGCGTGACGCGCATTCTGGAAGAGACCCCGGTGCCGGTGATTCCGCTGGCGTTGCAAGGATTGTGGGGGAGTTTCTTCAGTCGCGATCCGAGCAAGGGCTTGTTCCATCGCTTGTGGTCGCGGGTGACGCTGGTGGCGGGGCCGGCAATTACCGAAGGGACGGAGCCGGCGAAGTTGCAGGTGTTGGTGGGGGAGTTGCGCGGATCTGTCAGATAGTCGTTGACTGGACGGCCCTCATCGCTGGCAAGCCAGCTCCCACAGGTTCGATGGTGTACACCAATCTTGTTGGAGCTGGCTTGCCAGCGATGGGGCCGGTGGCCTAAGCGCTGACCTTGAGTCCGATCAACCCGGTAACGATCAACGCCACACTGACCAGCCGAATCAATGCCATCGATTCACCAAACAGAATGATCCCGGCGATCACCGTGCCCACCGCACCTACGCCGGTCCAGATCGCATAGGCCGTACCCAACGGCAATTCCTTCATCGCCAGACCGAGCAAACCAAGGCTGATGGCCATGGCGGCAACGGTGAGGGCGGTGGGGAGCGGGCGGGTGAAGCCGTCGGTGTATTTCAGGCCGACGGCCCAGCCGACTTCGAACAGGCCGGCGCAAAACAGAATGATCCAGGACATGCAGGACCTCCATCGATTGACGGGGTCGTCCCCAGATGAATGACTCGATCGAGCCGCAGGGTCGTCCCCGCGTTGCGCAATATAGTGACGAGCATTAACCCGGGGATCAAGTTTTCAGCCTCAATCGGCAGCCCGTTGCGCGAGGTTGTCGCGGTCTTCCTTCTCGCTCATGCGCCGGAAGTACGTCGACAGCAGTGCTCCGGAAATATTGTGCCAAACGCTGAACAGCGCGCTCGGCACCGCCGCCAGTGGCGAGAAGTGCGCACTGGCCAATGCCGCGCCCAGTCCCGAATTCTGCATGCCGACTTCCAGTGCCAGCGACTTGCGCTGAGCCAGCGGCAGGCCGAACAGGCGCCCGGTGAAGTAGCCGAGCAGATAACCGAAGCTGTTGTGCAGCATGACCACGGCCATGATCAGCAGGCCGGACTCGGCGATTTTCGCCTGACTCGCCGCGACCACGGCGGTGACAATAATCACGATGCTGACCACCGACACCAGCGGCAACACATCCACCGCATGCCGCACCTTGTCGCCGAGCAGCCGCTGCGCGACCACGCCGAGAACGATCGGCAACAGCACCACTTGCAGGATCGACCAGAACAGCTCCATGAACGATACCGGCAGCCACGCCGAGGCCAGCAGCCAGATCAGCGCCGGGGTCAACAGTGGGGCGAGCAGGGTAGTGACCGCGGCAATCGCCACGGAAAGCGCCAGATCACCGCGCGCCAGCCAGGTCATCACGTTCGAAGAGGTGCCGCTCGGGCAGCAACCGACCAGAATCACCCCGACGGCGATTTCTGGCGGCAGGTGAAACACCTGGCAGAGCAACCACGCCACACCGGGCATGATCACGAAATGCGCAACCACGCCCAGCGCCACCCGCCACGGATGGCGAGCGACGGCGGCGAAGTCGTCGAGTTTGAGGGTCAGGCCCATGCCGAACATCACCAGACCCAGCAGCGGTACGATCGCGCTTTTCAGGCCGATGAACCACGCCGGTTGCAGGAAGGCCACGACGGCAAAAATCAGAACCCAGTAAGCGAAGGTATTGCCGACAAAGCGGCTGAGTGCAGCCAGTGCGCGCATGGCTTGATCCTTGTTATGTGAAAGCGTTAGGAAGCTAAGCATACGTCGCCAACAAAAAGATCGCAGCCTTCGGCAGCTCCTACAGGAAAACTCGTCTCATGTAGGAGCTGCCGAAGGCTGCGATCTTTTAAGCTTTCACACGAATAACGGGTCAGATCCCCTGCGGCATCTCTTCCCCACCCAACGCTTCAACCAGTGCCGGCAGGAAGTCGCCGAAGGTCAGCATCATCAGAGTGAAGCTGGCATCCAGTTGGCCCAGGGCTTCGTCGCCACCGTCCTGTTCCGCCTGATCCTGCAACAGATCCTCGAATTTCAGGCGTTTGACGGTCATCTTGTCGTCGAGCATGAACGACAGTTTGTCCTGCCAGGCCAGCGACAGCTGAGTGACGACTTTGCCGGTGCTCAGGTGCAGCTGGATTTCTTCGCTGGTCAGGTCTTGGCGTTTGCAACGGACGATGCCGCCGTCTTCGTGGGTGTCGCGCAGTTCGCACTCGTCCAGCACATAGAAATCGTCGGCGGCTTTCTGCGTGGTGACCCACTCGGTCATCACCGCAGTCGGTGCCATTTTCACGGTGAGCGGACGCACGGGCAGGGTGCCGATCACTTCGCGCAGGGTCGAAAGCAGGTCTTCGGCGCGTTTCGGGCTGGCCGAGTTGACCAGGATCAGGCCCTGTTTCGGCGCGATCGCGGCAAAGGTCGACGAACGACGAATGAACGCGCGCGGCAGAAACGCCTGGATGATTTCATCCTTGATCTGATCGCGTTCCTTCTTATAGACCTTGCGCATCTGCTCGGCTTCGATCTCCTCGACCTTTTCCTTGACCGCGTCACGCACGACGCTGCCCGGCAGAATACGTTCTTCCTTGCGCGCAGAGATCAGCAGGAAATCGCCGCTGACGTGTACCAGCGGCGCATCTTCGCCCTTGCCGAACGGCGCAACGAAACCGTAAGTGGTCAGCTCCTGGCTTGCACACGGCCGCGCCAGTTTGGTCGCCAGTGCAGTTTCCAGCGCCTCGGCGTCGACAGGCAGGTCTTGGGTCAGGCGATAGATCAGCAGGTTCTTGAACCACATGGGGCGAGTCACTCCTTTATACAAAGGGGGGCATTATTGTCTTCGCCGGGGCATAGGCCAACCCTTCTCTAAGCCTTTGGAAGGCCTCGGAAAATTATTTAAAAAAGTGCTTGCCAGAGGTTGGGGTGCTCCGTAGAATGCGCGCCACACCGAAGCGAAGGGTGATTAGCTCAGCTGGGAGAGCGTCTGCCTTACAAGCAGAATGTCGGCGGTTCGATCCCGTCATCACCCACCATTCGTTTCAAGTGTTTAGCGCAGCGGTAGTTCAGTCGGTTAGAATACCGGCCTGTCACGCCGGGGGTCGCGGGTTCGAGTCCCGTCCGCTGCGCCATATTCGGTAACCTGGACCACTGAACGCCAGGTCGCCACGGAAAAACCCGCTGAAGCGGGTTTTTTTCTGTCTCAAGGTTGTACCCGCGGGATGTATCGTTTCACCGGTTTTCAGATTTTTTTGAAAAATATTCAATTAAATCAACACTTTACGAAAACCTGTGGCATAATGCGCCCCGTAACGAAGCGAAGGGTGATTAGCTCAGCTGGGAGAGCGTCTGCCTTACAAGCAGAATGTCGGCGGTTCGATCCCGTCATCACCCACCATTCGTTTCAAGCGTTTCGCGCAGCGGTAGTTCAGTCGGTTAGAATACCGGCCTGTCACGCCGGGGGTCGCGGGTTCGAGTCCCGTCCGCTGCGCCATATTCGGTATCTGGAACTGAACGCCAGACACCACAAAAAGCCCGCCTTGTGCGGGCTTTTTGCTGTCTGCGATTTATAAAATCGCCGCGCTACTGCGCCGCATTGCGGGCATGCCGATAATCGCTCACCGCCTCGTACACTGCCTTGCGCAAGCGATTGATCCCGCCAATCGGCCGATGCGCCTCGATGCCGAACCACGGATTGAACGACAGGTTGTCGCATTGCAGATTCAGCGCCGGCGTGTCGAAGTCCTGCGCGGGCAGGGTGATCCGCGCCACCGTTGCAAAAGGCGCATCCTGCTCACGCCACTCAATGCTCGTGTCCTCGATCGGCATGTACTTATTCGCGTCCTGGCGCTGGATCTGCAAGGCGAAGCACGCCGGCACCCGATCCGTCGACAACTGCTGATTCAGTGCGCTGCGCAGAAAATTCGGCAGGTCGTGATTCTGTTTGGGCAGCGTATACGCGGGGCAACGCTCCGGATCCGGCACGACGCGGAATTTCGCATTGGCCTCACCGAACTTGTAGGGCGATACCGAGAAATATGTGGTCTCGGTCGGACTGTCCGGCGGCGCTGACAGAGTGGCCAAGGCGATAAACAGATGGCGGACCTGCCAGGTGCGCGGATCCCATGTCGGAAAAAACGCCATGACCTTCTTGCCGTCAGCCTGCGCCGCCACATTCTGACGATACTCTGCGACATTGCTGACAAAGAAATTCGGATGGCTGAACATCACGAAATCCTGTTCATGCTGGTCCTGGCGATTGCCGAGCAGTTGCGTGCCAGGAACCTCGAACAGCTTGATTGCCATCCCGCGCGCGTCGCGAATGCTGTCGAATAGCGGATAGGCATTGCCGTTGGACAACCGGATCAGCGCCTGCCAGGTCTTGCCCGGCTCGCTGAACACCCCCTGTCGCAGCGACTGCTCCAGTTTTGGTAACACCTGCACTTGCGCCTTCACGCAGCCATGCGCCTTGGCGTGAGCATCGCGCAGATAACGCGTGGGTTCGCGGTGCTGGTCGACGATGCGCACTGCGGTTTGGATGACGTCCTGGGTCATCGCCGCTTCGCCTGCTGGAATCTGTTCCTGCGCCGACACCGGCCCACGATGCTGCCAAGCGAACCACGCGGCGGCGATGGCCCAGCCGAGCAGGGCGATGACCAGCAGGATCAGCAGCGTCTTGCCAAGCAAACGCCCCAACCACAGCCAGAAACGCGCGAGTGGCGGCAGTTCTTTTTTGAATGTCGGCATGATCATGGCAACTGCGCCTCCAATGGTCCGCCCAGTACTTTCAGGTATTCGAGCAGCGCCCAGCGCTCCTCGGGTTGCAGGAGTCGGCCGATCACTCCGTTGCCGCGAGCGCCGGCGCGGAATTCGTGGCCGCTGTTGCGGTTGCCGCTGATGCGCGTGTCGAACAGAAAACCGTTGGTGAAAGGCTCGGTGCGATAGCCGAGGTGGCGCGGATCGTATTCGAGCGTGCCTTTATAGAAAGTAGTGGCGCGCTCATCCTGCGGTGACAGCAACTGATAGATGCTCGGCACCGAACCGTTGTGCAGAAACGGCGCAGTCGCCCACACGCCAGCCAGCGGTCGGGCCTTGTAAGCCACTTTCTCGCGCACGCCGATCGGCAGGCCGAAACCATCCATGCGCGGCTTTTCTTCCGGCGTGATCTGCGCGTCGCGATAGGCACGGTTTTCCACGAACGCGGTGACGTAAGCCAGGCCCTTGGCCACCGACAATTGGCTCAGATCAAGCGGCTCCTTGGGTTCGGGGTGCAGTTTGACGTCCATCTTTTCCAGCTCATTGACATCCCATTGCAGTGCGCTCAGGTCGAAACGGTGACTGGCAATGTTGTTGGCCGCATTCGGATCGGTGCCGATCACCTCCACGGGAATCATGTGCAAGTGCTGCACCCAGCGTTCGCCTTCTTGGGATTGGCGCGGGACATGGCAGCCGGCGCAGTTTTCCGCGAACAGCGCGCGGCCTCTGGCGGCCAGCGGCTTGTCGATCGCACCGAACAGATCTTCCGGCCAGGTTGGCGGCTTCAACTGCTGCAAGGTTTCTTCGATGGCGTGCAGATCGCGCACGCGCACGCTGGAGGGATAGCGCTCAGCGCCTTGCAGCGGCTGACCGTTGGCGTCGAAGAAATTCAGCGTGGCACCGACGCCGAGCGCTTCGCCGATATTGCGCGCCATCGGCTGCTGGGCCGAGCCATTCCACTGCACCCAATCGAACGTCCACATGTCCCACAGCTGCGGATAATCCACCGGGGCATCGGCCACGCGGTAGTTGGCAGGGGAAATCGCATCGCCAAACGTCGCGTTGGCAATCCGGCCGAACGCATCGGTGCGCCCCGGGCCTTCCTCGGTCGGGTACAGGCCGCGATGAGTGTCGTTCCAGGCCACTTTGACGAAGGTGTTCAGCGATGTCTTGAACTCGCTGCGCAATTGTTCGCGGCGCGCTTCGTAATCATCTCCGAGCACCTGGCGGGCGAAGCGCTCAAACTTCCATGGGTTGTAGTAAGTCGAGGCGAGACTGGCGACCAGGGCCTGTCCGAAACTGCCACCGCGCAAAGTAGGAACGCTGGAAGGCAACACGTGCTGTGCGGTGCCACCATCGATGCGCACGGCCTGGTCTTTGAAGCGCAACTCGCCGGTGTGGCAAGCGGCGCAGGTGATGTCCAGATAATGCTCGGAGGCGTTGCCGGGATTCTGGTGCCGGGCAAAACCGACGGGGAGGTTGCCGGGGTTGTTCGCGCTAGCTTTCTGCTGCGGGTCGACCAGGAAGCCGAAACGGGCGAGATATTCAGGGGAGGCGAAGCGCTGCTCGGAGAAGGGCAATTCCAATGCCTGGAACCACTCGTAACGCAGGCCTTTGACTTGCGTACCTTGGGGCGTGAAGTAGTAGGTCTGCCGTTGCTCTTCGCTCCATTGATCCAGGTAACGTACCTGTTGCGGCGGGGTGTGGAAGGGCAATTTCGGATTGGCGACGTAATAGGTAATCACCGCCACGGCGATTAACGCCAGCACGATCACCAGACTGATAACGCGGAATAAGAGGCGCAAGTTGAACATCCTTGTCGAATTGTTGCGCTGTTATGCCTGAGCGGCGCTGGCTGGGCAAGTGGCCATTACGCCAGATGTTGAGCCGTGAGCCGACAAGCCTTGTCGTTCACGGATGACAGAAGCTTCATCCAGCCATCGTCCAAATGCGTTTTAATCCCTGAACTTATCGGAAGATTCCTGCTCTCATGCCGGTAGCCATTGGTCGTGGCGGCCTGATAAGCTCGCGGCTTTACTCGATTGCCCATTCGGCGCATGAACAAGGAAATAGCATGAAACAGCATCGGTTGGCGGCGGCGGTAGCCCTGGTTAGCCTGGTACTCGCGGGTTGTGACTCGCAGACCAGCGTAGAGCTGAAAACCCCGGCGCAAAAAGCTTCCTACGGCATCGGCCTGAACATGGGCAAAAGCCTTGCCCAGGAAGGCATGGATGATCTGGACTCCAAAGCGGTAGCCCAGGGCATCGAAGATGCCGTTGGCAAGAAAGAACAGAAGCTGAAAGATGAAGAACTGGTCGAAGCCTTCGCCTCGCTGCAAAAGCGTGCTGAAGAGCGCATGGCCAAGATGAGCGAAGAGTCGGCAGCCGCCGGCAAGAAATTCCTCGAAGAAAACGGCAAGAAGGCCGGTGTCACCACCACCGCTTCGGGCCTGCAGTACGAAGTAGTGAAGAAAGCCGATGGCCCACAGCCTAAGCCGACCGACGTCGTCACTGTTCACTACACCGGCAAGCTGACCAACGGTACCGTGTTCGACAGCTCCGTCGAGCGCGGCAGCCCGATCGATCTGCCAGTCAGTGGCGTGATCCCGGGTTGGGTTGAAGGTCTGCAACTGATGCACGTTGGCGAGAAGTACAAACTGTACATCCCTAGCGATCTGGCTTACGGCGCTCAGTCGCCAAGCCCGGCAATCCCGGCCAACTCGGTTCTGGTTTTCGACCTGGAACTGCTGGCCATCAAGGATCCAGCCAAAGAAGACGCCGCTGCCAAGTAACACGCAACGGCTCGAAAACAACGCCTCGCTTATGCGGGGCGTTGTTGCATCTGCAGGTCAGGGAAGGTAAACAGAGCGAACTGACGGCGATCAGCACAGTCATAGCTTTGAGGCTGCCCGCGCTAGACGCCCTGAGCTGCCAAGTCAATGAAATATTGGGCTTTTTTATGTGAGTAAAAAACGCCCGATCTGAGCGCAGCCCTTATGAAACGGGGCTCTCAGCGCTGAAATGCAGCTCTGTTCACAAGGTTATCCACAATTTGTGTGGATAACATTTCAACGGGAAGAATAGATGAAAGCTCCGTGGAATTTCGCTCGATTCCTGCCGTTGGCCGGTCGCCTGCTGGCCCGTGGACGCCTGCCGACCCTATTGTTTGCCGTGGCCAGCAAAGGCGCCGCGCAAGGCAATCGCTTGGGCAAACTCAAGGATGATCTGCGCTTGCTGCAGTCGCTGTGCCTGGCCTACTGGCGTGGCGAGTATCGCGCGATCAGTGCCAAGTCGCTGATTTCGGTGGTGGCGGGCCTGATGTATTTCCTCAGCCCGGTCGATGCCATTCCGGATTTCATTCCCATGTTCGGCATGCTCGATGACATCGCTGTCCTCGCCTGGCTGATGAAAACCCTCGATGACGAGCTCAACGCCTTTCGCCTGTGGCGCAAACGCCAGCAGCCCGAAAAGCTGGCGGTGGTTGAACGCCTCCCTGATACCCCTGAACAATTGCAGCTGCAAGGCCCGAAAAAACCCTGACTGACCAAGTCTGCCTACAGATAGATACCACTCGCGACCTTAGCCGCTGTTAGGATTACACTTCTAGGGAAAAGTGCCGACTCGCTAAGTGGTGTTGTCCTACGGGGTAGTCATGGATATTCAGATAATTGCACGCGATGGCGAACCCGAATACGCGGTTCTGCCGTGGGCTCAATATCAGGCTTTACTGAAAGCAGCAGGGATCAACGCAACACCGGCGCAGCAGCCAGCAGCGCCGCTCGCCACCTCGCCGGAGCCGATTCTTCCGGGTCTGGATCAATTACGCAGTTTGCGCGAAGGGAAGGGCATCGCCATCGAGGCGCTGGCCCGCACGGTAGGCATCAGCCCGTCTTACCTGGCCATGATCGAAAGTGGTGAGCGTCAGCCCGACGCCGCGATTCGCCGCAGCCTGGCCTGGGAACTGACGGTGCCGGGTTGGAGGGACGAATCGTGAGCGTACGCATCAGCCGTCAACATTGGGACGGATTGCTGGGGGAACTGGACCAGGCGCGCCGTCAGCGCCATCTTCTGACCTATCGAGCCTTGCTTGAGCGTTTGCAGCTGCCGACGCCGGCGATGCAGACGCTGACGGCTGCGCTGGAGCATCTGGCCGCACTGGATGCCAAAGCCGAGCAGCCGTTGCGCAGTTCGCTGGTCATCAGTCAGGGCGCGAGTCGTTTGCCGCGTACCGGGTTCTTTGAATGTGTCGAGCGTCTGGGGCGCTTTTCCGGGCCGTCAGATGGCGTTGCAGCGGCGTCCTGGCATGCTTCGGAAGTGGTGCGGGTCTTCGAATACGAATACCCGGAATCGGCGGAGGCCTGAGTGTTTCTGCGGCTCAAGGCGCGGGCCGGTTATTGGCTGGCCCGCCGGCTGTTTCATTGGTCGTGGTTCGTTCGCCAGCCGCGTGGCTGGCGCTGGCTCGAAGGCCAGTTTGCGCGCATGGCCAACCTCGGCAATGTCGATGCTCAAAGCTTTTATGGGTACATTCTGACTTTTCGCGGCGTCGGGCTAGGCGCGCGTGAAGAAGGCGTGCGTCTGCTGCGTCTGGCGGCGTTGGCCGGCGACGGTAAAGCCGCTTATCAAGTCGGCGTGATCAGCCTCGCCGGTACGCCGAGCAAGGCGCCGGATCCCGTTGAGGCCGCTCGTTGGTGGAGCATGGCCGCCAAGGCCGGCCACCCGTTGGCCGAGCTGAAGCTGCAACAGCTGAAGGCTGGTGATTCAACGCAGTAATTCCATGTATGTCTTCTAAGTAAACGCGGCGTGAGGTTTTCCTCACGCCGCGTTTACGTTTCTGCCTGCACGTTTTTCGCTTGATGTTGGATTGCAGATTAGTCCTACATCCTTTGCCTACTCGCCTGACTTCTTTCCTCTTTGATCCCCCGCACAGTTCCCGCGACTAATTTCTTGCGCGAGGGACCGCTCATGCTTCAGCCCGTTTTTCAGTCCACCTTGTTTGCTCGCGTGTGTTGATGGAAGCCATCGCGCGCATCGAGCAGGAACTCGACAGCTTTCCGCAAACGCTCAGCCTCTACCGCAAACAGCTTGATCACTGGCTCAGTCGCAGGGCAGACCAGATCAGCGAGGCAGCAGACCTGCCATCGCTGGTGGGTATGGAGCGGATCATCCGCTTCGGCGATAGCAGTACGGCGGTCAGCAGCAGCGACGACGAATTTTCCTCCAGCGTCGTCCAGTGCCCGCACGGCGGGCTGATGCAAATCGAGAGCAAGTTCGAATCGGTCTACGACATCCCGCTGGGCAACATTTCCGTCGATGTGGTCGACGTGGATAGCGGCAAAACCGCGCCGGTCACCCTTGATCAGCAGGGCAAGGGCGAGTTCAGAGGCGACGAGGGCAAGTTCTACCGCGTTCTGGTCCACAGCGCTGTCACCTCCAGTCAAGTCGACGAGCTGTTCAAATCCTACGACGGTTTGACCGGCGAACTTGAGCGCTGGCTGCGTAGCGAGTGGCAAGGTTTCAAGCCGCAGTGGTCATACTCGGTGGCGACCGCAGCCAGCAACGGCATGCTCGCCGGCAGTTGGGCGGCCATCGAGGGGGTATGGGACAGCCTCGGTCTGCTCTCGGAAATCCTCCAGGACCCCGGCAAGTTTGCCGAGCGTCTAGGCAGCGGCGCGGCTGATCTGATCGAGCTGGCACAGACCGCTCCGGATCTCATGGAAAAGCTGCAGTTGCTGGTCAGTGACGAAGCGGCGATGTGCTTGCTGCTACGGTCGGCGAGTCTGTGGCTGGACATGCTGCCGCCCAGCGAGGTTGCCGGCAAGTCTGCTGAAGTGGCGTCGATGATGATCGTGCAACTGATCATCGATGTCTTGATCAGCGTGGTGCTGACGTTTGTCGGAGCGGGGGCGGGGATCGCTTATCTGACGCTGCGTCTGGCTGACCGCGCAACGCAGCTGTTCAACGTCGCCAAGCGTCTGGTCAAGGCGCTGTTCAGCATCGTCAACGCCTTTATTGAATACGTCGACCGCTACAAAGCCGTTGCCGCGCGGGGCATCGCCGCCGGGGTGAAAAAGGGCCGGATGCAATTGCGCTGGGATGCCAAGCGCAACGCCATGTTGAAGAAGGACGAGCCACACGACGACGCGCCCGACCAGGCGAAAAACCCCAACGGCGATGCCGCCGACTGCGTCCCCAATACCTGCAAAAACGGCTGCCCGGTGTCGATGGTCACCGGCGAAGAACTGCTGACCCTGACCGACGCGGTGCTCGATGGCGTGCTGCCCTTCGAGTTCACCCGCTTGTACCGCAGCAGCGCGGTCGAGATCGACATCGGCCTGGGTTTCGGCTGGAGCCATACGCTCGCGCATCGGCTGGCCTTCGACGGCGATGGCGTGATCTGGATCGACCACGAAAACCGCCGCACTCGTTTTCCCCTGCCCAACGTCGCGCGCCCGGCGATCCACAACAGCCTGTCGCGGGCGGCGATCTTTCTCGGCGAGGAACCCGAAGAACTGATTCTGGCTCTGGCCGGCGACAGCGCGCGGTTCTATCACTTTCGCGCCGGACGACTGACCGCAATCAGCGATGTCTACGGCAATCGTCTGACCCTGCAACGCGATCGCTCCGATCGCATACAGCGTCTGGACAACGGCGCCGGCCGCTCATTGCTGTTGCGTTATGACCGCGCGCAACTGGTGGCGGTCGAGTATCAGGTGTTCGTTCAGGGCGAGTGGATCACCGAGCAAAACCTCGCCACCTACAGCTTCGATGCCCGGCAACGCCTGCTGGTTGCGACCAACGCGGTGGGCGACAGCGAACGCTACGACTACGACGACCACCACGTCATCCTCCAGCGCCAGTTGACCGGCGGCGCGAGCTTCTTCTGGGAGTGGCAGCGCGAGGGCAAAGCCGCCCGCTGCGTGCGCCACTGGGCGTCGTTCTCGCAGATGAACACCCGTTACGTCTGGAACGATGACGACGCCAGCGTGACCGTGCATTACGTCGACGGCACCGAAGAAGTCTACGTCCACGACGAGCGCGCACGGCTGGTGCGCCAGGTTGCCGCCGATGGTGGTGAACAGCTCAAGGCCTATGACCAGCAGGGGCGCTTGATCGCCGAGCAGGATGCGTTGGGCGCGGTCACCGAATACCGCTATGACGAAATCGGACGGCTGATCGCGCTGATTCCGCCGGACGATGCACCAACGTCCTACGAGTACCGCAACGGTTTTCTCTACAAGCGTTGCCGTGGTGATGCGGTGTGGATTTACCGGCGCAACGCTGAAGGTGCCGTTACCGAAGCGGTCGATCCCGACGGCCAGGTCACCCATTACTACTACAACTTGCGCGGGCAATTGCTGTCGCTGCGTTATCCGGACAGCAGCCGCCATCGCTGGGTGTGGAACGAGCTTGGCCAGCTCATCGAAGAAACCCTGCCCGATGGCGGCGTGCGGCGCTTTTCCTACGACGCGCTGGGACGGCGGATTACCACCCAGGACGAATTTGGTGTTGTCAGCCGTCAGCAGTGGGACGCGGCCGGCCGACTGATCCTGACGACTTCTCCTACGGGCAGCACGCACGCCTACAGCTATGGCGCCTACGGGCAGATCACCGCTGAGCGCGATGAACTGGGGCGCATCACCCGCTATGAATATGACGATGATTTGCACCTGGTCTCGCGGCGCATCAACCCCGACGGCACCCGCGTGCAGTATCGCTATGACCATGCGCGGTTGCTGCTGACAGAGATCGAAAACGAGTCCGGGGAAAAATACCGACTGGATTACACGCCGACCGGATTGATCCGACAGGAAACCGGGTTTGATGGGCGGCGTACGGCGTATGCCTACGATCTCAATGGGCATCTGCTGGAAAAGACCGAGTTTGGTGATTTCGGTCCAAGTCTGGTCACCCACTACGAGCGCGACAAGGCCGGGCGCTTGCTGGTCAAAACCCTGCCCGATGGCGCCAAGATCCGCTACGACTACGACCGCCTCGGGCGCTTGGTTGCCGTCGATGACGACCAGAACCATCCGCTGGCCTTCGAGTATGACCGTCAGGATCGCTTGATCACCGAGCATCAGGGCTGGGGCACCTTGCGCTACGCCTATGACGCCTGCGGCCAGCTCAAGCGGATGCGCCTGCCGGACAACAGCAAGCTCGACTATCAATATGCCAAGGGCGGTGCGCTGTCAGCCATCGACCTCAACGGCACGCCGCTGACCCGGCATGTGTATCAGTCCGGTCGCGAACAGCAACGCCAGCAAGGTCTGCTGCTCAGCGAATACTCCTACGACGATCAGGGCCGCTTGCTTGCCCACGCTGTAGGTCATCGCCACGCCTCGCTGTACCGCCGCGATTATGCCTACAGCGCCAACGGCAATCTCGAGCACATCGCCGACAGCCGCCACGGCCAGCGCACCTACGGCTACGACGCCCTCGACCGGTTGATCCGCGTACGTCATTCGCGCGACGAACTGCCCGAATCCTTCGCCCATGACCCGGCCGGCAACCTGCTGATGCAGGACCGCCCCGGCCCTGCGCAGATGAAGGGCAATCGCCTGTTGATGCAGGGCGATCGTCATTACGACTACGACGCCTTCGGCAACCTGATCCGCGAACGCCGTGGCCACGGCCAGACCCTGGTCACTGAATACCGCTACGACTGCCAGCACCGCCTCATCGGCCTGACCCGCCCCGACGGCCAGACCGCCACTTATCAATACGACGCCTTCGACCGCCGTATCCGCAAAACCGTCGACGGCGCCGTCACCGAATTTTTCTGGCAAGGCGAGCACCTCGTCGCCGAAAGCAGCGCCACGCAATACCGCAGCTTCCTTTACGAACCCGGCACCTTCCGCCCACTCGCGATGCTCGACGGCAAAGGCCCGAAAAAGGCCTGCCCCTTCTACTACCAACTCGACCACCTCGGCACCCCGCAGGAACTCACCGACTACAGCGGCGAAATCGTCTGGTCCGCGCAATACGACGCCTACGGCAAAGTCGCCGCTGTGACCTTGGCCGGCGAAGATTATCTGGATCAACCGCTGCGTTTTCAGGGGCAGTATTTCGATGTTGAAAGTGGGCTGCATTACAACCGGCATCGGTATTACGACCCGAGGCTAGGGCGGTATCTGACCCCGGACCCGGTGAAGCTCGCGGGCGGGTTGAATCAGTACCAGTACGTGCCGAATCCGACGGGGTGGGTGGATCCGTTGGGGTTGACGTCCAACTGCCCGCCGCCGAAAACTAATAGGCCCGAGAGGTGCCAAGCACCGACTCTAGCTAACAGGCCGAATGTAAATCAAGGGTTACCGACCGTTCCGGATGTTGGCAAAGATGGACCGCAAAATGAAGCTGAAGCTAAGCGCCGGGTATTAGCTTGGAACAGACAATACAGAATGCACTCAGTAGAAAAACATGGCCCAGAGATCGATGATTCAGCTTTAAAGCAAAGATCAATAGACGGCTCACATCCAACAAAAAAAGGCGTTAGAGGCCCAGTGGGCCCGAGTTCGCAATTCAGTAGTTGGATGATGCAATTTAGAGCGTTGCATTTCGCTTTATCCAGAATGCATAAAAAAATACCTGAGCCGACAGGATATGATGCAGACGGAAACCCTATTGTTAGGATGAAACTGCCAGGAGCGGGTCGTGGGTACAAGCCCAATGAAAGAAATCCAAGTAATCCTCGTTACGTAGAAAGCTTGGATGGAGCGGAAGTAAAATTTGATAAACGAGATGTTAAGCGGCCGTTTACTGGCTTTCCGAGATAGGTGGAATTATGTTGATGCAGCCATTCACAAACTTTCCATATGAGCCAAAACTCTCTCATGTTTTGGGTGGAATATCGATCTACGATCGAGAAGAAACGCTTGGTGAGGCGTTGTGGATTTACAATCCTAATAGTTATGAAGACCAAAAAAAATAATTAATGACTTCATTATTCCCGATTTTGATTATTTAACCTATCGCCATAGGTTTGTGATTTTTAAACTTCTTGAAAGCCATTTGCATGATGCTGATTTTGATTTTTCTAAAGAATTTGAGAGCGACTATGAAGATCCCAGAACACTGGCATGGGATGAGACGGAAATAATGGATGCTCGTGGTTTTTTTGAACATGTATTCGAGATCGCGAGTGAGTCGTGGAAGGATGATCTGGTTCGGGCGAGCCTTGAGGATCAGAGTCAATGGTGACGTTGAGTTGTCTCGTCGTTTCGTAAATTTGAACAGATTAACATTGCTCCACTAACTGCAGTTCTTGATCGCCCAAGGCGAAACTATCAATCAGGTGCACACTAAACCCCACAACCCCCTTCGCATGATGCTTAGCCTGCGAAGCCATCTCCGCAAGCTGGCTGGCATCAAGCGCTGCACAAGCCTCAGGCCGCAGATGCACCACCCCAATCGATAACGACAACAATGCAAATTCCTGCCGCACACCCTGACGATTTGGCGCAATAAAACATCCTGCCTCAAGGTGCTCGGGCCGATAGAACCGGCGGCATTGGCTTTGGAAGTCGTCGAGCAGTTGGTTGAGGCGTTTGCGCCAGTCTTCGGGGCCGAGGACGAGGAGGAAGTCGTCGCCGCCGATGTGACCGACGAAGTCGCGGGTGGGGTCGATGCGTTCGTTGAGGCATTGTGCGAGACAGAGCAGGACTTCGTCGCCACGGCCGTAGCCGTAGATGTCGTTGAAGGGTTTGAAGCTGTCGATGTCGACGTAGCAGATGATCGACTCGCGGGCCTGTTGCAGCAGGCGCGTGAGGCATTGCTGGATCGGTACGTTGCCGGGTAGCAGGGTGAGGGGATTGGCGTAGCGCGCCTGCTGGATTTTCAGTTCGGTGATCAGTTTGAGCACGTCGATCACCCGGCCGAGGCCGAGGTAACTGCCGTTGAGGGTGATGATGAAGTCTTCTTCGATGCGCTGGCGGGCGCGGCTGGTGATCAGTCGGCTGACTTGCTGCAGCGACTGGCTGATTTCCACGGCGAGGAAGTCATCGTTCATCAGGCGGCTGATCGGTTTGCGCGCGAACAGATCGGTGGCAAACGGTTTGAGCAGTGCGTCCGACAGCGAGTGGCGATGGACGATGCCGCAGGGCTGGCCTTGTTCGTCGAGCACAGCGAGTGAATTGAGATTGGCCTGGCGGCGGAAGGCTTCCAGTACCGTCGCGGTGGGCGTATCGCGTTGCACGGCGGGCTGGTCGTTGAGCAGGGCGCTGAGGTCGCTGCCTTCGTCATTCAGCGCGACGGCGCTGCTGTCGTGTTTGGGCATCATCGCGCGAGCGTCCCGGGATGGATGTTCCTGAGGGCGGCCGAGCAGGTAGCCCTGCACCAGGTCGACTCCCATTTCAGTCAGCACCGCGAGTTCTTCCGGCAACTCGATGCCCTCGGCAATCACCTGCGCGCGGGACGCTTTGGCGATTTGCAGAATCGAACCGACAAACTCTCTTTTCAATGCATCCTGATGAATACCGTCGATGAAGTGCCGGTCGATCTTCACGTAATCCGGACGCAATTCCGACCACAGGCGCAGGCTCGAATAGCCTGCGCCCAAGTCGTCCAGCGCAATGGAAAAACCCATCGCCCGATAATGATGCAGAGCGGTTTGCAGCAACTGAAAGTCATCGATTGGCGTCTGCTCGGTGAGCTCGATGACCACTTGGCTCGGCGCAATGCCCAAGTCCTGCAGCAGTTGCAACGTACGCCCGGGTTGGTGCGCGGCTTCGAGCAAGGATTCTGGAGACACGTTAAGGAACAGCTTGCCCGGCAGTTGCTGCTCATTGAACCGGCGACAGGCGCTTTGCCGGCAGGCGATCTCCAGTTCGCTCAATCGGCCAGCCTGTCGCGCCACGGCGAACAGGGCAATCGGCGAGTGAAGAGGGCTGTTGGACGGGCCACGGGTGAGGGCTTCGTAACCGAGAATGCGGCGTTCGGAAAGACAGATGATCGGCTGGAACAGGCTGTGTAAACCGCTTTGAGTCAGGATCGAGCTCAACGCGCTCAGCTGTTCGGTCGTGGTCATGGCAGTCTCTGGCGATAAAAAAAGGACCGGGAGCGCTTGCTCCCGGTCCTTTATTGCACGACAGAATGATGACTGTTTGATGACGATCCGGGGATCGTCAGCACTAAATTGCCATCACTTACTTCTTGGCCACCTGATTGCTCAGTTTCAGGTAATCCAGCAGCACGCGCCCGGTTTCGCTCAGGTAGGCATCGTCTTCCGGTTTGACCTTGTCCGGCTCGGCAGCGGCCAGTGCATCTTCGTCTTCTTTCTTCAGCTCTTTGAGCGGTTCTTCGCCTTTGGCCTTGCGACGGATGTTCTCCATCGCCAGCTGCTTGGCGTCGATGTCGGCGTGCTGGGCGCGACGATCGGCTTCGTTGAGGCTGACGGTTTTTTCTTCCATCAGTTTCTGCGCCAGGGCCAGCTTGTCGCGGATGAACACGAACTCGGCATCCTTGTTGGTGCGCGCGTCATGTTCGGACTTCAGCTGGGCGAGGAACGGCTTGAACGGATCGGCCGCTGGTTTGATCGCCGCGCGGATGGTGTCCCACGGCATGGCTTCCGGCAGGGCGCTTTCGCCGATTTCCTTGGTGTCGATCAGCGACGGGTAGTCGATGTCCGGCAGCACGCCCTGATGCTGGGTGCTCTGCCCGGAGACACGGTAGAACTTGGCCAGGGTCAGTTTCAGTTCGCCATGGTTCAGCGGCTGAATGGTCTGCACGGTGCCTTTGCCGAAGGTCTGACCACCGATGATAAGCGCGCGGTGGTAGTCCTGCATGGCGCCGGCGAAGATCTCCGAAGCCGAGGCGGACAGGCGGTTCACCAGCAGCGCCATCGGGCCTTTGTAGAACGCGCCCGGGTTTTCGTCCTCGAGGACGTCGACACGGCCATCGGCATTACGCACCAGCACGGTCGGACCTTTGTCGATAAACAGGCTGGTCAGTTCGGTGGCTTCCTGAAGGGAGCCGCCGCCGTTGTTGCGCAGGTCGATGACCACGCCGTCGACTTTTTCCTTTTGCAGCTCGGTCAGCAGCTTCTTGACGTCGCGAGTGGTGCTCTTGTAGTCCGGATCGCCGGCACGGAACGCCTTGAAGTCGAGGTAGAAGGCCGGGATCTCGATCACGCCAAGTTTGTAGTCCTTGCCGTCCTGTTTCAGGCTGAGAATCGACTTCTTCACGGCCTGGTCTTCGAGCTTCACCGCTTCACGGGTGATCGGCACGATCTTGGTGGTCTGGTCGTTCGGCGCATTGCTCGCCGGGATCACTTCCAGGCGCACCACGGTGCCTTTCGGACCGCGAATCAGTTTGACCACTTCGTCCAGACGCCAGCCGACCACGTCGACCATTTCCTTGTTGCCCTGGGCAACGCCGATGATCTTGTCGGCGGGAGCGACCTGCTTGGTCTTGTCCGCCGGGCCTGCCGGCACCAGACGCACGACCTTCACTTGATCGTTGTCGCTCTGCAACACGGCACCGATGCCCTCGAGGGACAGGCTCATGTTGATGTCGAAGTTTTCCGCGTTATCCGGCGACAGATAGTTGGTATGGGGGTCGTAGGACATGGCGAAGGTGTTGATGTACGCCTGGAAGATGTCCTCGGCACGGGTCTGATCGAGACGCGCCAGTTGATTCTTGTAGCGCTTGGTCAGGGTTTCCTGGATCTGCTTCGGGTCTTTGCCGGCGATCTTCTGGCGCAGCACTTCGTCCTTGACGCGTTTGCGCCACAGGTCGTCGAGTTCTGCGGTGGACTTGAGCCAAGGCGCGTCCTTGCGATCGATCAGCAAGGTCTCCTTGGTGTTGAAGTCCATCTTGTCGACGCCTTTGTTCAGCTCGGCAAGGGCGAAGTCCAGACGCGCCTTGACGCGGTCCAGATAGCGCTTGTAGATGGTGAACCCGGCGTTGAGGTCGCCGCTTTTGAGGAAGTCGTCGAACTGCGTCTTCCACTTGTCGAATTCGGCGATATCGCTGGCCATGAAATAGCTGCGCGACGGGTCGAGCAGCTTGATGTAACTGTCGTAGATGATCACCGAGCGCGCATCGTCGAGCGGCGGCTTGCTGTAGTGGTGACGCTTGAGCAACTCGACGACGTTCAGACTGGCGATGACTTCATCGCGATCAGGCTGCAACTTGTCCCAGCTGTTGGCTGCGAATGTGGTGCCCGACACCGGCAACAGGCCGATACCGATGAAAAGAGCGAGGGCGGTGCTGGGGAGCAGATGCTTCATGCTGATTCGACGCGGGGACAATTGATAACGCATATTAGGCCGTCTTTGAAGTCGCCGGTTCTTTGAGAGCCGGTCGCATAATGCAAAAAGCCCGGCGCTACAGCTTCGGGCTCAGTCCAGACTCACTATGGAGGCAGTGTGAAGGCATTGCAAGGCGTTGAAGGTCAAGTGGCATGGGTTGAAGAGCCGAGTCCTACCTGCGATGTAGGACAAGTCCGCATCCGGGTGGCGGCAGCCGGCCTCAATCGCGCCGATTTATTACAGAAAGCAGGCCTTTATCCGCCCCCGCCGGGAGCCAGCCACGTGCTCGGTCTTGAGTGCTCCGGGGTGATCAGCGAAGTCGGTGCGGGCTCGTCCTGGCAGGTCGGCGATCGGGTTTGCGCCTTGCTGGCCGGGGGCGGCATGGCCGAAGAGGTGGTCGTCGACGGACGGCACGTGCTGCCGGTGCCCGAAGGTGTTTCGCTGATCGAGGCGGCGGTATTGCCCGAGGTGTACGCCACCGTCTGGCTGAATGTGTTTCAACTTGCAGCGTTGAAGCCCGGTGAGAAAATTCTCCTGCACGCCGGCGCAAGTGGAATCGGTTCAGCCGCCATTCAGCTGTGCAAAGCCTTCGGCAACCCGTGCTGGGTCAGCGTCGGTTCCGCCGAGCGCCTGGCTTACTGTGAAGCGCTGGGTGCGCAGGGCGGCGTGGTGCGCACCGATGATCTGGAGAGCCTGCGCGACTTCGGGCCGTTCGACGTGATTCTCGATCCGGTGGGCGGCAATTATTCAGCATTGAACCTCAAGCTGATGGCGCTGGACGGGCGTTGGGTGCTGATCGGTTTGATGGGCGGGCGCGAGGCGAAACTGGATCTGGCGCAGGTGTTGGCCAAGCGTGTGCAACTGCTCGGTTCAACGTTGCGCAGTCGTGGCGATCAGTTCAAGGCGGATCTGCTCAGTGACCTGGGCCAGCATGTCTGGCCGCTGTTTGCCGAGGGCCGCTTGCGTCCGCAATTGGCCAAAGCGTTTGCGGTGAAGGATGCCGAAGCAGCGTTTGCCGAACTGGCGAGCAATACGGTGGCGGGCAAGTTGGTGTTGGTAATCAATGAAGGTTTGAGCTGACAGCAAAACAAGGTCAAAAGATCGCAGCCTTCGGCAGCTCCTACAGAGGCACGCATTCCAAAAGTAGGAGCTGCCGAAGGCTGCGATCTTTTGCTTTTATTTCCAGAGATGGATCGGCCAGCCGGCCTTTTCGGCGTGCTCAAGCAGCACCGGATCCGGATTGACCACGTGCGGAAAATCCACTTTCAGCAGCAGCGGCAGATCATTGCGTGAGTCGGAATAGAAACTCGCGCCTTCGAGGTTTTCTTCTTCGGCGTCCAGCCATTCCAGCAAACGGGTGATTTTGCCTTCGCGGTAAGTCAGGGTGCCGACGGTTTTACCGCTGTATGCGCCGTGGGCTACTTCCAGTTCGATGGCGAGAACCTCATCAATACCTAATCGTTCGGCGATCGGCTTGACCAGATGGATACCCGACGCCGAGATCACCAGAATCCGGTCGCCGGCCTTGCGGTGGGCGGCGATGGTTTTGGTCGCGTCGCTGAAGATGATCGGTTCAATGAAATCTTCCACCCACGGGCCAACCAAGTGCTCGATTTCCTCAGGGGTACGGCCAATCAATGGTTCGAGACTGAAGGCCATATAGTCTTCCATCGCCAGATGTCCGCGGCCGTAGGCATCCATCAGTTCCTTGTCGCGCTGCATGAACGACTCGCCATCGACCCAGCCGAGGCGGACCATCTGCTCACTCCATAGCGAGGAGCAGTCGCCGTGGATCAACGTTTCGTCCAGATCAAAAATTGCCAAAGCCATCGGTTCTCTCCGAGAACAGCTGCAAGCTACGAGCTAATAGCTGCAAGAATTAAAATCAGGTGCACCGCAGTCTACAACTTGAAGCTGGTAGCTCGAAGCTTGCAGCTGCTTTTATGCTACTTCGCACAAGGCCGTTGGATCGATGGAAAGTGCCAGGCGCTGTCCGTCGGGATGCAGATCGGCGGCGGAGCGGTTGAGCACATCGACCACCAGTTCCACGCCGCGCGCTTCGACGCGATAGCGAATGACGTTGCCGAGCAGGCTGTGACTGCGGATCTGCGCGTCGAGTTCGCCGTCGAGGCTCAGTTCGATGGCTTCCGGGCGGATGGCGATGCGGTGGTTGACCGGCCGTTGCAACAGCTTCGAGGCGGCATCGGCATCGAGCAGGTTGTAGTTGCCGATGAAGCCGGCGGCGAATACATCGACCGGCGCGGTGTAGAGGGTTTCGGCGTCGCCGCTCTGGACGATCTTTCCCTGATTCATCAGGAAAATCCGGTCCGACATGGTCAGCGCTTCTTCCTGATCGTGGGTGACGAAGATCGTGGTCAGGCCGAGTTCGCGCTGGATCTGACGAATCTGTTCGCGCAGGTGTTTGCGAATCCGTGCGTCGAGCGCCGACAGCGGCTCATCCAGCAGCAACAAGCGCGGGCGGGTTACCAGTGAGCGGGCGAGGGCGACGCGCTGGCACTGACCACCGGACAGTTGATGCGGATAGCGGCTGGCGAAGTCGTGCAGTTCAACCAGTTTCAACACTTCTGCCACGCGCTTGTGGCTGTCATCGGCGTTGACCTTTTGCATGCGCAGGCCGAAGGCGACGTTCTGTTCGACGGTCATGTTGGGGAATAGCGCATAGCTTTGAAAGACCATACCGATGCCACGTTTCTGTGGGCTCAACGGCACGATGTCGACGCCATCGAGCAAAATCTTGCCGCCATCCACCGGGGTCAGCCCGGCGATGCAACGCAGCAAAGTCGACTTGCCGCACCCGGACGGGCCGAGCAGGGTGACGAACTCGCCTTTGTTGATTTCGCAATCGATGTCGCTGAACACCGTGGTGCCGGCGTAACTTTTCTGCAGGTGTTGGACGCTGACGTAGCTCATTCGCTTTTGTCCTTGTTCAAGATGTTGGCGATCCAGGTCAGGACCAGCACGAAAAAGAAATACGAAATGACCAGCGCACTGGTGAAGTGGCCGCTGCTGTTGCGCATGTTGTTCAGGTACACCTGCAGGGTTTCGTAGCGGGTGCCGACGAGGATGTTGGCGAACACGAATTCACCGAAGAGGAACGAGAACGACAGTAGCAGCGCCACCATCAGGCCTTTGCGCAGATTCGGCAGCACCACCAGAAACGCCGCTTGAAAAGTGCTGGCGCCAAGCAGTTGCGCGGCGTCCATCAGGTCGCGCAGGTTGATCGCTTGCAGGTTGTTGGTGATCGCGCGGTACATGAACGGCAGCGCCACGGTGAAGTAGCAGCCGATCAGAATCCACGGTGTGCCGACCATCGCCATCGGCCCGGAACCGTAGAGCTGCAACAGCCCCACCGAGGACACCACCGGCGGTACCGCGAAGGGCAGCAGGATGAGGATGTTCATCAGCGCATCGAGTTTCGGGAAGTAGTAATGCACGACGAACAGCAACGGCAGGATCAGCACCACCGACAGCACCAGCGCGCCGACACAGACAATCAGCGACTGACCGAATGCATGCAGAAAGCGCGGATCGCTCCACAGCTGGATGTACCACTTGAAGGTGAAACCGCTGGGCAGAATCGTTGCCGACCAACTGCTGGCGATCGAATAGACCAGCGTGCCCAGCAGCGGCAACAGCAGAATGGCGAACAGCAGATAGACCACGACGCGGTGGTAGAGGCCGGCCGGGCCGGATTCAGCGCGAGACATGGTAGCTCCTCTTCAACAGCAGTTGATGCACGACGGTGACGATGGTCATCAGCGCCACGAGCACCACGGCCAGGGCGCTGGCCAGGTTCGGATCAAGGGAAATGTCGCCGGAGACCATCGCCGCAATACGGATCGGCAGAACGTTGAAGTTGCCGGTGGTCAGCGCATAAACCGTGGCGTAGGCGCCGAGGGCGTTGGCCAGCAGGATCACGAACGTGCCAAGCAACGCCGGCGTCAACACCGGCAGGCCGATGTGCCGCCAGAACTGCCAGCCGTTGGCGCCGAGCAGTGCGGCGGACTCGCGCCAGTCTTCACGCAGGGCGTCGAAAGCCGGGTAGAGCAGCAACACGCCGAGCGGGATCTGGAAGTAGGTGTAGAGGATGATCAGGCCGGTTTTCGAATACAGGTTGAAGTCCTGAATGATCCCCGACTGCTTGAGCATGATGGTGATGCTGCCGTTGAAACCGAGGAGGATGATGAAGGCGAACGCCAGCGGCACGCCGGCAAAATTGCTGGTCATGTTGGCGAAGGCATTCACGAAGTTGCGCAGCTTCGAATCGACGCGGCGTAGTGAATACGCACCCAGCACGGCGATGATGATGCCGAATACGCTCGACCAGAAACTGATCTCCAGGCTGTACTGGATCGCCTGCCGATAGAACTTCGAACCGAAGATCTTGCTGAAGTTGGCCAGGCCCCAGCCGGACTCTTCCGATTGCAGGCTGTTGATCATCACCCAGACCAGCGGGGCGATTTCGAAGACGATAAAGAACAGCGCGAAGGGCACCAGACACAGCGCCGCGAGCCATTTGCCGCGATTCATGGCATTCACTTGAGCAGCTCCCGGCACACAGGTTTGTCGTGGGGTACGCTGAGCAGTTCGCAAATTGTGCCGCAGAGCTCGGTCTGCGTCGGCGTGGCGTCAGGGTTGAGGCTGAACGCATTGCCGAGAACGAACAGCGGCACCTGACGTTCTTCCGCCAGCAGGCCGTTGTGCGAACGATCGTTGTTCATGCCGTGGTCGGCGGTTACCAATACCTGATAACCAGCGTCGAGCCAGCTCTGCAGATAGTCGGCGAGGATGACGTCAGCCGAGCGCGCGCTGTTGCGGTATTGCGAGCTGTCGAGGCCGTGCTTGTGCCCGGCGTCGTCGATGTTCATCGGGTGGATCAGGAGGAAATCCGGCGCGTGACGCAGGCGCAGGTTCTCGGCGTCGGCGAACAGGTGCGAATCCGGATAATGATCGTTCCAGTAGAAGTGACCGTACTGGATCGGCAGCGTCGGATCGTTGGTGTGGCGGTCGCGCGCGGCCACGAACGGTGAGCGGTTATACAACTCGCTGACCCAGTGATACGCCGCAGCGGCGGTTTTCAGCCCGGCATCGCGGGCGTAGTGATAGATGCTGCGCTGGTTGGACAAGCGCGAGACATTGTTGTGGACGATGCCGCTGTCGATCGGCGGCACGCCGGTGAGAATACATTCGTAAAGCGGTCGGGACAGGGCCGGCAGTTCGCACTCCAGTTGATAGAGCGCCGCGCGTCCTGCGCCAACATAAGCCTGCAGATGCCCCATGGCGTGACACGCAACCTCGTAGTTGAGGCCGTCGAGCACGACAAGGATGACGTTGTGCTTCATAGGGGCGAGAACTCCGCGAAATTCAGATATTCCGAAATCAACTCAATCCCTTGTGGGAGCGAGCTTGCTCGCGAAGGCGTCAGATCAGCCAACATCAATGTTGAATGAATAACCGCATTCGCGAGCAAGCTCGCTCCCACAGGGATCTTTGTCGGATCAAGCAATGGGTCAAGCCATCACTTCATTTCTACGATGACTTCTTCGTTCCACTGCTGTGGCAGGGCTTTGGAGGTCTTTTCCCACGCGTCGGCGTCCTTGACCGGCGTGACCTTCTTGTACTGCTCGTTTGGCAGCAGTTTGGCTTTCACGTCTTCCGGCAGTTGCAGGTGTTCGGCGCGGATCGGCCGGGCGTTGCCGCGGGCGAGGTTGGTCTGGCCGGCGTCGCTGAAGATGTATTCGCGGGTCAGCTTGGCGGCGTTGGGGTTTTTCGCGTACTTGTTGATGATCGTGGTGTAGCCGGAAATCACCGAGCCGTCGGATGGAATCAGCACTACGTAATCATCCGGGTTGGCCATCTTGGCCTTGTAGCTCAGACCATTGAAGTCCCATACCACGCCGACTTCGATCTCGCC
The DNA here is from genome assembly GCF_054871425.1 of Pseudomonas glycinis. Lineage (NCBI taxonomy): Bacteria > Pseudomonadati > Pseudomonadota > Gammaproteobacteria > Pseudomonadales > Pseudomonadaceae > Pseudomonas > Pseudomonas glycinis. The sequence goes on along the minus strand of NZ_JBTYHF010000001.1, from coordinate 175,494 downwards.
TTTTTCCATGGTGGCGATGGTCGGGTTGGCCATCGACAGACGACCCTGTTTGGCAAGGTCGGCGAACAGCAGCAGGGCAGGCTTGATGTTTTTCTCGTCACCGCCATTGGCCAGTGCCGCAGCGAGGACACCGTTGGCGGCCTGGGCGGCGGTGCTTACATCGCCGATGGAGACTTTGTATTTACCGGTTTTCAGGTCAGCCCATTTGGTCGGTACGTCGGAGCCGTGCAGCAGCTTCTTGTTGACGATGAAGGCGATGGTGCCGGTGTATGCCAGTGCCCAGTTGCCGTCCTTGTCCTTGGCCCAGTCCGGAACTTGATCCCAGGTGCTTGGCTTGTAGGGTTGCACCACGCCTTGCTTGACCGCGATCGGGCCGAAGGCGGCACCGACGTCGCCGATATCAGCGGTGGCGTTGTCTTTTTCAGCAGCGAACTTGGCGATTTCCTGGGCCGAGCTCATGTCGGTGTCGATGTGTTTCAGGCCGTATTTCTTGGCCAGATCTTCCCAGGTGCCTTTCCAGTTGGCCCAGTCATCGGGCATGCCGACGCTGTTCACGGCGCCTTCCGCCTTCGCAGCGGCTTCGAGGGTTTTCAGATCGGTGTCGGCCGCCATGGCGGCGGTGCACATAGCGATGGTCGAGCCTAACAGTGTTGCCAGGAAAAGCTGTTTCATTCCGAAGCTCCTTGGTCGTGTTCAACGCTGCGATTGCGGTTGGTGTTGGTCTAGGTCAGCAATACCTGAGCCAATTTAGGCCGGCTGGATGACATTTTGATGTCGATGGCCTCGTGGCTGATCTTCCATCAGCCATTATCAGGAAGGTGCCAGATCAGCGTAGACCATGCTCAAAAGCCCGTGGAGCAGGGAACTTGGCCGATGTATTGCAAGCCGTGAAAGCGACCGTTCGGTAGTTTTGTCATCTGGCGGTCATCTGCACTGCCTAGGCTTGCAACATACGAAGGCGCTTTGATCGGCGTTCGGATCTGCCCCGAAACAGTGCTGGTCTAGTCCAGATAGGTAACGTTGATGCGCGATGAGGCAACGAAAGCGGTGACAGCGATTGGCCAGGTGCTGCAGGAGCAGATCGGTCACGGTTTGCTGGCGGCCGGGAGCAAGTTGCCCGCTGAACGCAAGCTGAGCGAGTTGTTCGGGACGACGCGGATCACTGTGCGTGAAGCGCTGTTGCAGCTTGAGGCGCAGGGGCAGATTTACCGTGAGGAGCGGCGCGGCTGGTTCGTGTCGCCGCCGCGTCTGGCGTACAACCTGATGCAGCGCAGTCACTTTCACGCCATGGTCAGTGCGCAGGGGCGCGAACCTTCGACCGAGGTGATTTCGGCGCGGTTGCAACCGGCTTCGGCGGCGGTGTGTGCGTGGTTGCAGTTGCCGGCGTTGTCGAGCGTGATTCAGATTTGCCGCTCGCGGCGCATTGATGGGCGACTGGTGTTGTATGTGGAGCACTATCTGAATCCGCAGTTTTTTCCGGGGATTCTTGATTTCGATTTGAATCAGTCGATCACCGAGTTGTATGCGCGGCATTTCGATTTGCACTATGGGCGGGTGCGGTTTGAGATCGTGCCTACGTCTTTATCTGTCGATGCGGCGGCGGCTCTACGGGTGTCGGTGGGTAGTCCGGGACTGAGGATTGCTCGGGTCAATTATGATCAGCATGGGCGGTTGATCGATTGTGATCTGGAGTTTTGGCGGCATGATGCGATTCACGTAGGGGTTGATGTGGTTTGATCTTCTGGTCGCTGCGCTCCCACAGTCACCCCCTCTCTACTTGCCCACCGCCGCATTCCCATACAAATAATCCGTCGCCAACGACGCCAATGTCCTCACTCCAACCACCAACGCCGATTCATCGACAAAGAACCCCGGATTGTGATTCGGCGCGGCCTTGCTCATGTCCTGATCCCGTGGCGTCACGCCAAGAAACACAAACAACCCCGGCGCTTCTTTGGCGAAGAACGAGAAATCTTCCGCGCCGCCCACCAGCGGTCCCTGCACCACGTCATCCTTGGTCGCCCACTTCAATGTCGGCAGCATTTTCTCGGTCAGTGCCGGGTTGTTGATGGTCGGGTCGTATTTTTCGATGATGGTGACGTCGGCTTTGGCGCCGCCGCTTTCGGCGATTTTCTCGACTGTCTGGCGTACGTCGCTGTGCAGTTTCTGGCGGATGCCGTAGTCGTAAGAGCGGATGGTGCCGGTCATGTCGAGTGATTCGGGGATGATGTTGTAGCGGGTGCCGCCGTTGATGGTGCCGATGCTGACCACTGACGGGTAAGAGGAAATGTCGGTGCGGCGGCTGACCACGGTTTGCAGGCCGACGATGGTTTGTGCGCCGACGGTGATTGGGTCGATGCCATCCCAGGGGCGGCCGGCGTGGGTTTGTTTGCCGTGGATCTTGATGCGCAGGTCGTCGGAGCTGGCCAGGGTCGGGCCGGGGCGGTAGGCGATCTGGCCGGCGGGGACGCCCGCCCAGACGTGCAGGCCGAACACCGCGTCGGGTTTCGGCGATTTCATCACGCCTTCCTCGACCATCATCTTCGCGCCCCAGGTATTTTTGCCGTCGGGAATAAAATCGCTCGGACCTTCCTCGGCGGGCTGGAAGTAGAACACCACGGTGCCGGGCAGGGTGTCGCGCATGCCCGTCAGAATTTTCGCTGCGCTGAGCAGGATCGCGGTGTGGGCGTCGTGGCCGCAGGCGTGCATGACGTCGACTTCCTTGTCGAGATACGTGCCTTTGGCTTTCGAAGCGAACGGCAAGTCGGAGACTTCCTTGACTGGCAGTGCATCCATGTCGGCGCGCAGCGCCACAGTCGGGCCGGGCAGGGCGCCTTTGAGAATGGCGACAACGCCGGTGCGGGCGACGCCGGTTTTCACTTCCAGGCCCATGGCTTGCAGCTGTCTGGCGACCAGTTCAGCGGTGCGTTTTTCGGTGTTGCCAAGTTCTGGATGAGCGTGAAGGTCGCGGCGGGTTTCCAGCAGCTCCGGCTCGAGCTTCTGCGCCTGCTCGGCGATGCGCGTGCGGGCGCTGTCCATCGTCGCGGCACTGGCGTGGCTGGCGACCAGGGTGAGCAATAGGGTCTGGGCAATGCGCGTCAGTTGCATGGGCTTCTCCTTGATTATTGTTGTTGGCTTCCTTGCCTGTGACAAAGGCTTTGCACGCAAGTGCGATCGGGTCCGGAAAACGCTATGCGCTCCGACAGATTTACGTTTGAGCATAAGTTATCAGCGAAAACTCCTACCGCTTTATCAGTTCCGTCCGGCGTGACAGATAAAACGCGGGCGATAACCATGTACCGCACCGCACAACATCTATTTCCATAAATTTCTCCAGGTACCGGTCACGTTATTGGCTGTTTGAGGGTGACGGGTCAGTTCGACAAAACTATTGTCCATGGAGGACTTATAAATGCAGCGTAATGGAATAACGCTTCCGCCGATTGTTGTGCGTCCGGATAAACAAGATGAATATTTACATTATTTAGGTGCAGGGGACGGCTCGGGGCCAGGCATTAATTTTGCGCCGTTGGGTGAAATACTCGATATGGAAAGTATCTACAAGGATACTTCCAGGAATATTGCTCAGGTCATTGAAAATGAACTGGCAGAAGCGCGGGCAGCAGGTGATAAAAGTGTCTTGCCTCCTTTGGATGCGCTGGCGCGGGAGATGCAATTCAGGGATTCCCTGATCGCCAGGAAGTTTGGTGCGCTTTTGGTGGCCAAGGACGTGGCCATCGAACGTTTCGGCCACGCCCAGGTTGAAACCTTTTTCAACGTAGGCCGCTTACCGCAAGTCAATCGGCGAAGCGCCAGCGTCAGCGTACGGCAGGCTTATAGCGCTCTGTTCAACGCCAAGTTACTGGTTGAAGGCATTGGCGTGTTGAACAGCCAATCGGCCACGGTCAAGGGCATGATTGCCGTGGTGCAAGCGCAGGAAGCCGAGCGGATCGCTCAGGGGCAGGCGCGGTTGGCGGCGGAATACGCCAGGCAGGTTGCACAGGAACAGGCCCGCGTCGCTCAGGAGCAGGCGCGGCGGCAGGCGGAGGAGCTGGCGCGGCAGGCCGCGGCCGATGAAATCAGGCGGCTCGAAGAGGAACAGGCCCGTTTGGCTGAGGCACTAGAGCGCAAGCGTGCCGAGGAACAGGCAGCGCTTGAGGCTGAGGCCGAAGCACGCAGGGTTGCTGAGGAAAAGCGCCGGCAGGACACCTCCGGTGGGCACAGTAGCCTGCTGCGCTTGCAGGGCAATACCAGCCACGCCCAACTGGTATTTGCGACGTCCGCTGGTGCGGTCGCGATTGCCGACAACCTGATGGCGGGTTTTGCCGCTTCGATTCGCGCGGCGATGGCCGGTTTATCGGAGGTGGCTACCGGCGCGGCGTCCGGGCTGATGGTGGGGTGAGTGCGTTTGTCTATTCCCCGGTGTTGGGCAATGGAGAGTTGCCTGAACGCTTTTTGCTCAGCCTCCCACTGGCAGATCTGCTGCCCGGTCAACTGCCTGATCTGGACAGGCTGGCAAGCGAAAGAGCACGACTGAATCTGCCGGTACGTTTGAGCGCCCGGCCGCTGACGGGATCTCTCGCCGAACTGCTTGTCGTTCCGGTCGCGGGGACAAAACGGCCTTCCGGCGTTCGCGTGGTTGCAGCTGGTTTTAACGCAGGGAACAACACTTACAGCGCGACGCTCACTGACATCCCGCCGACAACCGCGGTCTGGACGCCCTCAGTAACGCCGGCAGACAGTTCAACGCTATTCCCAATCGAGAATCCGTCCCCACCGCGATATATCGGCGGCAACCTCGTGCCGATTGAAGGACGGATCGACGCTTACCCAGGGCGGGGCAACATTCGTTTCGACGACTTCATTCTGGTCTTCCCGTCGGAGTCGGGTGTGCCACCGCAGTACGTCATGTTCCGGGATCCGCGCAATGATCCAGGGGTGGCGAGTGGTCATGGAGCGCCGGTTGCGGGTGGATGGCTGGGGGCTGCTGCGCAGGGTGATGGGGCGCCAATCCCATCGCACATTGCTGATCAGTTACGGGGTCGTCAGTTCAACAGTTTCAGAGCATTCAGAGAAACATTCTGGAAAGCTGTTTTCAACGACGAAAAACTGGCTGACTTATTTAATGAAACAAGTTTGAACGAAATGAAAAAGGGCAAAGCCCCAATAGTTAGAATGAACGATTCAGCAGGAGCAAGAGTGAAATACGAACTGCATCATAAGGTCGGCTTGGCCGAGGGAGGGGATTTATATAATGCTGACAACATAAATATCGTTACCCCGAAGGCGCATGTTGAAATTCATAAAGGACTTTGATATGAGATCGATACAGGATATGAGAGAGGAAGATTTTCTCGAGTTTGTCAGGAAAATACATGATTCCGGGTTTACTACAGAAAAGCAGCAAATTGCTGCCATTCTTGAGTTCTCCCGGCTAGTTGAACATCCATCTGGTTACGATTTGATTTACTACCCAGAGGAAGGTAAGGATGGGCCTGAAAATGTTGTCTTGGAGGTAAAAAACTGGCGTTCCGCTAATGGCAAACCTGGTTTCAAAGCCAGATAAAGCTAGCCCCCTATTGGTATTACCTGCCAATAGGGGGCCATCTCTGTTCAGCTTTCCTTTTTGATTTCCCCCCCAGGCGTAATCACCTGCACACTCATCCGCGGTGTCGCCAGATCCAGCCCCGCCTCATCCAGTTGCCTTTTTAGCGATAAATTGAACGCCCGGGAAACCTCCCACTGCTTGATCGGCGCAGTCTTGAACCGTGCGCGCAAAATCGCGCTGCCGGACTCGAAACTTTCCACACCCTGAATCTCCAGCGGCGACCAGATGTTGCGGCGTTGCAGCGGATCGCTGCGCATCTTCTGGCCGACGTCGCGCATCAGTTTGATCGCGTCGTCGATTTCCATGTTGTACGGCACGGCGACGCGGAAGATGGCGTAGCCGAATTCCCGCGAGTAGTTCTTGATGCTTTTGATTTCGCTGAACGGGATCGTGTGGACGATGCCGTCGATGTCGCGCAGGCGCACGGTGCGGATGGTCAGGCCTTCGACGGTGCCGAGGTGGCCACCGACGTCGACGTAGTCGTCGATGGCCAGGGAGTCTTCGATGATGATGAACAGGCCGGTGATCAGGTCAGCGACGAGCGACTGCGCACCGAAGCCGATGGCCAGACCGATCACGCCGGCACCGGCCAGCAGCGGCGTGACGTTCATGCCCATGTTCGCCAGGGCGACGATCAGCGCAATGATAAATATCGCCACGAACAGCACGTTGCGGATCAGCGGCATCATCGTCTGCGCCCGCGCATTCGCCAGGCCTTTGCGCGAGCGGGTGAGGGCGTGATGCACGGCGGTGTCGGCGAGGATCCAGATCAGCCAGGAGAAAATCAGCGTGCCGATCAGGCTGAACAGTTTGACGCTGATGTCATGGCCATCGCCTTCGGCGAACGCGATCAGCGAATGGCCCCAGACGCGCAGGCCCAGTTCGATGAAGATCAGCCACACCAGCAAATGCGTCAGGGTATAGAAGAAGTTTTTCAGGCGCTCCGAGTACAACGCATGGCGTTTCGGCCCGCGTTGCGGTTTCAGCGAATGGCGGCGCACCAGGCCGTTGATGACCATGCACAACACCAGCAGCACCGTGCAGATCAGCGACTGCCGCAGCGCAGTGCTGGTGTCGCCGGCGGAGACAAAGGTGGCGAACAGCGAGATGCCGACCAGCACCAGTGCCGGCACGTACCAGAAGGTGCCGAGAATTTCGATGGTGTCGCTGAGGGCGCGGCGTGTCAGGCGGCGTGACAGTGGTTGGTTGCGGATCAGGTGCGCGATCGGCCGACGGAAACGCAGGATAAACAGGCCGGTCGACAGTGCCGCCAGCACATTGGCCGTGGTCGCGGCGGTGTGCGCCAGATGCACGCCGAGACTTTCGACCAAGCGCGGATCGCTCAACGCTTCGCCGAACGCGGCGAAGCTGCCGATCAGCCACAGCGGCCGAAACGCCTGATGGCGCAGGATGTACAGCGCGCGATGACGGTGCGGGCCGTCCAGCAGGGAGAAGGCGATCACGCAGATCGCCGAGAAACAGGTGCCGACCACCAAGGCATAGGCCAGCACCATCGCCAGGCTTTTGCCCAGCGAAGACGGCAGCACGTAGCTCATGTACACCGTGATCACCAACGCGATCAGCCACGGCCCGAGCTTGCGCAGGGCAAAACGCAGCATGTCGAGGGCCTTGGGATGTTGCGGCAGTTCTTCGGTGAGGCCGAAGCGCAGACGCACGCGGTGGCCAAGCCAGATCAGCGCGGCGGCGAGCAGGCTCCAGACCATCAGGATCACCGCGAAACCGAAGATGATCGGCAGCCATTCATTGGCCGGCAGCAGCTTGCTGGTCAGTTCGTCCTTGGCCAGATCGAATTCGTTGGACCAGCGGGTAATCGGGCTGTCGGCGCCGGAAAACTGTTTTTCGAAGCTGGCGAGGGTGCCGCCGATCAGGCCCAGCACGCCTTCTTCGGGGGTGGTCTGAGCTTTCTTCGTGGCGTCGCGCAGCTTCTTCAGATCACTGAGCAGCTGCGCGCGTTGCTTGTCGTTTTCCAGCGACTTGATCACTTCGTCCAGCGACTGGCCGAGGGGTTCCACGGCTTCAGGCTGCGGTTTGGAAGTGTTGAGCAGGCCGGGCAGACCGACTGCCTGGGCGGGCGCCAGCGGCAGCAGCGTCATCAGGCAGACAAGCAGCAGACCGGGCAAAGCAAAAAGACGAGCAAACACCAGAAGACAACCTCGCGATAGGCGGATGCGCTGGAGTGTACGAGGCCCCTTGGCGCAATGCGAGCCGGGCGCGGTCATTCGTTGAGCTTGGCGAGGATCTTGTAGACCACCGTGGCGAGGATCATCAGCATGCCGATCCACATGGCGAACACCCCGGCATTCTTGTCGCGGAAGTTGAAGCCGATGGCCAGCAGGATCATTCCGCTGAGGATGGGAATGAGCATGGCGTGGAAGGAGGACATCGAGATCATGGAGACTGCCTTGTCTGTAGAGGATTCTTGCAGTCTAGGCGGGTTTTCGAGGCAGGGTGTGATGTGGCTCAGGAATGCATCAGGCCGAGAGGATTCTGCTGTCTGCACAGGCGCTTTCGCGAGCAGGCTCGCTCCCACAGGTGAATGGCATTCCATTGTGGGAGCGAGCCTGCTTGCGAAGCTTGTCAGCCGTTACGGCAATTCACGGCTGGCATAAAACGCGCTGAGCACTTTGACCAGATGCGCCAGGTCATGGCTGCCGCACAGTTCGCGAATCGAGTGCATGGCAAAGGTCGGCAGGCCAATGTCGACGGTGCGCACACCCAGATGGCTGGCGGTGATCGGGCCAATGGTCGAACCGCAGCCCATGTCGCTGCGCACCACGAAGCTTTGCACCGGGACTTCTTCGGCCATGCACAGATGGCGGAAGAAGCCGGCGGTTTCGCTATTGGTGGCGTAGCGCTGGTTGCTGTTGACCTTGATTACCGGGCCAGCGTTGAGTTTTGGACCGTGGTTGGCATCGTGCTTGTCCGCGTAGTTGGGATGCACGCCGTGGGCGTTGTCGGCCGACACCAGCAGGGATTTCTGAATGGTGCGGACGAACTCGTCACCTTCCGGCAACAGGCGGCGCAGGGTCTGTTCGAGCATCGGGCCGTCGGCGCCGCACGCCGAGCACGAGCCGACTTCTTCGTGGTCATTACAGACGAGCACGCAGGTTTCGTCGGTCTCGGCGGTGAGCAACGCTTGCAGGCCGGCGTAGCACGACAGCAGGTTGTCCAGACGCGCACCGGCAATGAAATCGCCGTTCAGGCCGATCACCGCCGCGCTTTGCGTGTCGTAGAAACTCAGCTCGTAATCCAGCACCACGTCGGCGTTCAGGCCGTGTTCGCGGGCCAATTGATCAGTGAGCACGGCGCGGAAATCGACGCGCTCGTCACCGGCGAATTGCGCCAGGATCGGCGGCAGTTCGGTCTGCGCGTTGATCGCCCAGCCCTGGTTGGCTTCACGGTTGAGGTGAATGGCCAGGTTGGGAATGATCGCGATCGGTGCCTTGAAGTCGATCAACTGGCTCTCGACCTTGCCGTCACGGCGGAAGGTCACGCGGCCGGCGAGCGACAGATCGCGGTCAAACCACGGCGCCAGCAGCGCACCGCCGTAGACTTCGACGCCCAGCTGCCAGAAACCCTGACGCTGCAGTTCCGGTTGCGGCTTGACCCGCAGGCACGGGCTGTCGGTATGGGCGCCGACCAGACGGATACCGTCGTGCAATGGCGAGTTGCGGCCCATTTTGATCGCGACGATCGAGGAGTCGTTACGGGTGACGTAATAGCGGCCGTTGGCCTCGGTGGACCATGGCTCGCGCTCGTCGAGGCGCACATAACCGGCGGCCTCCAGACGCTGAACGAGGCTGGCGGTGGCGTGGAACGGGGTAGGGGAGGCCTTGAGAAAGTCGATCAGGCCCTGGTTCAACTCTGCGCGCATAAGAAACTCCAGACAGCAATGGGCGGCAGTTTAACGCATCACTCGGCGCCATTGGGCAAGTGGTTTGCGCAAGCACGCTCAGGAGTGCTGATCGATGCGCTTGCGCAGGTAGGCGATGATGGCTTGTTGATCATCCTTTCTGGCGGGTTTCGGCAGGTGCTTCGGCCAGCCCTTGCCGCTGCCGAAGAAGGCCTTCTGCGCAACGCTGTCCCAACGCAGGATTTCCCGCGACGCCGACTCCCACCATTCGTGACGGCAGATCTCGTAATACGGGTGGGCAGGTGCAGCACTGCCGAACAGCAATGCCCGGCCGACTTTCTTCATGCCGCCGCGCTTTTTGCGAAGCTTCCACTTGATGCGCAGGCGCTCCCAGGTCGAGGGCACGGGCTTGCTGCGCGGAACCTCGGTGCACAGCGCTGGCAGTTCGGGGTGGAAGGCCTCGCCATGGCGGGCGAAAAAGTGTCTCTGCATGGCGTGGAAGAAGTTTTTGTCGGCGAAGTAGTGATAGACGAATTTCTTCGCTTCCTGGATCGGTTGGTCGCGCATGGCGAAAGACAGTGCAATCTGTTCGATCGTATGGATGTCGAACGGGTCCTGCGTCCACTCATCGATCAGCCGGATCGACTTGTCCAGCAGCGCTGCATCGCCATCGGTGACGCCGCACAAGCCACTGTTGTAGAGCTTGAAGCTGTTCGCCGACGAAATCCCGTGGACTTGCAGGCAGCGCGCGAGTTTTTCGTAGTCCGCCCGGTTACAGACGTAACTCCAGTCGTATTCGAAGCGGTCCATCACGTAACGCCCGGGCCTGATCATGCTGAACAGCCGGTGCGGCGAATCAAGAAACAGCGTGTCGGTATCGACGAACAGGGTTTTTTCGGCGAGTGTCAGGCCCAGCGCAATGGCGCACGCCTTGCGGCGGTGGTGGTAGCCGTTGTCGCCCTGCCACTGGATCAGGGTCTGCTCGCTCAAAGTGACGGTATCGACCGGCCAGCCGGCATAGTCCTGCGGACGATCGGTCAGCACTCGGATGCACAATGATTCACTTGGCTGCAGCTGTGCCAGGGCGGTGAGGATGCTGAATTTCGCCTCGCGCCGATAAACGTCTTTGTCACCATAGATCAGGTAGAGCAACTGGTGCGGTACTTTTTCCATGGGGGGGAAGGCTTCGCGCATAAGCGGCTCCATACGGCGGGGGGCGCGAGTTTACCGTATTGCTCCGCTGATTTGCAGGCCGGGCACTTGCTTCAAAGTGTTGCCGGGGTGGGCGTCAACCGGTGATCAGTCTGCCACTGAGGAAGACTTCTCGGCGCTGCTTGCGACCGACGTATTCATGTTTGCTCAACTGATAGACCGCCTCGAACCTGTCTCTCGATAGACCGGACAGCGCGCTGAGATATTGATCGACCAGGCGATCGTAGGCGGCTTCGGTAATGAACTTGTAGATATCCCGACGATAGAAGAAGCCGAGTTGAAAACCGAGTGTTTCACTTGCGTGCGCGGTCGGGCCGGCGAAGCAGTTTTCAAAGTCGATGGCTTTGAGTGGCCTTTGCGTTTGCTCGGGCACCATGATGTTGCCCACCCAGAAATCCATGTGAGTGATGTTCTTGCTGGCGAGCGAGTTGAGCAGTTGAAACGCGTCGAGGATAAAGGCTTCGATGTTTTCGGGATTGCGTCTGATGCACTCGGCCCCATCAATATGGCCTTCAAGCAGATGAGTCAGCAGGAAGAACTCCTCGGTCAGGCCGAGTCTGCTGCGCGTATAGCCATAGCCCTTCAGTGGAGGCATCTCCACGCCCCGGCGCTGAGCTTCGAGGGAATTCATCAGCTCTTCGAGAGGCCAGTCGAAGCGCCCGTTGCGTTGCGGTTTGTTCAGGCTCACCCGCACCTTTGCCTTGAACGTGTCCAATGGCTGGACCTTGGCAAAAAGTGGTGTTTCACAGGACGACAACGGTGCGCTGGCCCGGGTCAGTTTGCGCGCGCGACGTTTTTTTATCAGCTGCTCCAGGGCTTGGCGTGCCTGGATGCTGGGTGCTTCGCTCAGGTGCAGGGTCGTGTTACCGAATGCGCACACGATGGGGTATTCGGATTGAAGTGTTTTGCTGCAGAACACGGAAGAGGCCTCCTGCCTGATATCGAAGTGCCATGATTTTATATTTGATTACAATTTTATGACAGTTCTTTACGTCAATCTATTGCCGGTGGAATTCTGGCAGGACAAAAAAAGCCCTTCGCAAGGAAGGGCTTTCAAAGTATTTACGCATTTCAGAATGGCGCCGGGCACTCGAAACGCAGGCGTTCGCCGGTTTGCGGATGAGTGAAGCTGAGCATGCTCGCGTGCAGGCACAGACGTGGCCAGGCCGCCAGCGCTTGCTCGTGGGCGTAGAGCCCGTCACCGAGCAGCGGATGGCCGATCGACAACATGTGCACGCGCAGTTGATGCGAGCGCCCGGTGATCGGTGTCAATTCGACCCGGCACCAATCGCCGCAACGCTCCAGCACCTTCCAGAACGTCAGCGCATGTTTGCCGAATTCGTGATCGACCACATGCCGTGGTTTGGTCGGTGGGTCGTAGCGCAGGGGCAGGTCGATGCTGCCGCTGTCCAGCTCCGGCTGACCCCAGGCCAAAGCGGTGTAGGCCTTTTCGGTTTCGCGATCATGAAACTGCCGCGACAGCTCGCGATGGGTGTCGGCATCCCGGGCCAGCAGGATGATACCGGAGGTTTCCCAGTCCAGACGATGGACGATGCGCGCTTCCGGGTAGCCGTTTTCCTGCAAGCGGGTAATCAGGCAGTCCTTGTTGTCGTCAGCGCGCCCGGGCACCGAGAGCAGCAGGGTCGGTTTGTCGACCACCAGTACGGCGGCGTCCTCATGGATGATGCGGATGTTGGACAGCGGCATTAAAACAGCCTCGTAACAAATGCCAACGGCGGTTCAGGACCATTCCACTGGGGAATGGCCCTGAACCGCCGTCATACCTGCCGGATCGACTCAGCGATCGGGCAGGGTGATGTTGAGTTCCAGAATCGAGCAACTGCCCTGGCTTTCCAGTGCAACATGTACGTCGTCGTTGCCGATGTTGACGTACTTGCGGATCACGTCGACCAGTTCCTTCTGCAAGGCTGGCAGGTAATCCGGCGTGCTGCGCTGGCCGCGCTCATGCGCCACGATGATCTGTAGACGCTCTTTCGCTACCGAGGCGGTACTTGGCTTTTTGTTGGCACGAAAGAAGTCAAAAAGGTTCATTACCTACCTCCAAACAGGCGCTCGAAGAATCCCTTCTTCTCGACATCGAGGAATCGGTGGGCTTTTTCTTTGCCCAGCAGGCGGTCGACGGTATCGCTGTAAGCCTGACCGGCATCGCTCTGGTCGTCGAGAATCACCGGCACGCCCTGGTTGGAAGCCTTGAGCACTGCCTGGGATTCCGGGATGACGCCGAGCAGGGTCACCGAGAGGATTTCCTTGACGTCTTCAACGCCGAGCATCTCGCCCTTCTCGACACGCTCCGGGTGGTAGCGGGTGATCAGCAGGTGTTCCTTGATCGGGTCTTCGCCACGTTCGGCGCGGCGCGATTTGCTCGCCAGCAGGCCGAGCATGCGGTCCGAGTCACGTACCGAGGAGACTTCCGGGTTGGTCACGACGATCGCTTCATCGGCGAAATACATGGCCAGGTGCGCACCTTTCTCGATGCCCGCCGGGGAGTCGCAGACGACGAACTCGAATTGTTCCTTGAGCTCCATCAGGACTTTTTCCACGCCTTCGACGGTCAGCGCGTCTTTGTCGCGGGTCTGGCTGGCCGCCAGTACGTAGAGGTTTTCCAGGCGCTTGTCTTTGATCAGTGCCTGTTGCAGGTTGGCTTCGCCGTTTACCACGTTGACGAAGTCATACACCACGCGGCGCTCGCAACCCATGATCAGGTCGAGGTTACGCAAGCCCACGTCGAAGTCGACGATCACTGTTTTGTGGCCGCGCAGAGCGAGACCGGTACCGATAGCGGCGCTGGTGGTGGTCTTACCCACACCACCCTTGCCGGATGTAACCACGAGAATCTTGGCCAAGGTGTTTCACCCCTAAGGAAGAAGGACTGTTCAGCCCCTGAAAAACATCTCTTGAAAACTACTGCAGTCGGACAGCCTTGGCTGGAATTTGGCTTTAGGCCTTTTTCCTACTTCGTTTGAGCCGTTTTCGCTACGTTTTAGAGATGCTTGGAAAATGCGGCAGTATCCGTTAAAGCCGAATGATGTTCAACACGTCGCCTGACAGGCTGACCTGGACGCCCGAGCCCCACATCGGATCGCGACGCAAATCCTCGGAGACCTTGTAATGACCGGCGATGGAGATCAGTTCAGCGCTCAATTGCTGACAGAAAATCCGTGCCTTGGTGTCACCTTTGACGCCGGCCAGCGCACGGCCGCGCATCGGGCCGTATACATGGATGTTGCCATCGGCAAGAAGTTCCGCCCCCGGACTGACCGAAGAGACCACGACCAGATCGCCACCCTGGGCATATATCTGTTGGCCACCACGTACTGGCGTGGTGATTACGCGGGTCGGTTTGACCGTCGGCTCAGGTGGCTTTTCCGGCTTCTTTTTGACTTCGGCTTCCGGCGTCTCCAGCGGGCGCTCGCGGGCGCCGGAGGGCGGTAGCACGGGGATGTCGATGGCGATGGCGGCGGCGATGTCTTCGATGCGGCTGGCGCGAATGGCCAGGGTACGCAGACCGTGCTGACGGCAGACGCGCATCAGCCCCGGCAGGTCAACCGCGCCTTGGTTCGGCGGCAGTTTGTCCAGCGCCAGGACCAGCGGTGCATTGCTGAAAAAATTCGGCGCCTGGGCGACTTTGGCGGCCAATTGCCGATCGAGGCTTTCGAGGTCGTTACGGGCCAGTTCCAGCACAGTGATGGCCAGCATGCTGCCCTTGAGCTGGAATACGGGATCTTGGTCTAACGGGTCGGTTTGGCTCATGTCGGCATACAACGGCTTGTCACTAAAAGTGCCGAGACTTATAACGAGAACGCCCGCGAGCCGCAAGCCGGGTCGAACGATGTAGAATGCGCGGCCACTGTATTTACGGAAGCTTTAATGGATCGCCCGCGTTTTCGAAAAGCATATCTTGCTCCGCGCTTCTGGCCGCTCTGGTGCGGCCTGGGGCTTTTGTGGCTGATCGTGCAGCTGCCGTATCCGGCGCTGCTGACCATCGGTCGAGTTTTGGGCGCGTTGATGTATCGCGTCGCCAGCGACCGGCGAACCATCGCCCGGCGCAATCTGGAATTGTGCTTCCCGGAAAAATCCGCCGCCGAGCGCAAACGCCTGCTCAAGGAAAACTTCGCCTCCACCGGCATCGCCTTCTTCGAAATGGCGATGAGCTGGTGGTGGTCGCGCGAGCGTCTGGCGAAACTGGCCCACGTCGAAGGCCTTGAACATCTGCAGAAGGCCCAGCGCGAAGGCAAAGGCGTGATCCTCATGGCCGCGCATTTCACCACGCTGGAAATCGGCGCGGCGCTGCTCGGCCAGCAGCACACCATCGACGGCATGTACCGCGAACACAAAAACCCCTTGTTCGACTTCGTCCAGCGCCGTGGCCGCGAGCGGCACAATCTCGATTCGCTGGCGGTGGAGCGCGATGACGTGCGCGGCATGCTCAAACTGCTGCGCTCGGGACGGGCGATCTGGTATGCGCCGGATCAGGATTACGGCGCCAAGCAGAGCGTCTTCGTGCCGCTGTTCGGCATTCAGGCCGCCACCGTCACTGCGACGACCAAGTTTGCACGGCTGGGCAAAGCGCTGGTGGTGCCGTTCACGCAGGAACGTCTGGCCGACGGCAGTGGTTATCGCCTGGTGATCCATCCGCCGCTGGAAGACTTCCCCGGCGAAAGCGAGGAGGCCGATTGCATCCGCATCAATCAGTGGGTCGAGAGCGCTTTGCGTGCCTGCCCCGAGCAATACCTGTGGGCGCATCGGCGCTTCAAGAGTCGCCCGCCGGGTGAGCCGAAGCTTTATCCCAAGCGTCGTTGATTAGCCGATCTGACAAGCACCGTGGAGTGTTGCGATGAGTCCTGCTGAACCGGTTACAGGTTTGATTCTTTTCGGCGGCGGGGCTCGGGCGGCTTATCAGGTCGGGGTGCTGGCGGCGATTGCCGAGTTGCTGCCGGTCGGCGCGGACAATCCGTTTCCGGTTATCGTCGGCACCTCGGCCGGGGCGATCAATGCGGTCAGCCTGGCCAGTGGCGCTACGGACTTTCGCGCCGCCATCGAACGCCTGACCCAGTTCTGGCAGGGCTTTCGCAGCCACCGCGTGCTGCGCAGCGACTGGCCGGGCGTGATCCATCAAGCCAGCCGCTTCGTCAGCCACAGCCTGCTCGGCCTCGGTCGGCAGATGCCGGTGGCGCTGCTCAACAGTTCGCCGCTGCGCGAACTGCTCGAGGAAAAACTGCACCTGCCCGGCATCGCCGAATCCATCGCGCGCAAGCAATTGCATGCGGTGGCGGTGACCGCGTTCGGCTACGAATCGGGGCAAGCGGTGACGTTCTATCAGGGCGGCGGTACCATCGACGCCTGGCTGCGGCACCGCCGCATTGGCGTGCCGACGCAATTGTCGGTTGATCATCTGTTGGCCAGTTCAGCGATTCCGCTGTTGTTCGCGCCGGTGAAAATCGGCGAGGAATATTTCGGTGACGGCGCAGTGCGCCAGTCGGCGCCGATCAGCCCGGCGCTGCATCTGGGTGCCAGTCGCGTGTTGGTGGTGGGCGTTAGCGGCAACCCGCGCGGCGTTGATCCGCAGCAGCCGCTGGAGCGCGCCTACAGCGGCCAGCAACCGACGCTGGCGCAGATTGGCGGGCACATGCTCAACAGCACGTTCATCGACAGTCTGGAGAGCGATATCGAGCTGCTGCAGCGTCTGAATCAGTTCAGTCATTTGCTCCCGGCCGGCACGCCGACCCGTGCGCTGGGTGTGGCGCCGGTGGAGGTGCTGGTGATTGCGCCGAGTCAGCCAATCGACGAAATCGCCGCGCGGCATCGCCAGGAGCTGCCAGCGGCGTTGCGCCTGTTTCTGCGCGGGCCGGGCGCGACGAAGACGAGCGGGGCGGGGGTGCTCAGTTATCTGCTGTTCGAGGCGGGGTATTGCAGCGAGTTGATCGAGTTGGGGCGGCGGGATGCGTTGGCCAAGCGTGAAGAGCTTTGCCGGTTTTTGCGGATATCTGAAGCGGTGGCTCCGGCCTGAAATTGCGGTGAGCCTGTTCGCGAGCAAGCTCGCTCCCACATTGGAACTCGGTCTGAATGTGGGAGCGAGCCTGCTCGCGAAGCTTTTAGGGTCAGAAGTGGAACTTGACCAGGAAGCTCGTGGTGCTCTGATCGGTCTTGAAGTACTGGCTGTCCTTGATCCCATACTTGTCCGACCAATAGTCGTACTCAACACCGACATACAACTGCTTCTCGCCGAAATTCAGCGCCTTGCCCAAGTCGTATTTAACCTGCGGGTTGAAGTGCAGGTTGGCGTGGTAATCGCCTTTGGAGTTGGAGTCGTTGTCGACCACCCAGTCCATGAAGCCGTCGATGAGGATGTTCGATTTGCCCACCGGGATGGTGTAGGACCAGACCGGGGTGATCTGCCAGACATTGTCACCGGCGCGTGCGCCCTGGGTGTGACGCTGGTAGAAGTTCAGCTGGAAGTAGTCGAAGCCTGGAATCGCCAGGTCGAAGCCCGGACCGATCAGGTACGACTCGGTATCGCCTTCACCGAACTCGTAGGTCATGGCCAGCAACACGTCAGTCACCGGGCCGAAGGCCAGTTTCTGATCGAAGATCTTGCCGAACGACAGGCGCGGGCTGAGCTCGCCGTAGTAGGTGTTGGAGCCGACGCCGCCATCATCCTTGCCGTTGTAGAAGATCTTGTCGATGAACAGGAAGTTGTCCCCATACTTCCAGGCATCGGCGTGCTCGAAGGTGACGGTCTGCTGGATGCGCGGGTTGACCTGGAAGTCCTTGCCATACAGATAGGTCAGGCTGTTGTTCTGCCACTGCAGCAGGCCCTCGGCCATGGCCTGGCCGCCGGCGAACATCGATCCGGCCAGCATCAGGCTGGTGCACATACGTTTCATTCGGTTGCTCCCAAAGTAGGTGTTCCACGTTATTTTTTTAAGTTCGGCGCTCTGATGTGGCGCCTTTTTTCGTACCGCAAATTTCATCCGATCGGTCAGCTTTGAATGCTGGTAGCAAAAGCTGCGCCAAGGCTTTCGAAAAACCAAAAAACGCCCGTTCGGCTGTTGAAAAACAGTCGACGAGCGTGTTTTCGGGATACCTCAGGACTGACCGCAGCCGGGATAAGTTGGCTTTTCGGTCAGAAATTGAATTCGGGCTTTTTTTTAGAGCGAATTCGGAAGGCCGCGGAGAATACTGACTCCTCGGCCAAGGCTCAAGTGCCCCGCAACAGAGCACCGACGACAGGCATGGCGCACGGTTGCGGGCCATTTCAGAAGTGCACCTTCAGCAGCAGGCTGGCAGTGTTCTGGTTGGTATCGAACGAGTGGCTGTTTTCGATGCCGTATTTGTTCTTCCAGTAGCTGTACTCGGTGCCGACGTATACCTGTTTCTGGCTCCAGCCCAAGGCTTTGCCGAGGTCGTATTTGATCTGCGGATTGATGTGCAGGTTGGCGTGGTAGGTGCCGCGCGAGTTTTCGTCATTGTCGACGACCCAGTCGAGGTAGCCGTCGATCAGCACATCGGAATTGCCCAGTGCAAAGCTGTAGGACCACGCGGGGGTGATCTGCCAGACACCATCGCCGGGGCGCGGGCCTTCGGTCTGGCGGCGGAAAATGTTCAGGGTGACGTAGTTGAAGCCAGGTACTTTCAGGTCGAAGCCGGGACCGATCAGGTAGGCCTCGCTTTCGCCTTCGCCGTACTCGTAGGTCATTGCCAGCAGCACATCCTTGATCGGGCCGAACTCGATCTTGCGGTCGAGGATCTTGCCGAAGGAAAAGCGCGGGGTGAACTCGCCGTAGAAGGTGTGCGGACCTTTGTTCGGGTCCTCCTTGCCGTTGTAGAAGATCTTGTCGACGAACAGAAAGTTGTCGCCGTACTTCCACTTGTCGGCGTGCTCGAAGGTGACCGTCTGCTGATAGGACGGGTTGATCGCGAAATTCTTGCCGTACAGATAGCTGAGGCTGTTGCTCTGCCACAGCAGCAGGTCGCCGGCCATGGCCTGACTCGCGGCCAGCAGGCCGCCACTCAACAGAACGTTGCTTTGCGTGCGGATCATCTGTTGCTCCCTCTTGTTTTTATTGTTTGAGGCACAAGCAGTTGCGTAGTCCCTGTGGGAGCGAGCCTGCTCGCGAAGCGGTTGTGTCAGTCGCCATCAATGTTGAATGACACAGCGCTTTCGCGAACAGGCTCGCTCCCACAGGTGGCGTGGTGGTTTAAATCAGTGCGCATGGCAATCATTGATCGCCGCACGCTCCTTGCCGCCGAGGATGTTGAACAGCAGGTTCAGCGTCAGCGCGCTGAGGGTGGCCATGGCGATGCCGCTGTGGGTGATCGGGCTCATCCACATCGGCAGGTGGGCGAAGAATTCCGGACGCACCACCGGGATCAGGCCCATGCCGATGCTCACCGCGACCAGCAGCTGATTGCGGCGGTCACCGATGTCGGCCTCTTGCAGGATCTTGATGCCAGTGGCGGCGACCATGCCGAACATCGCAATCGCCGCGCCGCCCAGCACCGCCGGTGGAATCGATGCCACCAGAAACGCCGCTTTCGGCAACAGGCTGAGGACGATCAGCAGACCACCGGCAACGATGGTCACCGAACGGCAGCGCACGCCGGTCATCTGCACCAGGCCGATGTTCTGCGCGAACGAGGAGTGGGTGAAGGTGTTGAAGAAACCGGCGAAGAACGATGCGCCGGCATCGCACAACAAGCCACGACGGAGCATGCGCGGGCAGACTTCCTGGCCGGTGATTTTGCCCAGCGCGAGGAACATCCCGGTGGACTCGACGAAGATGATCACCACCACCAGACACATCGACAGAATCGGCGCCAGCTCGAATTTCGGCATGCCGAAATGCAGCGGGGTGACGAACTGAATCCACGGTGCGCTGGCCATGCCGCTGAGGTCGACCATGCCGATCACGCCGCACAGTACGTAGCCCAGGCACATGCCGATCAGTACCGAAATATTGACCCAGAATCCGCGCATGAAGCGATGAACCAACAGGATGGTGGCCAGCACCAGCGCAGCGATGGCCAGGTAAATCGGCGAACCGAATTGCGCGGCGTCGACACCGCCACCGGCCCAGTTCACGGCCACGGGGAACAGCGATAAACCGATCGAGGTGATGACCGTGCCGGTCACCAGTGGCGGGAAGAAACGCACGACCTTGGACATGAACGGCGCGATCAGCATGCCGAAGAAACCGGCAGCTATCGTCGCACCGAAGATGCCTTGCAGACCGATGCCGGGCATGCCGGCCATGGCCACCATGCTGCCGACCGCAGCGAAACTGGCGCCCATCATCACCGGCATGCGAATGCCCATCGGACCGATGCCGAGCGACTGCACGATGGTGGCGATGCCGGCGACCAGCAGGTCGGCGTTGATCAGGAAGGCGATTTCTTCACGACTCAGGCCAGCGGCCTGTCCAATGATCAGCGGCACCGCGATGGCACCGCCGTACATCAGCAGAACATGTTGCAGACCGACCAGGATCAGTTGCAAAAGGGGCAAACGCTGAATGGCGGGTGCGTCGGGGATGCGCGCTTTGGACAGCTCGGACATGCAACACCTCGGATCTTTTTTATTCTTGTGATTAACAGCTGCCGGGTTGCTTGCAGCTGTTTCTTTGCATCAGGGGGACCGCGTTGCGGCGGCTATTCGCGAGCAGGCTCGCTCCCACAGGATCTCTGTAGGCGTGAGCCTGCTCGCGATGCTTTCAACGATTAATTGGTCTGCGCTCCCTGGGCAATCCAGGCACCGATCAGGTCACGTTCCTGCTGGGTCATCTGGGTGATGTTGCCCAGTGGCATGATCTGCGTAGTGATGGCTTGCGCCTGAATGCGCGCGGCGTTCTGGCGGATCTGCTCGGGAGTGTCGAACATCACACCGGCCGGGGCTGCGCTGAACAACGGGCTGGTCGGCTTGGACGAGTGGCACACCGTGCAACGCTCTTGAATCACGTTGTGTACTTTGTCGAAACCGGGGCCGGCATTCGAGGCTTGCGCGGGTGCCGCCGCAGGGGCTGCGGGTGCCGCAGGTTGCGCCGCTTCGGCCGGTTTCGCGCCACCGCCCAGTGCCGTCTCCGGCAGCGGTTGGTACTCGATTTTCGCCGGTGCCTTGGCCACTTCAGGTGCAGTCGACATCGGCGTCGGGCCGGTGACGTAGGCCAGGCAGATCATGCCCACCGCTGCCACCGGCAGGGTCCAGGCAAACTTGTGGCTGTCGTGACGGGTGTTGAAGTAGTGACGCACCAATACCGCCAATACCGCGATCCCGGCCAGGATCAACCAGTTGTACTGGCTGCCGTAAGTGCTCGGGAAGTGGTTGCTGATCATGATGAACAGCACTGGCAGGGTGAAGTAGTTGTTGTGTCGCGAACGCAGCAGACCCTTGGCCGGCAGGGCCGGATCCGGCGTACGGTTCTCGGCGATCGCCGCGACCAGTGCGCGTTGCGCCGGCATGATGATGCGGAACACGTTGCCGACCATGATGGTGCCGATGATCGCGCCGACGTGCAGGTAGGCACCACGCCCGCTGAACACTTTGCTGAAGCCATAGGCCGCGGCAATGATCAGCACGAACAGGATGAAGCCGAGCAGGGCGGGTTTCTTGCCCAGGGCCGAATCGCAGAGGAAGTCGTAGACGAACCAGCCGACGATCAGCGAGCCGATACCGATGGCCACGCCTTCAGGACCGCTGAGGCCGCTGCCGGGTGCCACGAGGTAGAGCACCGGATTGGAGTAGAACACCACGCACAGCAGCGCGATCCCCGACATCCAGGTGAAGTAGGCTTCCCACTTGAACCAGTGCAGGTTGTCCGGCATGGACGGTGGGGCCAGTTTGTATTTTTCCAGGTGGTAGATGCCGCCGCCGTGGATCGCCCACAGATCACCGGCCAGACCGGTTTTCGGGTTGACGCGGTTGAGGTTGTTCTCCAGCCAGACGAAGTAGAACGACGCGCCGATCCAGGCCACGCCAGTGATCATGTGAACCCAGCGCACGCTCAGGTTCAGCCATTCCAACAGATGTGCTTCCACAGTCTTTACCTCTCGCCTGTCACTCTTATTGTCGAGTGATCAGACCTTCTCTTATTGGTGGGGGGCGAGGATCAACCGCTCATCCTCTTTGAAAAAATGCTCATCGCAGTTATTGCCTGTGCCACTGCGATCAACCACCAGGAAGTCATCCCGCTTTTCGATCGTCAGCACCGGGTGGTGCCAGACGCCGCGATGGTAATTGATGCCCTGCCTGCCGTTGGTGACGAAGGCGCGGACCAAGCCTGATACAGGTTCATCGCCAACTGGCGCGACCACGATCAGAAAGGGGTTGCCGAGCAGCGGAATGAAAGCCTGGCTGCCCAGCGGATGGCGTTCCAGCATGCAAACGGTCAGCGGCATGTCCTGCGCGTCGGCGCGGAAAATGCTGATGATTGCGTTGTCCTCAGGCTGAGCGGTTTCGACCGTCGCCAGTTTGTGGAAGCGCATGGTCGAACCGTTGTTGATCATGAAGTGATCGCTGCCGTCGGTTTCGATCACGTCACCGAAAGGGGCGAAGGCTTCTTTGGTCAGCGGTTCAATCGTCAGTGTGCGCATGCTGTTCTTCTTATCCGGATTCTGTGTTGTTAGATCTATCGCCATCGCGGGCAAGCCCGCTCCCACAGTGGACTGTGGCGTTCACAAAACCTGTGGGAGCTGGCTTGCCAGCGATTGGGTTCAACCTTGTTTAGCGACCTTGCCCAATACACGCAGACGACTCACACCACCATCCGGGAACACGTTCAGGCGGATGTGGGTGATCGGGCCGAGTGCCTTGATCTGCTCGACGAAGGTGTGTTCGGCGTGCATTTCCAGCTTCTGGCTTGGCAGCAGTTCGCGCCAGAACAGTGACTGGGTTTCGATCTGGCTGTCGGTGCCGCCTTTCACGAACGCGCCCTGGATCGAGCAAGTGTCCGGGTAGTTACCTTTGAAGTGCAGGGTGTCGACGACGATCTTCTCGATCTCGCCCGGATGACCCAGCGCGACGATTACCCAGTCATTGCCCGGCGTGCGACGACGCGCGGTTTCCCAGCCGTCGCCCATGTTGATGCCACGGCCCGGGTTGAGGATATTGCTCATGCGGCCGAAGTGTTCGTCGGAGCAGGCGAGGGCGCGGCCACCGTTGAGGGCTGCTGCCAGGTCCACTTGCTCGTTGTCGCCCACAGCGGACCAGTCGCGGAACGGAATGCCGTATACGCGCAGACGGGCAACACCACCGTCCGGGTAGATGTTGAAGCGCAGGTGGCTGAACGCTTTGTCGTTGCTGATTTCGTGGTAGTGGTGGCTGTTGCCCTGCAGCTCGACGGCCGACAGCACTTCGGTCCACTGGGTGTTTTCATCCGGCTCGCCCGAGGCCAGGAAGCACGCTTCCAGCGAGGCCGATGGCGGGTAGTTGCCGGTGAAGAATGAAGTGTCGATGTCCACGCCTTTGATCGAGCCCGGTACGCCCAGACGGATCACCGCGCTGTCGAAACCTTCGAAGCGCTTGCGGCGCGACTCCCAGCCGTCCATCCACTTGCCGTTGTCGTCGAACACGCCCTCCTTCCATACGGCCGGGGTCGGTTGGAACAGACGATTGGCGTCTGCGAACCAGTCATCGGTGACCGAAATGATCTTGGTGCCCAGACGGGCGTCGGCCAGGTTGACGTATTTTTCGAAAGGTACGGCGTAAGCTTTCATTCTTCTTGTCTGCCTTTGATAAGTTGGCTGGGGATGCTCGCAGGGCCCTGGGTGCTCTCCGCGTTTGATGCACTCGGGCCAGGCTTGCTAAAGAGTCAGTAAACGGAACAGGGCAATCTTGTTGATCTCCGCCAGCGCGCATTTGAACTCGGCTTCCACCGAATTGTTGATGCGCGTTTCGAACGCCGCGAGGATCTGATGCCGGTTGCTGCCTTTTACCGCCATGATGAAGGGAAACTTGAACTTGGCTTTGTAGGCTTCGTTCAGCTCGGTGAAGCGCTGGAACTCTTCGGCCGTGCATTGGTGAATACCGGCGCCAGCCTGTTCATTGGTGCTGGCTTCGGTCAGTTGGCCCTGGACGGCAGCTTTGCCGGCCAGGTCCGGGTGAGCGTTGATCAGGGCCAGCTGGCTGGCATGATCGGCGCTCAACAGGATATCGCTCATGCGCTGGTGCAGGGTTTCGATCTCGTCGATCGAAGCGTCCGCACCGAGGTCGTAGGCCTTTTCGGCCACCCATGGCGAATGTTCGTAGATGTCGGCGAAGGCTTTGACGAAAGCGTCGCGGCTCAGGGTCGACGGTTGCAGGGTTTGAAAGCGGCTCATTTTGCAGTCCCTTGGTACGGGTGGGTTTCTTGCCAGTGGCGCGCGATGTCGACGCGACGGCTGAACCACACCTGTTCATGACTTTTGGCGTATTCGATAAAGCGCTTGAGCGAAGCGAGGCGACCAGGACGGCCGATCAGGCGACAGTGCAGACCGATCGAAAGCATTTTCGGCGCTTCGGCACCTTCGGCGTAAAGCACGTCGAAGGCGTCTTTGAGGTATTCGAAGAAATCGTCACCCTTGTTGAAACCCTGCACTTGCGTGAAGCGCATGTCGTTGGTGTCGAGGGTGTAGGGGATCACCAGATGCGGCTTGCCGGTCGGGTTGTTCGGCTCCCAGTAGGGCAGGTCGTCGTCGTAGGTGTCGCAGTCGTAGAGGAAACCGCCTTCTTCCATGACCAGGCGACGGGTGTTCGGCCCGGTGCGGCCGGTGTACCAGCCCAGCGGACGTTCGCCTGTCAGTTCGGTGAGGATGCGGATCGCTTCGAGCATGTGCTCACGTTCCTGCGCTTCATCCATGTACTGGTAGTCGATCCAGCGGTAGCCATGGCTGCAGATTTCGTGACCGGCCTCGACCATCGCACGGATCACGTCCGGGTGACGCTGGGCGGCCATGGCCACGGCGAAGATGGTCAACGGAATGTCGAATTCCTTGAACAGCTTCAGAATCCGCCAGACGCCGGCGCGGCTGCCATACTCGTAAAGCGATTCCATGCTCATGTTGCGCGCGCCCTGCAGCGGCTGAGCGGCGACCATTTCGGAGAGGAAGGCTTCGGATTCCTTGTCGCCGTGCAGAATGTTGCGCTCGCCACCTTCTTCGTAATTGAGTACGAAGGACAGGGCGATCCGGGCATTGCCCGGCCAGTGTGGGTGAGGAGGGTTACTGCCGTAACCGATCAGGTCGCGTGGGTAGTCAGCGCTCACTGCAGTCTTCCTTCTTGTACGTTGACAGATTGGTGTGGCGGCCTGGCAGGCTGGCGTCACAGCGATGGGCTGATTGTATACAACTTTATTTACATTTTGTAAGCCTGAATTTTCGCATTTTTCACCGGCCGTCATCTTTTGCTGTTAATGGTTCCAGCCTGCAAGAAACCTGCCTGACCAGTCAGCTAATGAATAGAAGGTTCAATGATCAGGCGCTTTGCCTGCGAATTGGTGATAAAAACCCGCATGGCGGGGGTGAAGCGAAAAATGTCGTTTTTATTGTGTACAATTTTTTTGAAAAGTGTCTTAATCATTCACTCGCCGCAGCGTTTCGTGCTCTGAAACGGTGCGGTCTCCTTTTCAACTGGCTTCGGGAGGCGCGAAGTCTGACCGCTTGTTGCGGCCAGGCGCGCAGAATCAATGGGACGTTTGACAACACACGTTTTGGACGCTGCACACGGTTGCCCGGGCAGCTCGATCAAGGTCGAGCTGTACCGCGTTGAAGGATCGCAGCTGGAATTGGTCGCCAGTGCGACAACCAACAGTGATGGCCGGGTCGATGCGCCGTTGCTGCAAGGCGACAATTATCGCACCGGGGTTTATCAGGTGCAGTTCCATGCCGGCGATTACTACCGGGCCCGTGGCGTACAACTGCCCGAGCCGGCGTTTCTCGATGTCGTCGTACTGCGTTTCGGCATTTCCGCCGAGCAGGAGCACTACCACGTGCCCCTGCTGATTTCGCCTTACAGCTATTCCACGTATCGGGGCAGCTGACCCCCAAGCAGCTGCCCCCACCGGGAAGCGACTGCGCATATAGCTTCTTTGGTCTTTCGCCCGCTCACACTGCGGGCTTTTTTTATGCGTGTTTACGGCGCAACTGCCGGCGCAGTCGAGTCTCGGGTCAGCGCTCGCGAATAATGAACACCGAGTCTGGCGTGGACGCGACCTTCAATACGCCTCCTATCAGCCATACCACTTGGTTCCGCGTCGCTGCATCGGTCAGTGCGGTGAAGGCGTCCTGACCGATTCTGGCGGGCAAGCTCGGTTCTGTCAGTTCGTTGCCAGGAACGTGAGTCAGGCCGGCTTGACTGATTGCTCCCAGTTTCAAAAAGAAGATTTGATCGTGACCGGCGCGTTTGAATACCAGCGTCGGCATTCTGTGTTCATAGGTCAGTGGAAACAGCTCGTAACCACAGCCGACCAGCAACGCGCCGAGCAATCGCCGCAGATTCAGATCTGATGGATAGGTCTTGTAATGATTCCAGGCGGAGGAGAAGTGCTGTGGATCAAAGGTCAGGCGTTGCAATTCGCTGTCGGTCTGGGAAGGCATCGGGATAAGCCGCTTGGCTCCCAGGTCGATGTCTGGCGCTATGGCGAGCATATTCAGCGGGTCGGCAAAGTCAGGTGCTGTGGAAAACGGCAGTTGCTTCCATTGATGCAAGACGGCCTGAACGTTGATCAGGCCGGTGCCGGTAATCGTCGGGGAATGATCGGCGAGTTCGAATAACCTGCGGGCAACGGCTGTCGTTGTCGCTTGCGAAAAATCAGGGAACGCGCGAGCGACGGACGTTGTTATCGGCTCTTCGAAAAAGCGTTTGCCCGGATGGACTTCACCTGGATCGCTGCCGATTCGAAACGTCGCCACCGGCTGTTGCTCGGGGGCGTTTTTCAGCATGTTCTCGAAAGCGTCGAAACCGCTCGGGAAAAACTCGGGATGACATACGAAATACACTGTGGGCGCCGTATTCGAGCCAACCGGAACGATTGGATAATGCAGCCAGCCAAGCTGTACCGATTCGGTGTGCGCAGGTTTGTTCAGATGCCCCCAGGGAAGCCAGAAATACGGCGTCTGGTCGTTGTCAGAGGACGGCTTGGCTGTCGCCGCGGTTAGCGTTTCTGCGGCTTCGGCAAGTCGGGGACGCTTGCTCGGGCCAGGTGTTGCCTGGTCGGTCTGTTCGCCTGACTGGCTGGATTGGGCTGGCGTTTGCGATGGCTTCGCCCCTGGCGGTTTTTGTCGCCAGAAAACAGTGCCGGGGATTTGCTCGAAGAAAACGTCGGGTGCATTGCTCGTCGAGGCAAACGCTTGTTGGTATTCGCCATCCTTGTTTTTGCGCACCATGACCGTGCCGTCCACCGTCGTTACGAAGGTCTGCCTGAGTCTGTTGTATCGAAGGCCCTCCGTTGCCAGCTCAGGCTTGCTCAGCGTCATGGCGTCGGCAGGCGAGATGTATGAGGGCAGGTTGGGGGTGGCGGATGCAGGCCGGTTGGATAGCCTCTCGGGCCGCCGGATCTGCCAAGTCGTCTGACCCTCGAGGCGCGTCAGGGGCAGGCCGGGCACACCGGGTGCGAAGGTCAGAGGCACATGATAATTGCCTTGCCCGTCCTGCTCGACGACGAACTGGCCTTCATTAGCGATCTGAGCGTACGTGCGCTGATCCGGTCCGGTGAACAAACCTTCGTTCTGCGCTACGGGTACCAGTTCGTGGAAACGCTCTTGCGGCCAGGCGATTGCGTTACGAGTGGCGCTGAAGTTCTCCGTTGCATCCGGCAAGGCGTGAACAGTAACCGTGGGCAGTGTGCTGGCTGCGGCAGATGTGCTTGCCGCTTGACTGACGGCCGGTGAATCGATGCCCAGAAGCAGGGCGTCAGGCATGTCCAGGCCCATACGGCTGACGAGAGGCGGTGAGCCGGAATGTCCAGCATCGGGGGCATTGGGTGGTTTTACTGCAGGGACTTTCTTGGGTGACTTGGCCATGGGGAATGCTCGGTAAAAGAGCGCGCAGACGCGTGCAAGTGCCGCGTAGACAGCAACGCTCGAAAAAATGGGTTTATTGACGAACGACCGGCGAATTACGCGGGAGGCACTTTCATCACAGAAACGGGGCCGAAAATGTTGGTTTGGTGGTTGCAGCGATTCACCACCCTTAAAGCAGACTTTTCGATGCGGGATTTGTCGGCACGCAATACCCAGCCATGCGCGGCAAAGTTGTAGCCCACGCGCGCGGTCTGGTCGTTAAGGCAGATAATGTTCCAGACTTTGACTTCGTCATTGGCCAATGCGGCAAGAGCTTGCGGGAGTGCTTTTGAGGCGTCGGGCTCTTCGAAAAAACGAGCATCGAGACCATCCAGATAGACACGGTCAAAGACCAGATCGACCGTATGTACAACTCCACCGGTGGTAATAACGCGGATCTGGTCTATCAAGTCCTCGCTTTCATAGACAGGCAGATAAAAAGTGGTAGTGCCGATGGAAAGCCGGTTTTCTTCGAGTTTTATATCGACCTCGCCGAGCTGCGTTGCATCAAGTTCCCAAGTGGATGAGTAGGGAAGCCGCTCTTTGGCATTGGCGAGCGCGCCAGGAGTCGAGAGTCTGATAGTCATGTCAGGCAGTACGTGAATGAGATAACTCGCACCCACTCCTTCATAGGCGTCCATGCTGGTTTGCACGGCCAGTGGTATCGGCATTGCGCAACTCCTTGTAGTGCCAAGCGAGTAACCCGCTTTCTCAGGCAGCGCATAAAAGCACTGTCGAGAACGACCCGTGAGTGGCACTTTCATCTGGGTTACCCAATGCCTCGAGACCGAGAAGTCAGTAAAGGCTGGCGGGATGTCGGTTTCCGCTGTAAGACCAGCGTTTGCAACGACACCGTCCTTGAAAATCAACACATAACGGCCGAACGGTCGAACGGCCATGGTTCGCAAAATCTTCGTGATATTGTCGTGATCGTCTTCGCTACGCGCCGCCGAGTAATAATTCAGCTTGATGGTCTTCGCGCCGAAGTGATAGACGAGATGGCAACCGACAGTCAGTCGGTATGACTTGGGTTTCTCGGAGAAAAAATGCGCCTCGGCTTTTGTCAGCTCATCACTGGTGAAGTCCAGATATATCCGGGTTATGACATCCGGGCGTAAAACCGCGTAGAAAGTGTTGGCCTTGCCGGTTCTCGGTACGTAATAGCTCGCTTCCTTGCGGTGTCGGATCCAGCATTCCGGCGCATAAATAATGATCGGTGTTACCGGTTTGCCACGTTTGACGAAAATTTCCGGTATATCAGCGGTGTGGGCATCCGGGATTGTTTCAGGCAGGTCAAGCCTGAAATGCCAATCATCACTGGTTATGAAAATCAGATTTTTGTTGCTCAGCTTTCTCGTGCCTTCGTATTTCTTGTAAACGTCATGAATGGTCAATACGTTTTTGGGATTGTCTTGAATTTCGAAGCCTGAGCGGATGACCAGGTCATTGCCCTCGATAGCCCAGGACTCAATCAGGTCCTTGCGCCAATTCATGACGGTATAACTGGTCTGTTCACCATCATCGATAATGGAAAAACGACCAGCCACATGCGCAATGTAATATTGATCCGCACCGGCGCCTCCCGACGCTTTTGCTTTTTCGTGGGAGAGGAATATCTGATCGTCTCCGGCGCCAGCTTCAATGATGTCGCTGCCCCGTGATTTGATGACGTTGTTTTGCGCAGTGCCGGTTACTACGCTTGCTGCGCGATGGACTGTTTCAATATTTTCGATACTGTCCAGCAAACTGTGCAGGATGGATATCTTGTTATTCTCGGTATCGACATCGCTGGTGATGATCTGCAATGTTCCGGCCAGCAAATCTATGTCATAGCCAGTTCTGTTCGTATCACGAGAGGAGTAATTGCCGCCAAGTACCAGTGTGTCATTTCCTGCGCCGCCGCTGAGCGTTGAATATTCTGCGACATGACTGTCCTTTTCGAGGAAAGCGGCTGCGTTCTCAAACAGGAACTGGTCATTGCCTTCACCGCCCGACAGTTGTTTTTTTCCTGACTTGTAATAGAACGTGTTGGGTTTTTTTTCTACACCTTTGATCGAGTCGTTACCCTCGCTGAGAAACCACAGAATGTTTTTGCCCTCTGCCGCAACTCCCAGTTCCGCGCCGGGTGTATCTTTTGTAACCCCTGCGCTTGCATCAATGATGTCATCGGTGCCTACCACTTCAGGGACATTGACCGACTCCCACGCATCCTGTTTGGTCCACCAGTTTCGTTTCCAGACCCGCGTCGGTTTCAGGCGTACATCAAACTTGCCATTGACGATGGCTTCGGTGCTCTCTTTCAAGGGGCCATCGAGTAGCGTTCTCGCGGTCTTTTTTAACTGCAATGAGTGTTGAAGTAGTGTTTTGGCCTTGATATAGCGGTTTTGAACGCTTTCGTCGACGTCCATCATGCAGAACGAAAACCATCCGCTACGCCACCGCTCGTCAACGGTTAATTCGATGTAGTCATCTATGTCGTCAACGATACGTACCGCACCGTAGACCTGCGAGCCAATGGCGAGAATCGCGCCGGCTGCAAGCCCGACGGGGCCGGCAAACGAGAAACCGGCCATCGCGGCAGTGCCGAGAATGACGGTCATGGCTGCACTGGTAATGCTCAGGCCAGCGCTGACGTAATGATCCATAGCCTCTTTGCCGGTGGCATTCTCAGCGGCGTTCATGGATCTCACGGCGGTAAAGATGTCGAAGGGCAGCGTCAGCATGCCGCCGACCAGTCCGCCTGATCGACCCAGTCTGAGTGCGAAACGTGTTCTGGCGAAGTCCCGGTAAGCATTCTGTCCGGCTGTGAGCATCTGCGTGGCTATTTTACTGACCGTGACATCGGCCGCGATGGAGGCCAGCTCCGATGCAATGCCCGCGCTGTTTATCGCTACTTCAGCACGGTTATCAGCTTTGATCGCATCGATTACGCCACGAATCCCCATGAAAATGCCGAAACCCTGGATGCCCAGGCTGGAGCCCAGCGTCGCGTAGCTTTTGGTCAATGCCGCCCAGCGGGGATGATGTCTGGGGACGTGCACATGTTGTAGATCGAGCGACTGTGCTGCGCTCAGAAGTTTTACCAGTTTGTCGCGGTAATTGCCGGCTACCTTTTCATTGGCATTGTTTTCCCTCAAGAGCTGAGGGGCGCCAAGCGGGCGCTGGCTGGCCATTTCAAACAGGAGCGTGGGTAACAAGTAGCTATCGCTGCCCGTTGAAGTTTTCAGAAAGTGTTCAACTTTATTGGCGTCGAACTGCAGGCTATTGATAAAAGAAAGTTTGGGGCGGCGAAAGAAGCTGTTCTGGCCATTCAATGGCTGACCGTCAATCGTTGCGCCTAGTCCGTCGAGTGCGGTACGGGTAATCGAAATATCGCCAATTTCCAAAGGGCCGAACACTTCGTCCACCATTTGCAATTGACTCGATTTTCCATTGGTTTGGCCATGGTCGATGGTTGAAGGCTTGTATTCGTTGGATTCATAGCCCAAATCCATAATTATGACGGTATCGGAAACAGGTTGCGTGTCCGCAAGTATTGCAGGGTCGGTTTGTGCTGTTGCTTCGCGTATAAGTGTGGCCATTAGAACTTCCTTGTTCCGGCAATTGTTGTTAAGGCCAAGGATATTACGTTGGCCTTTCGAGACCTGTATATCGATGGGTTGTTGCTATCTATTGCATATCAGGGATTGGATGTTGCACTTAATTGATTCATGAACAACATGATCCTGCCCGAGATCCATTCCGGCAGGATAATCAATAGTGGCGCTTTTCAGTCAGTGGCTGCCAAGCAACGACGCCGCGCCAGCACCACCAAACAGTCCGGCACTCACCCGATTGAACCAACTCTGGCCTTTGCCGCTGCGCAAATAACGTGCGGCACCATTGGCACCCAGACCGTAAGCCAGTTTGCAGCACAGATCGAGCACTACCCAGGTCGCAATCATGATCAGTAATTGCGGCAGAAACGGTTGGTCTGCGCGGAGGAACTGTGGCAGAAACGCGGCGAAAAACAGGATGTCCTTAGGGTTGCTCGCACCCAGGACAAAAGCGCGTCCGAACAATGTGCGAAAACGCGGCACCGGTGCGGCTTCGGGTACTTCGGCCCCCGTCGATGGCTGACGCGACTGCTGCCAGCTCTGCCAGGCGAGATAAAAAAGGTACAGCGCACCGATGATTTTCAGCGCGCTGAACAACTGTTCCGAGGCCAGCAACAGAGCGCCAAGCCCCAGTGCCGAAGCGCTGAGCAGGCAGATCGAGGCGATCACGCCACCCAGGAACGCGGGGTACGACCTGCGTAAACCGTAATTCAGACTGTTGCTGATCATCAGCAATGACAGTGGCCCCGGGATCAGGATCACCACCAGTGCAGCGCCACTGAACAGCAGCCAGGTTTCCAGACTCATCGTTTTGCTCCTTTGTTGTTATCGAGATGTACAAAAGCCCCACCGGTGAGGGTGAGGCTGGTTTGAAGCCTGAACCGCGCAGCGTTTACAGGAAAATGAACTTGGCGATGAAGATCGCGCAGAGCACCCACAGGCTGACGGAAATTTCCTTGTACTTGCCGGTGCCGGCCTTCAACGCGACGTAGGTAATAAAGCCCAGCGCGATGCCGTCGGCGACGGAGAAGGTCAGCGGCATCATGATCGCCGTGACAATCGCCGGAATGGCGTCGGTCGCCTCGTCCCATTCGATGTGGGCCATGCCGCCCATCATCAGCATCGCCACGTAAATCAGTGCACCTGCCGTGGCATAAGCGGGAATCATGCCAGCCAGCGGTGCGAAAAACATGGCCGCTATAAATAGCACACCCACGGTGACGGCGGTAAGACCAGTCCGACCACCAGCGGCTACGCCGGCGGCACTTTCCACGTAACTTGTCACTGGGGGCACGCCAACCACGGCGCCGAATACGCTGGATGCGCTGTCGGCCTTCATGGCTCGGGAAAGGTTCTCGATGCGACCGTCAGCGGCGACAAGGTTGGCGCGCTGGGCCACGCCCATCAGCGTGCCGGCGGTGTCGAACATGTGCACGAAGAGGAACGCCAGCACTACGCTGATCATGCTGACGTTGAACACGCCGGCGACGTTCATTGCCATCCAGGTCGGCGCCAGGCTCGGCGGCGCGGACATGATGCCCTCGTAGTGGACCAGACCCAGGCCCCAACCGGCGAGGGTGACGGTGATGATGCTGATCAGAATCGCACCGAACACGCGGTGGTAACTGAGGATCGCGATCATGAGGAAGCAGATCGCGGCGAGCAGTGGGCCGGGTTCGCGCAGCGAGCCAAGTTTGATCAGTGTGGCCGGGCTGTCGACGACGATACCGGCAGTCTTCAGCCCGATCAGGCCCAGGAACAGACCGACACCGGCGCCCATGGCAAACCGCAGGCTGACCGGGATGCTGTTGAGCAGCCACTCGCGAATCCGCGAAAAGGTCAGGAACATGAACAGCACGCCCGAGACGAACACTGCGCCGAGCGCGGTTTCCCAGTTGTAGCCCATGGTGCCGACCACGGTGTAAGTGAAGAAAGCATTGAGGCCCATGCCCGGCGCCAGGCCGACCGGCCAGTTGGCGTAGAGCCCCATCAACAGGCAGCCGAGCGCGGCGGCGATGCAGGTGGCGACGAAGGCTGCACCGTGATCGATCCCGGCATCGGCCATGATGTTCGGGTTGACGAAAATGATGTAAGCCATGGTGATGAAGGTTGTCAGACCGGCAATCAGCTCGGTCTTCACCGTGGTGCCATGCAAGCTGAGTTTGAACAGACGCTCCAGCAGGCCATTGCGTAATGGCGGCGTGAGCTCGAGCGGCGGTGCTTCGGATTTGCGGCTTTCCACAGCGAGTACTCCTCAAGAGTTTTATTGTTATTTCCAGGGCCGGACCCATGAGGGGTGGCAGCGGCCCTTTGAGGCATACGCGAATTTGTTGACCGTGTAGTCAGGAACTCGCACGCAGTGGATTATGCTTTTGTGTACAAATAAAGCAAATATTGTTTTGGTTTTTGTCGCCGATTTTTTTGCTGATAGGGATATATGGCCATCCAGGCTGGCTTCGCGAGCAGGCTCGCTCCCACCTTTGAAAAGCGTTCCCATGTGGGAGCGAGCCTGCTCGCGGAGAGGACGGTCCTGTCACTCGAGATGCGTCTGACTGCCTCCAAGCGCCAGATTCACCGCCAACCACCCATTTACCGCCGCTTCCCCAGCCTCGGCAAACACCCGCTCAAGCAATTTCACCTGCTCACGGCGCAACGCCTGCTCGAACTTCGCGCCTTCCGCGGTCAGCTCAAGCAGGCGCTTACGCTTGTCCGTCTGTGAAGCGACGCTGTCGACCAGATGCATTTCCTGCAACTGGCGCAGGGGCATGTTTAGCGCCTGTTTGCTCACGCCCAGCAGGGCCAGCAACTCTTTCACACTCAGGTTCGGATAGCGCGCGATGAAAAACACGATGCGTTGATGCACTCGCGAGAGGCCGCGGCGCTCGAGCATTTCATCAGCCTTGGCCGTGAACGCCTGATAGCCGAAGAAAAACGCTTCCATGGCCTGTTGCTGACTTGCGGGGTTTTTAAGGTCAAGCATGTTGACGTACTCGCTCAAGCTGTCGTAGTTTCAGTCAACCAGTTTGACTCATTTTTTACCTGCCTCGCTACGGTGACCACCATGGCTTTTTCCGAACGTGTCTCGCGCCTGAAAAGTTCTTTGATCCGAGAAATCCTCGCCGCCGCCCAGCGTCCAGAGGTGATGTCATTCGCCGGCGGCCTGCCTGCTGAAGCGATGTTGCCGAAGGTGAATTGGGACGAGATGCCGATATCCCTTGGTCAGTACGGCATGAGCGAAGGCGAGCCGGCCTTGCGCGAGGCGCTGGCGGCAGAGGCGAGGGCGCTGGGCCTTGAATGCGAGGCGAGTCAGGTGCTGGTGGTCAGCGGCTCGCAGCAAACCCTGGATCTGGCGGCCAAGCTGTACATCGACAAGGGCACGGAAATTCTGTTGGAGGCGCCGACTTATCTGGCCGCGCTGCAAATCTTCCAGCTGTTCGGCGCCGACTGCCTGACTGTGGCGCAGGAAGCCGACGGCCCAAATCTGGCGCAATTGCGTAATCGTTTAGAGCAGCATCGCCCGGCGTTTATCTACCTGATCCCGACTTTCCAGAATCCTTCCGCCGTGCGCTACAGCGAGGCCAAGCGCGCAGCGGTCGCGGCATTGCTCGATGAATTTGGCGTCACGCTGATTGAAGATGAGCCATACCGCGAACTGACTTTCGATGGTGGCAGCGCGAAGCCGATTGCCGCGCGTCTGAGAAAAGCCAGCTGGATCTACACCGGCACCGTCTCGAAAACCTTGCTCCCGGGTTTGCGTGTCGGTTACTTGATCGCCAGTCCGGATCTGTTCCTGCACCTGCTCAAACTCAAGCAATCGGCGGACCTGCACACCAATCGCATCGGCCAGTGGCAGGCGCTGCAATGGATCGGCTCGCAGAAGTATCAACAGCATTTGAGCGAGTTGCGGGATTTCTATCGGCAGCGGCGCGACGCGTTTCAGTTGGCGCTGGAACTGCATTTTACCGATCTGGCTGAGTGGAACATGCCCCAGGGCGGGCTGTTTTTCTGGCTGACGCTGAAGCAACCGCTGGATACCCGGTCATTGCTCAATGAGGCGTTGGCCAATGATGTGGCATTCATGCCCGGTGAGCCGTTCTTTCCTGAGCCGGACAAGCATCATGGGCATTTGCGCTTGAACTTCAGCCACATTGATCCGGCGCGGCTGGATGAGGGGTTGAAGCGGTTGGCGGCGGTGGTGCGGCGGGCGCAGATGGAAAGGGCGGCCTAGCAAAAACGCCGGCTCAAGGGCCGGCGTTGTCAGTGTGGGCCTCATCGCGAGCAGGCTCGCTCCCACAGGGCGGGATGCGTTTCAAGGGTGGGAGCGAGCCTGCTCGCGAAGGCGGCTAACGCTCCAACCCATTAACATCAGACCGCGCAAACCGCTTATCCAGATAATCGATAATCACCTTGGATTCATACATCCAGATGGTTTGCCCATTCTCTTCGATACGCAGACAAGGCACTTTGATTCGGCCACCCTGTTCCAGCAGAGTCTGGCGATCCTGCTCGTTGTTCTTCGCGTCTTTCAGTGCCACCGGCACATTCAGACGATGCAGGGCGCGGCGGGTTTTCACGCAGAACGGGCAGGCGTGAAACTGATACAGCGTCAGATCTTTCGCGGCAGCGTCGACTTGCGCCTGAGCAGCAGCGGGGCGCTTTTTCTTGCCTGGACGGGTGATGAAGTCGATGAAGATAACCAGTTGGCCGAGGCCGACACGAAGCGCTTTGACGAACACGTTGAAAGCCTCACGGTGCAAATGAAGAAAGGCGCGCAGCTTACCCGATTTTTCACAGGCGAAAAAAAACCGGCGATCAACGCCGGTTCTTTTCTGTTGCGAATTACTTGATGAGGCTGAGGAATTCGCTACGGGTTGCCGCGTTTTCACGGAATTCACCGAGCATCACCGAAGTGATCATCGACGAATTCTGCTTTTCGACGCCGCGCATCATCATGCACATGTGCTTGGCTTCGATCACCACGGCCACGCCCAGCGCGCCGGTGACTTGCATTACCGCGTCGGCGATCTGGCGGCTGAGGTTTTCCTGAATCTGCAGGCGGCGGGCGTACATATCGACGATCCGCGCAACCTTCGACAGGCCCAGCACTTTGCCGCTCGGGATATAGGCGACATGCGCCTTGCCGATGAACGGCAGCAGGTGGTGTTCGCACAACGAATACAGCTCGATGTCCTTGACCAGCACCATCTCGCTGTTGTCGGAGCTGAACAGGGCACCGTTGGTGACCTCTTCGAGCGTCTGTGCATAACCGCGGCAGAGGTACTGCATGGCTTTGGCGGCACGCTTTGGCGTGTCGAGCAGGCCCTCGCGGGACACGTCCTCGCCCAATTGGCCGAGAATCGCGGTGTAATTCTGTTCCAGGGACATGAAACTACCTGTGGGGATTTTCGCAAAGGGCAAGGGTACGGTGGCGGACACAACCCTGCAAGTTCGGTGTGACGGCTTTATTCGTCGCGGCCTTCCATCATCGTCCGTTTCAGCATCACATAAACCGCGCCGGCGCCGCCGTGGCGGGCCTGGCAGGAGCAGAAACCGAGCACTTGCGCATGCTGGCGCAGCCAGGTGTTGACGTGGCTTTTGATCATCGGCCGCTTGCCATCCAGGCGCACAGCCTTGCCGTGCGTCACGCGCACGCAGCGGATTTCGAATTTGGTTGCTTCGGCGAGAAAGGCCCAAAGCGTCTCCCGGGCCTTTTCCACGCTCATGCCGTGCAGGTCGAGGCTGCCTTCGAACGGGATCTGCCCGACCTTGAGCTTGCGCATCTGGCTTTCCTGCACGCCGTCGCGGGACCACATCAGCTCGTCTTCCGGGCCGACGTCGATCACGAACTGGTCGGAGAGGCCGTCAATGATGGTGGTGTCGCTGCGCACGGTGGCGGACTGACGCAGCTTGGCGATCTGCGCGCGGTCAGCCTTGGGTTTGCCGGTGTCGGCGCGGTCGTGCTTGATCGGCTTGACGCCCTGGATCGCACTTTTGAACAGAGAAAAATCGTCGTCTTGCATGTCAGCCTCCGCGAAGGGCGGCCAGTTTACCCAAGTCGACAGAAAACGGCCCGGCAAAAAGCCAGGCCGTTGGGTCAGTCGTGTTTTTTCATCAGATGCGGAGCCATGTTCAGTTCCCGCGATTGCCGTGCGCGACGGCGGCAGCGGCGCCACAGGGCAACGCCGAAATACAGAAACAGCAAGCCGACGGCAAGCATGATTGCCGAGCCCAGCGGTGATGCGTTCAGGTCACCCAGCGCCGGCGGACGGCCGAGCAGGCTGGCTGCCCCAGCCATCGCCAGCAGCACGCCGAACGTCGCCAGAATGGCCGAGATCGCCGCGCCAAATCGAAAACGCCAGTTGCTTTGGCCTTTGGGCCGCAAACGGCGTGCGTCAAATCCATCGGATAACTTCATTCCGACCTTCCTCAATGGTATCGGCCCTTCGACCGGGAGTTGACCGGGTTGTTCCTGAGGCTATGGCATTTGCGGCAAATCAGCGGATATAGCGGATGAGCGGCGCCAATGCACCGCTCACAAGGGCAGGATCAGATCAGGTCCTGAGTCTTGGCCAGCGTGGCGAAGTTGTCAGCCATGATCGCCATTTCCGCTTCCTGCACGCGTTCGGCGCTGAGCACGCCGCCCTTGAATGGCAGATCGCGGGTCGCGCAGGCGTCTTCGACCAGGGTGCAGCGGAAACCGAGGTTCTTCGCCGCGCGCACGGTGGTGCTGACGCTGGAGTGACTCATGAAACCGCAAACGATCAGGTCCAGCGAGCCGAGGTTCTGCAGACGCTCGAGCAGTTCGGTGCCATGGAACGCGCTCGGCAGCAGTTTGCCGATAATGGTTTCATCGCCTTGCGGTTCGAGACCGGGGATGAATTCGCCACGTTCGCCCTGCGGGTCGAACAGGCCACCAACGGTGCCGAGATGACGCACGTGCACGATCGGCCGACCGGCGGCACGGGCTGCGGCAACCACTTGTTTGATGTTCGCGACGGCCGCGTCCATGCCGCTCAGGGCCAGCGGGCCACTGAGGTATTCCTTCTGGGCATCGATGATGACCACGGTGGCATGGCTCAGGGTGGCCGCTGCGTAACCGCGACCGCTGAGTTGAAACATCGTTTTTGGAACGGACATTCTGGGGCTCCTCGGGGTGGGGCTTTTGCGACATTGTCCTCTGGCTGAGCGGTTCTGTGAATCGCTACCATCGTAGGCGCCGTCGTTCTTGGCCTGCAGCCTTGTCAAGTTACACGTTCCGTTCAATGCCTGATGCAAAAAAAAGAAAACTCCTACCGGAACCGCGTGGTTTTTCCTGCGTCGTCGTCGCGCGTTTTGGCTGCTAGAATCGCCAGTCGTTTTTTCTGGAGTTCTACGCCGTGATCACTTCCCGACTTCGTACCCTGCGCGACCACATCCGTTGGGCCGTCAGCCGCTTCCATGGGGAGGATCTGTTTTTCGGTCATGGCACCGACAACGCCTGGGACGAGGCGCGCCAGTTGGTGCTGGGCGCTTTGCACCTGCCTTGGGAAATCGCCGACAGCTATCTTGATTGCGCGCTGGAAGATGACGAACTGGTCAATCTGCAGCGCTTGCTCAAGCGCCGCATCGAAGATCGCGTTCCCACCGCCTATCTGCTCGGCGAGGCGTGGTTCTGCGGCATGTCGTTCATCGTCGACCCGCGCGTGCTGATCCCGCGTTCGCCGATTGGTGAGCTGATCGAAAACCGCTTTGCGCCGTGGATCGGCAACGAACCGGCGCGGATTCTCGACCTGTGCACTGGCTCCGGCTGCATCGGCATTGCTTGCGCTTACGAATTCCAGAATGCCGAAGTGGTGCTCGCGGATCTGTCGTTCGAAGCGCTGGAAGTGGCCAACCAGAACATCGAGCGCCATGGCGTCGATGAGCGCGTCTATACCGTGCAGGGTGATGGTTTCGATGGCTTGCCGGGTCAGCGTTTCGATCTGATCGTGTCGAACCCGCCCTACGTCGACGCCGAAGATTTCGCCGACATGCCGGACGAATATCAGCACGAGCCGGAACTGGGCCTGGCCTGCGGTGATGATGGTCTGAATCTGGTCCGGCGCATGCTCGCCGAAGCGGCGGATCACCTGACCGAGAAAGGTTTGTTGATTGTCGAGGTGGGCAACAGCCAGGTGCACGTCGAGGCGTTGTACCCGGAAGTCGATTTCGCTTGGCTGGAGTTCCAGCGCGGTGGGCATGGCGTGTTCATGCTGACAGCCGAGCAGTGTCGCGCGCATCAGGCCCTGTTCGCGTCCCGCGTCTAAGGTTGTGACAGATCGTTCCCATGCAGAGCATGGGAACGATCAGTACGCGCTCAAGCCCTCAGCGGTGCGTAGCAATCCAGATCAACAACCCCGCCTGAAACACCGCAAACGCCACCAGACACGTAATGGTGAAGCGCAACCCGGCGTCTTCACGCTTGAACTTGCTGACTTTCTCTTCCTGCTTCTTCAGTTTCACTTCCTGCTCGGCGAGATTCTGTTCGGCCTGCTGCAGCATCTGCGCGGCTTCAAGAATCTCGACGATCTGCAGTTTTTCGCTGTTCCAGTCACCCAGCAGGTCACCGACCTGCACAGCCTTGATGCTGCCTTTCAAATGCTGGGCATCGGCGTAAGCCACATCGAAACCGTGCACGCGCAGGAAATGGTCGCGGCGCAAGCGAGTGTCTTCGTTGAGCGCATCCTTGTTGTTCAGGTCGATGCCGTCGACGGTGTAGCCGGGCCAGCGCTTTTTTGCCCAGTTGATGCCTTGCGCGGCCATGAAGCGGCCGATACCGCGATTCAGCGGTTCGACCTGCAAGCCACTGTCGGGACCGAAACTCACACGTTTGCTCGCGTGGTCGACCCACACATCGAGATGATTTTGTTCTTTGCGCACGCGCTGGTTGGGCAGTTTGATCGCCATGCGCATCAGGCTGCGTTCTTTGCTGTTGCGCTCGGCGTAACCGAATTCGACAAAGCGCAACGGCCGGCCGCCGGTGTTGCGGTCGGTCTGTAGCGGCGCCAGGCGGAGCATCTTGTGGTGCTCGGCCTGAACGTCCGCCCACGGCAGTTCGACCGCTGGCGGTGCGTCTTTTTCAGCGCTGGTGTCAGTTGAAGTCTGGGTTTCAGTCATAACGGCGAGATCCTGTCCAAGCCCTGCTTGCCGCCAGACGTTGCGCTGGCGACAAAGGCTTATCGGCCGTTTTCTGTGAGGCTGGAGGGTAAAACGCAGTTAACTTGCACGAATTCCGTCAATAAATTCGATGACGGCGGCGCCCAGTTCGGCGGCCAGGGGCAAATTCGGGTCCTTGTAGGAGGCCAATTGCCGCTTCATGTCGTTGTGGACGATGCGCAGCACATGATTCATGCCTTCGATCACCGTCAGTTGCGCGTCCGGTTTCGCCGCCTTGAGCAGCTTCGCGTCCTCGGTGCCAACCTGAATGTCGTTGCTGCCTTGAACGATCAGTGCCGGCATTTTCAGCTGGGCAAAGGCTTGCGCCGGGTCCTGACGGAACAGCGAAATCAGGTACGGCTGCACGCTCGGGCGAAAGATCACCTGCAACGGCTGCGGCACGTTGTCATCGGTGTGGCCGGCCTTGAGGCTGTCGAGCAGTTCGTTGCTGCGCAGCATCAGTGGCGGCGGCAGGCTTCGCGCCAACTGTTCGCGGATTACCTGATCGACCGGCCGCGCGCTGCCGGACAGCGAGATCACCGCCGCTGCGTCCAGCTTCGGCGCAGCCAGACTGGCAATCAAAGCGCCTTCGCTGTGGCCGAGCAGAATCAGTTTGCCGAAACGCGGATCGGCCTTGAGCTTCTGCCCCCACGCCACCGCGTCCGCCGCATAGCCTTCTACAGACAAATCACGTTCATCGGGAGCGGCCGCCAGGCTTGCCGCAACGCCACGCTTGTCGTAGCGCACGCTGGCGATGTTGTGTTTGGCCAGCACCCAGGCCAAGCGCTTGAGGCTGTCATTGCG
The DNA here is from genome assembly GCF_054871425.1 of Pseudomonas glycinis. Taxonomy (NCBI): domain Bacteria; kingdom Pseudomonadati; phylum Pseudomonadota; class Gammaproteobacteria; order Pseudomonadales; family Pseudomonadaceae; genus Pseudomonas; species Pseudomonas glycinis. The sequence continues at coordinate 134,177 of NZ_JBTYHF010000001.1, read as the reverse complement.
CCCGCCATCGGGGTTATTTCCGTCGCGATCTGTAGGACCCGAGCCAGAAATCATCAGAACAATCGGCACCGGGCTGTCGGACTTGGGCAGCAACAGCGAGCCGAAAAGTTCGCCGCTGCCGGTGTCCAGAGTGACCGGGCGCTGTAGGACTGTCGCTTGGGCAAAGCCGGTAAAGAGGGTAAGACTCAAGATCAGAACTCGCAGCATCATCACGCCATCATTGGTCAAGGTGCCGGTTGGACTCGCCAGCACCACTAAGGTTCGAGGATGAACTACTCGGTTAGCCTGCGTATACTGGCGCGCATCAAGAATTCGGGTTTGATTTCACGGAGCGTCCTGCATGTCCGGCAATACCTACGGCAAGTTGTTCACTGTCACCACCGCTGGCGAAAGCCATGGTCCGGCGTTGGTCGCCATTGTCGACGGCTGCCCGCCGGGTCTGGAGATTTCCCTGGAAGATCTGCAGCGCGACCTCGATCGCCGCAAGCCTGGCACCAGCCGCCACACCACCCAGCGCCAGGAAGCCGATGAAGTCGAAATCCTCTCCGGCGTGTTCGAGGGCCGCACCACCGGTTGCTCGATCGGCCTGCTGATTCGCAACACCGACCAGAAGTCCAAGGACTACTCGGCGATCAAGGACCTGTTCCGCCCGGCTCACGCCGACTACACCTATCACCACAAATACGGCGAGCGCGATTATCGCGGCGGTGGCCGCAGTTCCGCGCGGGAAACCGCCATGCGCGTAGCGGCCGGTGCGATCGCCAAGAAGTATCTGGCCAGTCAGGGCATCGTCATTCGCGGTTACATGAGCCAGCTCGGCCCGATCGAAATTCCGTTCAAGACCTGGGATTCGGTCGAAGAAAACGCCTTTTTCAGCCCTGACCCGGACAAGGTCCCGGAGCTGGAAGCGTACATGGACCAGTTGCGCCGCGATCAGGACTCGGTCGGGGCGAAGATCACCGTGGTCGCCGAAGGCGTGGTGCCGGGTCTTGGCGAGCCGATTTTCGATCGCCTCGACGCCGAACTGGCCCACGCGCTGATGAGCATCAACGCGGTCAAAGGCGTGGAGATCGGCGCCGGTTTCGCCTGTGTCGCCCAGCGTGGTACCGAACACCGCGATGAACTGACGCCGGAGGGTTTCCTCAGCAACAACGCCGGCGGCATCCTCGGCGGCATCTCGTCCGGCCAGCCGATCGTTGCGCACCTGGCGTTGAAACCGACCTCGAGCATCACCACCCCGGGCCGCTCGATCGACGTGGATGGCAATCCGGTCGACGTGATCACCAAGGGTCGTCACGACCCCTGCGTCGGCATCCGCGCGACGCCGATCGCCGAAGCGATGATGGCCATCGTGCTGATGGATCACCTGCTGCGCCACCGTGGGCAGAACGCCGATGTGCGCGTGAGCACGCCGGTGCTGGGCCAGCTCTGATGGCTGCGCTCAAAGCCGTCGCGGCATAACCGGCGTGGCGGCGCTTCCTTACTGGCGGCTGTCCAGTTTCTATCTGTTCTATTTCGCCTTGCTCGGTTCGACAGCGCCGTTTCTGGCGCTGTACTTCGATCACCTCGGCTTCAGCGCCGCACGCATCGGCGAGCTGGTGGCGATTCCGATGCTGATGCGCTGCGTGGCGCCGAACATCTGGGGCTGGCTCGGCGATTACACCGGCAGGCGTCTGGCCATCGTGCGCTTCGGTGCTGTGTGCACGTTGCTGACCTTTTCGCTGATTTTCGTCAGCCAGACCTACGCCTGGCTGGCGATGGTCATGGCCCTGCATGCGTTCTTCTGGCACGCGGTGCTGCCGCAGTTCGAAGTCATCACCCTCGCGCATCTGCAGGGGCAAACATCGCGCTACAGCCAGATTCGCCTGTGGGGCTCGATCGGTTTCATCATCACTGTGGTAGTGCTGGGTCGGCTGTTCGAATGGCTCAGTCTGGACATTTATCCGGCGGCGCTGGTGCTGATCATGGCGGGTATCGTCCTCAGCAGTTTGTGGGTGCCGAATGCGCAGCCGGCGCAAGGCAATCGGCCGGCGGGCGAGGGCTTTCTCAAGCAATTGCGCCATCCCGGCGTGTTGGCGTTTTATGCCTGCGTCGCGCTGATGCAGGTGAGCCACGGGCCGTATTACACCTTTCTGACTCTGCACCTTGAACGCCTCGGTTACAGCCGTGGCGTCATCGGCATGCTCTGGGCCGTGGGTGTGGTGGCGGAAGTGCTGATGTTCATGGCCATGAGCCGCATTCTGGTGCGCTTTTCCCTGCGCCGGGTGCTGCTGGCGAGTTTCCTGCTGGCGGCGTTGCGTTGGGTGCTGCTCGGTTCGTTTGCGGAGTTTCTCTGGGTGCTGTTGTTCGCCCAAGTGCTGCACGCAGCGACTTTCGGCAGCTTTCATGCGGCTGCCATCGCTTTCGTGCAACGTAGTTTCGGCGCCCGCCAGCAAGGCCAGGGCCAGGCGCTGTATGCGGCACTGGCCGGCACCGGCGGGGCGCTCGGTGCGCTGTATTCCGGTTACAGCTGGAACGCCCTTGGCGCGACATTGACCTTTAGTATTGCCAGTCTCGCAGCGCTTGCCGCTGCCGTTATCATTGCCACATGTATGCAAGAGGACAGGCCATGAGCCTTAGTCGTGAACAGCTCGCCCAGCAGATCGTTGACGCCGGGCGTTTTCTATATGGCCGTGGCTGGTCGCCAGCCACCAGCAGCAACTATTCGACGCGCCTGTCGCCGAGCGAAGCGCTGTTGACCTTATCGGGCAAGCACAAGGGCCAGTTGGGTGTGGATGACGTACTCGCTACCGATCTGTCCGGCAATAGCCTGGAACCAGGCAAGAAACCCTCCGCCGAAACCTTGCTGCACACCCAGCTCTATAGCTGGCGCGCGGAGATCGGTGCGGTGCTGCACACCCATTCGGTGAATGCCACGGTGCTGTCGCGTCTGACTCCGCAAGACTTCATCGAGTTCGAAGACTACGAATTGCAGAAAGCCTTCAGCGGCATCTCGACTCATGAATCGCGAGTGCGTGTGCCGATTTTTGACAACGATCAGGACATTGCGCGCCTCGCCGCCAAGGTGCAGCCTTGGCTCGACGCCCATCCCGATTGCGTCGGTTATCTGATTCGCGGCCATGGTCTCTACACCTGGGGCGCGCAGATGAGCGACGCGCTGCGGCAGATCGAGGCCTTTGAATTCCTGTTTGAATGCGAGTTGAAAACCCGCAGCGTCATGAACCGCCAAGGCTGAGTTCACCAGAAACAGCCCGTTTGCCTGATGCCACGCGGCGCCCGACCGGTCTGCAAGAGCCGGACGGCGCCGCCGCCACCGAGGAATTGCCCATGAGCAGCCTGTCCGTTTACCACGTTTCCAGCCCTGAGATTCCCAACAAGGTGCTGACCCATTTCGAAGACATCGCCTCGACGCTGGCCGAGCAGGGCGTGCGTTTCGACCGCTGGCAGGCCGCCGCGAAGATTCAGCCTGGCGCCAGTCAGGAAGAGGTCATCAGTGCTTATAAAGAGCAGATCGACAAGCTGATGACCGAGCGCGGCTACATCACCGTCGACGTGATCAGCCTCAACAGCGACCATCCGCAAAAAGCCGAACTGCGCGCCAAGTTCCTCGAAGAGCACCGCCATGGCGAAGACGAAGTGCGATTTTTCGTTGCCGGTCGTGGCTTGTTTACCCTGCACATCGACGATTACGTCTATGCCGTTCTCTGTGAGAAGAACGACCTGATCTCGGTTCCGGCCGGCACCAAGCACTGGTTCGACATGGGCGAACATCCGCACTTCGTGGCGATCCGTCTGTTCAACAACCCGGAAGGCTGGGTTGCCAATTTCACCGGCGAAGACATCGCCGGCCGCTTCCCGCGTCTGGAGGACTGAAACCGTGTCGATCAAAGCCATCCTCACCGACATCGAAGGCACCACCAGCGCGGTGAGTTTCGTCTTCGACGTGCTGTTTCCCTACGCCGCCAAACATTTGCCCGACTTTGTGCGGCAGAACGCTTCGCGTGCTGATGTCGCCGAACAGCTCGACGCCGTGCGTCGCGACAGCAACGAGGCGCAGGCCGATGTTGAACGGGTTGTTGAAATTCTTTTGAGCTGGATCGCCGAAGACCGCAAAGCCACGCCGCTCAAGGCATTGCAGGGCATGGTCTGGGCGCAGGGCTATCAGGCCGGGCAGTTGAAGGGGCATGTCTATCCTGATGCTGTTGAAGCGCTGCAACGTTGGCATGCGGCCGGTTATCAACTGTTTGTTTACTCGTCCGGCTCGATCCAGGCGCAGAAGCTGATCTTCGGTTGCTCGGAAGCGGGGGATCTGACACCGCTGTTCAGCGGCTATTTCGACACCACATCGGGGCCGAAGCGTGAGGCGCAGTCCTACCGCAACATTCAGCAGGCGGTGGGTGTTGAAGCCGATGAAATCCTGTTCCTGTCGGACATCGTCGAAGAGCTCGACGCTGCCCAGTCGGCCGGCATGAAGACTTGTGGCCTGGCGCGTGAAGGCGGGGAGTTGGCAGGGCACGTGACGGTTGACAGCTTTACTGGAATCGAACCGGAAGCGTTCTGACCCTAGAGTGAAAATGTGGGAGCGCGCCTGCTCGCGAAAGCGGTGTGTCAGTAAAACAATTTGTATCGGACAACACCGTATTCGCGAGCAGGCTCGCTCCCACAGTAAATATGTGGCAGACATAAAAAAACAGGCCGTGAAGCGCATGCTCCACGGCCTGTTTTTGTTTAAAGCAAATTACAGCGAGTGATACGTCGGCAGAGCAAAACGCTGCTGGCTCTGCAGCATTGCAATTTGCGGCAGCTCGCTGGCTTGTTCGGCCAGGTCGCGGCGGATCGCGCTGATCGCCCACGACAGTTGGTCACCGGCATGCAGTTGCTGATACGAGAGGGCGCGTTTGAAGACTTTGCCGTCGCTGCTACGCAGAGTGAGCAGGATGCCACCGTCAGGACGTGGGGCAGTGCTGACTTCGTAGTTGGAGAACAGCGATGTAAATTTTTCTTGAATCAGGCTCATGTCATCAGCTCCGTATGTACTTGAATGGCAAGCATGCGGAGGTAGTTGCAGCGTTTGTGCCAGTATTGATTCGAATAAAATCCCTTTAAAATCAATAAGTTGAAGGCATTGCATTTTGCAGGCGTCGTGCAATCTGCATGAATGGCCATCGTGCATCCTGCATTTTGCGTGATTTTTCTCCGTACAACGGAACCAAACGTCCGTACCAGAATCCGCTCTTCCCCGAAGGCGCGACGGGATACAAATCATTGCAAAAACCGCGTGTACAGCCCCGCGAGCACTGACGTACTTTCCTTCTCGACCCACGGCGTAAACGCGTCGGTCGCAGTCATTACCCGATAACAAGAACAGCGGTCTGCACGTCAAGATCGAACGGGGAGCTTTCATGCGTCACGCACCAAGCGACACGATTACCTGGGGCATGATGCTCCGCAAACTGCCGATGATCGCCAAGGCCATCCCCCGGGTGGTCAAAGGCATGAAGGTGGCCAACGTCACGGATCCGACCCAAACGTGCGGCCTGGGCTGGACGTTCGAGCAGGCGACGCTGCGCAATCCCGATGGTGTGGCGTTGTTGCAGGGCGACGTGGCGTTGACCTATACACAGGTCAATCAGTGGGCCAATCGCATTGCGCATTACCTGAGCGAGCAAGGCATCGGCAAGGGCGACGTGGTCGCGGTGTTCATCGAGAACCGTGCGGAATTGCTGGTGACCATCCTGGCGCTGGCCAAGCTCGGCGCGGTGAGTGCGCTGCTCAATACCTCGTTGATGCGCGACACGCTTGTTCACAGCATCAATCTGGTTGCGCCGGTGGCTATTGTGGTTGGCGAAGAACTGACCGCTGCCTATGCCGGCGTGCGTGATCAGGTTGCGATCGCAGCGCCGCGCACCTGGTTCGTCGCCGATCAGGACACCCACAGCCATCCGGGCATCGCGCCTGAGGGCTACGTCAATCTGATCAGCGCCAGTGCTGACGCCAGTAGCGATAACCCGCCGAGCAGCGCGCAGATTTTCTTCGACGATCCGTGTTTCTACATCTACACCTCCGGTACCACCGGCCTGCCCAAGGCCGGGGTGTTCAAGCATGGACGCTGGATGCGCAGTTCGGCGAGCTTCGGCATGATCGCCCTCGATATGCGCCCGGATGACGTCGTCTACTGCACCTTGCCGCTGTATCACGCCACGGGTCTGTGCGTGTGCTGGGGATCGGCGATCAATGGCGCCTCGGGTTTCGCCATCCGCCGCAAGTTCAGCGCCAGCCAGTTCTGGGGTGACGTGCGCCGCTATCGCGCAACCACCATCGGCTATGTCGGTGAGCTGTGTCGCTACCTGGTCGAGCAACCGCTCAGCGCCGATGACAGCCGGCACGACGTGCGCAAGATGATCGGCAATGGTTTGCGTCCTGGTGCCTGGGCCGAGTTCAAGACGCGTTTTGCCGTCGAGCACATTTGTGAGCTGTACGCAGCGAGCGACGGCAACATCGGTTTCACCAACATCCTCAATTTCGACAACACCGTCGGGTTTTCGCTGATGGCGTGGGAACTGGTCGCTTACGACCATGACAGTGGCGAGCCATTGCGCGGCGATGATGGTTTCATGCGCAAGGTCGGCAAGGGCGAGCAGGGCCTGCTGCTGGCGCGGATCGACGACAAGGCACCGCTGGACGGTTACACCGACCCGCAGAAAACCGCCCGCGTCGTCCTCCACGATGTGTTCAACAAGGGCGATCGCTTTTTCAACACCGGCGACCTGCTGCGCAATATCGGTTTCGGCCATGCGCAGTTCGTTGATCGCCTCGGCGATACCTATCGCTGGAAGGGTGAAAACGTGTCGACCACCGAAGTCGAGAATTTGTTGCTGCAACATCCGCTGATCGCTGAAGCCGTGGCCTACGGTGTGGAAATCCCCAACACCAACGGGCGTGCGGGGATGGCTGCAATTACTCCCGCCGAATCCTTGGCCACGCTGGATTTCGCTGAACTGCTGAGCTTCGTCCGGCAACGCATGCCGGCTTATGCCGTGCCGTTGTTCTTGCGGGTGAAAGTGAAAATGGAAACCACCGGGACCTTCAAATATCAGAAGACACGCTTGAAAACAGAAGGCTTTGACCCCGGGCTTACGGGCGATGACCCGATCTTCGCCTGGTTGCCCGGCAGCGAAACTTACGTGCATGTCAGTGAGCAAATCCTCGCTGAAATTCAACAGGGCAAACATCGATATTGAGTGTGGCTATCGGGACGCTCGGAAAAAACCGAGTGACAGCCACCGTCGCGCTCGGGAAACTGTCGGCTTTCCGATAGACCGAAATGGAGTGCCCCATGTCCGACCAAAGCCGCCAGATGACCCCTGAAGAAGCTGCCGAATTCACCGAGCAGGTTTTCAACAAGGCGCGCGACGGTGATGCCGAGATGCTTGATCGCCTGGTCACCGCCGGGCTGCCGGTGAACCTGAAAAACAGCAAGGGCGACACCTTGTTGATGCTCGCCAGCTACTACGGCCATGTCGATGCGGTGAAGGTCCTGCTTAAACACAAGGCCGATCCGGAAATGCGCAATGGCAACGGCCAGAGCCCGATTGCCGGCGCTGCGTTCAAGGGCGATCTGGCGGTGGTCAAGGCGCTGGTCGAGGCGGGCGCCGAGATTGAAGGTTCTTCCTTCGACGGCCGTACCGCGCTGATGATGGCGGCAATGTTCAACCGCGTTGAAATCGTCGACTACCTGATCGGCCAGGGCGCAGACCCGAAAGCCAAGGACGCCAATGGCGTGACCGCGCTGGATGCGGCGCGGACCATGGGCGCGGTCGACACCACCGCGCAGCTGGAAAAGTTGCTGGCGTAAAGTCCACGGACTGTGGCGAAGGGCAGAATGCGCTATCCTTCGCGCCCTGAAAATTCACCTCCGCCACAGGATCCGCCCTCATGAAAGCCGCACTCGTCGAACTCATCAGCAAAATCAGCTCCGGCTGCATGGGCGAGGATGAGATTCTGAAAGTGGCCGACGAAGCCGCTCAGGCCTACGCCGATGCCGAGGCTTTTCTGGCCGCCAATCCGGACATCAACTACGACGATACTTTCCCGATCCCGCTGGGTGAGTGGGTAGTGGTCGGCAGCCTGCCGGAAACCGTGCTGTTTCAGGCCGATACCTACGTCGATCTGTTCGCACAAATCGTTGCCTCGTTTGGTCCGGGCGTGGATTTCAATCTCAAGCCCAAGCAACTGGCCAAGACCGAAGCACTGACCGCACTCAACCGCATCCAGGTGCAGATGAGCAGCCTGAACAAGGAAAACGGCGGTTACACGTTGATGAACTTCAGCCAGTTGCTCGACGATGAGCTGCAAATGGTCCTGGTCTACGGCAACGATGTGCCCCGCGTGCTCGAGTTATGCACCGAGGTTGGCATCGCCGCTGCGCCAGCGCTGGAAGCCTTGAAGGTCGCCGTTCACGTCTGAACGCAATAAAAGGGAACCCTGCGCGCGACCGTCTATCCTAAAAGTGCATGCCACTATTCTGGAGCGACACCATGGGTTCCACGTTCAACGGTCTGATTGGCCTGATCATCCTTGCCCTCGACATCTGGGCCATCATCAACGTACTGAAAAGCGGCGCCTCCACCGGAATGAAAATCGTCTGGGTGTTGCTGATCATCCTCCTGCCGGTGCTGGGCCTGATCATCTGGGCGATTGCCGGGCCACGGGGCAACGTCCGGATCTGATCTGATTTTCGATCACACGGTCATCCCTGTGGGAGCGAGCCTGCTCGCGAAGACGTTGGGTCAGTCGCCATCACCGGCAACTGATGCTGCGCTTTCGCGAGCAGGCTCGCTCCCACAGTGGTTTGCGCTGGTAAAAAACAACCGGAGGTTCGACCTGTCATCTTCGGCAACGTAGAATGCGCGCCTTTCCCGGGCAATCGTCCCCACGATGGCGCCCGCGCATTTATCGGAGCACTTGACCATGACCGTCACCAAGACCAGCGAGTACCTGGAAACCCTCTACGAAGGCTACGGCCAGCGTTTTCGCATGGAAAAACTGCTGCACGAAGTGCGCACCGAACACCAGCACCTGGTGATCTTCCAGAACCCGCGCATGGGCCGGGTCATGGCGCTGGACGGCGTGATCCAGACCACCGAAGCCGACGAATTCATCTACCACGAGATGCTCACTCACGTGCCAATCCTCGCCCATGGCACTGCCAAGCGCGTGCTGATCATCGGCGGTGGTGACGGCGGCATGCTGCGCGAAGTGACCAAACACGCCGGCGTCGAGCACATCACCATGGTTGAAATCGACGGCACCGTGGTCGACATGTGCAAGGAATTCCTGCCGAACCATTCCGCCGGAGCCTACGACGATCCGCGCCTGAACCTGGTGATCGATGACGGCATGCGTTTCGTCGCCACCACTACTGAAAAATTCGACGTGATCATCTCCGACTCCACCGACCCGATCGGCCCGGGCGAAGTGCTGTTCTCCGAGAACTTCTACCAGGCATGCCACCGCTGCCTGAACGAAGGCGGCATTCTCGTCACTCAGAACGGCACGCCGTTCATGCAGATCGACGAAGTCAAAACCACCGCCGGTCGCCTGCGCAGCCTGTTCCCGGACTGGCATTTCTATCAGGCCGCCGTGCCGACCTACATCGGCGGTTCGATGACCTTCGCCTGGGGCTCGACCAACCCGGCCTACCGCAAGCTCAGCCGTGAAACCCTGCAACAGCGCTTCATCGGCAGCGGCATCGTCACCCGCTACTACAACCCGGAAATCCACATCGGCGCGTTCGCCTTGCCGCAATACGTGCTGCAAGCGGTCAACAAGCCGAGCAACGACTGATCACGCTGACGTCGCTCTGCAAGGGAGCTTTTGTGGTGAGGGGATAAATCCCCTCGCCACAGAGTCCGCCCTATCGATCGGATGGTTATTTTCACCGTTGTCGGCTGTAATCCTTTTGAACCAACTATCGCGGAAAAAAGTCGAGATAGAGGTAAGCCCATTTACGGGTTGATCGAGGAGGCACTGATGCAAAAGTGGAAAGTCACTTTCGTGGATGATCACGGTGAAATTGTCGATGAAGTCTTCGAACGTGAGGAATGCCCGTCCGATGATGAAGCCGCACGGCTCGTCAAAGAGCGGCTTCTTCCGGTCGCCGCCAAGCTGGATCTCAACGATCTGGAAGGGCGCACCGCCGATGCCGGAGTGAAAAACCTCAAGACCCAGAACGGCATCGAAATCCGCAGCATCACCCCTGTCTGAACACTTCCTGTCATCTCGTAAACCAGGCCTTGGCAGCGGCGCTCTCTTGGGGCTACTCTGCAAGCGAGATCAGCGAATGGATCGCTAAGGTCTGGTCTTGTCAGCTTCATGCTTGTTTCCCGCGCGCAACCACGTTGCCGTAGTACTTAGGCCAAAAGGCCCGGGGCGGGAATACGGAAAGTCTATCCATCAATCGAGGGGGACGATTCATGAGCACAGCCTATCAAGAAGACATCAGCAGCAACGTTCTGCGCCGCATGAAAGAAGGCGGTTTCGATTTTTCCCGGTTCCATCCCATCGAGTTCTACGCGATTTTCCCGGACGAGGAGCGGGCGCGCAGGGCAGCAGGCAAATTTCGCGGTGAGTCCATCAATGCCCAGGTCAGTGCGCGCGACGACGGCGCCTGGTCGCTGGAATTGAGCAAAGTGATGTACGCAACCTATGACGACATCGGCGATTTCGAGCAAGGCTTTTCAGCCGTGGTCGAACCGCTGGGCGGCATTATCGAGGGTTGGGGCGTGAAGCAGGAGGTGCGCAATCGTTACCGGTTGAATTGATATTGCGCATTGTCTGTCGGGCAACGGCTGACCTTCGGGTCGGCCGTTGTCGTTTCTGGCTCTGCACATCGCAGTGGCAAAACCCTGAAACAAGAATCCAGGACAAAAAAAAGCCACCGGAGAGGGTGGCTAAAAGGGAAGACGGGTATGCAATAAAGTCCTGTCGGGACGGGGCTGCCAAGGCAGTTCAGATCAGTTGAGCTGTCTACTTCGCGGCGGCGTGCCGGGGAAGTTTTGCAGCGAATGCGCGGATTATCCGTAGTCGTGGCCGGGCAGTGAAATCAACTCTGACTATGCTGGTGATAGGCGATGCAGTGCGTCGCAATGAAGCGGGGGCAATCGGGCCGGGGCATTTGCCGCACAGGAATGGTGCGCAGCCTTCGGCGTGGATCTACAACCGATTGAAATCAAAGCGTTTATGCCGATGGCACGGGCCTTGCGAAGGCCTGTATGTCCGGAGTGACAAGGAGTACGGCATGATCCGCACCTATTTTGACGAGATGTACGATGCCGGCGGCCTGGTTCGCCCGCATTACCGGGAATTTGCCCGCTGGCTGGCCGAGACGCCCGACGAGCTGCTCGCGCAGCGCCGCCGCGAGGCCGATCTGCTGTTCCACCGTGCCGGGATCACCTTCACGCTCTATGGCGACGAGCAGGGCACCGAGCGCCTGATTCCGTTCGACACCATTCCTCGCAGCATTCCGGCCAGTGAATGGCGGATTGTCGAGCGCGGCTGCATTCAGCGGGTCAAGGCGTTGAACATGTTTCTCGCCGACCTCTACCACGAGCAGCGCATCATCAAGGCCGGGATCATTCCCGCCGAACAGGTGCTGGCCAACGAGCAATACCAGTTGGCAATGCAGGGCCTGGATCTGCACCGCGACATCTATTCGCATATCTCCGGCGTCGATTTGGTGCGCGATGGCGATGGCACTTATTACGTTCTCGAAGACAACCTGCGCACACCCAGCGGCGTCAGCTACATGCTCGAAGACCGCAAAATGATGATGCGCCTGTTTCCCGAACTGTTCGCCGCCCAGCGCATCGCCCCGATCGATCACTACCCCAATCTGCTGCTCGACACTCTCAAGAGCTCAAGCCCGATCGACAATCCCAGCGTGGTGGTGCTGACGCCGGGACGCTTCAACAGTGCGTTCTTCGAACATGCCTTTCTGGCGCGGGAAATGGGCGTGGAACTGGTCGAAGGTGCAGATCTGTTCGTGCGTGACGACAAAGTCTTCATGCGCACCACTGACGGCCCGAAAGCGGTCGACGTGATCTATCGCCGCCTCGACGATGCCTTCCTCGATCCGCTGGCATTCAACCCGGACTCGATGCTCGGCGTGCCGGGGCTGCTGTCGTCCTATCGTTCCGGCAACGTGGTGCTGGCCAACGCCATCGGCACCGGCGTGGCGGACGATAAATCGGTGTATCCGTTTGTCACCGACATGATCCGCTTCTACCTTGACGAAGAACCGATTCTGAAAAACGTGCCGACCTGGCAGTGCCGCAACCCGTCCGAGCTGTCCCACGTGCTGGCCAATCTTCCGGAACTGGTGGTCAAGGAAACCCAAGGCTCCGGCGGTTACGGGATGCTGGTCGGGCCGGCCGCGACGACGGCGGAAATCGATGCCTTTCGTGAGCGCATCAAAGCCAAACCCCATGCCTACATCGCGCAGCCGACGCTATCGCTGTCGACCTGTCCGACCTTTGTCGAAAACGGCATTGCACCGCGCCATATCGATTTGCGTCCGTTTGTCTTGTCCGGTCGCGAAACCCGTGTGGTGCCTGGCGGTTTGACCCGTGTCGCGTTGCGTGAAGGCTCCCTGGTGGTGAATTCCTCCCAGGGCGGCGGCACCAAGGACACCTGGGTAGTCGAGGATTGAAGGAAGCTTGCCATGTTAAGTAGAACTGCCTCGGATCTGTACTGGATGTCGCGTTACCTGGAGCGTGCGGAGAATCTCGCGCGCATGCTCGACATCAGTTATTCGCTGTCGCTGATGCCGCAGGACGGGCGCGGCGACGGTCTGCACGAACTCGCCATGCCGTTGCTGATCACCGGCACCCTGGACGATTACCTTGAACGCCACGGCGACCTGCACGCAGAGCGCCTGCTGCATTTCTTCGCACTGGATGCGGCCAACCCGGCCAGTATCTACAGCTGCCTTGGTGCAGCGCGAGCCAGTGCTCATGCGGTACGCGGGCGAATCACTGCGGACATGTGGGAAAACATCAACGCGACCTGGCTGGAAATTCGCGGCATCGCCGAACAGGGACTGAGTCGTTATGGCATGAGCCGGTTTTGCGAATGGATCAAGGAACGTTCGCACCTGTTTCGTGGCGCCTCATACGGCACGATCATGCGCAACGACGCGTTTCGCTTTATTCGTCTGGGCACGTTTATCGAGCGCGCGGACAACACGCTGCGCCTGCTCGATGCCCGTTACGAAATGGCCGGCGATCAGGCCGAAGCAGTCAGCGACGGCACGGCGCACGCCTATTACCAATGGAGTGCGCTGCTGCGCGCCTTGTCCTCATTCGAGGCCTACACCGAAATCTACCGCGACGCGCCCGGCGCCCGGCATGTCGCCGAACTGCTGCTGTTGCGCGCCGACGTGCCGCGTTCGCTGCGTGCCTGTACCGAAGAAATCGACCAGATCCTCGCGCAACTGCCAGGCGCCAACGGCCGACCGGCACAACGCCTGGCGGCGGAAATGGACGCGCGCCTGCGCTACACCGGCATCAACGAAATCCTCGAAGAAGGCCTGCACGCCTGGCTGACCGAATTCATCCCGCTGGTGCGCCAGTTGGGCAACGCCATTCACAGTTCCTACCTGGAGGCTGCATGAGACTTTCCATAAGCCACGAGACCACCTATCACTACGAAGATCAGGTGCGCGCGAGCATCCAGTACCTGCGCCTTACGCCCCACGACAGCGAGCGCCAGCATGTCCTCAGTTGGCAACTCGACCTGCCGCGTCCGGTGCGTGCGCAGCTCGATCCGTTCGGCAACATCCTGCATGTGCTGACCATGGACGAGCCGCACGAAGCGATCATCATCGGCGCCCGTGGTCAGGTCGATATCGATGAATTGCGCGAGGCCGAACATGAGAGCCAGTCGGCGCTGCCGTTCCTGCGCTTCACGCGCCTGACCGAAGCCGATGAAGCCTTGCGCGAATTTGCCGCGAAGAACTGCAAGCAACGGCGTGATCGCACCGCGCTGATCGACTTGATGCATGGTTTGAATCAGCACATGACCTACACGCCGGGCTCAACCGAAGTCGACACCAGCGCCGCCGAAGCTTTCGCCGGTCGCGCCGGTGTTTGTCAGGATCATACCCATGCGTTTCTCGCCTGCGCCCGCAGCCTCGGCGTGCCGTCGCGTTACGTGTCGGGTTATCTGTACAGCGAAGATTGCGAGCATCTGGCCAGTCATGCCTGGGCAGAAGCGTGGCTGGACGACGCGTGGTACAGCTTCGACGTGACCAACCAACTGGCGCGCCCGGAGCGACACCTGAAGCTGGCGGTCGGCCTGGATTATCTCGATGCCTGCCCGGTCCGTGGCATGCGCCGGGGCGGCGGCTGTGAGCAGATGCATGCGAAGGTGTTCGTCTCGCCGACGCCGGTTATATCCGTCCAGCAACAATAGATTCGGGATACCGCTATCGCTGGCAAGCCAGCTCCCACAGGATGACCGGTGATTCGAACTCTGCGCATACCCTGTGGGAGCTGGCTTGCCAGCGAAGAGGCCAGTAATAACACCCTAAGGCTTACGGCTTGGCTTTGCGCCCGGCCATGTGCTTGAGATAGCCCACCAGCATTTCCAGGTCTCCATCCGGCAACACCTGCGCGGAAAACCCCGGCATCTTCGCCTGCGGCCACTGACGCAAACTCTGCGGATCGCGGATGTAGCGCTTCAAGAAATCCGCCCCAAAATACTCGGTCGGGCTATACGGAATATTCAGATCCGGACCGAACTGCGCGTCTCCGGCACCATTCAACCGGTGACAGGCCAGACAGTTTTTCTGAAACAGGGCAAAACCCTTGTTCACCGGATCATCGGCCTTCAAGGCAGGATCGGGCAGCAGGGCAGGAAAGCGTTGGGCCACCGGAGCCATCAGCTTGATGCTGGCGACTTCGAACGGCCACTGTTCGGGGCTGATATTACCTGCCTGCGGATCGGTCCAGACCAGATAGAACGGCCCGGCGCTGTGCTTGCCGGCAGACAGCGGTGGCCACGGCCGCGCCGGGTCCTCGATTGCCAGCCATGCGCGTGCGCCGTCCTTGTTCAGCAAGGGCGCGGCGGCCAACTCTGCGGCAAAGCCATCCAGCGCCACCGCTTGCAAGTGATCCTCCGGCTTGACCCCCGTCAGCAATGCGGCCAGCGGCACCGCCTGATAGGTCATGTCCTTCTTGTAGGAAACATCATTGTTGATCGCGAGCGTTTGCAGCTGAGGATGCTTGAGCAGCTCTTCGGTCTGCCAGGTGCGGCTGTTTGCGCCCAACTGCAGATCCAGTTGTGCGGCAGACAAGGGCAAGCTCAGCAGCAAGGCACCGAGCGCAATGAGCGTTTTCAAATGATCGCCGTCCATGTCGTGGGAGTGCGCAAAGGTTGGCACAACCGCGCTGGCCCGGGTAGCGGGCCAGTCACATTTTCAGTGGCGATATACAGCACGCGACGTTTGAATCAGCCGATGACCTTGGTCAGATTCGGCAAGATCAACAACAGCGTCGTGGCGAAAAGAATGAGTCCTGCTTGACGTACTTTCGGTTGTTTGAACATGGCTTGACCGCCTTTATTGTTATTTCCTGATGCATGCCTGACTGCATATCCCTGACGGCACGCGTTGCACTTCCTGTTGGAGGACGCCCGTCTCGGCAAAACCCGACGACGATGGCGTACATCTTCACCTTAGAGCCCGCGTCTGCCTTCGCTTAGATCCATTTCATATGGAGTTCTTTGCAAAAGCTCTTAAAACGGCATGAGGCGTATTGCCAGCTTCTTTGCCGCCCGCTGGCTAGACAACTCGGTGACCTGAACCGGTTCACCTGATGTCGGATGACCGTCCGTCTGAGCGTGTGCGTCAAGCGCTTTGAGCAATGTGGTCATTGCTTGCCAGTCGGCGCAGGGCGAAAGTGAAGTGACAATAAATCAGGTTCGAGGACGTCATGACTGAAGCTTTGATTTTCGATGCGTTGCGCACCCCGCGTGGCAAAGGCAAGGCCGATGGCGCGCTGCACAGCGTGAAGCCGGTCAACCTGGTGGCCGGTTTGCTGAGCGCCTTGCAGGCGCGCACCGCGCTGGACACCAGTCAGGTCGATGATGTCGTCCTCGGCTGCGTCACGCCGATCGGCGATCAAGGCTCGGACATCGCCAAGACGGCGGTGCAAGTGGCCGACTGGGACGTCTGCGTCGCCGGTGTGCAGATCAACCGTTTCTGCGCTTCCGGTCTGGAAGCCGTCAATCTTGGCGCGA
This sequence comes from Pseudomonas glycinis, assembly GCF_054871425.1. Lineage (NCBI taxonomy): Bacteria > Pseudomonadati > Pseudomonadota > Gammaproteobacteria > Pseudomonadales > Pseudomonadaceae > Pseudomonas > Pseudomonas glycinis. The sequence goes on along the minus strand of NZ_JBTYHF010000001.1, from coordinate 117,878 downwards.
TGAAAGTGCGCTCGGGCTTCGAGGATCTGGTGGTGGTTGGCGGCGTCGAGTCGATGTCGCGGGTGCCAATGGGCAGCGATGGCGGCGCCTGGGCGCTAGACCCGCAGACCAACCTGCACAGCCATTTCACCCCGCAAGGTGTTGGCGCCGATCTCATCGCTACCCTCGAAGGCTTCAGCCGGCAGGACGTCGATGCCTACGCGCTGCACTCGCAGCAAAAAGCCGCACGAGCGCGGGCCGACGGCTCCTTCAACAAGTCGCTGGTGCCAGTGCAGGATCAGAACGGCATCATCCTGCTTGATCACGATGAGTTCATCCGCGCCGAATCGACCCTCGAAGGCCTGGGCAAGCTCAAGCCAAGTTTCGAAATGATCGGGCAGATGGGCTTTGACGCCACGGCGCTGCGGGTCTACAGCCATGTCGAGCGGATCAACCATGTGCACACGCCGGGCAACAGTTCCGGCATTGTCGACGGTGCGGCGCTGATGCTCATCGGCTCCGAAGCCAAGGGCCGCGCGCTGGGGCTGCAGCCACGCGCGCGTATCGTCGCCACGGCCGTCACCAGCACAGATCCGACCATCATGCTCACCGGCCCGGCGCCGGCGACTCGCAAAGCGCTGGCCAAGGCCGGACTGCGCGTGCAGGACATCGATCTGTTCGAGGTCAACGAAGCGTTTGCTTCGGTGGTGTTGAAATTCATCAAGGACATGGCCGTCGATCCCGGCAAGGTCAACGTCAACGGCGGCTCGATCGCCATGGGCCACCCGCTGGGCGCCACCGGTTGCGCGATCCTCGGCACCCTGCTTGATGAACTGGAAGCGCGGCATCTGCGCTACGGCCTGGCGACGCTGTGTGTCGGCGGCGGCATGGGCATTGCCACCATCATCGAACGCCTCTGAGCCCCGACTTCAAGGAACCCTGTTATGAGCGAAGCCATTCGTTACGAAAAAGGCCAGGACGGTATCGTCGTGCTGACCATGGATATGCCGGGCCAGAGCGCCAACACCATGAACGCCGTGTACCGCGAGGCCATGGCCGCTTGCGTTGCCCGCTTGCTGGCCGAGAAAGACAGCATTGCCGGAGTGATCATCACCTCGGCGAAGAAAACCTTTTTTGCCGGCGGCGACCTCAATGAACTGATCAAGGTCGGCAAGCCCGAAGCCAAAGCTTTCTACGACATGGTGCTGACCCTCAAGGCGCAATTGCGCAGCCTGGAAACCCTCGGCAAACCGGTGGTCGCGGCGATCAACGGCGCTGCGCTGGGCGGCGGCTGGGAGATCTGTCTGGCCTGTCACCACCGCATTGGTGTTGATGACGCCTCGGTGCAACTCGGTCTACCGGAAGTGACCTTGGGTCTTTTGCCGGGCGGCGGCGGGGTGGTGCGCATGGTGCGCATGCTCGGCATCGAAAAAGCCCTGCCGTACTTGCTTGAAGGCAAAAAAGTGCGCCCGCAACAGGCGTTGCAGGCCGGGCTGATTGATGAATTGGCAGCGGATCGCGATGAGCTGCTGGCCAAGGCGCGCGCCTGGATTCTCGCCAATCCGGCGGCAGTGCAGCGCTGGGACGTCAAGGGTTACCAGATTCCCGGCGGTACGCCATCGAACCCGAAAGTGGCGCAGATGCTGGCGATTGCGCCGTCGATCCTGCGCGCGAAAACCCAAGGCACTCTGCCGGCGCCGGAGAAGATTCTGTGCGCGGCGGTGGAGGGCGCTCAGGTCGATTTCGACACCGCGCACCTGATCGAAACCCGCTACTTCACCGAGCTGACGACCGGGCAAATCTCGAAAAACCTGATCGGTACGTTCTGGTTCCAGTTGAACGAGATCAACGCCGGCGGTTCAAGACCGCAAGGTTTTGCGCCCTATAAAACCCGCAAAGTCGGTGTGCTCGGCGCCGGAATGATGGGCGCAGGCATCGCGTTCGTCAGCGCCTCGGCCGGTATCGAGGTCGTCCTCAAGGACATCAACCTTGCCGCTGCCGAGAAGGGCAAAGCGCATTCCGCAGCGCTACTGGACAAGAAAGTTGCCCGTGGCCAAATGACTGCCGAACAGCGTGAAGCGGTGCTGGCGCGAATCGTTGCGAGCGAAAGTGATGCCGATCTGGCCGGTTGCGATCTGATCATCGAAGCGGTGTTCGAGGATCGCCAACTCAAAGCCAGGGTGTCCGCCGCCGCGCAACAGGTGGTGGGCGGCGAAGCGGTGATTGCTTCCAATACGTCGACGCTGCCGATCACCGGTCTGGCGACGGCGGTGGCCGATCAAAGCAAATTCATCGGCCTGCATTTCTTCAGTCCGGTAGAAAAAATGCCGCTGGTGGAAATCATCAAAGGTGCGCAGACCAGCGCCGAAACTCTCGCTCGCGGTTTCGATTTCGTGCTGCAAATCAAGAAAACCCCGATCGTGGTCAACGACAGTCGCGGCTTCTTTACCTCGCGGGTGTTCGGCACGTTCACCAACGAGGGCATTGCCATGCTTGGCGAGGGCGTCAGTGCGCCGATGATCGAGACCGAAGCGCGCAAGGCCGGGATGCCGGTCGGGCCTCTGGCAATCTCCGACGAAGTTTCCCTCAGCCTGATGAGCCATATCCGTCAACAGACGGCCAAGGACCTACAGGCTGAAGGGAAACCGCTGATTGAGCACCCGGCCTTTGCCGTGATTGACTTGATGCTCAATGAATTCAAGCGACCGGGCAAAGCTGCCGGAGGCGGTTTTTATGAGTATCCAGCCGGTGCCCAGAAGCATTTATGGCCGGAGCTGAAAACGCGCTTCGAGAAGGCCGACGGACAGATCTCTGCGAAGGATGTGCGTGATCGGCTGTTGTTTGTGCAGGCCATCGAAACCGTGCGCTGTGTGGAGGAGGGCGTGCTGACCTCGACGGCGGATGCCAACGTCGGCTCGATCTTCGGCATCGGTTTCGCCGCATGGACCGGCGGGGCGCTGCAGTTCATCAACCAGTATGGCCTGAAGGACTTCATCGCCCGCGCGCAGTATCTGGCGGAACAATACGGCGAGCGCTTTACCCCGCCAGCGCTGCTGCTGGACAAAGCGGCGAAAGGTGAAATGTTCTAGGGCCAGCGAGCATTTCGGGGCTTGCCTTGGCCACGTGTTTCAAGGCAGGCTCTGGGGTGTTCATTATTCCCATCACGTGTCAGGTATTTTTTATGTCGCTGCGCATCTGCATTCTCGAAACCGACATCCTGCGGCCCGAATTGATTGACCAATATCAGGGCTATGGGCAGATGTTCCAGCGCCTGTTCTCGCAGCAACCGATCGCCGCTGAGTTCACTGTCTATAACGTGGTGAAGGGTGAGTATCCAAGCGACGACGAGATTTTCGATGCGTACCTGGTCACCGGCAGCAAAGCCGATTCGTTCGGTACGGATCCGTGGATCCAGACCCTCAAGACCTATCTTCTGAATCGCTACGAACGCGGCGACAAATTGCTCGGCGTGTGCTTTGGCCATCAATTGCTGGCGCTGCTGCTTGGTGGCAAGAGCGAGCGGGCCTCCCAGGGTTGGGGAGTCGGCACTCACAGCTATCAGCTGGCAGCCAAGGCGCCGTGGATGAGCCCGGTGCGCGAAGAGCTGACACTGCTGATCAGCCACCAGGATCAGGTCACCGAACTACCGGAAAACGCGACTGTGATCGCCTCCAGCGATTTCTGCCCGTTCGCGGCTTATCACATCAACGATCAAGTGCTGTGCTTCCAAGGCCATCCGGAATTCATTCACGATTACTCCCGCGCGCTGCTCGATCTGCGCCAGGAAGCGCTGGGCTCGCAGATTTACAGCAAAGGCATGGCGAGCCTAGAGCAGGAGCATCATGGCGCTACGGTTGCGGAGTGGATGATGCGCTTCGTGGCGCACAAACCGGAAGCGGCTCAACGCTAAAAGGGTCTGCTTCCACAATCCCTGTGGGAGCGAGCCTGCTCGCGAATATCCGGGGCAACGCGGTCCCGGCTACAGCCACCCGGACCGCTTGAAACTCGCCCACAAACTCACACACCCCACCGCAATAAACCCCAGCACTGCAAAATAACCGTAATGCCAGGTCAATTCCGGCATGTTCTGGAAATTCATCCCGTAAATTCCCGCCACCGCTGTCGGGAACGCCAGAATCGCCGCCCACGCTGCAAACTTGCGCTGCACCACGCTCTGCCGTGATGCCTCGAGCAACACGCCAATCTCGATGGTCTGGCTGGCAATGTCGGCCAGCGTGCTCAGATCTTCCATTTGCCGCGTCACGTGAATCTGCACATCGCGAAAGTACGGACGCATGTTCTTGTCGATGAACGGGAAACTGAGCTTTTGCAGCTCTTCGCCGATTTCCACCATCGGCGCCGCATATCGACGCAAGCGCACCACATCACGGCGCAAACCGTGCAGCTTCTGGATGTCACGCTCGTTGAGGGCGCTACACAAGACGTTGCGCTCCAGCTCATCGATCTCGGCGTGGATCGCTTCGCCCACCGGCTGATAGTTCTCGATAACGAAATCGAGCAGCGCATACAGGACGAAATCCTCCCCGTGCTCGAGCAACAAAGGGCGCGCTTCACAGCGTTGCCGCACATAGGCGTACGACGCGGAATGGCCGTTTCGTGCAGTGATGATGTAACCCCTGCCGGCGAAGATGTGCGTTTCGATAAATTGCAAGACGCCGTTTTCGCGAACCGGTGAGTAGGTGACGATAAACAGAGCGTCACCAAAGGTTTCCAGTTTCGGTCGGCTGTGTTTTTCCAGCGCATCTTCGATGGCCAATTCATGCAGATTAAATTGGCGTTGCAGGTTGGATAACTCCTGTGCGTCCGGTTCTTCCAGGCCGATCCACACGAAGTGGCCGGGTTTTGCCGCCCAGGCAGCACCTTCGTCCAGCGCAATATTGGTGACTTTCTTACCCTCGCTGTACACCGCAGCAGCAACAACTCGACCCATGGTGGTGATTCACTTCTTCTTGGCAGATGGCAGGGGAACAAGGCTTCAGCTTAGCCGTGTCGCTGCTTGAGAGTCAGTGAAACTTCTACAGTTCAGCCGGCAAAAGAAAACCCGCACAGGGCGGGTCTTGTTTCACGCGGCTTGCAGTTGCCGATCCATCGATTCGATGCACTCGCGCATCTGCTCGCGGCATCGCTCGATCAGCATGGGCATGTCGTCCATGGTCAATCCGACTGTAGGAATCGCCGGCAAGGAACGTATGAGAACGTTGCCGCTGCGCCAGCGATTCAGGCGCATGTGCTTTATATAGCTGCTCACGCACACCGGAACGATCGGCACGCCGGCGGCAATTGCCATCTGGAACGCGCCTTTCTTGAACGGCAACAAATCTTCACCGAGGTTGCGGGTGCCTTCCGGAAACACCCAGATCGAGGTGTCTTCATTCTGCAAGGTGTGGGTGGTCGTCAGCATCGACTGCCGCGCCTTGTGCGCATTGCCACGGTCGATCAACACATTGCCGGCCAGCCAGAACAACTGGCCGAACAACGGCACCCACTTCAGGCTTTTCTTGCCGATACACACGGTACGGCGGGGGACGACATTGCCGAACACGAACAGATCGTAGTTGGACTGATGGTTGGCGATGATCACGCAACTGTCGGGCTTGTTCATCAAGCCGTTGACCTCGGACCTGACCCGCAAACGCAAGATACACATCGCCGGCAAAGCGTAGAGGCGGGCGCAGAGTCGGCTGTTGTCCGGGTTGAACGGGCGGCACAGTCCAAGGATCACGCCGAGCACGCCGGCTAGAATAAAGTGCAGGCCCATCAACAACATACGAAACGCAAACAGCATTTTTGCAGGCCCATCGGGACAAAAGGTGGCGCAGTGTACGGATGTGCACTGTTTTCGGCAATTGCCGCTATAGAGTCCGGAGATGGCCGATGTTTAAGCGCATGTTTCAGTCTTGCCTGTCAGGCGCGTCCTAGAGCTTTCCGCGAATCTTCGACGTGTGACGTAAGAAAAAGCCCGACACGAGGGTCGGGCTATTCACTTACCGGCAGATCCTGGACGAGTCAGCCCAGATGTTGCTGATCCTGCAGGATGGCGTCGTCAAGAGTTTCCAGCAGTTGCTTGCGCACTTTCAGCTTGGTGTTCTTGTGCGCGAGCATGTTGATCTTCTTCAACTGCCGCGCGGCAGCCAGCGCGGCGCCCTGCAATTCTTCGGCAGCAACGACTTTGTCGAGGAAGCCCGCGTCCACCGCGCTTTGCGGATCGAACATCTCGCCATTGATCACGGAGCGATGGAAAGCCGAACGCCGCAAGCGATCACGCGCCAGCTCGATACCGGCGTGGTGCATGGTCATGCCGATCTGCACTTCGTTCAGGCCGATGCTGAACGGGCCGTCGACACCGATGCGGTAATCGGCGGACAACAGCAGGAAAGCGCCCTTGGCCACAGCGTGCCCCGGGCAAGCAACGATCACCGGGAACGGGTGAGAGAGTAGGCGGCGCGCCAATGTCGAACCGGCTGTCACCAGCGCAACGGCCTCCTTCGGGCCGGCGGTCATCACCTTCAGGTCATAACCACCGGAGAGAATCCCCGGCTGCCCGGTAATGATCACCACGGCGCGATCCGCCACCGCCTGATCCAGCGCCGCGTTAAACGCTGCAATCACATCCGGAGAAATCGCGTTGACCTTGCCATTGTTCAGGGTCAGGGTCGCGATACCGTCTTCGAGGTGGTAGGCAATCAACTCGCTCATGACGCTATTCCTTATTAGAAAGATGGGCAGACGTTACCCACCGCCGCAGGCCAGGTAAAGCGCCGTGACTGACCTGCCAGTCACCGTTTTGCGCTTCGGCCAGCGCGCCACGCGTGTTGCCCCCTATAAAGGAAGCGCGTCGATAACCTGAGATTGGCGGGTTTGCCATCGCTCCTCTCGGATGAAAGCATCGCGCTCTCTTAAGCGCATGAAAATTCTGAAAAAAAGTTTGCCATCGGAAAAGCTTTCGACTACATTAGCGCGCCTCGACAGACAGAACATGTCTGCAGAGATACGGTGAAGTGTCCGAGTGGCTTAAGGAGCACGCCTGGAAAGTGTGTATACAGGAAACTGTATCGAGAGTTCGAATCTCTCCTTCACCGCCAAATTTGAAACGACAAAACCCCTGAAAACGTTAAAGTTTTCAGGGGTTTTGTGTTTCTGGAAGCCAAAAAACGACTAATAAAACGAACCCGACTCAGTGTCGGTTTTTTTGTGTCTTGGATGGTGCGCCAAGAGCACAGCTCCCTCACCTTTTTCTCGCCAAAATATCTGTGCTATATCGCGGTTCCCCAATTCTGGTACTCGGAAAAGAACTCTGCCTGTCGGAAACGGAAAAGTCGCTCTTCCTCACACAACTCCGAGAATTTGCCTACAACCGCGCATTGAGTCTCTCGTTATCCTGATGCCGTACCAGTCTGCAGCGACTTCATCAGGAAATACGTTTCCCGCAGAAAGCAGACTTTCTCCTCGTAATTGTGGTTTGCCCCAGTTGCCCTACCAGCGCGGTATCATGATCTAATACCATGAACAACAAACAGCGCGGCACGCTCAAAGCTATTTTTTCAAGGCCGGTCCCGAATAACTTGGAGTGGGTGCGTATGGAATCGCTCTTCGGCGCAGTGGGCGCCCAGACCATTGAAGGCAATGGTTCAAGAGTGCGCTTTGAATTGAACGGTGTGGTGGTGACTTTTCACCGGCCCCACCCAGACAAAGAAGCAAAGCCCTATCAGGTGCGCGACGCTCGGGCTTTTCTTGAGCAAGCAGGAGTCATCCCGTGAACGTAATGAACTACAACGGCTATGCCGCCCGTATTGAATACAGTGACGAAGACGGCCTCTTCGTCGGCCATATTGCCGGTATCAAGGACGTCGTCGGATTCCATGGTGAGTCGGTCGCAGAGCTGCGGAACGCGTTCCAGGAGGCCGTGACTGATTATCTCGATACCTGCGCCAGGCTCGGTCGCGCACCGCAGAAACCCTATTCGGGGAATCTCAGCCTGCGCTTGGCGCCAGCGCTGCATGCGACGGTCGCTGTAAAGGCTCAGCTAGCCCATAAGAGCATCAATCAGTGGGTTGCAGACGTGCTCGATCGTGAGGTCCACGCGTAGTGGCGAAATCTGACTCTCAGTAGAAGTTGTACAAAACCCTGTCACCCGTCGAAATCTCCTACACGCCTCATTGACCCCCCGAACCGTCCCGAGTTTACTGTATACGCATACAGTAAATTCACTATCAGGTTCGTATCATGAGCGTCACCATCCTCGGCCCTTTGTCAGGCGCGGGCGAAAAGCTTGCGCTGTATTCGTTTCGGATTCCCGCCGGTTTTCCTTCGCCTGCGGCTGATCACATTGAAAAGCACATCTCTCTGGACGAGGTTTTTGATATTCGTGCGCCGCACGTTTATCTGGCGAAGATCGAAGGCGAGAGCATGCAGGACGCCGGGATATTTTGCGGTGATCTGGTGATCGTCGATCGCAGCCTGAATGCCGAGCACGGCGATATCGTCATCGCCGGTCTCAACTCCGAACCTGTCTGCAAGCGTCTGCATATGCGCGACAACACCGTCATCCTTCTTTCGGCCAACAGCAAATACCCGCCTCGCTATGTGATGGAAGGGGATGAGCTGGTGATCTGGGGTGTGGTGACTTACAGCGTGCGCGACCATGGCAAATCGTGAGCAGGTCTTCGCGCTGATCGATTGCAACAGCTTCTATGCCAGCTGCGAGCGAGTGTTCCGGCCCGATCTGGCGAAGACGCCGATTGTCGTGCTGAGCAATAACGATGGCTGCGTGATTGCGCGCAGTTATGACGCCAAGCCCTTTGTGAAAATGGGCGCGCCGTATTTCCAGATTCGCGATGATTTGCGCCGCCATGGCATTCAGGTGTTCAGCAGTAATTACGCCTTGTACGGCGACATGAGCGAGCGGGTGATGACGATCATCGAATCCATGGTGCCGGCGGTCGAGGTGTACAGCATTGATGAGGCGTTCGCCGATCTCAGCGGCATCCCTGGGGACCTGACCGCGTTTGGCCGCACCATCCGCTCTGCTGTTTATAAGCGCACCGGCATCCCGGTCGGCGTCGGCATCGCCCCCACGAAAACGCTGGCCAAGCTCGCCAACCACACTGCCAAACGCTTGCAAGCGCATACCGGCGGCGTGGTCGACATCTGCGATCCGTCCAAACGCGACTGGGTGCTGCGCAATACCGATGTCGGTGAAGTGTGGGGCGTCGGGCGGCGGATGAAAGCTCATCTGGAAAGCATGCAGATCAGAAGTGCGATGGAGCTGGCGAAGGCCGATCCGTGGACGCTGCGGCGCAAGTTCAGCGTGGTGATCGAGAAGACCGCGCGCGAACTGGGTGGCACATCCTGTCTGGAACTGTCGGAAACAGAACCGCCGAAGCAGGAAATTTGCAGCAGCCGCATGTTTGGCAACCGTTTGACTACCATCGAACCGATCAAGGAAGCCGTGGCGACTTATGTGCATCGAGCGGCGGAAAAGCTGCGTGCGCAGAATTCGCTGTGCAAGAAGATCCGCGTGAGTATCCGCACCGGCATGTTCAATCCGGAAGAGGCGAAGTACGCCAATGGCGCGCTGATCGAGTTGCCTTATCCGACCAATGATGTGCGATTGCTGAGCAAGGTGGCGAGCGAGGCGGTTGATCGATTGTTCCGGCCGGGCTTCAAGTACAGTAAGGCTGAAGTGTTATTGATGGATCTTCGGCAGCCCGGAGATTTTACCGAAGACTTGTTTGCCCAGTCGCAACCGCAGACGGCGGAGAAGGTGATGGGGGTGCTCGACCAGATCAATCAGCGCTGGGGGCATGGAACGTTGCGAGCGGGAAGTGTGCCGGCGGATCCGGCCTGGGGCATGCGGCGGGAGATGATGAGTTCGAGTTTTACGACGAAGCTGGATCAATTGTGGGTCGTTAAATCCAATTGAGGCACGGGCCAGATCTGGTGCCGCGTTACAATCGCTGCCTTCACTTATGCAGTAAAGGGACGACTTTCATGATCATTTCCACCACTCATTCCGTCGAGGGGCGGCAGATCACGGCCTATCTGGACATTGTCAGCGCCGAGTCTGTGCAGGGCGTCAACGTGATCCGCGATATGTTCGCCGGCATGCGCGACTTCTTTGGCGGGCGGTCGCAGACATTGGAGCGGGCTCTTAAAGAAGCACGCATTCAGGCCACCGACGAACTGAAGGATCGGGCGCGGGCATTGCAGGCTGATGCTGTGGTTGGCGTGGATTTTGAGATCAGCATGCCGGTAGGCAAGGGTGGCATGGTCGTGGTGTTTGTCAACGGAACGGCGGTGAAGCTGCGCTGATCATTGCTATGAAGACAAAGCCCACTCGCACGAGGAATGGGCTTTTTTCCGCGTCAATCAGCCCTGAGGCTTGAGCAACACAGCGCCTCTTGCGTCATAGGTCAGCGGTGTATCGATGGCAACGAGGGGCGGTGTCCCGTCAGGCTGCGCCGATGGTGCGGGCTCGCTGGGATGGTAGACGACGCCCGGCTGCAGAAGCGGTTTGTCCGGGTATTTGATGGTGATTTCACCCGAGGCGATCTTTTCCTTGAGTTTTTCCGCACCGGCCTTGCCGGCAGCGATCTGCTCGTCCGTGAGTTTTACGACTGGCATGTTCGGGAATCCATTGATCTGCATGATCTCTCCTTGAGATTCATTGGTAGGAATAAGGGCAGCGGCCGTTCGATGGAAATCTTTAGCGAGTGATCGCTCGCGACGCTTTTTTCCATTCGTCGGTGATCAGCCTTTCTGAACAGCAAGTCCAGTAGTGACCGGCTAGTCTCAAAAGCGCTGAGGGACGATATTTTCCAGGCAAAACTGTTTTGCCGGTGTCGGCCCGGTTGCGTAGGGGAGAGTCTATGTCAGGTCCATTTATCGAAGATGATGGCGCTGAGTTTTCATTCAACAACTGTGTGCGCTGCGGTCAGTCGGATTATCAGTCGGGGTTTGGCGAGGATCCGGTCAGCATCGGCAAAATCAAATCCACGGCCCCCAAAGGGCCGAAAGCGAAATTCCTGCCGAAGGTCACGGCAAGGACCAGAAAGTGATTTCATCCCGTACCCCGTCACTGAACGGGGTTTTTTATGTGCGCAAGAATGAGGGGGCGGGCGTTGACATTAATGTCGGTTTTTTTTCACAAACTTTTCACGTTGGCCAACGTAGTGTGAAGCCATCCGTTAGAAAGCAAGTCTCCAGCCCGTCTCCCCAGCGGGCTTTTTTTTGCCCGGCATAAAACCTTTTCCCTGATCGCGGTCCAATCGACGCTGTCGCCGGCGTCTGGACTTTCCTGCGCCGAGCGCATTAAATCCCGCTCCTTCTCGTCATCCCGTTTATTTGAGGTTTTCGTCATGCGTTTAACACTGCCTGCTCTGGTTCTTGGCCTTCTGGTTGCTCAAGGTGCAATGGCTGCCGGTGACGGCACCGCAGCGCTGGGCGGTGGCCTGGGTGGCGCGCTGGGTAACGTGGTCGGTCAGAAAATGGGCGGCAGCACCGGTGCCGCCATTGGTGCTGGCGTCGCGGGCGCAGCGGGCAGCGCAGTCGCCGCACGCAAGGGCAGCCGCACCAAAGCGGCGATCGGCGGCGGTGTCGGTGCAGCCGGTGGTTCGGTGATCGGCAACAGCCTGGGCGGCCGCAACGGCGCCACCATCGGTGCAGGTCTGGGCGGCGCGGCCGGCGGTGCCGTCGGCAGCAACCTGGGCAAAGGTCACAAGCGCCACTGAGACTGATGGCCTGTCAGAAGAAGCCCGACTCGATGTCGGGCTTTTTCATGGCTGAACGTTTCGTGCGAAATCATCTCCAATCTGCATACGCCCCGCTTGGGCGGACTGTCCCGATTCGGGAACTGCGAGGTTCATATGCGATTGTCATTATCTGCACTGTTTTTTGGCTTGGTCGTGGCGCAGGGCGCGATGGCGGCCGGAGACGGCACCGCTGCCGTAGGCGGTGGTCTCGGCGGTGCGCTGGGTAATGTGGTTGGCGGACAACTCGGCGGCAGCACGGGCGCAGCGGTCGGCGCTGGTGTTGGCGGCGCGGCGGGCAGTGCCGTCGGCGCGAACAAACGCAACCGCACCGAAGCCGCGATCGGCGGCGGTCTTGGCGCAGCAGGCGGCTCGGTCGTCGGCAACAGCCTCGGCGGCTCCACCGGCTCCGCCATCGGCGCGGGCCTGGGCGGCGCAGCAGGCGGCGCGGTAGGTAACAATCTTGGCGACGACGACGGCGGATCTCATTCCGGCGGCCACAAGCACAAGAACAAACACAAAAATAAACATCGCTGATTGATCAACGAAAACCCGGCCTGGCGCCGGGTTTTTCGTGTGTGGCCGTCAGGCAGAGGAACGATTGGCGATAGGGCTTTTCGAAAGTGATACATCCCACACGCTCAAGAGGTGCGCCATGACTCCTGAAACCGAAGGCAAAGAAGAGAAGGGCCCGAGTGGATTGCCGTTTATCAATGATCCGGGGAATGAAGATCCCGGCTCGCTGATGGATGATGCGACGGTGCCGTTGAATGATGCGGATGAGGCGGATATGGAGTATGAGGAGGATGGGGATGAGCAGTGAGAGTGTTCGTGGTGAATGGAGATTTTGAATATTGGTTTAAAGGGCCTGAGTCAACAGGCCCTCTTTGTGGTCGTGTTTAGGTCGTTTCTTTCGAGTCGGCCCAGATATATAGATTACTTATGGCTGAAATTTTTTTGATCTTTTTTAGATTGATGTATTCGGCGAATTCTTTTTCGATAGTTTCTTCGTTGCAATACTTTTTATGCTTAGATGGTCGTTCACGAGCAAAGTTGTATAAGCGCCAAGTGTCGAATCCATTGATTTCACCATTAGGTCCATAGTCAAAATCTACGGTTCCTGTCGATAGATTGATGCGGCAGCCAATGCCGTGCAATTCATATTTAACGCCTCGAGTGACTCTCCCGCATCGCTTGATCGCCTTGGTATACCAGAGCTTTCGAATATCTCGAGTGCCAAATTTTCTTTCAAGTATCGACGTACTGGAATCTACCATGGAGATAAAATCATTTATCAGGGTTTCCAAAGTTTCACTTTGATCGCTCATCTTCTTCTCCGGTGCTCCAATCTGTCGAAGCCTACATTATTTGCTGACTCTAATATATCTTCAATGCTTCTTAGAGATCCTTCGTACGCTTTCAGATTTGTTATGAGTTTAATCGTCACATTGGTCGAAGTTTGTCGTGCAGCTGCTGCGCGGTGGTGTCCATCCAGAATATATAAACTGCCGTTATGTTCTAGAACGTCAATGGGGCGTACTGAATTGAATCCGTCACGCATTTTGTCCTTATACCCATCTACTGTCCTAGTTGAGGTCTTACCCGCGATTGCATGTACTCGTTTCAGAGTGTTTGGATCTATATCGTGAGCGATGGCCGGTACATCCGGCTCCCCCTCATCAACTTTAGCCGCGCCAATCCCACCCGGAACCTCACACCCAGGCTTCTTCGGCGGCGGGCAGTTGGACGTCAACCCCAACGGATCCACCCACCCCGTCGGATTCGGCACGTACTGGTACTGATTCAACCCACCCGCGAGCTTCACCGGATCCGGCGTCAGGTACCGTCCCAATCTCGGGTCGTAATACCGATGGCGGTTGTAGTGCAGCCCACTTTCAACATCGAAATACTGCCCCTGAAAGCGCAGCGGTTGATCCAGATAGTCTTCGCCGGCCAAGGTGACGGCGGCAACTTTGCCGTAGGCGTCGTATTGCGCGGACCAGACGATTTCGCCGCTGTAGTCGGTGAGTTCCTGCGGGGTGCCGAGGTGGTCGAGTTGGTAGTAGAACGGGCAGGCCTTTTTCGGGCCTTTGCCGTCGAGCATCGCGAGTGGGCGGAAGGTGCCGGGTTCGTAGAGGAAGCTGCGGTATTGCGTGCCGCTGCTTTCGGCGACGAGGTGTTCGCCTTGCCAGAAGAATTCGGTGACGGCGCTGTCGACGGTTTTGCGGATGCGCCGGCCGAAGGCGTCGTAGTGATAAGTGGCGGTCTGGCCGTCGGGGCGGGTCAGGCCGATCAGGCGGTGCTGGCAGTCGTAGCGGTATTCGGTGACCAGGGTCTGGCCGTGGCCACGGCGTTCGCGGACCAGGTTGCCGAAGGCGTCGTAGTCGTAATGACGATCGCCCTGCATCAACAGGCGATTGCCCTTGATCTGCGCAGGGCCGGGGCGGTCCTGCATCAGCAGGTTGCCGGCCGGGTCGTGGGCGAAGGATTCGGGCAGTTCGTCGCGCGAGTGGCGTACGCGGATCAACCGGTCGAGGGCGTCGTAGCCATAGGTGCGCTGGCCGTGGCGGCTGTCGGCGATGTGCTCGAGATTGCCGTTGGCGCTGTAGGCATAATCCCGGCGGTACAGCGAAGCGTGGCGATGACCTACAGCGTGGGCGAGCAAACGGCCCTGATCGTCGTAGGAGTATTCGCTGAGCAGCAAGCCTTGCTGGCGTTGCTGTTCGCGACCGGACTGGTAGACGTGGCGCGTGAGCGGCGTGCCATTGAGGTCGATGGCTGACAGCGCACCGCCCTTGGCGTAGTGATAATCGAGCTTGCTGTTATCCGGCAGACGCAGGCGTTTGAGCTGGCCGCAGGCGTCATAGGCGTAGCGCAAGGTGCCCCAGCCCTGATGCTCGGTGATCAGCCGGTCCTGACGGTCATACTCGAAGGCCAGCGGATGGTTCTGGCCGTCATCGACACCGATCAATCGGCCGAGGCGGTCGTAGTCGTAGTGGACCTTGATCCCATCGGGCAGGGTTTTGACTCGCAACCTTCCAGCCGCGTCGCGCTCGTACCGGGTGACCAGCGATAAACCCTGCTCGCCAAACTCGGTCTTCTCCAGCAGGTGCCCGTTGAGGTCGTAGACGTAAGCCGTACGCCGCCCATCAAACCCGATTTCCTGTCGGATCAATCCGGTCGGCGTGTAATCCAGTCGGTACTTTTCGCCCGATTCGTTTTCAATCTCGGTCAGCAACAGCCGCGCATGGTCATAGCGGTACTGCACGCGGGTGCCGTCAGGATTGACCCGCCGCGAGACCAGGTGCAAATCATCGTCATATTCATAGCGGGTGATGCGCCCGAGTTCATCGCGTTCGGCGGTGATCTGGCCGTAGGCGCCGTAGCTGTAGGCGCGCGTGCTGCCCGTAGGAGAAGTCGTCAGGATCAGTCGGCCGGCGGCGTCCCACTCCTGACGGCTGACGACACCAAATTCGTCCTGAGTGGTAATCCGCCGGCCCAGCGCATCGTAGGAAAAGCGCCGCACGCCGCCATCGGGCAGGGTTTCTTCGATGAGCTGACCCAGCTCGTTCCACACCCAGCGATGGCGGCTGCTGTCCGGATAACGCAGCGACAGCAATTGCCCGCGCAGGTTGTAGTAGTAATGCGTGACCTGGCCGTCGGGATCGACCGCTTCGGTAACGGCACCTTCAGCGTTGCGCCGGTAAATCCACACCGCATCACCACGACAACGCTTGTAGAGAAAACCGTTGCGGTACTCGTAGGACGTTGGTGCATCGTCCGGTGGAATCAGCGCGATCAGCCGTCCGACTTCGTCGTAGCGGTATTCGGTAACCGCGCCCAACGCATCCTGCTCGGCGATCAAACGCCCCTGCTGGTCATAGGCCTTGAGCTGTTCACCACCATCGGCCGCAACCTGGCGCACCAGCCGCGCGCGCTCGTCGTGGACGTAGACTTCTTCGGTGCCGTCGACGTAATGCACGGTCACGCTGGCGTCGTCATCGTTCCAGACGTAACGGGTGTTCATCTGCGAGAACGAAGCCCAGTGCCTCACGCAGCGGGCGGCTTTGCCCTCACGCTGCCACTCCCAGAAGAAGCTCGCGCCGCCGGTCAGCTGGCGCTGGAGGATGACGTGGTGATCGTCGTAGTCGTAGCGCTCGCTGTCGCCGACCGCGTTGGTCGCGACCAGCAGGCGTTGCCGCGCATCGAAGCTGTAGGTGGCAAGGTTTTGTTCGGTGGTCCACTCGCACTGGACGAACACCTGATAATCGACCGCCACCAGTTGCGCGCGGTCATACCGCAACAGCAGCGCGCGCCCGGCGCCGTTGTCCAGACGCTGAATGCGGTCGGAGCGATCGCGTTGCAGGGTCAGACGATTGCCGTAGACATCGCTGATTGCGGTCAGCCGGCCGGCGCGAAAGTGATAGAACCGCGCGGTTTCCCCGGCCAGGGCGAGGATCAGTTCTTCCGGCTCATCGCCGAGAAAGATCGCCGCCCGCGACAGGCTGTTGTGAATCGCCGGGCGCGCGACATTGGGCAGGGGAAACCGAGTGCGGCGGTTCTCGTGGTCGATCCAGATCACGCCATCGCCGTCGAAGGACAGGCGATGCGCGAGCGTATGGCTCCAGCCGAAACCCAGGCCGATGTCGATCTCGACCGCGCTGCTGCGGTACAAACGGGTGAACTCGAAGGGCAACACGCCGTCGAGCACGGCGTCGGTCAGGGTCAGCAGTTCTTCGCCGGTGACCATCGACACCGGGCAGCCGTTTTTGCAGGTATTGGGGACGCAGTCGGCGGCATCGCCGTTGGGGTTTTTCGCCTGGACGGGGACGTCGTCGTGGGGCTCGTGGCGCTCAAGACGCGCCATGCCTTGGGATTTTTCCCGCGCGAGTGGCGCCGGATTCGGCACGCGGAGCACCACCGCGTCGGCCTGACGAATGTTCAGCGGAATCGACGGTGTCGGCTTCAGCTCCACCTCGCGCGCATGAAACATCAGCGGCTTCAGCGTGCTCGCGTGCTGCTTGAGCTCCGGCGTAGAAGTCAGCTCAGCCAGACGCAAGGCTGAGGCGGCCAGCCACTCTCGCGCCCGTGGCGACTTGACTTTCGCCAGGACCTTGCTGCTCAAACGCAGCGATACGCCGGCACCGCCCGCCACGCGCATCAACAGGAAACTGATGAGCAACTCGGTGCGAACTTCGGCCACCACCTCGGCGAGGTATTGCGGCGGCAGCATCTTCAGCCAACTGGTAAACGCAGCCAGATGAATGAACAGCAACGGCTCGTCGCTGAGCATCAACAAGGCGTTGGCAATCGCCTCGCTGGACGCCGCCAGCAGCGCCTCAAGTTCGACCTCGCTGAGGTATTCCAGAAGCTTTGCGCTGTGCTCCTGCAGATCGGCAAGTAGGGCGAACAGTTGTTGAATGTCATCCCAGACGCCATTCAAAGCTTTTTCCAGACCGCGCCAATCGGCCCGTTGCAACTGCCCGTAACGATCAAGAAAACCGGCGCTGGAAAACTCCGTCCATTGCGGCTGAAAGCCTGTCCACTCGCCGCGCAGCCAACCTTCAAGACCGGCAATCACGCCTTCATATGAGGCATACAGGGCGCGGACATGGTCGGTAGAAACATCGGGAAAGAAGGTGACGCGGTAGCGCTGGCTCCGCACGCAATCGGTCACCTCGAGGATCCCGCTCGGGCCGATGGTGTAGCGCAGTGGTTCGCCGAAGGTCAGCACACCGTCGACGTCGCTGAGCAGCGGTTCGAGGGTCACCGGGGTTTCGCCGATCGGCACGAAGCGCGCGGTTTCGAACAAATGCACCAGGGTCAGTGGCCCGTTGGCCGGGCACATGACTACCGATGAGCTGACAGGTGCGCGCGAGGTGATCGGCGCGCTCAGTTGTACGTCATTGCCAACCTTGAACACCTGCTCGATGTCCAGCGCCGTCCCGGTCCAGAACTGCTCGGCCCAGGCATCGTAGTTGTTCAGGCACAGGCGGAACTCATCGATCAGCGCTTCGAAATCTGGCTGCTTCGGATTCAGGGCGGCCACCACCAGCAGTCCGATGCTGTTGTTCAGGGCCAGGAGCTGATCGGGTTGAAACATTCGCAGTCGCTCGCGCATATGAAGAAACGGGGGCGCGGACTTTGCGGGGGATCAAAAAGGAAAGAAGTCGGGGAAGTAGGCAGTGTCTGTAGGAGTTTTCGCTAAATGCGAAAAGGCGTCGATGGCATTGCCCGTTGCTCAATGTCCATCGGCCTCGCTATGCTGCTGAACCCATTAATCAGATCCGCGTTGCGGCACGTTGCCTGTCGCCCGGGATGTCTTTGTTAACGGATCCGATGATGAATGCACCGCTGAAGACGTTCGGCCCGATCAAGGCCGTGATTTTCGATATGGACGGTTTGCTGCTCGACACCGAGGGCATTTACACCGAGGTCACCTCGCTGATTGCCGGGCGCTACGGGAAAACCTTCGACTGGAGCGTCAAACAAAACATCATTGGTCGCGGTGCCAATGACCTGGCCAATTACGTGGTGCAGGCGCTGGAACTACCGATCACTCCGGAAGAATTTCTGCAGATCCGCGAGCCGCTGATGCGCGAGCGTTTCCCCAAGGCGCAAGCGATGCCGGGGGCCGAAGCGCTGGTGCGTCACCTCAAGGCGCACAACATCCCGATCGCAGTCGGCACCAGTTCGTCGCGCCAGTCGTTCGGGCAGAAAACCACCTTGCACCGTGAGTGGTTTGCGCTGTTCGATTTCATCGTCACGGCGGACGATCCGGAAGTAGGCGCGGCCAAACCGGCGCCGGATATTTTCCTCACCGCCGCCCGGCGTTTGGGCGTTGCGCCCAAGGATTGTCTGGTGTTCGAGGATTCGCCGTTTGGCGTCACCGCAGCGAAAGCGGCAGGCATGACCGCAATCGCCATCCCCGACGCAGCAATGGCAGACGAGAAATATGCTCACGCTGACGGCATTATCCGCTCGCTGAAAGATTTCACGCCCAGCGTATTTGGCCTGCCGATGCTGGAACTGGCTTGACCGCTTAAACATAAACGCCGCCCTTCTATAAAGAAGGGCGGCGTTTTTTTTGCCGGTCTGTCAGGCGCCGAAACCACCGTCGATGGTCAGGCTGGCACCGGTGATGTAACCGGCTTCCGGTCCGGCCAGGTAGGCGACGAAGCTGGCGATTTCATCGGCGGTGCCGTAACGACCGACGGCCATCAGCGGGATCAGGCTGTCGGCGAATTCGCCGTGGGCCGGGTTCATGTCGGTGTCGACCGGGCCAGGTTGCACGTTGTTGATGGTGATGCCCCGTGGGCCGAGATCGCGGGCCAGGCCTTTGGTCAGGCCGACCAGTGCCGATTTGCTCATCGCGTACACGCCGCCACCGCCGAAGGGCATGCGGTCGGCGTTGGTGCTGCCGATGTTGATGATCCGCGAGCCTTCGCCCATGTGTTTCGCCGCTTCCTGCGAAGCAATGAACACGCTGCGCACGTTGATGGCCAAAGTCTGATCGAAATCTTCGAGTTTGAAATCTTCCAGCGGCGCGATGGCCAGCACGCCGGCGTTGTTGATCAGAATGTCCAGGCGCCCAAACGCTTCGACGGTGGCGCTGACGGCGTGGCGAATCGCGCCGGCATCGGCGCTGTCAGCCTTGATCGCCAAGGCTTTGCCGCCGTTGCCGGTGATGCTGTTCTGCAGTTCTTCGGCTTTGGCGGCGGAGCTGACGTAAGTGAAAGCGACGGCGGCGCCTTCAGCGGCCAGGCGTTTGACGATGGCTGCGCCGATGCCGCGCGAACCGCCTTGAATCAGAGCGACTTTGCCGCTGAGGTGTTGAGTGGTCATGTTCGATCTCCAAGTGTTCAAGGCGGAATGCCTTGGTGTTGGTGCCGAGTATCGGCGTGGCATCGACAACCGGGTAGACCATGATTGCTATAGTCTGTGTAAACCAAAAGTTTATAGTGGCGATCATGGAAACGTTCAGCAGTATCGAATGCTTTGTGCGCAGCGCCGAAGTCGGCAGCTTCGCCGAAGCCGCGCGACGCTTGAGCCTGACCCCGGCGGCGGTCGGCAAGAGCGTGGCGAAATTGGAGGCGCGGCTTGGCGTGCGGCTGTTCCAGCGTAGTACACGCAGCCTGACCCTGACCGAAGCGGGGCAGCTGTTTTTGAGTGAAGTCAGCGCCAGCCTGACCACCATCCAGAATGCCGTGGCCAATCTGGCCAGTGCCGGCGGGCAACCGGCCGGCACGCTGAAAGTCAGCATGGGCACGGTGTTCGGCCGTCTGTATATCGTGCCGCTGCTCGGTGAGTTTCTGCGGCGCTATCCCGCGATCAACCCGGACTGGCATTTCGATAACCGCCAAGTCGACCTGATCGGGCAGGGCTTCGACGCGGCGATTGGTGGCGGCTTTGAACTGCCGCAAGGCGTGGTTGCGCGCAGGCTGACACCGGCGCATCGGGTGTTGGTGGCATCTGAGGACTATCTGCAAAAACATGCGCCGATCAGCCATCCCGATGACCTCAGGCAACACGACGGCATTCTGATTCGCTCACCGCAGACCGGGCGCCTGCGTTCCTGGCAACTGACTCACCGCGATCAGCAACACAGCCCGCTGACGTTGCGGGCGCGGATGACCATGAGTGATTCCGAGGCTGCCTGTGCAACGGCGATGCAAGGTTTGGGCATTGCGCTGGTGAGCATGCCGTTTGCGGTCGCGTATCTTCAGGCAGGGACGTTACGGCGAGTGCTGCCGGAATGGTTTGTCGATGACGGCAACATTTCGATCTATTACGCCGAGCACAAATTGTTGCCGGGCAAGACCCGGGCGTTTGTGGATTTCGTGATTGAACAGTTTGCTGAGCAGGGACTGGGGCGGCGGTTTAGTGCTATCTGAGCCAGGCACCAAACCGAGTTGCGGCTATCGCGGGCAAGCCCGCTCCCACAAGTTTTGAGTTGCTCACACATCTTGCAAAGAACACAAAACCCTGTGGGAGCGGGCTTGCCCGCGATGAACGATAACTCGGTCTATCGAGCAAAGCGCTGCGCCCAGCCAACAATATTCTTCGGCCGTGGCGTCGCATAAGTCCGCACCTTCGACGTCGACAACTTCAAACGCACCAGCGACTCGGCAATCGTCACCGCCGCTGTCACGCCATCCACCACCGGCACGCCGGTGCGCCGGCGGATCTGCTCGTCCAGTCCGGCCATGCCGCCGCAGCCCAGGCAAATCACCTCGGCCTTGTCCTGGGTCACCGCCAGTTCGGCCTGCTGCACAATCGCTTCCAGTGCGCGCTGCGGTTCATGTTCCAGCTCCAGAACCGCCAGACCACTGGCGCGCACCGAGGCACAGCGATCCCACAGGCCGGACAATTTCAGTCGATCCTCGATCAGCGGCACGGTGCGATCCAGCGTGGTCACCACCGAGTAGGCATGGCCGAGGAACATCGCGGTGCTGGCCGCCGCATCAGTGATATCTACCACTGGCACGTTGAGCAATTCCTGCAAGCCTTCGCGGCCATGTTCGCCGTAGCCGGCCTGGATCACCGCATCGAAGGGTTGGTCATAGGCCATCACTCGGTCCATCACGGCGATGGCGGCCAGGTAACTTTCGAAATTGCCTTCAATCGATTCGGCGCCGAAGTACGGGGTCAGGCCGACGATTTCGGTGCCGGGTGAAGCGACGGCCTGCGCCGAGCGGGCGATGGCGTCGGTGATGGATTCGGTGGTGTTGACGTTGACCACGAGAATACGCATGGAAAATCCTTATTGCGGGCAGTGGTGCGGCCCGAAAACCGGGCCGCGAAGGGATCAGTGGCTGACGTTATCCACAGCGATGCATTCGCCGCTGACTTCGGCGTAATGCGTCTGGCGTTTGGCGATGATCAGGTAAAGCATGCCGGCGATACCGGCACCGATCAGCCAGGAGAACGGCGAAACGCTGTGGAAACCAGGTACCAGGGCCAGGACGATGGCGATCAGCGCTGCAGGAATAAACGCCGCCACCGCGCGGAAATTGATGCCACGGCTGTAGTAATAAGCGCCGTTGGGGTCTTCGCTGTAGAGCTGCGGCACATTGATCCGGCCTTTGCGGATCAGCCAGTAGTCGACCATGATCACCCCGTACAGCGGGCCGAGCAGGGCGCCTAGGCCCGACAGGAAATACACGATCACCAGCGGGCTGTTGTAGAGGTTCCACGGCAGGATCAGCACGGCAATGGTCGCGCTGATCAGCCCGGCGCGGCGGAAGGTCAGGTACTTCGGCGCCAGGTTGCTGAGGACGAACGCCGGGGCGACGAAGTTGGCCATGATGTTCACCGCGACGGTGACGATCAGAAAAGCCAGGCAGCCGAGCACCAGAAAGAATGTGTTGGGGATCGAGGCGATGATCTCGGTCGGGCTTTCGATGATTCGCCCGTTGATCTGGAACTGCGCGCCACACAGCAGCACGGTAATCGCGGCGAATACCAGAATGTTCACCGGCAAACCCCAGAAATTTCCCACCTTGATGGTTTTGCGGCACGGCGAAGAACGGGCGAAATCGCAGAAGTTGAGGATCAGCGTGCCGTAGATTGCCAGCCACAACGCGCCGCCGGCGAAGATGTTGCGCCACATCTCGCCACCGGTCAGCGGCTCGCGGATCGACCAGGCAATGGTCGCGTTGGCCTGGAAGTACATCCACCCGGCGAGTGCAGCAACGGTCAGCAGAATCACCGGCCCGGCAAATGCCTCGTAACGGCGCACCATCTCCATGCCGTAGGCAAGGATCGCCAGTTGCACCAGCCAGATGGCAACGAAGCACACCCAGCCAAGAGTCGACAGGCCGAGAATCGAGTTGTGATCGTATTCGGCAAAGCCCGGATGCACGGCAGTCAGCAAGACGCGGAATACCACTGAGGCGAGGTACGTCTGAATACCGAACCAGGCGATGGCGATCACCGCCCTGATCAATGCAGGGATTTGCGCACCGTGGATGCCGAAACTGATCCGGCTGATCACCGGAAACGGCACCCCGGTTTTCTGCCCCATGTACCCGGACAGGTTCATGAAGAAGTACACCAGCGCCGCGCCAATCCCCAGCGACAACAGAATCTGCCAGCCGCCCAGGCCCAACGCATACAGGCCGATGGCGAACGAGTAGTTGGCGATGTTGTGCACATCATTCGTCCACAGGGCGAAGATGCTGTACTGGCCCCAGCGCCGGCCTTCGGCTTTGGTCGGCGCCAGATCGCTGTTGTGCAGACGCGGGCTCAGTTGCAGCGGCTCGCTCAGTCCGTCATCGGGCAACGGTTGATCGAGCGTGGCGGAGGGCAGATTCAGCGCGATGTTATTCGAAAGACTTGTACGCATTCCGGCAGGCTCCTGACGTTCGCCACCGCGATGACTGTGCATGAGCGCTCAGGCTCGACAAATCTTCGTCGCGGCGGTGAAAACATCACTGGTTACGGGGCATCTGCAGCCTGTACGGGATAGGGCGCTTCAGGCTTGCGGATCGAAAGTGTGCATGTTTTGCAGTTTTGTATACAAAACATGTATGCGATAAAGCCAGATTTGTGCCAGTTGCGAATCTATAAGCGGCAGGGCTCATTTCGAATAGTTATCAATGCGGCATAAGTGGCTGAAAAACAGGCGATATAAATTGATCGATCGGGCAGGAATTTTTTTCAGGGGAGGGAGTTTGCAGAGAGGCAAGCAGACGGGGATTCTGCCGGGGAGTGTAACTTTTCAGGGCGTCAGAACTGAAAGTGCACACATAAATGGCACCGATGGTGACAACCTTGTGTACACCTTTTATATGCCTGGCACATATCAATGTGGGAGCGAGCCTGCTCGCGAATGCGGTGGATCAGGCAACTGAAACGTTGACTGGAACGGCGCTTTCGCGAGCAGGCTCGCTCCCACAGGTCCTTCTAAAAATGGGGGATCAAACCTTGCTCTTGCTGATGATATTCCCGGCATGCAGCCCGCATTCTTTCTGCGTGGCTTCTTCCCACCACCAGCGGCCTTCGCGCTCGTGCTGGTTCGGCAGCACTGGGCGGGTGCAGGGTTCGCAGCCGATACTAATGAAACCGCGCTCGTGCAAGCTGTTATAGGGCAGTTCGAGCATGCGGATGTAACCCCAGATCTCCTCGCTGGTCATCTGCGCCAGCGGGTTGAACTTGTACAGGGTGCGTTCCGGTGTCGAGAAAGCTGTGTCGATTTCCAGCACCGCCACAGCGCTGCGGGTGCCCGGGCTCTGATCGCGGCGCTGGCCGGTGGCCCAAGCTTTGACGTCGGACAGCTTACGCCGCAGCGGTTCGATCTTGCGGATGCCGCAGCATTCGCCGTGGCCGTCCTTGTAGAAACTGAACAGGCCTTTTTCCTTCACGAACGGTTCGAGTTTCGTGTAGTCCGGCGAGACAATTTCAATATCGATCTGGTAATGCTCGCGCACCTGCTCGATGAAACGGTAGGTCTCCGGGTGCAGGCGGCCGGTGTCGAGGCTGAACACTTTGACGTTCTTGTTCAGCTTCCACGCCATGTCCACCAGCACCACGTCCTCGGCGCCGCTGAAGGATATCCACAAGTCATCGCCGAACTCGGCGAAGGCGAGCTTGAGGATGTCCTGGGCGGATTTGTTGGCATAGGTCGTGGCGAGTTCCACGACGTCGAACGATGGGCTCATCAGGGCGGCTTCCTACAGGTCAATGGCGCTCGGGCGCTCTATAGGGGGCCGATGGTAACAAAAAGCTGCCGCGCCCGGGGCGTCCTCTGCGTTGCGCGCCTCGGGTGCAAACGCTAGAGTTCGGCCTCGCTTGACTCAAATAATCACTACAAACGGGAGTGTCTTGTGGAAATTGCTTGCCTGGATCTTGAAGGGGTACTGGTACCGGAAATCTGGATCGCCTTCGCCGAAAAAACCGGAATCGACTCCCTCAAGGCCACCACCCGGGACATTCCCGATTACGACGTATTGATGAAGCAGCGTTTGCGCATCCTCGATGAGCACGGCCTCAAACTCTCGGATATTCAGGAAGTCATCGCCACGCTGAAACCGCTGGACGGTGCGGTGGAGTTCGTCAACTGGCTGCGCGAGCGTTTCCAAGTGGTGATTCTCTCGGACACTTTTTATGAATTCTCGCAGCCGCTGATGCGCCAGCTGGGCTTCCCGACCTTGCTCTGCCACCGCTTGATCACTGACGAAAGCGGTCGGGTGACGGGCTATCAACTGCGCCAGAAAGATCCCAAGCGTCAGTCGGTGCTGGCGTTCAAGAGTCTGTACTACCAGGTGATCGCGGCGGGTGATTCGTACAACGACACGACCATGCTCGGCGAGGCGGATGCGGGGATTCTGTTCCATGCGCCGGACAACGTAATTCGCGAGTTTCCGCAGTTCCCGGCGGTGCATACGTTTGAAGAGCTCAAGCAGGAATTTCTCAAGGCCTCTAATAGAGAGTTGAGTTTGTAGACGTCTGGAAGGGCGTCTTCGCGAGCAGGCTCGCTCCCACACGATGATCGCTCCCACGCTCTGCGTGGGAATGCCTCATCGGACGCTCCGCGTTCGGCTTCTGAAAGGGACGCCGAGCGTCCCGGGCTGCATTCCCACGCAGGAGCGTGGGAACGATCGGTGTGGGAGGCTGCTCGCGATGCTTCAGAGGTTCTGCAGGGTATCGAGCAGGATCCGCACTTTGGTCATCGACTCCTGATACTCCGCCTGCCAGTCCGAATCGGCGACGATCCCGCCGCCGCCCCAGCAGCACACCTGGCCATCCTTGACCAGCAGACTGCGGATGGCGATGGAGCTGTCCATCTCGCCGCGCACGTCCAGATACAGCAACGAGCCGCAATACAGACCGCGTCGGGTCGGCTCCAGCTCGTCGATGATCTGCATCGCCCGAATCTTCGGTGCGCCGGTGATCGAGCCGCCGGGGAAACTGCCGGCGATCAGGTCCAGCGCATCACGATCCGTCGCCAGTTCACCGGTCACGCTGCTGACCAGGTGATGCACGTTCGGATAGCTCTCCAGACTGAACAACTCCGGCACCCGCACCGAGCCGATGCGGCAGGTGCGCCCGAGGTCGTTGCGCAGCAGGTCGACGATCATCAGGTTTTCCGCGCGATCCTTGGGGCTGGCCAGCAGTTCGGCGGCGTTGGCGGCGTCCTCGGCTGGGGTGACGCCACGGGGGCGGGTGCCCTTGATCGGACGGGTTTCGACTTGGCGCTGGCTGACTCTGACGAAACGTTCCGGTGACAGGCTCAGCACTGCGCCACCGTCGGGCAGGCTCTGGAAGCCGGAGAACGGCGTCGGGCAGGCCTGACGCAAAGCGCAGTAAGCCAGCCACGGATCGCCCTGGCATTCAGCACGAAAGCGTTGCGCGAAGTTGACCTGATAGCAGTCGCCGGCCTGGATGTAGTCCTGAATGCGATCGAAGGCCTGACGGTAATCGTCGGCCGAGAGATCAGCGGCCATCGGGGCGTTCAGTTTGAAGGGCGCCAGCGCGTCAACTTGAGGCTGCGTGAACAGCGCGACCAATCGCTGCCGTTCACTGTCGACAAGCGTTGGATGAAAGACCAATTGGCTGGTTTGCCCGTGGTGATCGCTGATCAGCGCCCAGTCGTACAGGCCAAAACGCGCATCGGGCAGTTGCAGGTCATCCAGCGCCTGACTCGGCAGGTTTTCCAGATGGCGGCCGAAGTCGTAGCTCAGATAGCCGATCAGCCCGCCGGCGAACGGTAATTCATACCCGGCAGGCAACTGAGCTTCGCCCAAGCGGCTGAGGTTGTCGCGCAGGCGCTGCACAAAGTGCGCACCGTTCTCGTCCGGCAATACTGCCAATTGTTCCAGCGGCCAGGCGCTGAGCAAGTCATAACGGCCGCGTTCAGCGCTCGGCCGGCCGCTGTCGAGCAGCACGGCGCCGGGTGCGTTGCGAATGGCCGCGAAATAGTCGGCGGGGTTGGCGCGGTAGGGCAGTGGGTGTACGGAGCAGGTCAACATGGGCGGGGCAGATCGGCCGTTGAGGCGGGGTAGGGATTGTAGTCCTCTGCGCTGCCAGATCAAAGTCAAAAGCCTCCCCCTCACCCCAGCCCTCTCCCCCAAGGGGGCGAGGGGGAAAGGGAGCCGATCTTCATGCTTTTCAAGGCCGGAGTTCGACCGGGTATTTCAGGTCGGCGCAGCTCTCGCATCCACCACGGTCAGTCCCCTCTCCCTCCGGGAGAGGGCTAGGGTGAGGGGCTTTTCAGCTTTTAGCCCTCGACCGCAGGAATATGCCCAAACATCTCCTGGGTAAACGCCACCCGCTCTTCTACCGATTCCTTAACGCCCCGCGCCTTCAGCTCTTCCAGCCGCGCTTCAACCGCGTGAGTGCGCAAGGTCAGGCCGCAATCGTTGGCGATCTGAATGTTCAGCCCCGGCCGCGCATTCAGTTCGAGAATCAACGGACCCTTTTCCTGATCGAGCACCATGTCCACACCGATATAGCCCAGCCCGCACAGCTCATAGCAGCCGGCGGCGAGTTTCATGAAACCGTCCCAGTAGGGCAGTTGCACGCCGTCCACCGCGTTGGTGGTGTCGGGGTGTTTGGTGATGATGTTGTTCAGCCAGGTGCCGCGCAGGGTCAAACCGGTGGCCAGATCCACACCAACGCCAATGGCGCCCTGGTGCAGGTTGGCCTTGCCGCCGGACTGGCGGGTCGGCAGACGCAACATCGCCATCACCGGGTAACCCATCAGCACGATGATGCGGATGTCCGGCACGCCTTCGTAGCTGATGCTCTTGAAGATCTGGTCCGGGGTCACACGGTATTCGATCAGTGCGCGGTCGCGGTGGCCGCCCAGCGAGTACAGGCCGGTGAGGATGCTGGAGATGTGATGTTCGAGCTCTTCGTGGGCGAGGATCTTGCCCGACACCGTGCGATAACGGCCTTCGAAGCGGTCGGCGATGACGATGATGCCGTCGCCACCCGCGCCCTGCGCCGGTTTGATCACGAAGTCGCTGCGCCCGCCGATGATCTCGTCGAGCTTGTCGATTTCCTTCTCGGTGGAGATCACCCCGTACAGCTCCGGCACGTGAATGCCGGCGGCGATGGCGCGTTCCTTGGTGAGGATCTTGTCATCGACGATCGGGTACAGGCTGCGCTTGTTGTACTTGAGCACGTAGTCCGCGTTGCGGCGGTTGATGCCCATGATGCCGCGCGCCTCGAGGGCCTTCCAGGTCTTCCAG
Organism: Pseudomonas glycinis; assembly: GCF_054871425.1. Taxonomy (NCBI): domain Bacteria; kingdom Pseudomonadati; phylum Pseudomonadota; class Gammaproteobacteria; order Pseudomonadales; family Pseudomonadaceae; genus Pseudomonas; species Pseudomonas glycinis. The sequence continues at coordinate 89,935 of NZ_JBTYHF010000001.1, read as the reverse complement.
AAACCGAACATCAGGCGTCAGCCTTCTTCAGGAAGGCCTTGAAACGCACCAGTTCGGTCAGGCGGTAGCCGCGATAGCGACCCATCGCCAGCATGAAACCGACCAGAATCAGCAGGATCGCCGGGAAGGTAAACACGAAGTACACCAGCTCCGGCACGGTCATGATCAGGTGCGCCAGGGAGGCGGCGAACAGCGTGCCGATCGCCACTTTCAGCGCATGGTTGGCGCCGCGTTCTTCCCAGGTGATCGACAGACGTTCGATGGTCATGGTCAGAATCACCATCGGGAACAGCGCCACCGACAAGCCACGCTCAAGCCCCAGCTTGTGGCTGAACAGACTGATCGCCGCGATCAACACCACCACGAACGTCAGCACCACCGACAGGCGCGGCAGCATTTGCAGTTTCAGATGTTCGAGATACGAGCGCAGCGACAGGCCCAGCGCGGTGATCACCGTGAACAGCAGAATGCCGAAGCCCAGCTGCGTTTCGCGGAAGGCCAGCGCGATCAGCACCGGGGTGAATGTGCCCAGGGTCTGCAGGCCGACGAGGTTGCGCAGGATCAGGATTACCAGTACGCCGATCGGGATCATCACCATGATCATGAAAGTCTGCTGAGTCTGCAGCGGCAGGCCGTACAGCGAGTAATCGAGGAAGTTGGCGTCAGTGTTTTCGTCGGTCAGTTTGGCCAGACGAATCGCGTTCATCTCGCTGTTGTTCAGGCTGAAGGTCACGTTGGCTTTCTTGCCGCCGTCGACGGTGATCAGGTTTTCGTCACCGGTCCACCACAGCAGGCGGTCGGTTGGCAGGCCTTGCTCACCGGTTTCCGGGTTGAAGTACAGCCAGTCGTTGCCGTTGAAGCTGCGCAGCCACAGTTCGGGTGTCTGTGGCTGATCGGCGACGAGGCGGATGGTGTGGACTTTTTCTACCGGAACGTGGGCAATCGACAGCAGCAGTTCGACGATCTTGGCTTTGTGCGAAGTCGACGGATCGCCAGCCAGCAGCAATTTGACGTTGTCGTCGTTGACATTGTTAACGCGCTTGATCGCCTCGCCAATAAAGGTTTCGACGTCGGCCGAATGTTGGCGGATCGGCGCGAGCAGGGCTTCGGCGGCGATTTTTTCCGGGCCTTCGATGACCATGCTGTCACGGAAGGTCGGGCCTTTGACCTTGGATTTTTCCGCGGTGTAGCGCTTGGTCAGCACCAGACGGTAATACAGCGTCTGGTTGCCCTTGGCGCGACGGGCCGACCAGGTCACCTTGCGGTTGCCGTCGATGCGGTTGACCGCGACGCCGTAGTTATTGGAGATGAAGCTTTCGTTGAGGCTCACGTAATCGCGGCTCAACGGCGGCACGAACATCTGGATCTTCACCGGATCCTTGGTGCTGGCGACGAACTCGACCTTGGCGTCGATGTTCCACAGGTCGTCGGTGGCGTCTTCGGTCACCGGGATGCCGAGCACGAAAATCTGATAGGCCGTAACCGAAACGCCCAGCAGCACCAGCACGGCGATCAGGATTTTCAGGTGGAAGGTTAGAGAACGCATGGAAATTACTCGGCGGTGTGAGCGGCGATGGTGCAGGCAGGTTTGCCGGCAGCGTATTTAAGACTGGGGTCGACCAGCGCGTCGAAGCGTTTCAGCGCCTCGGAGCCGATCAAAAGCGGGTATTGGAACGCACTTCGGTCGGTGAGGTTCACTTCGATGCTGCGCATTGCCGAACCCATGCAGATATCCAGCTCGATCACCGGACGGGCGGTGTACTGCTTGCCTTCTTCCGGATCGTAGTCGCCGGCGCGGCGCTTGATCTTGCTGACCCGCGCCAGCGGCCGTTCGATGGGGTGTGAATGCGCGGTGTCGATGGCCAGGTAGAAACGTACCCAGGATTCACCGTTGCGTTTGAAACGTTTGATGTCGCGGGCGCTCAGCGAGGCGGTTTTCGCCCCGGTGTCGAGTTTGGCCGCAACTTCGAGATTGATGCCGTCAAGCGAAGCGTATTCGTTGAGGCCGTACACGGTTTTTTCCCCCGCGGCGGCGAGGCCCGGCAGGCAAAACAGAGCAAAAAAGGTGGGGAAAGGCTTGAGTCTCATAAATCCTGGTGCGCAGCGTTCCGTTATCGGTTCAGGTGCCCGCGCAACCGTGCGCAAGCCCCCGCGTGTGCCTGGCAGCTTTTTATGGCAAGCCGTACTAAAGACCCGCAAATGCGGGCGGCATTCTAGCACGGTGGTTTTATGGCGCCAGCGCTTGCGCCGACCCATGAGCTGCAAAGGGTGCCACCCTTGTGGGAGCGAGCCTGCTCGCGAATGCGCTGTGTCATTCGATGCAGAAGCCGACTGACCCGCCGCCTTCGCGAGCAGGCTCGCTCCCACATTAATAGACGATCGATTGGCTGCGGTTATTAGACGATTGTCGACAATACCTATTTATCCTTTGACTGATGCGGTCTTATTGGCTAGTTTTTGCCGCATTGGATTTAAAGGTGTCGACAATCATGCTGGATCAACTTGATCCCCCGGTCATCAGCGGTGACGATTCCGAGACGCTGTCGGAAAACGTCTTCCGGCGCATTCAGGCCGCCATCGTCAAAGGCGAGATCGCCCCGGGCAGCAAGATCTCCGAGCCGGAACTGGCGCGTACTTATGGCATCAGTCGGGGGCCGCTGCGTGAGGCGATCCATCGTCTGGAAGGCCAGCGCCTGCTGGTGCGTGTGCCGCACGTCGGTGCGCGGGTGGTTTCGCTCAGCCATGCCGAATTGATCGAACTCTACGAAATCCGTGAATCCCTCGAAGGCATGGCCTGCCGCCTCGCCGCCGAGCGCATGAGCGTCGAGGAAATCGACGAACTGCGCCGGGTGCTGGAAACCCACGAGCGCGATGCGGCGTTTCAGGCCGGCGTCGGTTACTACCAGCAGGAAGGCGATTTCGACTTTCATTACCGGATCATCCAGGGCAGCGGCAATCGCACGCTGACGCAGATGCTCTGCGGCGAGCTGTATCAACTGGTGCGCATGTACCGCATCCAGTTTTCCACCACGCCGAACCGCCCGCACCAGGCCTTCGCCGAACACCACCGCATTCTCGATGCCATCGCCGACCGTGACGGCGAACTCGCGGAATTGTTGATGCGCCGCCACATCGGCGCCTCGAAACGCAACATCGCCCGTCACTACGAGGACGGCGCCCACAACAAGACAGCCACTGAACGAGGTGATGCATGACTTCCAACCTGAACACGCCGGGCCAGCGCTTCCGCGATGCGGTCGCCAGCGAGCATCCTTTGCAAGTGGTCGGCGCGATCAACGCCAACCACGCGCTGCTGGCCAAGCGCGCCGGTTTCAAGGCGATCTACCTGTCCGGCGGCGGCGTGGCCGCAGGCTCGCTGGGCGTGCCGGACCTGGGCATCACCGGGCTGGATGATGTGCTGACCGACGTGCGCCGTATCACCGACGTTTGCGACCTGCCGCTGCTGGTGGATGTTGACACCGGTTTTGGCTCGTCGGCCTTCAATGTCGCGCGCACGGTCAAGTCGATGATCAAGTTCGGCGCGGCGGCGATTCACATCGAGGACCAGGTTGGCGCCAAGCGCTGCGGCCATCGCCCCAATAAAGAAATCGTCAGCCAGCAGGAAATGGTCGATCGCATCAAAGCCGCCGTCGATGCCCGTACCGATGGCAGCTTCGTGATCATGGCGCGTACCGACGCACTGGCAGTGGAAGGTCTGGAATCGGCGCTTGATCGCGCGGCAGCGTGCATCGAGGCGGGCGCCGACATGATCTTCCCGGAAGCGATTACCGAACTGGACATGTACAAGCTGTTCGCCAACCGTGTGAAAGCACCGATCCTGGCCAACATCACCGAGTTCGGCGCAACGCCGCTGTACACCACCGAACAACTGGCCGGCGCTGACGTCTCGCTGGTGCTTTACCCGCTGTCGGCGTTCCGTGCGATGAACAAGGCAGCGGAAAACGTCTACACCGCGATCCGCCGCGATGGCACGCAACAGAATGTCATCGACACCATGCAGACTCGCATGGAGCTCTACGATCGTATCGATTACCACACGTTCGAGCAGAAGCTCGATGCGTTGTTTGCACAGAAGAAAGGCTGAACAAAACCCTGTGGGAGCGAGCCTGCTCGCGAAGACGGACTGACATCCAAGATTGATGTCGACTGATCCAGCGCTTTCGCGAGCAGGCTCGCTCCCACAAGTTTCCCCATACAAATTCAAGAAGATTGGAGAACACAATGGCCGAAGCAAAAGTACTCAGTGGCGCCGGGCTCCGTGGCCAGGTAGCCGGGCAAACCGCACTGTCCACCGTGGGCCAGGCCGGTGCCGGGCTGACCTATCGCGGCTACGACGTGCGTGAACTGGCCGCCGACGCGCAATTTGAAGAAGTCGCCTATCTGCTGCTGTACAGCGAACTGCCGACAACAGCGCAACTGGCCGACTATCAAAGCAAACTGAGCAAGCTGCGCGACCTGCCGCAGGCACTCAAGGAAGTGCTTGAACGAATTCCCGCCGACGCCCACCCGATGGACGTCATGCGTACCGGTTGCTCGTTCCTCGGCAACATCGAACCGGAGAAAGACTTCTCCGAACAGCGCGACAAGACCGACCGTCTGCTCGCCGCGTTCCCGGCGATCATGTGCTACTGGTATCGCTTCAGCCACGACGGCAAGCGCATCGACTGCGTCAGCGACGAACCGACCATCGGCGGCCACTTCCTGCACTTGCTGCACGGCAAGAAGCCAAGCGAACTGCACGTCAAAGTCATGAACGTGTCGCTGATCCTCTACGCCGAACACGAATTCAATGCCTCAACCTTCACCGCGCGCGTATGCGCTTCGACCTTGTCGGATCTGTACTCGTGCGTGACGGCGGCCATCGGTTCGCTGCGTGGCCCGTTGCACGGTGGCGCCAACGAAGCGGCGATGGAAATGATCGAGCGCTTCGGTTCGCCGGAAGAGGCGATCAAAGGCACCCTCGGCATGCTCGAGCGCAAGGACAAGATCATGGGTTTCGGCCACGCGATCTATAAGGACAGCGACCCGCGCAACGAGGTGATCAAGGGCTGGTCGAAAAAACTCGCGGACGAGGTCGGCGACAAGGTGTTGTTCCCGGTTTCCGAGGCCATCGACAAGACCATGTGGGAGCAGAAGAAACTGTTTCCGAATGCCGACTTCTATCACGCCTCGGCTTACCACTTCATGGGCATCCCGACCAAGCTGTTCACGCCGATCTTCGTCTGCTCGCGCCTGACCGGCTGGGCCGCGCACGTGTTCGAACAACGCGCCAACAACCGCATCATCCGCCCAAGCGCCGAATACACCGGCGTCGAACAGCGCAAGTTCGTGCCAATCGAACGTCGCTGAATGGTGAGCTGACCCGGAACCAGAGAACCCCGCTAGACCCTGTGGGAGCGAGCCTGCTCGCGAAGACGGACTGGCATCCAACAAGGATGTCGACTGATCTACCGCTTTCGCGAGCAGGCTCGCTCCCACAGTGGACGGTGTGTAACTCAGGTTTCTGGCCCACCCTTTGCAACCACCGTGACCCGAGTCCTGACCCGATGAACACAGAATTCCGCAAGAACCTGCCCGGCACGCCGCTGGATTACTTCGACACCCGCGCGGCGGTCGAGGCGATTGCGCCTGGCAGCTACGACACCTTGCCGTACACCTCCCGCGTGCTCGCGGAAAACCTCGTGCGTCGCTGCGACCCGGCCACGCTCACCGATTCCCTCAAGCAACTGATCGAACGCAAACGCGATCTCGATTTCCCGTGGTTCCCGGCGCGGGTGGTCTGCCATGACATCCTCGGCCAGACCGCGCTGGTCGACCTCGCTGGCCTGCGCGATGCCATCGCTTTGCAGGGCGGCGACCCGGCGCAGGTCAACCCGGTGGTGCCGACGCAATTGATCGTCGACCACTCGCTGGCCGTCGAGGCGGGCGGTTTCGATGCCCAGGCCTTCGAGAAGAACCGCGCCATCGAAGATCGCCGCAACGAAGACCGTTTCCACTTCATCAACTGGACCAAAAAGGCCTTCAAGAACGTCGATGTGATCCCGCCGGGCAACGGCATCATGCACCAGATCAACCTGGAGAAAATGTCGCCGGTGATTCAGGTGCGCGAAGGCGTGGCGTTTCCCGACACTTGCGTCGGCACCGACAGCCACACCCCGCACGTCGATGCGCTGGGTGTGATTGCCATCGGCGTCGGCGGCCTTGAAGCCGAGAGCGTGATGCTCGGCCGTGCGTCGTGGATGCGTCTGCCGGAAAGCGTTGGCGTCGAACTGACCGGCAAGCTGCAACCGGGCATCACCGCTACCGACATGGTCCTGGCCCTGACCGAATACCTGCGCAAGCAGAAAGTCGTTGGCGCCTGGCTCGAGTTCTTCGGCGAAGGCGCGGCAGCGCTGACCCTCGGTGACCGCGCGACCATCTCCAACATGGCCCCGGAATACGGCGCCACGGCGGCGATGTTCTACATCGACCAGCAGACCATCGATTACCTGAAACTGACCGGTCGTGAAGACCAGCAGGTTCAATTGGTCGAGCAATACGCCAAGCTCACCGGCCTGTGGGCTGACAGCCTCAAAGGTGCGCAATACGAGCGTGGCCTGACCTTCGATTTGTCCTCGGTGGTGCGCAACATGGCCGGCCCGAGCAACCCGCACGCCCGCGTTGCGGTATCGGATCTGGCGGCCAAAGGCATCTCCGGCCAGTGGGATGACGTGCCGGGGCAAATGCCCGACGGCGCGGTGATCATCGCCGCCATCACCAGTTGCACCAACACCAGCAACCCGCGCAACGTCATTGCCGCCGGCCTGTTGGCGCGCAATGCCAACAAGCTCGGCCTGACGCGCAAGCCGTGGGTCAAATCCTCGCTGGCGCCCGGTTCGAAAACCGTGGCGCTGTACCTCGATGAAGCGGGGCTGACCACTGAGCTGGAACAGCTCGGTTTCGGCGTCGTGGCGTTTGCCTGCACCACTTGCAACGGCATGTCCGGCGCCCTCGATCCGCTGATCCAGCAAGAGATCATCGACCGCGATCTGTACGCGACCGCGGTGCTTTCCGGCAACCGCAACTTCGACGGCCGCATTCACCCGTACGCCAAACAGGCATTCCTCGCCTCGCCGCCGCTGGTGGTTGCCTACGCGATCGCCGGGACCATCCGTTTCGATATCGAGAAAGACGTGCTGGGCGTGGTCGATGGCCGGGACATCCGCCTGAAAGACATCTGGCCGAGCGATGAAGAAATCGATGCGGTGGTGAAGTCTTCGGTCAAGCCTGAGCAGTTCCGTCAGGTCTACATTCCGATGTTTGCCGTGCATGAAGACACCGGGCCGAAAGTCGCGCCGCTGTACGACTGGCGCGAGATGAGCACCTACATCCGCCGTCCGCCGTACTGGGAAGGCGCGCTGGCCGGCGCCCGTCCGCTGAAGGGCATGCGCCCGCTGGCGGTGCTGCCGGACAACATCACCACTGATCACCTGTCGCCATCGAACGCGATCATGCTCGACAGCGCCGCCGGCGAATACCTGGCGAAAATGGGCCTGCCGGAAGAGGACTTCAACTCCTACGCCACCCACCGTGGCGACCACCTGACGGCCCAGCGCGCGACGTTCGCCAACCCGAAACTGTTCAACGAAATGGTCGTGGAAAACGGCAAGGTCAAACAGGGTTCGCTGGCGCGCGTCGAGCCGGAAGGCCAGGTCATGCGTATGTGGGAAGCCATCGAAACCTACATGCAGCGCAAGCAGCCGCTGATCATCATCGCTGGCGCTGACTACGGTCAGGGTTCGTCCCGTGACTGGGCGGCGAAAGGCGTGCGCCTGGCCGGTGTCGAGGCGATTGCCGCTGAAGGTTTCGAGCGCATTCACCGCACCAACCTGGTGGGCATGGGCGTGTTGCCGCTGGAATTCAAACCCGGCACCAACCGCCACACCCTGGCCATCGATGGCAGCGAAACCTACGACGTGATCGGCGAGCGCAAGCCGCGTGCGGATCTGACGCTGGTGATCAATCGCAAGAACGGCGAGCGCGTCGAAGTGCCGATGACCTGCCGTCTCGATACCGCTGAAGAAGTGTCGATCTACGAGGCCGGCGGCGTGTTGCAGCGCTTCGCACAGGATTTCCTCGAAGGATCGGCGGTAGCCGTTTAAATCAACGTGTGGGCATGGGATTTCAAGTCCCATGCCTTCGGTAAGGAGCACCATGGCTCACGCACCACAAATCAGAATCGCTGCCACCTACATGCGCGGCGGCACCAGCAAAGGCGTGTTTTTCAGCCTCAAGGATCTGCCCGAAGCAGCGCAGGTTCCAGGCCCGGCGCGCGACGCTTTGTTGCTGCGGGTGATCGGCAGCCCCGATCCCTACGACAAGCAGATCGACGGCATGGGCGGCGCGACGTCGAGCACCAGCAAAACCGTGATCCTGTCGAAAAGTACCCGCGCCGATCACGACGTCGATTACCTGTTCGGCCAGGTGTCGATCGACAAGCCGTTCGTCGACTGGAGCGGCAACTGCGGCAACCTCTCGGCGGCGGTCGGTTCGTTCGCCATCAGCAACGGTCTGGTCGACGCCAGCCGCATTCCGCACAACGGCGTAGCGGTGGTGCGCGTGTGGCAGGCCAACATCGGTAAGACCATCATCGCCCACGTGCCGATCACCAACGGCGAAGTGCAGGAAACCGGTGATTTCGAACTCGACGGCGTGACCTTTCCGGCGGCCGAAGTGCAGGTCGAATTCATGGATCCGGCGGCGGAAGAAGAGGGCGGCGGTGGCTCGATGTTCCCCACCGGCAATCTGGTCGATGAGCTTGAGGTTCCGGGTGTCGGCACGTTCAAGGCGACCATGATCAACGCCGGGATCCCGACGATTTTCGTCAACGCCGAAGACATCGGTTACACCGGCACCGAACTGCAGGGCGCGATCAACGGCGATCCAAAAGCGCTGCTGATGTTCGAGACGATTCGTGCCTACGGTGCGTTGCGCATGGGGCTGATCGCCAATCTGGAAGAAGCCGCCAAGCGGCAACACACGCCGAAAGTTGCGTTCGTCGCCAAGCCTGCGGATTACGTAGCGTCGAGTGGTAAAGCGATTGCCGCGGGTGACGTCGATCTGCTGGTGCGCGCGTTGTCGATGGGCAAGCTGCACCACGCCATGATGGGCACGGCGGCAGTGGCGATCGGCACGGCGGCGGCGATTTCCGGCACGTTGGTCAATCTTGCTGCTGGTGGCGTTGAACGCAATGCCGTGCGTTTCGGCCATCCGTCCGGGACTTTGCGCGTGGGCGCTGAGGCGACGCTGGAGAACGGCGAATGGGTGGTGAAGAAAGCCATCATGAGCCGCAGTGCGCGGGTGCTCATGGAAGGTTACGTCCGCGTGCCTGCTGACTCGTTCTGACTCGACATTTTACCCTCACCCCAGCCCTCTCCCTGAGGGAGAGGGGGCTGACCGAGGTGTCTTGCGAGGTACATCGACCTGAGAGATCGAGACGATTATGGATTCAGCGATGGACTTCCAGGTCGGTGAACCTCCACGGCATCCCCCAATCGGTCCCCTCTCCCTCGGGAGAGGGCTAGGGTGAGGGGCTACCCTCTGACACAACACAAAGAAACCAGACACCACGAACCATAAACCAGCCAAGCCCCTGAGGAAGACCCAACCACTCATTTCCCCGAACAGGAGAACCACCGTGAGCGCCAACGTCGACCTGAACAACCGCCCCGATTACGACGCAGTCCTGCAGGACATCGCCGACTACGTCCTCACCTTCAAGCCCGAATCCGCCGAGGCGCTGAACACCGCGCGCAATTGCCTGATCGACACGCTTGGCTGCGGTCTGCTGGCCCTGCGTTTCCCCGAATGCACGAAACACCTCGGCCCGATCGTCGAAGGCACGGTTGTACCGTTCGGTGCGCGCGTGCCCGGCACCAGTTATCGTCTCGACCCGGTCAAAGCCGCCTGGGACATCGGCTGCATAGTCCGCTGGCTGGACTACAACGACACCTGGCTTGCCGCCGAATGGGGCCATCCATCGGACAACCTCGGTGCCATCCTCGCCGTTGCTGATCACCTGTCACAGAAACGCATCGCCAACGGTGAGGCGCCGCTGACGGTCCGCGATCTGCTGGAAGCGATGATCATTGCCCACGAGATTCAAGGCGTGATCGCTCTGGAAAACTCCTTTAACCGGGTAGGACTGGATCACGTCATTCTGGTGAAAGTCGCCTCGACCGCCGTCAGCGCCCGACTGATGGGCGCCAATCGCGAGCAGCTGCTGTCGGCGCTGTCCCACGCCTTCGCCGACGGTCAGGCGCTGCGCACCTATCGCCATGCGCCAAACGCCGGCTCACGCAAATCCTGGGCGGCGGGGGATGCGGCGAGTCGCGGCGTGCGTCTGGCCGACATCGCCATGCGCGGTGAGATGGGCATTCCCGGTGTGTTGAGCGCGAAGCAGTGGGGCTTCTATGACGTATCGTTCAGCCACACCAACAACGATCTGGCGCTGAAGCCCGAGGACAAGCGCGCTTTCAGCTTCTCCCGGCCGTTCGGCAGTTACGTGATGGAAAACGTGCTGTTCAAGATCAGTTTCCCCGCCGAATTCCATGCGCAGACGGCGTGCGAGGCGGCGGTGACCTTGCATCCGCTGGTTCGCAACCGCCTGCATGAGATCGACCGCATCGTCATCACCACCCATGAATCGGCGATCCGCATCATTTCCAAGGTCGGCCCGCTCGCCAACGCCGCCGACCGCGATCATTGCCTGCAATACATGACCGCCGTGCCGCTGGCATTCGGCAATCTGGTGGCTGAGCACTACGAAGACGACTTCCACAAGGCGCATCCGATCATCGATGTGCTGCGCGAAAAAATGCTCATCGTTGAAGAACCGCGCTTTACCCGCGAATACCTTGAGCCCGACAAACGCTCGATTGCCAACGCCGTGCAGGTGTTTTTCAAGGACGGCAGCAGCACCGACAACGTCGTGGTGGAGTACCCGATCGGCCATCGCCGCCGCCGCGCCGAGGGCATTCCGTTGCTGGAGGACAAGTTCAAGGCCAACCTGGCCACGCGGTTTGCCGGGCAGCGTTGCGCTGAGATATTTGCGCTCTGTGAGGATCAGGCGCGGCTGGAAGCCACAGCGGTGAATCGATTCATCGACCTGTTTGTGATCTGACAGACCGCGTTATCGTTCTTCGCGGGCAAGCCCGCTCCCACAGGGATTTGTGATGAACACAGAAATTGTGAACGCCTTCAGAACCTGTGGGAGCGGGCTTGCCCGCGATAGCGTCAGATCAGGCACCGCAAACCTACTTGAACCGCCGCTCAACGCCTTTTTCCACGAGAATCTTCGCCGAAATCTCTTCCACCGAGAAATGCGTGGAATTGATGTGCGGAATGTTCTCGCGGCGGAACAGGTTCTCCACTTCGCGCACTTCGAATTCGCACTGGGCGTAGCTCGAATAACGGCTGTTGGGCTTGCGCTCATTGCGGATCGCAGTGAGGCGGTCGGGGTCGATGGTCAGGCCGAACAGCTTGTGCTGATGGGCGCGCAGGGCGGTGGGCAGGGTCAGGCGTTCCATGTCGTCTTCGGTCAGCGGGTAGTTGGCCGCGCGGATACCGAACTGCATGGCCATGTACAGACACGTCGGCGTTTTGCCGCATCGCGACACGCCCACTAGTATCAGATCGGCTTTGTCGTAATAGTGGGTGCGCGCGCCGTCATCGTTGTCGAGGGCGAAGTTCACCGCCTCGATGCGCTCCATGTAATTGGAGTTGTGTCCGATCGAATGGGATTTGCCGACGGTGTAGGAAGAATGCTCGGTGAGCTCCTGTTCGAGCGGCGCGAGGAAGGTCGAGAAAATGTCGATCATGAAACCATTGGACGTTGCGAGAATCTCACGAATGTCCTGATTGACGATGGTGTCGAAGATGATCGGGCGAAAGCCGTCGGTTTCAGCGGCTTTGTTGATTTGTTGTACCATGGCCCGCGCTTTTTCCACGCTGTCGATGTAGGGCCGCGTGAATTTGCTGAAGGTAATGTTTTCGAACTGCGCCAACAGGCTTTGACCCAGGGTTTCGGCGGTAATGCCGGTGCCATCGGAGATGAAGAAAGCAGATCGTTTCATTTGCACCTTGGGCCTTAAGCTAGTAACGAATCTTGGATATGATAGGCGCGATTTGCCGGCCGCCATTGGCCCGCATTCTCACTTATTTTCCAGGTCCAGGCCATACAACCGGCCAAGGCTCCCCCGGGCCGCCGGTTTCTGAGCTTTTCCAACACAGTTAGTGGAGAGATCACCTTGGTAGAGTACGTAGTTTCCCTCGATAAGCTCGGCAAACACGATGTTGAGCATGTGGGGGGCAAGAACGCATCCCTGGGCGAGATGATCAGTAACCTGGCAGGCGCCGGTGTTTCGGTCCCCGGCGGCTTCGCCACGACGGCTCAGGCCTATCGTGACTTCCTCGAACTGAGCGGCCTGAACGATCAGATCCACAAGGCCCTCGACGCGCTCGACGTCGACGACGTCAATGCCCTGGCCAAGACCGGCGCGCAGATCCGCCAATGGATCATGGACGCCGAATTCCCGGAAAAGCTCAACACCGAGATCCGCACCGCGTTCGCCGCGCTGTCGGCCGGCAATCCTGATGTGGCCGTGGCCGTGCGTTCTTCCGCCACCGCCGAAGACCTGCCGGACGCGTCCTTCGCCGGTCAGCAGGAAACCTTCCTGAACATCCGTGGTGTGGAAAACGTTATCCGCGCCGCCAAAGAGGTGTTCGCTTCGCTGTTCAACGACCGTGCGATTTCCTACCGCGTGCACCAGGGCTTCGACCACAAACTGGTCGCCCTGTCGGCTGGCGTGCAGCGCATGGTGCGTTCGGAAACCGGCACCGCCGGCGTGATGTTCACCCTCGATACCGAATCCGGTTTCCGTGACGTGGTTTTCATCACCGGCGCTTACGGCCTGGGCGAAACCGTCGTGCAAGGCGCGGTCAACCCGGATGAGTTCTACGTACACAAAGGCACGCTGGAGGCTGGTCGTCCGGCGATCCTGCGCCGCAACCTGGGCAGCAAAGCCATCAAGATGATCTACGGCGACGAGGCCAAGGCCGGTCGTTCGGTCAAGACCGTCGATGTCGACAAGGCCGAGCGCGCGCGTTTCTGCCTGACCGACGCCGAAGTCAGTGAGCTGGCCAAGCAGGCGATGATCATCGAGAAGCACTACGGCTGCCCGATGGACATCGAGTGGGCCAAGGACGGTGACGACGGCAAGCTGTACATCGTGCAAGCGCGTCCGGAAACCGTGAAAAGCCGCACCCAGGCCAACGTCATGGAACGTTACCTGCTCAAGGAAACCGGCACCGTGCTGGTGGAAGGTCGGGCGATCGGCCAGCGCATCGGCGCCGGCAAAGTACGCATCATCAAAGACGTCTCGGAGATGGACAAAGTCCAGCCGGGCGACGTTCTGGTATCCGACATGACCGACCCGGACTGGGAACCAGTGATGAAGCGCGCCAGCGCCATCGTCACCAACCGTGGCGGGCGTACCTGCCACGCGGCGATCATCGCCCGTGAGCTGGGCATCCCGGCAGTGGTAGGTTGCGGCAACGCCACCCAGCTGCTGAAGGATGGCCAGGGCGTGACCGTATCCTGCGCCGAAGGCGACACCGGCTACATTTTCGAAGGCGAACTGGGCTTCGACATCAAGAAGAACTCCGTAGACGCCATGCCGGAGCTGCCGTTCAAGATCATGATGAACGTCGGCAATCCGGATCGCGCCTTCGACTTCGCCCAATTGCCGAACGCCGGCGTCGGTCTGGCGCGTCTGGAATTCATCATCAACCGCATGATCGGCGTGCACCCGAAAGCGCTGTTGAACTACGACGGCCTGCCCCAGGAAATCAAGGACAGCGTCGACAAGCGTATTGCCGGTTACAGCGACCCGGTCGACTTCTACGTCGACAAACTGGTGGAAGGCATCAGCACCCTGGCTGCAGCGTTCACGCCGAAAAAAGTCATCGTGCGTCTGTCGGACTTCAAGTCCAACGAATACGCCAACCTGATCGGCGGCAAGCTCTACGAGCCGGAAGAAGAGAACCCGATGCTGGGTTTCCGTGGTGCTTCGCGTTACATCAGCGAATCGTTCCGCGATTGCTTCGAGCTCGAATGCCGCGCATTGAAACGCGTGCGCAACGAGATGGGCCTGACCAACGTTGAAATCATGGTGCCGTTCGTCCGTACGCTCGGCGAAGCCAGCCAGGTGGTCGATCTGCTCGCCGAGAACGGCTTGAAGCGCGGCGAGAACGGTCTGCGCGTGATCATGATGTGCGAACTGCCATCGAACGCGATTCTGGCCGAGGAATTCCTCGAATTCTTCGACGGTTTCTCGATCGGCTCCAACGACCTGACCCAACTGACTTTGGGTCTGGACCGCGATTCGGGGATCATCGCGCACCTGTTCGACGAGCGTAATCCGGCGGTGAAGAAGCTGTTGGCCAATGCCATTCAGGCCTGCAACAAGGCCGGCAAGTACATCGGCATCTGCGGTCAGGGTCCTTCTGACCACCCGGATCTGGCCAAGTGGCTGATGGAACAGGGCATCGAAAGCGTGTCGCTGAACCCGGACACCGTGCTGGAAACCTGGTTCTTCCTCGCCGAAGGCCAGGCTTGATCAGTATGTAATTGGCCCGCGCCCCATGTGGGAGCGAGCCTGCTAGCGAAGACGCAGCAACATTCACCATGGATGTTGATTGACATACCGCTTTCGCGAGCAGGCTCGCTCCCACAGGGGCCGGGCCTTGAGATTGAAGTAGGGCGGGCTCCATCGGATGCCGCCCTTTTTTGTGCAAGAGCATTATGCAAAGCAGCAGCAACCTGTTTCCTGTCGCGCTGATCAGCGCCGAGCGGCGCGGCGATCTGAGCGAAGACGTCTATCGATTGAAACCCGGCAACAGCCCGGACTGGTCCGTGGAGATCGCCGTCACCCGCCTGGGCATGGCCGATGACACGGCGCCACGCGGCGTGCCGGTGATTCTGTTGCACGGCAGCTTTTCCAATCGGCGCTTCTGGTTTTCCCCCAAAGGCCTCGGGCTCGGCGCGTATCTGACGCGGCTGGGCTTCGACGTGTGGATGCCGGAAATGCGCGGTCACGGCCTGTCTCAGCGCAACGAAGACTATCGGCGCAACCGCGTGGCCGACTACGCCCGCTACGATCTGCCGGCGATTGCCGCGTTCGTGCGTGAGCAGAGCGGACAGATCCCGCACTGGATCGGCCATTCGCTGGGCGGCATCACCCTGGCGGCGGCGCTCGGTGGCGAATATCTCGGCGAACCGGCCGTGGCCTCGGCGGCGTTTTTCGGCACGCAGGTCAG
Source organism: Pseudomonas glycinis (assembly GCF_054871425.1). NCBI lineage: Bacteria > Pseudomonadati > Pseudomonadota > Gammaproteobacteria > Pseudomonadales > Pseudomonadaceae > Pseudomonas > Pseudomonas glycinis. Next base: position 74,557 of record NZ_JBTYHF010000001.1, on the reverse strand, counting down.
CCGCACCTACTGGCCGTTGAAAATCCCACCGGTGGAGTGGGGCGGGCGCTTTATTCTCAAGCGTTTCGCGCAGTTGTCCGGCTCACGTCTCAAACGCGGCCCGGAAGACGAGCCGATCGGCCTGGCCATCGAAAGCATGCGCTGGTACGGCTTGTTCGGCCGCTTCGGCGACAAGGACAAGGATTGGTGGGCCGGGCTTGCCGAGGTGCAGGTGCCGGTGTTGGCTGTGACGGCGGCGGGCGATCATCAGGATCCGGCTTGGGCCTGCCGCAAGCTGTTCGAGCAGATCGGCTCTGAACGCAAGCAGTTCATCAATCTGGGCCGCGAGCAGGGCTTTTCGGACAATTTCGGTCATGTCGAAATGCTGGTGAGCAAAGCAGCGCAGGCTGAGGTATGGCCGCTGGTGGCGCGCTGGTTGAACGATCAGCAGACGCCGTTGCTGGCGCAGACGACGGATCTGGCCGCTGCAGTGTGAGGGGCGTTCCGTTCAGCCTGGCTTGCGGCTAAGATATGACGCATTGTGCGGTTCCGGTCATATTTCGTGACTGTTTAGCGATAACGTTTCAGCCGCGGTTCAGGTTCGCTCAGCGACCATGGCATGGACTAAGGTAAACAGCGACCGCCGGAACTCGTCTCATCAGAATGCGGCATCCTTGATCGTCTTCCTTGTTACAGGAGTTTTTCGATGGAACATTACCTTACGCCTGACCTGTGCGACGCCTACCCGGAGCTGGTGCAGGTGCTGGAACCGATGTTCAGCAATTTCGGCGGCCGGGATTCCTTCGGCGGCGAAATCGTGACCATCAAATGCTTCGAAGACAATTCGCTGGTCAAGGAGCAGGCCGAACTCAATGGCAAAGGCAAAGTGCTGGTGGTCGATGGCGGCGGTTCGCTGCGCCGCGCCCTGCTGGGCGACATGATCGCCGCCAAGGCCGCGCAGAACGGTTGGGAAGGGCTGGTGATCTACGGTTGCATCCGTGACGTCGACGTCATTGCGCAGACCGATCTCGGCGTGCAGGCGCTGGCCAGCCATCCGATGAAAACCGACAAGCGCGGCATTGGCGACCTCAACGTCCCGGTGACTTTCGCCGGCGTGACGTTCCACCCAGGCCAGTACATTTATGCGGACAACAACGGCGTGATCGTTTCGCCGACTCCGCTGAAAATGCCTGAATAAGATTTTCGACAAGGGATGCGGATGTTCGAGGAAGAAAACGCGCAATGGGGGCTGGTGCATGCCCTGGTGCTGGACGGCAAGGGCGGTGCGCGTTCGATAGCCCGGACTGAGCTCGACGATTTGCAGCTGCAGGCCCATGAAAGCCTGTGGCTGCACTGGGATCGCAGCCATCCGCAGACCCGTACCTGGCTGCGCAAATCCAGCGGGCTCAATGAATTCACCTGCGATCTGTTGCTGGAAGAGAATACCCGCCCGCGTCTGTTGCCATTGCCCGACTCCGAGCTGTTGCTGTTTCTGCGCGGGGTCAATCTCAATCCCGGCGCCGAGCCGGAAGACATGGTCTCGGTGCGGATTTTCGCCTCGGCTCAGCGGGTGATTTCCCTGCGCTTGCGTCCGTTGCGGGCTACGGATGAGTTGCTGGCGCTGCTGGTTGAGGGCAAAGGGCCGAAAACTTCCTCTGAATTGATGCTGTATCTGGCGCAGTTCCTCACCAATAAAGTGCAGGATCTGGTTGCGTGCCTGTCGGAAGTGGTCGATGAAGAGGAAGAAAAACTCGACGCCGACGAACGGTATACCCCCGAGCACGGGGCCATTTTGCACATCCGCCGCAGAGCCGCTGGGCTGAAGCGTTTTCTCGCCCCACAGCGGGATATTTTCGGACAGCTGACGCGGATCAAACTGCCGTGGTTCGTCGAAGACGACGCCGACTACTGGAACGAATTGAACAACAGCCTGACCCGTTATCTGGAAGAGCTGGAATTGACTCGAGAGCGCGTGGGGCTTGTGCTGGAGGCCGAAGACCGGCGTTTGAGCGTGCACATGAACCGCACCATGTATCGCTTCGGCATCATTACCTGCATCTTTTTGCCGATGAGTTTCATCACCGGTCTGCTCGGGATAAATGTCGGCGGTATTCCGTTCGCCGAAAGCCCGTATGGCTTCCTGATCGCCTGTCTGACGGTGCTCGCCCTGGCATGCGGCCAGTGGTGGTTGTTCCGTCGATTGCGCTGGGTGTGAACATGGCGCATGTGACCCGAGCAAATCTGCCCGCGTCTTTCACAGACATCACGAGAGGTGCGTATGCACGATCCGTTTGAACAGTCTTTGCGCGACATGCTCAACGCTTCGCCGTCCAGCCGCGACGACGATGCGTGCCTGGGCCGCGTACTCAAAACCGCCAACCGCCAGGTCGGCGCCGGTGATCTGTTCAGCCTGCTGGGCCGCTGGCTGCCCGCGCTGATGATCGCCCTGAACAATGGCTCGGCGCATGTCTCGCCGGTTTCCCGTCTTCGTAAAACTACCGCTCGCACTGCTGATAAGGCTGATTGAATATGGAACTTGATCTCTGGACTCAGAGCCTCGTCACTGCAATGACTGCGTTGTGGACCAAAGTCGCTAACTTCATTCCGAACCTGTTCGGCGCACTGGTTGTGCTGCTGTTGGGTTTCGTCGTGGCCAAGCTGCTCGACACCTTGCTCTCCAAATTGCTCGCAAAACTGGGCCTCGATCGCCTGATGGGCGGCACCGGGCTGACCAAGCTGATGTCGCGTGCCGGGCTGCAGGTGCCGATCTCGACGCTGATCGGTAAAATCGTCTACTGGTTCGTTCTGCTGATTTTTCTGGTTTCTGCGGCAGAATCCCTTGGCCTCGAGCGAGTTTCAGCTACGCTGGACATGCTGGCGTTGTATCTGCCGAAAGTATTCGGCGCCGCGCTGGTGTTGCTGGTCGGGGTCCTGTTGGCGCAACTGGCCAACGGGCTGGTGCGCGGCGCAGCAGAAGGCGTAGGCCTGGACTACGCTTCGGGGTTGGGGCGGATCGCGCAGGGGCTGGTGATCATCATCAGCATCTCGGTTGCGATCAGCCAGCTCGAGGTCAAGACTGACCTGCTGAACCATGTGATTGTTATCGTATTGATTACCGTTGGTCTGGCAGTTGCGCTGGCCATGGGTTTGGGAAGCCGGGAAATTGCCGGTCAGATTCTTGCGGGAATCTATGTGCGTGAGCTGTACGAGGTTGGGCAACAAGTGCGTGTTGGCGAGGTCGAAGGCCAGATCGAAGAGATCGGCACGGTTAAAACCACATTGCTGACCGATGAGGGTGAGCTAGTCTCTCTCTCCAATCGGATCCTGCTGGAACAGCATGTGAGTAGCCGCTAAACCGGCAAACCCTGCTAATGTATGCCGCCGCAAAATGCCAGCCGAGGCTGGTTGTGGCGGACATTGACCTGACTGTCGGCACGACTTGTTTTGAATAAAGCCCAACCGCTATCCACGCGCTACGACCCCCGCGAGCTCTCTGATGAGGAGTTGGTCGCGCGCTCGCATACCGAGCTGTTTCACGTAACGCGCGCCTACGAAGAGTTGATGCGGCGTTACCAGCGAACATTATTTAACGTCTGCGCGAGATATCTTGGGAACGATCGCGACGCAGACGATGTCTGTCAGGAAGTGATGCTGAAGGTGCTGTACGGCCTGAAGAACTTCGAGGGGAAATCGAAGTTCAAAACCTGGCTTTACAGCATCACTTACAACGAATGCATCACGCAGTATCGGAAGGAACGGCGTAAGCGTCGCTTGATGGACGCTCTCAGTCTGGACCCTCTTGAAGAAGCGTCTGAAGAAAAGGCGCCGAAGCCGGAGGAGAAGGGTGGGCTTGATCGCTGGCTGGTGTATGTGAATCCGATTGACCGCGAAATTCTGGTGCTACGATTTGTCGCAGAGCTGGAGTTTCAGGAGATCGCAGACATCATGCACATGGGTTTGAGTGCGACAAAAATGCGTTACAAACGCGCTCTAGATAAATTGCGTGAGAAATTTGCAGGCATTGCTGAAACTTAGTTCAGCGCAAATATCTCTTACGTGTAGGCAAGTTCTGATAGACTTGCCGCCGAGTTGTCCCCCGGTTTGCGGGACTGCTTCACAATCACCAGATGGGGATTTAACGGATGAAACTGAAAAACACCTTGGGCTTGGCCATTGGTTCTCTGATTGCCGCCACTTCGTTCGGCGCTCTGGCACAAGGCCAAGGCGCAGTTGAAATCGAAGGCTTCGCTAAGAAAGAACAATTCGACAGCGCTCGTAACTTCAAGAACAACGGCAACCTGTTCGGCGGTTCGATCGGTTACTTCCTGACCGACGACGTTGAACTGCGTCTGGGCTACGACGAAGTGCACAACGTACGTGCCGACGATGGCAAGAACGTCAAAGGCGCTAACACCGCTCTGGACGCTCTGTACCACTTCAACAACCCAGGCGACATGATTCGTCCATACGTTTCGGCCGGTTTCTCTGACCAGAGCATCGACCAGAACGGTTCGAACGGTCGTAACCGTTCCACCTTCGCCAACGTTGGCGGCGGTGCCAAGCTGTACTTCACCGAGAACTTCTACGCCCGTGCCGGCGTTGAAGCTCAGTACAACATCGACCAGGGCGACACCGAGTGGGCTCCTAGCGTCGGTATCGGTGTGAACTTCGGTGGCGGCTCCAAGCCAGCTGCTGCTCCAGTTCCAGCACCTGCTGAAGTCTGCTCCGACAGCGACAACGATGGCGTTTGCGACAACGTTGACAAGTGCCCGGACACCCCAGCCAACGTAACCGTTGACGCTGATGGCTGCCCAGCAGTTGCTGAAGTTGTTCGTGTTGAGCTGGACGTGAAATTCGACTTCGACAAGTCGGTAGTCAAGCCAAACAGCTACGGCGACATCAAGAACCTGGCTGACTTCATGAAGCAGTACCCATCCACCACCACTACTGTTGAAGGTCACACTGACTCCGTCGGTCCTGACGCTTACAACCAGAAACTGTCCGAGCGTCGTGCAAACGCCGTTAAGCAAGTTCTGACCAACCAGTACGGTGTTGAATCGTCCCGCGTTCAGTCTGTTGGCTACGGCGAATCCCGCCCAGTTGCCGACAACAAAACTGACGCTGGCCGCGCTGTAAACCGTCGCGTAGAAGCGCAGGTTGAAGCTCAAGCTAAGTAATTAGCTGCCGCTGATGGAAAAGCCCGGCTCAGGCCGGGCTTTTCTTTGTCTGCGATTTGGCTTTGGATCTTAAAAGATCGCAGCCTGCGGCAGCTCCTACATTCAGATCATATGTGTCCTGTAGGAGCTGCCGAAGGCTGCGATCTTTTGCTCTTCCACGACAGCAGCCACCGCACCAATCACCAGAATCGCCGGGCTTTTCAATTCAAACGCCGAGGCATCCTCAGCCATCGCAGTCAAATCACTGCGACATTCACGCTGATGCGCCAAAGAGGCGTTTTCGATCATCGCCACCGGCGTATCCGCCGCCATCCCTCCGGCCAGCAGTTGATCACGAATCTCGCCCAGCTTGGCCACGCCCATGTAAACCACCAGCGTCGTCCCGCCTTGCGCCAGCGCCTGCCAGTTCAACTGGCTGTCATCCTGGGTGTGCGCAGTCACCAACGTTACTCCGCGCGCCACGCCCCGCAACGTCAGCGGAATATCGCACTGGGTCGCCCCGGCCAGACCGGCGGTGATGCCATTGACCAGTTCCACTTCAACCCCGCGCTCGCGCAACCACTGCGCTTCTTCGCCACCGCGGCCGAAAATGCACGGATCGCCGCCCTTGAGGCGCACCACGCATTTGCCCTGGCGTGCGTAACGCAGCATCAGGCGATGAATGAATGCCTGCGGCGTCGAACGGCAGCCGCCGCGTTTGCCCACCGGGATCACCCGCGCAGCCGGGCAGTGCTCCAGCACCGCGTCGTTTACCAGATCATCGATCATCACCACATCGGCCTCGCGCAATGCGCGCACCGCTTTGAGCGTCAGCAGCTCCGGATCGCCAGGGCCTGCACCCACCAGCCAGACTTTCGCATTCATGGTGTTGTCCTCGTTAAATGACCGCGACCGGCTGCGCTTCGGCAGCCAGCAGACGCTTGATTTCCGGCACGCAGGAACCGCATTGCGTACCGCATCGGAGATTGTTTTTCAGGCCTTGCAGATCCAGGCCCTGGCGAATGCCGGCGCAGACTGCGTTGAGGCTGACGTTTTCGCAATTGCACAAGGTCTTGTCGGTGGCGATCGCTCCGACAGCGCCTGGCGGCGCGCTCATCGGCGCGAGCAGCCAGCGCCGCAGTTGTTGGTCGGCGCGGCCCTCCAGCCACAGGCTCTGCAACCAGTGTTGCGCAAGGGTTTCGCCGGCCAGGCGAATGGCGGTGATACGGCCGTTTTCGATGCGCACCCGCTTGCCAATGGCGCGACGCGGGTCGTCATAGGCCAGAACCGGGCCATCCAGCAGGGACAGGCACTGGTCGATCTCGCCCAGCAGCTGTGGATCCGGCGCCTGGCCGTGTGCAGCGCGTATCAGCAGCGCTGGCCGCTCACGCCCGACAAGGCTGAGGCTGACGTAGGAAAACGCCTCGCACATCGGTCGTAGCGTCTCGAAATGCCGTTGAACATCACCCTCGATCAAGGCGAACAGCTGCCACGGCAGGTTGACTGCCTCCAGACGCACGCCGCTGTGCTTGAGCTCCGGTTGTTTGGACAGCGGATCAAACGCCGGCAAGGTCAGCTGGTTAACACCGCCCTTGAGATAGCGATCGCCCCAGTGCATCGGCAGAAACGCCTGGCCCGGACGCACGCTGTCGTCGCTGCCGACCGCAACAATCACTGCGCCACGGCGGCTTTTCAAACTGACCAGATCGCCGGGCTGCAAGCGGTGCCGGCGCATCTCGTCCGGGTGCAGGCTCAGCACGGCTTCGCTGACGTGGCCGAACAATTGCGCGGCGGTGCCGGTGCGGCTCATACCGTGCCACTGGTCACGCAGGCGACCGGTGATCAAGGTCAGCGGGAAGCGCGCGTCGCGTTGCTCCTTGGCGGCGCGATACGGATCAGCAATCAACTGCGCGCGACCATTGGCTGTAGGAAAAATGCCGTCGCCGTACAAGCGTGGTGTGCCTTGGCGGGCGCCGGCAGGGAAGGGCCATTGCTGCGGACCGATCTCGTCGATCAAGGCATGACTGATCCCGGACAGATCCAGGTCTCGCCCACGGGTCAGCGCTTTGAATTCATCAAACAACTGCGAAGGTTGATCGAAAGCGAACAGGCTCGGCTGCCTGGGGCGCAGACGTTTCTCCAGACGCTGTGCGAAATCCACCGTGATGGCCCAGTCCGGTCGCGCTTCGCCCGGTGCGACAACCGCTTTGCGCACGTGGGAAATGCGCCGCTCGGAGTTGGTCACCGAACCTTCTTTCTCGCCCCAACTGGCGGCGGGTAACAGCAGGTCGGCAAACGCAGCGGTTTCGGTGGTGCGAAAGGCTTCCTGCAACACCACAAACGGGCAGGCCTCAAGCGCTGCGCGGACTGCGCTCTGATCAGGCATCGATTGCGCCGGGTTGGTACAGGCAATCCACAGTGCTTTGATTTTGCCGCTGCGCAGGTTTTCGAACAGTTCGATGGCGCTCAGGCCCGGCGCCTCGGGCAAGCTCTCCACACCCCAGTACGCCGCCACCTCGGCGCGATGTTCCGGGTTGGAGGCATCGCGATGGCCCGGCAGCAGATTGGACAGACTGCCGGTTTCCCGTCCGCCCATGGCGTTTGGCTGGCCGGTGAGGGAGAAAGGTCCTGCACCGGGCCGGCCAATTTGCCCGGTGGCCAGGTGCAGATTGATCAGCGCACTGTTTTTTGCGCTGCCGGCGGTGGACTGATTCAGGCCCATGCACCACAGCGACAGGAAGCTCGGCGCAGTGCCGACCCATTCTGCGCATTGCTGCAGTTGCTCGATGCTGATGCCGCACAGCTGCGAAACCATTTGCGGGGTGTAATCGCGGACCAGCGTCTTGAGTTCGGCGAGGCCTTCGGTGTGCGCCTTGATGAAATCGCGATCGATCCAGTCTTCCCACAACAGCAGATGCAAAATCCCATGGAACAAGGCGACATCGGTACCCGGAAGAATCGCCAGGTGCAGGTCAGCCAAATCGCAGGTGTCGGTACGACGCGGGTCTATCACGATGACTTTCATCTGCGGGCGACGGGATTTGGCTTCTTCAAGTCGACGGAAAAGTACCGGATGGGCGTAGGCCATGTTACTGCCGACGATCATCACGCAGTCGCTCAGCTCCAGGTCTTCGTAACTGCACGGCGGCGCGTCGGCGCCGAGGCTGCGTTTGTAGCCGACCACCGCCGAGGACATGCACAGCCGCGAATTGCTGTCGATGTTGTTGGTGCCGACCAGCGCCCGCGCCAGTTTGTTGAAGGCGTAGTAGTCCTCGGTGAGCAACTGCCCGGAGATGTAGAACGCCACGCTGTCCGGGCCGTGTTCCGCGATGGTTTCGGCAAACACGTTGGTCGCGTGGTCGAGGGCGGTATCCCAGTCAGTACGGCTGCGCGCAAGGCCTTTGCCCAGGCGCAGTTCCGGGTACAAGGCGCGGGCGGCGAGGTCGCCGGTCAGGTGCAGCGTCGAGCCTTTGCTGCACAGTTTGCCGAAGTTGGCCGGGTGCGCCGGATCGCCGCTGACGCCGAGGATGCGCTCGCCGTCATGCTCGATCAGTACGCCGCAGCCGACCCCGCAGTAACAGCAGGTCGAGGCGGTCGTCTGGCGGTTCATCAGATGGCGTCCCGCAGGGCCAGTTGCACCCGGCCATTCTCGACCCGCGCCGGATGGTGATGGGCACAGCCGATGTCTGGCGCCTGAGCTTCGCCGGTTTCCAGGTCGATCTGCCAGTTATGCAGCGGGCAGGCCACGCGCTTGCCATAGATCAGGCCTTGCGACAGCGGCCCGCCCTTGTGCGGGCAGCGGTCATCGAGGGCGAAAACCTCATCGTCGCTTGTGCGAAAAATCGCGATGTCTCCTTTCGGCCCGGCAATGATCCGCGAACCGAGGGCGTTGATCTCTTCCAGCGCACAGATATCGAGCCAGTTCATGCCGGCACCTCCAGGTTTTTCACGGGGATCACGTCGAATTCTTTCTTCAGTTGCGGCTGCGCCAGGCGTTCTTTCCATGGATCCTGTTCGAACGACAGGGAGAATTGCAGGCGCTCATTCAGGGCCTTGCGCCGCTCGGCGTCTTCGAGCACGTTCTTCTTGATGTGCTCCATGCCGACCCGTTGCAGGTAATGCACGGTGCGTTCGAGGTAGAAGGCTTCTTCGCGGTAGAGCTGCAGAAACGCGCCGTTGTATTCACGGACTTCTTCGGCAGTCTTGAGCTTGACGAAGAACTCGGCGACTTCGGTCTTGATCCCGCCGTTGCCACCGATGTACATCTCCCAGCCGGAGTCGACGCCGATAATTCCTACGTCCTTGATGCCCGCTTCCGAGCAGTTGCGTGGGCAACCGGACACGGCCAGCTTCACTTTGTGCGGCGACCACATGTTGAACAGGTCGTGCTCGAGTTCGATGCCCAGTTGCGTCGAGTTCTGTGTGCCGAAGCGGCAGAACTCGCTGCCGACACAGGTTTTCACCGTGCGGATGGATTTGCCGTAGGCGTGGCCGGACGGCATGTCGAGGTCTTTCCAGACGCCGGGCAGATCCTGTTTCTTGATCCCCAGCAAGTCGATGCGCTGACCGCCAGTGACCTTGACCATCGGCACGTTGTACTTGTCGGCCACATCGGCGATACGCCGCAGTTCCGACGGATTGGTCACGCCGCCCCACATGCGCGGCACCACCGAATAGGTGCCGTCCTTCTGAATGTTGGCGTGGGCGCGTTCGTTGATCAGACGCGATTGCGGGTCGTCCTTGGCCTCGCCCGGCCAGGTGGAAATCAGGTAGTAGTTGAGCGCCGGGCGACAGGTCGCGCAGCCATTGGGCGTGCGCCAGTTCAGGTAACTCATGGTCTCGGCGATGGTCAGCAGGTGTTCCTGGCGGATCGCCTGACGAATCTGCCCGTGGTTGAGGTCGCTGCAACCGCAGATGGCTTTTTCGCTTTTCGGTTTGACGTCGGCCGCGCCACCCACCGTATTGATCAGGATCTGTTCAACAAGGCCGGCGCAGGAACCGCAGGAGCTGGCAGCCTTGGTGTGTTTCTTCACTTCATCGACGCTGAACAGGCCGTGTTCCTGAATCGCCTTGACGATGGTGCCCTTGCACACACCGTTGCAGCCACACACTTCGGCGCTGTCGGCCATGACCATGGCTTTGTCCTGGCCCTGATGTCCTACGTCGCCTAAAGCGTTTTCGCCGAACATGAGGTGATCGCGGATCTCGCCGATGGCGTGATTCTCACGAATCTGCCGGAAATACCAACCGCCATCTGCCGTATCGCCGTACAGACAGGCGCCGACCAGCACGTCATCCTTGATCACCAGTTTTTTGTACACGCCGCCGATCGGGTCGGAGAGGGTGATGGTCTCGGTGCCTTCGCCGCCCATGAAATCGCCGGCGGAGAACAGGTCGATGCCGGTGACTTTCAATTTGGTCGAAGTCACCGAGCCCTGATAGCGAGCGAAACCCAGTTGCGCGAGGTGATTGGCGCAGACCTTGGCTTGTTCGAACAGCGGCGCAACGAGGCCGTAGGCAATGCCGCGATGGCTGGCGCATTCGCCGATCGCATAGATGCGCGGGTCGTAGGTTTGCAGGGTGTCGTTGACCAGAATCCCGCGATTGCACGGGATGCCGGCCTTTTCTGCCAGTTCGGTGTTGGGGCGGATGCCGGCGGCCATCACCACCAGATCGGCAGGAATGATGTCGCCGTTCTTGAACTGCACCGAACCGACCCGGCCATTGCCGGCATCGTGCAAGGCTTGGGTCTGTTCGCACAGGCGAAAATGCAGGCCACGGGATTCCAGCGCCGATTGCAGAAGCTGGCCGCTGGTCTTGTCCAGTTGCCGCTCCAGCAGCCATTCGCCGAGGTGCACCACGGTCACGTGCATGCCGCGCAGCATCAGGCCATTGGCCGCTTCGAGGCCGAGCAGGCCGCCGCCGATGACTACGGCGTGCTTGTGGGTCCTGGCGGTGTCGATCATGGCCTGGGTGTCGGCGATGTCGCGATAGCCGATCACGCCCTGCAAAGTGTTGCCGGGGATTGGCAGGATGAACGGGGTCGAGCCGGTGGCGATCAGCAGGCGATCGTACTCGGCTTCGGTGCCGTCCTCGGCAATCACTCGGCGTTTGACCCGGTCGATCTCCACCACTTTGCGGTTGAGCAGCAACTTGATGTTGTTTTCCAGGTACCAGTCGAGGTCGTTGAGGACGATCTCCTCGAAGGTCTGCTCACCGGCCAGCACCGGCGACAGCAGGATGCGGTTGTAGTTGGTGTGCGGTTCGGCGCCGAAGACGGTGATGTCGTAGAGCTCGTCGCTCAGCTTGAGCAGTTCTTCCAAGGTACGCACCCCGGCCATGCCATTGCCGATCATCACCAGTTTGAATTTTTTCATCAGGTTCTCCGGGAGCTGCGGCTGGCCTCTGGTGGGCCGTCGGGCCTTGCTCGACAAATTTTGCGCAAACAAAAAAAGGCGTCCCGCTAGTTGCCTAGCGAGGACGCCTTTGTCCTGGTCCCGTTCTCTCGGGAAGCGCAGCCTTCGTCGTTGAAGGTTGGGCTTTATGTATGGTGAAAAGGGTAATGCAGTGGTTGTGCCAACTACGCGAAGCGCGGTTTTATTGGTTAGGCGCGGTTATAGCGTTGATTTTTTGCACCGAATCGAAGCGGGTTGCCCGTTCGTGGAGCGTTCAGGCACATAGAGTTGTGGTGATTGGGCTGACGCCTTCGCGAGCAAGCTCGCTCCCACAGGGGGCTGTGGTGTTCACAAATGCCCTGTGGGAGCGAGCTTGCTCGCGAATGGCGCGGCGCGGTTCAACTGTGAAACAACAAAACCAGCAGCACCACATTCCCCAGCAACGCCAGCAACGCCATGGTCCGCCAGACCTTCAACGGCTCCCGCTCCAACAAAGGCCGGGGCCGCACACTCAAACTTTGCCGCTCACCCTGTTCCAGCACCAGCAGCCACTCTTCAGCGGTTTCAAAGCGTTGCTGCGGGTCGGCGGCGACGCCGCGTTCCAGACTTTGCGCCAGCCATTCCGGCAAGTCCGGGCGATAGCGACTGGCACTCACCGGCACGCCGAATCGGGGCCGCTGAAACGCTTCGATCTCGCCATAGGGGAAATGCCCGGTGAGCAGGTAATAGAGAGTGACACCGACAGAATACAAATCCTGTTGTGCACTCGGTGGTTCGCCGCGAAACGCTTCCGGGGCGATGAAACTAGGCGTTCCCGGCAGGGTCGCCGGCGCGTCCTCCGACAGCCCGTGGCAGTAAGCCAGACCGAAATCCAGCAGGCGCAGCTCGCCATCATCCCCCAGCAACAGGTTTTCCGGTTTGATGTCGCGGTGCAGAATCTGCCGCCGATGCAGCAGCCCGACCGCGCGCAATAGCCGCTCGGCGATGTCCTGCCACTGCGCCAAAGGTAACGGGCCGCTGTGTTGAAACACGTCGGCCAGCGTCGTCCCGGCGTATTCGCGCATCACGTAGTACAAATGCTGACGCTGAGTGCAGGCATGGATTTGCGGAAAATGCCGGCCGGCCACGCGCTTTAGGAACCATTCTTCCGACAGCAGCGCCTGCCCGGCTTGCGGATCGTCGGCCAGGCGCGTCGGCAAGGTCTTCAACAGCCAAGGCTGGCCCTGACTATCGAGCACGCGATACAGCAATGATTGCTGGCTCTGGCCGATGCCGCCTTGCACCTGCCAGCCTTCAAACGCTTGCCCGGGTTTCAGCGTTGGCGGCAGTGGCCATTGCTGCAATTGCACCAGCGCATCGCCAATGCTCGCTTCGCCCAGCGCATCGACGCGCACCAGCAGGGCACTGGCGTTGTCCTGACTGCCGGCCAGATGCGCGGCGTTGACCAAGGTTTGCGCCGCGCTGGGCAGATCCGCTTGATCACGCAGAATCGCCGCGATTGCGGTATCGCCCAGGGTCGACCAGACGCCGTCGCTGAGCAAAACGAAGCTTTCGCCCTCACGCAGTTCGCCGTCGAGGAAATCCATGACCAGATGCTGATCGAGCCCGAGCGCACGTTTGAGCACATGCTGCATGCCCGGTTGCTCCCAGACGTGATCCTCGCTGATGCGCTGCAAGCGCTCGGCGTGCCAGCGATAGACCCGGCAATCGCCGACGTGGGCGAGGGTGAAGCGCCGACCGCGCATCACCAGCGCGCTGACCGTGGTCAGCAGCGGTTGCCCGCCGCCGTTGGCCTGCAGCCAGCGATTTTGCGCAAGCAGCAGGCGATCCAGCGCTTGGGCCACGCTCCAGGTTTCCGGCGTCGCGTAGTAGTCCAGCGCCAGCGCCTGCAAGGTCGAACGCGCGGCGAGGCCGCCATCGGCGCACTGGCTGACGCCGTCGGCGATGGCGAACAGATAACCCTTGCTCACCGCCAGTGCCGGCGCCGGTGTCACCGAGCGCAGGGCGTCCTGATTCTCCGCACGCGGGCCGGTGGCGCTGGCTTCGGCGAAGCTCAGTTGCAGGGCCATTCGAGCCTCAGACCCGCGCCGCCGTCACCGCCGCCGAACCCCAGGTGGTTCTCCAGCGACGCTTGACGCTGTGCAGGCCAAACCATGCCAGCACGCCGAGGCTGGCGAACAACCACAGTGCCAGTTGATAGCTGCCGGTGCTTTGCTTGATCGCGCCCATACCGGCCGCGAGGGCGAAGCCACCGATACCGCCGGCCATGCCGATCAGCCCGGTCATCACGCCGATCTCCAGCCGAAAACGCTGCGGCACCAGTTGGAAAACCGCACCGTTGCCGGCGCCCAAGCCGAGCATGGTGCAGACGAAAAGCGCCAGCGCCGCGTAGGAACTTGGCAGATTGAAGCCCACCGCTGCGATGCAGATGGCAGCGACGGTGTACATCGCCAGCAAGGTGCGGATGCCGCCGAAGCGATCGGCCAGCGCGCCACCCAATGGCCGCATCAGGCTGCCGCCGAACACGCAGGCAGCGGTGTAGTAGCCGGCGGTTACCGGGCTCAGACCGTATTGATCGTTGAAGTAACCGGGCAGGGCGCTGGCCAGGCCGATGAAACCGCCGAAGGTGACGCTGTAGAAAAACATGAACCACCAACTGTCGCGATCACCGAGGGCCTTGAAGTAGTCGGCCATGGCTTTCGGTTTTGGCCGCTGCGGGGCGTTTTTTGCCAACAGGGCGAACAGCACCAAGGTCAAAACCAGCGGGATCAGGGCGAAACCGAAGACATTGCTCCAGCCGAACGCGGCGGCAATCACTGGCGCCAGCAGCGCGGCGAACACGGTGCCGGAGTTGCCCGCGCCGGCGATGCCCATGGCTTTGCCCTGATGTTCTGGTGGATACCATTGCGAGGCCAGCGGCAGAGCTACGGCGAACGACGCGCCGGCCATGCCGAGGAACAGGCCGAGGATCAGCGCCTGTTCATAACTGTGGATACCCAGTTTCCAGGCGCCGAACAGCGCGCAGATGACGATGACCTGGCCGATCAGCCCGGCGGTCTTCGGCGACAAGCGATCAGCGAGCATGCCCATGGCGAAGCGCAACACCGCGCCGGCCAGAATCGGCGTGGCGACCACAAGGCCGCGTTGCTGGGTGGTCAGGTGCAGGTCGGCGGCAATCTGCACCGCCAGCGGGCCGAGCAGGTACCAGACCATGAAGCTCAGGTCGAAATACAGGAAGGCCGCGAACAGGGTCGGGGTATGGCCGGATTTCCAGAAGCTTGAATTCATCGCGCACCTCGGCTGAAAAGAGTCTCGAAAGGAGTCATGCACAGCAGGTGGAGCGCCTCACGGCCGCACCACCGGCCCCGCTCTGTGGGGCCAAAACGCAAAAACGCCGCTACCTGGTTCGCCGAGGGGCGAACGGGGTGAGCGACGTCTTTGTCGTAGGTGGGGCAACCGCCGTTGGTTACCTGTGCGGTTTACTTAGCGAGATTTGTGCCAACAGCTGAAAAGCAAAAGCCCCTCACCCTAGCCCTCTCCCAGAGGGAGAGGGAACCGAGTGGGGGATGGCCGAATCATTTGCCGATCTGAACGATTTCGAGTGAATCCATAATCGACTCGGTCGTTCAAATCGGCGGACAGCGCAAGACAACGCGGTCGGTCCCCTCTCCCTCCGGGAGAGGGCTAGGGTGAGGGGCTCTTGATTTGCAGCGAAAATTTCAGCCCAGCAACTCACTCATCGCAATGATCTGCTCCGCCACCTGAATCAGCTTCTGCTGGCGGCTCATGGCCTGGCGGCGCATCAGCGTATAGGCCTCTTCCTCGTTGCAATCCTTCATCTTCATCAATAAACCCTTGGCCAGTTCAATGCGCTTGCGCTCGGCCAGTTGCTGGTCACGGGCCTGCAACTGCGCGCGCAGGGCCTGGTCACTCTCGAAGCGCGCCATCGCCACGTCGAGAATCGGCTGCAACCGTTGTGCGTGAATGCCTTCGACGATGTAGGCACTGACCCCGGATTTGATCGCCTGACGCATCACCCCCGGGTCATGTTCGTCGGTAAACATCACGATCGGCCGGGGCTGGTCGCGGCTGACCAGCACCACTTGCTCCATGACATCGCGGCTCGGTGACTCGGTATCGATCAGGATCACGTCCGGGCGCACCGTTTCGACGCGCGCCGGCAGGTCGATGGTCAGGCCTGACTCGTCGATTACCTCGAAGCCGGCCTCGGTCAGCGCCGCTTTCAGGCGTCCGACTTTTTTCGCGGTGTCGTTGATCAGCAGAATGCGCAACATGTTCGCGGTCTCCTGTCAGCGGCGGGCGAGAAGGGGTGCATCGTCGTTCAACGCGTGCAGTTTGAAACTGCGCGCATAGCCCGCCGGATCGCTGCCGTCCCAGACCTTGCCGTCGAGCAACTGGCTGCTGCGCAGGTCGGCGTGCGAAGCCGCAATACCGACAGCGCTCGCTGCCTCGCGGTACAGATCCAGACGCTGAACCTGGCGGGCGACGGCCAGATAATCCGGATCCTCGCGCAACAGACCCCAGCGACGGAACTGGGTCATGAACCACATGCCGTCGGAAAGGTAGGGCAGATTGACCTCGCCATCGCCATGAAAACGCAGCGCATGCGGGTCCTGCCAGCGATTACCGAGGCCATCGGCGTAGTCACCCATAAAACGCGGCTCGATGCACGCGGCGGGGGTGTCGAGGTACTCCGCAGCGCTGAGCAATTGCGCGGTGCTGCGGCGGTTTTCCGGGCTTTCTTCGATGAAGCGGCTGGCCTCAAGAATGGCCATGACCAGCGCCCGCGCGGTGTTGGGATATTGCTCGACGAATTCGCGGGTGCAGCCGAGGACTTTTTCCGGGTGGTCGGGCCAGATGCTCTGGCTGGTCGCCAGGGTGAAGCCGAGATTCTGCTGCACGGCGCTGGCCGCCCACGGTTCGCCGACGCAAAAGCCGTCGATGCGCCCGGCTTGCAGGTGCGCGACCATTTGCGGCGGCGGCACCACCACGCTGTCGACGTCCTGCAACGGATGAATGCCCTGGCTTGCCAGCCAGTAATAAAGCCACATCGCATGGGTGCCGGTGGGAAAGGTCTGGGCGAAGGTCAGTTTTGCGCGGCTTTGGTGCACATGCCGATCGAGCGCTTCAGGACTGTTCACGCCAGCCTGTTGCAAACCATGGGACAGGTTCAGGCTCTGGCCATTCTGATTCAGACCCATCAGCACTGCCATGTCGGTCGGGGCGACGCCGCCGATGCCTAGGTGCACCGCGTAAATCAGTCCGTACAGGCTGTGCGCGGCATCCAGTTCGCCGCTGACCAGTTTGTCGCGCAGGTTGGCCCATGACGCCTGACGCTTGAGGTTCAGGGTCAGGCCGTAGGGCTGGGCGAAGCCCTGGGTGGCGGCGACCACCACCGAGGCGCAGTCGCTCAGTGCCATGAAGCCGAGATTGATCGCGCTCTTTTCCGGCGCATCGCTGCCATTGACCCAGGCCAGAGGCCCCAAGGACGTTTCGTTCATACGCTACCTCAGAAAAAACGTCGTCCCGGATTCTGCGCAGGCAAAACCCGGGGACGACGCCATTGTCCTGGCCTGCGCGCCGTCATTGGTCGGCAGACTGATGAGCGGGGTGGTGCAAGGCATATGCCAGTCGCCTGATTCGCGCAGGCGCCTCGCGCCGGGGGACGATGCCCGGCTATAATCGCCGCCTCTTTTCGCCGCCCGAGTCATTGCCGCCCATGTACACCCTGGCCCGTCAGCTGTTGTTCAAACTTTCCCCGGAAACCTCCCACGATCTGTCGCTGGATCTGATCGGCGCGGGTGGACGTTTGGGCCTCAACGGCTTGCTGTGCAAGGCACCGGCGAAAATGCCGGTGACCGTCATGGGGCTGGAGTTCCCGAACCCGGTGGGGCTGGCGGCAGGCCTGGACAAGAACGGCGCGGCTATCGATGGCTTTGCGCAACTGGGTTTCGGTTTTGTCGAAATCGGCACCGTGACCCCGCGTCCGCAGCCGGGTAACCCGAAACCACGGATCTTCCGCCTGCCGGAAGCCGAGGCGATCATCAACCGCATGGGCTTCAACAACCTCGGTGTGGATAACCTGCTGGCGCGGGTCGCTGCGGCAAAATACCAGGGCGTGCTGGGCATCAACATCGGCAAGAACTTCGACACTCCCGTCGAGCGTGCGGTCGACGATTACCTGATCTGCCTGGACAAGGTTTACGCCCACGCCAGCTACGTCACCGTCAACGTCAGCTCGCCAAACACCCCGGGCCTGCGCAGCCTGCAGTTCGGTGACTCGCTCAAGCAATTGCTCGCTGATCTGGCCACCCGTCGCGCCGAACTGGCCCTGCGTCACGGCAAGCATGTGCCGCTGGCGATCAAGATCGCGCCGGACATGACCGACGAAGAGACTGCGCAGGTTGCCCAGGCATTGATCGAAACCGGCATGGACGCGGTCATCGCCACCAATACGACTTTGAGCCGTGTCGGTGTTGAAGGCATGGAGCATGGCGACGAGGCGGGTGGTCTGTCGGGTGCGCCGGTGCGTGAGAAGAGCACCCACACTGTGAAGGTGCTGGCGGGCGAATTGGCCGGGCGTTTGCCGATCATTGCCGCGGGCGGCATTACCGAAGGCAAGCACGCGGCGGAGAAGATCACGGCCGGTGCAAGCCTGGTGCAGATCTATTCGGGCTTCATCTACAAAGGCCCGGCGCTGATTCGTGAATCGGTGGATGCGATCGCCGCGTTGCGCTGAGGATTGCCGAGGCGTTGGGGGGCCTTTGTGGCGAGGGGATTTATCCCCGCTGGGCTGCCCAGCAGCCCCAAACCTTGCACATTGATATGCCAGTTAAATTGAAATTCCGACTTCGCGACTGCTGCGCAGCCGAGCGGGGATAAATCCCCTCGCCACGTGGATCCCGGTTAACCCTTTTTGCAGGCAATAAAAAAGGGCTCCTCGAAGGAGCCCCTGGGCCGTAGCCCGCCGTCCGGGAAGGACGTGCGTGGTTAATTCATTGCAAATTCAGATTGTCGTGTCGGAATAAATGCCCTGTGTCAGCCGACGGCGTGAAGTTCGTTGAGTCTGTGGATTCCCGCAGTGCCGGTCATACCGTCCCAGTTGTCGCCGCGTCCTTCTCGCCAGCCGTTGATCCAGGCTTGACGTACCGACGGTAGAGTAAATGGGCAAAGCTCACGGGATTTGCCACCAACGCCATATTGATATCCGCGCAAAAATGCTCTTTCCAACGGATCACGCTTAAGTCTTCTCATAGGGTGTTTCCCTCACTTGTTGACTGTAGTGTCGCGTTGACCTCAATTGAGGTCTGGCAGAAAAAAACTGCCATCGTGCGGCTCGCTGCCGGCGTGGCGAGCCAAGGTGTTGACGCCGTTGCGACGTCAACCTGTGCTCAGTTCTAACCAATGAGTCACACCGAGGGAATGATCGTTTTGTCATAAGCACGTAACGTAAAGGATGCTATGGCGATAAGTAACCGCGTATTTATTCAACGTTCAATGCGCAAACCCCGGTATGATCGGCGCCCCGCTGACTCAGGGGGTTAATCCTTTAGTGAGAATGACCCACGTTTGCGCTTGGGTAATATTCGACGAAGGGTCGCTTTCAGTCTTTTTGTTGCACCAACTTTTTTATCTGTCCCGGCATCTAAGCTCTTTTAACCCGAGCAGCGGGGATGGAACGGCACACCTTCGTGCCACGCGGGCGCTCTTTCAGAAAAGCGCCTGATTGAAAACCGGGTCGGCAATGCGTTGCCGGCCCACTAGCCAAAGGCTCTGGAATTACCATGTCCGATCGTTTCGAACTCTTCCTCACTTGCCCCAAAGGCCTTGAAGGCCTGCTCATCGAGGAAGCCGTCGGGCTTGGCCTTGAAGAAGCGCGCGAGCACACCTCCGCCGTGCGTGGCATGGCGACCATGGAAACCGCCTATCGCCTGTGCCTCTGGTCGCGTCTGGCCAACCGTGTGTTGCTGGTGCTCAAGCGTTTCCCGATGAAGGACGCCGAAGACCTCTACCACGGCGTGCTCGACATCGACTGGCAGGATCACATGCTCAGCGACGGCACCCTGGCCGTCGAGTTCAGCGGCCACGGCTCGGGCATCGACAACACCCACTTCGGCGCGCTGAAAGTCAAAGACGCCATCGTCGACAAACTGCGCACGCCGCAGGGCGATCGTCCATCCATCGACAAACTCAACCCGGACCTGCGCATTCACCTGCGTCTGGATCGCGGCGAAGCGATTCTGTCCCTCGACCTTTCCGGCCACAGCCTGCACCAGCGCGGCTATCGCTTGCAGCAGGGCGCGGCGCCGCTGAAGGAAAACCTCGCGGCGGCAATCCTCATTCGCTCCGGTTGGCCGCGTATTGCTGCCGAAGGTGGCGCACTGGCTGACCCGATGTGCGGTGTCGGTACGTTCCTCGTCGAAGCCGGCATGATCGCCGCCGACATGGCGCCGAACCTGCGTCGCGAGCAGTGGGGCTTTACCGCGTGGCTCGGTCACGTGCCGGCACTGTGGAAAAAACTCCATGAAGAAGCCGTCGAGCGTGCCGCCGCCGGTCTGGCCAAACCGCCGCTGTGGATTCGCGGTTACGAAGCCGATCCACGATTGATTCAGCCAGGCCGCAACAACGTTGAACGCGCCGGCCTCAGCGAGTGGATCAAGATCTACCAGGGCGAAGTGGCGACCTTCGAGCCGCGCCCGGATCAGAACCAGAAAGGTCTGGTGATCTGCAACCCGCCGTACGGCGAGCGTCTCGGTGACGAAGCCAGCCTGCTGTATCTCTACCAGAATCTGGGCGAGCGTCTGCGTCAGGCCTGCCTGAACTGGGAAGCGGCGGTGTTCACCGGCGCCCCGGATCTGGGCAAGCGCATGGGTATCCGCAGCCATAAACAGTATTCGTTCTGGAACGGCGCGCTGCCGTGCAAACTGCTGCTGATCAAGGTTCTGCCGGATCAGTTCGTCACTGGCGAACGTCGCACCCCGGAACAGCGTCAGGCCGAGCGCGAGCAAGCGGCTTACGATCAGACCCCGGACGAGCCGCAAGAGCGCAAGTTCAACAAGAACGGCAACCCGATCAAGCCGACGCCAGCCCCGGCGCCAGTGATCGAGCAGCCGCGCTTGAGTGAAGGCGGGCAGATGTTTGCCAATCGCTTGCAGAAAAATCTCAAGGCGATGGGCAAGTGGGTCAAGCGCGAAGGCATCGATTGCTACCGCGTCTATGATGCCGACATGCCGGAATACGCGATGGCCATCGACCTGTACCACGACTGGGTGCACGTTCAGGAATACGCCGCGCCGAAATCCATCGACCCGGAAAAAGCCTCGGCGCGCATGTTCGATGCGCTGGCGGCCATTCCGCAGGCGTTGAACGTCGACAAGAACCGCGTGGTGGTCAAGCGCCGCGAGCGCCAGAGCGGCACCAAGCAGTACGAGCGTCAGGCGGCGCAGGGCAAGTTCGTCGAGGTCAATGAAGGTGGCGTGAAGTTGCTGGTCAACCTCACCGACTACCTCGACACCGGTCTGTTCCTCGATCACCGGCCGATGCGCATGCGCATTCAGAAAGAGGCGGCCGGCAAGCGCTTCCTCAATCTGTTCTGCTACACCGCGACCGCCAGCGTGCACGCGGCCAAGGGCGGCGCGCGCAGCACTACCAGCGTCGACCTGTCGAAAACCTATCTGGACTGGGCGCGGCGCAACCTGTCGTTGAACGGCTTCTCCGACAAGAACCGTCTGGAGCAGGGCGATGTGATGGCGTGGCTGGAAAGCAGCCGTGACGAATACGACCTGATCTTCATCGACCCGCCGACGTTCTCCAACTCCAAGCGCATGGAAGGCATCTTCGATGTGCAGCGCGATCAGGTGCAGTTGATCGATCTGGCGATGGCGCGTCTGGCGCCGGGTGGCGTGCTGTATTTCTCCAACAACTTCCGCAAGTTCCAGTTGGAGGAAAACCTCGCCGAGCGTTATGCGGTCGAGGAAATCAGCGCGCAGACCATTGATCCGGATTTCGCCCGCAATACCAAAATCCACCGCGCCTGGAAAATCACGGCTCGTTGACGCTTTCACTGGTTGGATCCACAGAGCCTTGATTTTTAACGGCTCGGTGGATCCAGCGGTGCTGGCTAAATTAGTGGCTAATAGCTATAACTCACACACCGCCAATGGGGTTTTCCCGCAAATCTGGCGGAGTGAGTCGTGCTTATGCCGTTGCACCCCGTGCGCCCGAAAATCCTCGGTTTCATCAGTGAAGACGTCTCAGCCTGGCTGGTCGCTTTGCTGGTGTTGCTTGCCGGCGGGATTCTCACCGGGCTGCTCGCATGGGGCACCTTCAACCAGTTTCAGCAACAATCGCGTCAGCGTTTCCAACTGCTGGCCAACGAACGCTACAGCCGCATCGCCGAACGTTTTCAGGACCAGGAGCAACGTCTCGATAGTCTGCGCCGGTTCTTCGCCAACTCCGAATCGGTGTCCCGCGCTGAGTTCGATGGTTACTCTCGCCCCTTATTGCTGCGCACCCAGGCCTACACCTACGCGCCGCGAGTCAGCGGTGCCGAACGGGCCGCGTTTGAACAGCAGGTGCGTGACGAAGGCCTGAGCGAGTTCACCATTCGCGAACTGGACGCCAAAGGCGAATTGCAACTGGCGGCGCCGCGCGACGAATACGTGCCGGTGCTCTACACGCAAACCCAAAGCCGACTGGCGCCACCACTGGGCTACGACTTGCTCGCCCAACCCTTGCGCCGCGAAACCCTGCAACGCGCCGACCAGTTCGGCAGCATGGCGGTGTCGCAACCGATGCATCTGGTCGGGATCGAGCCGTCGTATGCGCGTGGTGTGCTGCTGCTGGCGCCGGTCAGTCGCGCTGGAGAATCGCAGCCGTTCGGCTATGTGATGGCGGTGATCAGCATGCGCCAGTTGCTCGCCGACGGATTGCCCGATGCCCTGCACGATTATCTGTCGGTGCGCATTCTCGACCTGTCGACCCAGGATCAGCACGAAGCGTTGTTCGAATCGAGCAACGAGGCGGTGCCCGGCGATTTGGCAGCGACGCGCTTGCTGCGCATGGCCGATCACGACTATCAGGTCGATATCCTGCCGAGCGAAGCGTTCATGCAGGCCAACCATTCGTCGGTGGGCAGCGTGATCATTCTGGGCGGCTTGCTCAGCGCGCTGCTCAGCGCCTTGCTTTACGTGCTGGTCAGCCAGCGCCAGCGCGCGGTGCGCCTGGTCGAGGTGCGCACCCAGGAGTTGCACGAGCGCGAGCAGGAATTGCGCGGCACCCACGGTCAGTTGCGCGGCGTGCTGAATGCCGCCACTCAGGTCGCGATCATTGCCACTGACCTGCGCGGCGTGATCAACACTTTCAATCCCGGCGCCGAGCAAATGCTCGGCTACAGCAGCGCCGAAGTCGTTGGGCGCATGACCCTGGAGAACCTGCATTTGCCACGGGAACTGGCGGCGCGTTCGGCCGAGTTGAGTGCGCGCTACGGCAAAAGCATTCCGACTTGCCACGCGATGCTGGTCGAGGGCGGCGAAGTCGGCGGCCACGAGGCACGCGAATGGACCCTGGTGCGCAGCGACGGCAGTCATCTGCCGGTGAACATGCTCGCCACCCCGGTGCTTGACGAGCAAGGCCTGTGGGTCGGTCATCTGGCGATCTGCATCGACATCACCGAGCGCAAACGCGTGCACGAAGTGCTGGCAGCACGCGACACATTGCTGAAGAAGCTCAGCGCCCATGTTCCCGGTGGCATCTACCAATTCAAGATGGAATTCGACGGACGCTTCAGCGTGATCTACGCCAGCGATGGCATCCGCGAAATCTACGAGCTGGAGCCGGATGTGCTGCTGCTCGACTCCGAGGCGATCTTCAGTCGTATCCACCCGCAGGATGCGATTCGCGTGCGCAGCTCGATCCGCGAATCGGCGGAAAACCTCAGCCCCTGGCGCGAAGAGTACCGCGTGCAATTGCCCGAGCGCGGTCTGCGCTGGGTGCGCGGCGAGGCGACACCGGAAGAGCTGCCGGGCGGCGGGGTGCTGTGGCACGGTTATATCTCGGATATCTCCGATCTCAAGCGCGTGGAAGAAGAATTGCGCGCGTTGTCGATCACCGACTCGCTGACCGGCATTCACAACCGCCGCTATTTCCAGGAACGCCTGACCACCGAAATGGCCCGGGTCGAGCGTGGCGGCGGTGAGTTGTCGGTGATCATGCTCGACATCGACCACTTCAAGCGCATCAACGATCAGTTCGGCCACGCCGTCGGCGACCGCGTGCTGCAGGCAGTCTGCGAGCGGATCGGCCATCGCCTGCGCCGCACCGACGTGTTCTGCCGTTTGGGCGGTGAAGAGTTCATGGTGCTGTGCCCGGATATCGACGGTGAACACGCCTACATGCTGGCGATGGAGTTGTGGGAAGGTTTGCGTAGCGCGCCGGTGGACGTGGTCGGCTTGGTCACCGCGAGTTTCGGCATCGCCAGCTGGCGCCCGGGGGAGGGCGCGGATGCGTTGTTGCTGCGAGCTGATTCAGGGGTTTACGCGGCGAAGCAGAATGGCCGGGATCGGGTTGAGCGGGAGATGAGCTGAGCCGCTGATGCTCGATACACCACAAACCTGTGGGAGCTGGCTTGCCAGCGATAGGGTCATTCCAGTCAGCATATTCGGTGACTGACAGTCCGCTATCGCTGGCAAGCCAGCTCCCACAGGGTTTTGTGATGTGGCTTGGATTGCGTTACAGCACCGAAGCGGTCTGCGGCAGTTTCGGCTGTTTGTACAGATCCAGCAGCACCTGATCGAGCACCGACGAGGCGCCGAACGGGGCTTTGTCGTTGAGGATCGCTACCACCGCCCAGGTATTGCCATTCACATCACGGCTGAAACCGGCGATCGCGCGCACGGTGTTCAGGGTACCGGTCTTGACGTGCGCCTCACCGCGCATCGCCGTGGTTTTCAGGCGTTTGCGCATGGTGCCGTCGGTGCCGGCAATCGGCAGCGAGCTGATGTACTCGGCGGCGTACGGACTGTGCCAGGCGGCTTGCAGCATGTTGGCCATCTCACGCGCGCTGACCCGCTCGGCCCGCGACAGACCGGAGCCGTTCTCCATCACCAGATGCGGCGCGGTAATGCCTTTCTTCGCCAGCCACTGCCGCACCACGCGCTGCGCAGCCCGCGCGTCATCACCGTCGGCATCGTTGCGGAAACGCTGGCCAAGACTGAGGAACAGCTGCTGGGCCATGGTGTTGTTACTGTATTTGTTGATGTCGCGGATGATCTCGGCCAGATCCGGCGAGTACGCGCGGGCGAGCAGTTTGGCGCCGCTCGGCGTCGGTGCCAGACGATCCTTGCCCTGAATGCTGCCACCCAGCTCCTTCCAGATCGCCCTTACGGCGCCCGCGGTGTAGGTCGCATGGTCGAGCAGCGACAGGTAAGTCTGCGAGCTGCAGCCTTCGCCCAACTGGCCGCCGACGGTCACGGTCACGCTGCCATCGGCCTGCGGCACCGGGTTGTAGCGCACGCCACCGGTGCATTGCTTGGACGGCAGCGCCTTGACGGTGTTTTCGATACGAATGCTGGCAATCGGCGGCTCAACCGAAATCAGTACGCGGCCACCGTCATTGCGCGCGACGAAGCGCAGGGCCTTGAGGTTGACCAGCAATGAGTCGGGCTTGACCAGGAACGGCTTGTTGTCGTCGTTGCCGTCATCGTTGAATTCCGGCAATTGCGGCTGCACGAAGAAATTGCGGTCGAGGATCAGGTCACCGGTAATCTGGGTCACGCCGTTGGCGCGCAGGTCGCGCATCAGCAGCCAGAGTTTTTCCATGTTCAGCTTCGGGTCACCGCCACCCTTGAGGTAGAGGTTGCCGTTGAGAATGCCGCCGTTCAGGTCGCCGTCGGTGTAGAACTCGGTTTTCCACTGATGGTTGGGGCCGAGCATTTCCAGCGCCGCGTAGGTGGTGACCAGTTTCATCGTCGAGGCCGGATTGACCGAGACGTCGGCGTTGAACACCGTCGGCGTGCCCGGACCGTCGAGCGGCACCATCACCAGCGACAGCGCAGTGGGCTGCAACTTGCTGGCCTTGAGGGCTTTTTCGACGTTCGGGGTGAGGGAAGTGTTGATGGTGGCAGCGGAGACAGGCAGGGCCAGAGGCAGAAGAAGGCCGGCGAGAAACAGTGGACGCAACGATTTGATCATATGCAATAAAACCCTGCAAAAGAGGGGAAAAAAGACGAGGACATGGATGAAAAGGCCCGCAGTGGTCATGAAAGTGTCGGCATTATGCCCCAAGCTGTAACAGCTTGTGCCGTGTCAGGCCCGGCCAATCGCTTATTTTTTTACAGGCGGTCGGCCGCAGCGACCAGAGAGTCGGGCAATCGCCGGCTTAAACTGGTAAAGTGCCGGCCGTTATTACTTAAGAGGATTGTTCCAATGGCGACTAACCGTTCCCAGCGTCTGCGCAAAAAACTGTGCGTTGATGAATTTCAAGAGCTGGGTTTCGAACTGAACCTGGACTTCAAAGAAGACTTGTCCGAAGAAGCCATTGACGCTTTCCTCGAAGCATTCATCAAAGAAGCCATGGAAGCCAACGGTCTGGGTTATGTTGGCGGCGACGACTTCGGTCTGGTGTGCCTGCAGAAGCGTGGCTCGGTCAACGAAGAGCAGCGCGCTGCCGTTGAAGCCTGGCTGAAAAACCGCTCCGAGCTGACCAAGTACGAAGTCAGCCCGCTGCTGGACGTGTGGTATCCGGAAAAGCCGATCAACGCGGCCAAGTGATACTGAAAAAAACGGCGACCTGAGGGTCGCCGTTTTTTTTCGTCTGGGGTTTGGGTGGTACGGCTTGGGTTTGGTGGTGGATTCGCCCCTCACCCCAGCCCTTTCCCGAGGGAGAGGGGGCCGATTTGTGGGCTTTTCGGGATGTGAGTTCGACTTGGTATCCCTCGTCGGCGTATATCTTCCGAGCACCTTGGTCAGTCCCCTCTCCCTTTGGGAGAGGGCTAGGGTGAGGGGCTTTTGATCTTAAGCTCTGCGCCAATTCAAAATCACCAGCGTCAAGACCCCCGCCACAATCCCCCAAAACGCCGAACCAATGGAAAACAGCGTCAACCCCGACGCCGTGACCATGAAGGTGATCAACGCCGCTTCCCGTTCCTTCACTTCGTTCATGGCGATGCTCAAGCCATTGATGATCGAGCCGAACAGCGCCAGCGCGGCAATCGACAGCACCAGTTCCTTGGGCAACGCCGCAAACAATGCCGCCAACGTCGCGCCGAACACCCCGGCAATGCCGTAGAACACCCCGCACCAGACCGCTGCGGTGTAACGTTTGTTGCGATCTTCGTGGGCATGCGGGCCGGTGCAGATCGCCGCGCTGATCGCTGCGAGGTTGATGCCGTGGGAGCCGAACGGCGCCAACAGCAGCGAGGCGATGCCGGTGGTGGTGATCAGTGGCGAGGCCGGGACGTTGTAGCCATCAGCACGCAGCACGGCGATGCCGGGCATGTTCTGCGAGGTCATCGCCACCACGAACAGCGGAATGCCGATGCTGATGGTCGCCGCCAGTGAAAAGTGCGGGGTGGTCCAGACTGGCGTGGCAACTTCCAGATGAAACGCACTGAAATCCAGCAGCCCCATGAAGCCCGACAGCGCGGTGCCGATCAGCAGCGCCGCGAGCACGGCATAGCGTGGCGACAGGCGCTTGACCAGTAGATAAGTGAAGAACATTCCCAGCACCAGCCCGGTACGGTGTTGCGCGGCGACGAAGATTTCGCTGCCGATCTTGAACAGGATCCCTGCCAGCAGAGCTGCCGCCAAAGAGGCCGGGATCTTTTTCACCAGCCGTTCGAAGCTGCCGGTCAGGCCGCAGATCGTTACCAGTACCGCGCACGTGATGTAGGCGCCGATCGCCTCGCCGTAACTGACGCCGCCCAGGCTGGTGATCAGCAACGCCGCGCCGGGGGTCGACCAGGCGATGGTGATCGGTGTGCGATAGCGCAGCGACAGGCCGATCGAACACACAGCCATGCCGATCGAAATCGCCCAGATCCACGAGGAAATCTGCCCGCTGGTCAGCCCGGCCGCTTGCCCGGCCTGGAACATCAGCACCAGCGAACTGGTGTAACCGGTCATCATCGCGATGAAACCGGCGACGATGGCGGAAGGCGAAGTGTCGGCCAGAGGGCGCAGGTAGGCGTGGGTGGCGTCGGTCATGACGGCGGTGTTCCTTATACCAATGGAGATGTCCGCCACAACACAGAACCTCTGTGGGAGCGAGCCTGCTCGCGAAAGCGGTAGGTCAGTCAACATTCATAGTGAATGTAAAATGGCTTTCGCGAGCAGGCTCGCTCCCACGGGGGATTGCGGTCATGCAGCGGATTCTGCGATCAAGCCTAAACTCAAACGTAACTCAGCGTTGCAATACAGCCGCAGGCGCAAACAGCCGTACAGTCGTGTTGCCACCATTCATTGTGTACAATCGCGCTGTTTTTTACGCGATACTTGCCAGCGACCTACTGTGCCGTATTACAGTCACGGTCTATTCGCCGCAGTTTTCCCGACTCGAGTGCCCATGAACGAACAGTTGCAACCCCTCAAGAAACAACCGCGAGCAGGCAAAGCCGGCCGCAGCGGAACCCAGGACGATATTGTCTACGCGCATATCTTCGAGGCCATCCTCGAGCAGCGTCTGGCGCCCGGTACCAAGTTGAGCGAAGAAGCGCTGGGGGAAATCTTCGGGGTGAGCCGCACCATCATTCGCCGCGCGCTGTCGCGTCTGGCCCATGAAGGCGTGGTGCTGTTGCGGCCGAACCGTGGCGCCGTGGTGGCCAGCCCGAGCGTTGAAGAGGCGCGTCAGGTGTTTCTCGCCCGACGTCTGGTCGAGCGGGCGATCACTGAACTGGCGGTGCAACATGCCACGGTCGAGCAGATCGCCGAACTGCGGCAGATGGTCAACGATGAGCGCGACAGTTTCTCCCGCGGCGATCGCGGCGCCGGTATTCGTCTGTCGGGTGAATTCCACCTGAAGCTGGCGGAAGCGGCAATGAACGCACCGTTGATCAGCTTCCAGCGCAGCCTGGTGTCGCAGACCTCGCTGATCATCGCCCAGTACGAAAGCGGCAACCGCTCGCATTGTTCGTACGACGAACACACGCAGTTGATCGACGCCATTGAAAAGCGCGACGGCGAACTGGCGGTGAACCTGATGATGCATCACATGGATCACATCGACAGCAAGCTCAACCTCGACGAGGAAGGCGCGTCGGATGATCTGCATGCGGTGTTCTCGCATTTGTTGCAGACCAAGAAGCCTGGGCGTCCAGCGGCCAAGCTCTGATCTGAAATCGAGTCGCGGCTTTCGCGAGCAGGCTCGCTCCCACAGGGGAATGCATTTCAAAGGTGGGAGCGAGCCTGCTCGCGAAGACAATCTGACAGGCAACAAAAACCCCCCTGGATAAACACAACCGGGGATGATCGTTCCCACGCTCCGCGTGGGAATGTCTCTAGGGACGCTCCGCGTCCAGTGACGCGGAGCGTCACGGGCTGCATTCCCACGCAGAGCGTGGGAACGATCAGTGCAGGAAAACCTAGCGCTGATGCACCAGCGCCCCCGCTGCATACGTCTGCGCCACGGTGCGGTCATCGCCCAGCGTCATCAACACAAACAACGTCTCGGCAATGTTATTGGACTGCTTCAAGCGATAGCTCAGCAGCGGCGTGGCGTTGTAATCCAGCACTAGGAAGTCGGCATCGGAGCCCGGTTGCAGGTTACCGATCCTGTCTTCCAGGCGCAGCGCCCGCGCACCCCCGAGGGTCGCCAGATACAGCGACTTGAACGGGCTCAACCGCGCGCCCTGCAGTTGCATGACCTTGTAGGCTTCGTTGAGGGTTTGCAGCAGTGAGAAACTGGTACCGCCGCCGACGTCGGTACCGAGGCCGACATTGAGCTTGTGCTTTTCCGCCATCGGCAGGTTGAACAGGCCGCTGCCGAGGAACAGGTTCGAGGTCGGGCAGAACGAGATCGCCGAGCCGGTTTCCGCCAGTCGCGCGCATTCTTCGTCACACAGGTGCACGCCGTGGGCGAATACCGAGCGTTCGCCGAGCAATTGGTAGTGATCGTAGACGTCGAGGTAGCCCTTGCGCTCCGGGAACAGCTCCTTGACCCACTCGATCTCCTTGAGGTTCTCGCTGATGTGGGTCTGCATGTACAGATCCGGATATTCCGTCAGCAATTGCCCGGCCAGGGTCAGTTGTTCCGGGGTGCTGGTTGGGGCGAAGCGCGGCGTCACCGCATAGTGCAAGCGACCCTTGCCGTGCCAGCGCTCGATCAGCGCCTTGCTGTCGACGTAGCTGGATTCGGCGGTATCGACCAGATAATCCGGGGCATTGCGGTCCATCATCACCTTGCCGGCGATCATGCGCAGATCTAGCTTTTCCGCCGCTTCGAAAAACGAATTGACTGACTGCGGGTGCACGCTGCCGAACACCAGCGCCGTGGTGGTGCCGTTGCGCAGCAGTTCCTTGATGAAAATATCGGCCACTTCGTCGGCGTGGGCCTTATCATCAAACTGGCTTTCGCAGGGGAAGGTGTAGGTGTTCAGCCAGTCGAGCAATTGCTCGCCGTAGGAGCCGACCATGCCGGTCTGCGGCAGGTGAATGTGTGTGTCGATAAAGCCCGGTGTGATCAGCGCATCCTGATAATGGTTGATCTCGATATCCGCCGGCAGGGTTGGCAGCAGTTCGCTGGCGTGGCCGAGGGCACTGATCTTGCCGTCGTCGACCACCAGCAGGCCGTCCTCGAAATATTCATAAGAGGCTTCGATGCCGACTTCGGCAGGGTCGGCAATGCTGTGCAGAATGGCGGCGCGGTAGGCTTTGCGAGTCAGAGGCATGAGGGTTCTCTAATCAGTTTGAGGCTTTGAGTTTGGCGGACTGGCTGCGGCGCGAGGCGGGCAGCAATCGGGCAATCGGTTCGGCGCGGGCGCTGTGCTGGCCGAAGTTGGCGTTATAGGTGGCGATGATTTCACCGGCGATGGAGATGGCGATTTCCACAGGCAGTTTGCCTTTGACTTCGCCGATGCCCATCGGGCAGCGCATGCGCTGCACCACGCTCGGGTCGAAACCACGATCACGCAGGCGGTGTTCGAATTTGGCGCGTTTGGTTTTCGAGCCGATCAGGCCGAACCAAGTGAAATCGTTACGCTTGAGAATCGCCGCGGTCAGCTCCAGATCGAGCTGATGGTTGTGGGTCATGACGATGCAGTAGCTGCCGGCGGGCAGATCATCGACTTCGTCCACCGGCTCTTCGCTGACGATTTTACGCACGCCGTGGGGAATGTGTTCGGGGAACTCGGCCTCGCGCGAATCGATCCAGCGCACCCGGCAGGGCAGGCTGGCCAGCAGCGGCACGAGGGCGCGCCCGACATGGCCGGCACCGAATACGGCAATCTGTGCCTGCACCTGGCCCATGGGTTCGAACAGCAACACCGTGGCGCCGCCGCAGCACTGGCCGAGGCTGGCACCGAGGCTGAAGCGCTCCAGATGGGTGTCCTGCTTGCCGCTGGCGAGCATCTCGCGGGCGATCTGCATGGCTTTGAATTCCAGATGCCCACCACCGATGGTGTCGAACATCCGGTCGGCGCTGACGACCATTTTCGAGCCGGCGTTGCGTGGCGTCGAGCCAAGTTCTTCGATGATTGTCACCAGCACACAGGGCTCGCCCTGATTCTGCAGGTCGGCGAGGGCGTCGATCCAGTTGTACATACACACCTCTCAGATCGTTCCCACGCTCTGCGTGGGAATGCATCACTGGACGCTCCGCGTCCGCTGTTCAGGATGCGACGCAGAGCGTCGCGGGCTGCATTCCCACGCAGAGCGTGGGAACGATCATCAAACAACCGCGGTTTCAGCTTCGACAGCTTTCACCGCTTTGAGCTGGCGCATCTGCTCGCAGCCCCACAACACCCGCTCCGGCGTGGCCGGCGCATCGATCTTCGGCTGATGCTGATAATCACCGAGGCTCGCCACCGCGTCCTTGATCGCGCACCAAGCGGCAATGCCGAGCATGAACGGCGGTTCACCGACGGCTTTGGAATGGAACACCGTGTCTTCCGGGTTCTTGCGGTTTTCCACCAGTTTCACTCGCAGATCCAGCGGCATGTCCGCCACCGCCGGAATCTTGTAGCTGGCCGGGCCGTTGGTCATCAGCTTGCCCTTGTTGTTCCAGACCAGCTCTTCCATGGTCAGCCAGCCCATGCCCTGGACGAAACCGCCCTCGACCTGACCGATGTCGATCGACGGGTTCAGCGAGGCGCCGACGTCGTGCAGGATGTCGGTGCGCAGCATCTTGTACTCGCCGGTCAGGGTATCGACGATCACTTCGCAGCAGGCTGCGCCGAAAGCGAAGTAATAGAACGGACGCCCACGCGCCTGACTGCGGTCGTAATAGATTTTCGGGGTCTTGTAGAAGCCAGTGCTCGACAGCGAGACCTGATTGAAATACGCCTGCTGGATCAGCGCTTCGAAAGTCAGGATCTGCTCGCGCACCCGCACGTGGCCGTTGCGGAATTCGACGTCTTCTTCGCTGACCTTGTAGTGCCGCGCGGCGAACTCGACCAAGCGTTGCTTGATGGTCTGTGCTGCGTTCTGCGCAGCTTTGCCGTTCAGGTCGGCGCCGCTGGAGGCAGCGGTCGGCGAAGTGTTGGGCACTTTGTCGGTGTTGGTCGCGGTGATCTGCACACGATCGATTTCGACCTGGAACACTTCCGCCACGACCTGCGCAACTTTGGTGTTCAGGCCCTGACCCATTTCCGTGCCGCCGTGGTTCAGGTGGATGCTGCCGTCGGTGTAGATGTGGATCAGCGCACCGGCCTGATTGAGGAAACTGGCGGTGAAGGAAATCCCAAATTTCACCGGTGTCAGCGCCAGGCCTTTTTTCAGGATCGGGCTGTTGGCGTTGTAGCGACGGATCGCTTCGCGGCGCTCGGCGTACTGGCTGCTTTCTTCCAGTTCGGCGGTCATCTCTTCGAGCATGTTGTGCTCGACGGTCTGGTAGTAGTGGGTGACGTTGCGCTCGGTCTTGCCGTAGTAGTTGGCCTTGCGCACCGCCAGCGGGTCGAGCTTCAGGTGCCGGGCAATCGCGTCCATCACTTCCTCGATGGCGACCATGCCTTGCGGGCCACCGAAACCACGATAAGCGGTGTTCGAGGCGGTGTTGGTCTTGCAACGGTGACCGTTGATGGTGGCATCGCCGAGATAGTAGGAGTTGTCCGAGTGGAACATCGCCCGGTCAACGATCGAAGCAGACAAGTCCGGCGAGCAGCCGCAGTTGCCGGCCAGCTCCATGTTGATCCCGTGCAGACGGCCGCTGCTGTCGAAGCCGACGTCGTATTCAACGTAGAACGGGTGGCGCTTGCCGGTCATCAGCATGTCTTCGACGCGCGGCAGTCGCATCTTGGTCGGTTGGCCGGTGAGGTGCGCGACCACCGCGCACAGGCACGCCGGGCTCGCGGCCTGGGTTTCCTTGCCACCGAAACCACCGCCCATGCGGCGCATGTCGACGACGATCTTGTTCATCGACACGTCGAGCACTTCGGCGACCAGTTTCTGCACTTCGGTCGGGTTCTGCGTCGAGCAGTAGACGATCATCCCGCCGTCTTCAGTAGGCATCACCGAGGAGATTTGTGTCTCCAGATAGAAGTGCTCCTGGCCGCCGATGTGCAGCGTGCCCTGAATACGGTGTTCAGCAGTGGCCAGTGCCGAAGCCGAATCGCCGCGTTGATGGGTGTGGCTGTCGAGCACGAAATGGCGCTTGCGCAGGGCTTCGACGACGTCGAGCACCGGTTCCAGATCTTCGTATTCGATGATCGCCGCCATCGCTGCTTTGCGCGCGGTTTCCAGGTCTTTCGCCGCGACTGCCAGCACCGGCTGGCCGACGAACTGCACGTCATCGATGGCCAGCAGCGGGTCGCCCGGCATCAGCGGGCCGATGTCTTTCAGGCCCGGCACGTCTTCGTGGGTAATGACAATGCGCACGCCTTCGAAGGCGTAGCACGGCGACGTGTCGATGCTGAGGATTTTCGCGTGGGCGCGGTCCGACAGGCGCGCATACAGGTGCAACTGGTTGGGGAATTCCAGGCGATCGTCGATGTACTGCGCTTCACCGGACACATGCTTGGCGGCGCTGTCGTGCTTGACGCTGCGGCCGACACCGGTGGTCAGATCCTTGGCGAACAATTCGGCCAATTCAGCCTGGGTCTTCTCTACGGCGTGATGATTAGACATAAGCGGTCACCCGAGTCTCGATGTGCGGTGTTTGCAGTTCGATGAAGTATTTGCGCAGCAGGTTCTGCGCGCTGAGCAGGCGATATTCCTTGCTGGCGCGGAAGTCCGAGAGCGGCGTGAAGTCTTCGGCCAGCGCGGCGCAGGCGCGTTCGATCACCGCGTTGTTGAACGGTGCACCTTGCAGCACGGCTTCGCAGTGCGCAGCGCGTTTCGGAATCGCCGCCATGCCGCCGAAGGCCACGCGCGCGTCGCTGATCACGCCATTTTCCACGCGCAGATTGAAGGCAGCGCAGACGGCGGAGATGTCGTCGTCCAGGCGCTTTGACACTTTATAGGCGCGGAACAACTGCTCGGCGCTGGCGCGCGGGACGATGATTTTTTCGATGAATTCGCTTTCCTGGCGCGCGGTGACGCGGTAGTCGATGAAGTAATCTTCCAGGTTCAAGGTGCGGCGGGTTTCGCCTTTGCACAGCACGATCTGCGCGCCGAGGGCGATCAGCAGCGGTGGCGAGTCACCGATCGGCGAGGCGTTGCCGATGTTGCCGCCGAGGGTCCCTTGATTGCGGATCTGCAACGAGGCGAAGCGGTGCAGCAATTCGCCGAAGTCCGGGTACTCGGCATTCAAGGCCTCGTAGCAGTCGGAGAGGGCGGTGGCGGCGCCGATTTCGATGCGGTCATCGAAGGTTTCGATGCGCTTCATTTCGGCGACGTTGCCGACGTAGATCATCACCGGCAGAGTGCGGTGGAACTGGGTGACTTCCAGCGCCAGATCGGTGCCGCCGGCGAGCAGGCGGGCTTGGGGATAAGCGTCGTAGAGATCGGCCAGGTCAGCGACGGTCAGCGGCACCAGGCAGCGCTTGTCGCCGCTGTTGAGTTCGCCGATATCGGTCGGCGCGATGGCCTTGAGGCGGGCAATGGTTTCGGCTTCGCGGGCGTCGAACTGATCCGCTGGCTTGGCGCAGCAGGATTGTTCGGCAGCGGCGAGAATCGGCCGGTAGCCAGTGCAGCGGCAGAGGTTGCCGGCCAGCGCTTCGTGAGCCTTGGCCTGATCCGGCGCATCGCTGTTCTTTTGCAGGGCGAACAACGACATGACGAAACCGGGGGTGCAGAAGCCGCACTGCGAACCGTGGCACTCGACCATGGCTTTCTGCACGCTGTGCAGTTCGCCCTTGTGCTTGAGGTCTTCAACGCTGATCAGTTGTTTGCCGTGCAAGGACGAGACGAAAGTCAGGCACGAATTGAGGCTGCGATAGCGAATATGTTCACGCCCCGTATCATCGGTCTGCAACTCGCCAACCACCACGGTGCAGGCGCCGCAGTCGCCACTGGCGCAACCTTCTTTGGTGCCGGGCTTGCCTACGTGTTCGCGCAGGTAATTGAGCACAGTCAGATTCGGGTCCAGGGCGTGCTCGCTACGGAGTTCCTGGTTAAGTAAAAACTGGATCACGGAAGGCCTCGCAGACTCATTATTGTTGTTAACCGACGTGAACCGAATTTAGCAGGTCTGACTTTTCGGTCAATGGTTTTCTGACTTAAAGGTCAGGAAAATCCGTTTCGTCGATCAACAGCGTGTCTATTCAGTATTGACCTTCATCGGTCACTGCGCTTTTTTGCGGGATTCGTGCCAAAAACCGCTGAGTGGGCACTCCGCCATGACCGCGCATTTGCGCTACACTGCGCCGCTTGTGCAGATCGATAGAGTTTGAAGGACAACCATGACGTTCAAGGCGCCGGACAGCCTCGCCGAGCAAATCGCTCACCACCTCGCCGAGCGCATCATTCGTGGCGAAATGAAGCCGGGAGAGCGCATCCAGGAACAGAAGGTCACGCTGGCGCTCAACGTCAGCCGCGGTTCGGTCCGCGAAGCCTTGCTGATCCTCGAGCGCCGTCACCTGATCGCGATCCTGCCGCGTCGTGGCGCCCACGTTACCGAGCTGACGCCGCACAAGGTGCAGAGCCTGTGCACGCTGATGAGCGAGCTGTACATCCTGCTTGGCAATTCGGTGGCCAATGGCTGGCAAGTGCAGTCGGACATGGCGCCGTTCGTGCAGATCCAGCAGCGCCTGACCGCCAATTACGAACGCGGCGATATCCGCAGCTTCGTCGATGACAGCTTTGCGGTGATGCGCGCCGCCTATCCGTTTGCCAACAATCCGTACCTGCAAGAAACCGTCGAGAACCTCCAGCCGGCGATGAGCCGCGCGTATTTCCTCGCCCTCGAACAGCGCAAGGCGGAAATGAGCGAATTCCTCGAACTGTTCGAACGCTTGCTCGCCGCCGTACTCGCCCGTGATTTGCCGCAGATCCGCATCGTGCTCACGGCGTATGCCCAGCGCAGCTGCGATCTGGTGGTGTCTGCGCTGACGGTTGCCTGAGCGTGCGGCTGAAGTGCATCAAACTGGCGGGGTTCAAATCCTTCGTCGACCCGACCACGGTGAACTTCCCCAGTAACATGGCGGCGGTCGTCGGGCCAAACGGTTGCGGCAAGTCGAACATCATCGACGCCGTGCGCTGGGTGATGGGCGAAAGTTCGGCGAAGAACCTCCGTGGCGAGTCGATGACCGACGTCATCTTCAACGGTTCGACCAGCCGCAAACCGGTAAGCCAGGCGAGCATCGAACTGGTCTTCGACAACTCCGACGGCACGCTGCTCGGCGAATACGCCGCCTACGCGGAGATTTCCATCCGCCGCAAAGTCACCCGCGACAGCCAGACCACTTATTACCTCAACGGCACCAAATGCCGTCGGCGCGACATCACCGATATCTTCCTCGGCACCGGCCTCGGCCCGCGCAGCTACTCGATCATCGAACAGGGGATGATCTCCAAGCTGATCGAATCCAAGCCGGAAGACCTGCGCAATTTCATCGAAGAAGCGGCGGGCATCTCCAAGTACAAGGAGCGTCGCCGTGAGACTGAAAACCGCATCCGCCGTACCCACGAGAACCTCGCCCGCCTGACCGACCTGCGCGAAGAGCTGGAACGCCAGCTCGAACGTCTGCACCGTCAGGCCGAGGCGGCGAAAAAGTATCAGGAACTCAAGGCCGAAGAGCGTCAGCTCAAGGCGCAACTGTCGGCGCTGCGCTGGCAGGATCTTAACGAGCAGGTCGGCCAGCGCGAGTCGATCATTGGCAACCAGGAAGTCAGCTTCGAAGCGCTGGTCGCTGAACAGCGTAATGCTGACGCAGCCATCGAACGCCTGCGCGACGGTCACCACGACCTGTCCGAACGCTTCAATCTGGTGCAGGGTCGCTTCTATTCGGTCGGCGGTGACATTGCCCGGGTCGAGCAGAGCATTCAGCATGGCCAGCAGCGGTTGCGCCAGTTGCAGGACGATCTGAAAGAAGCCGAGCGCGCGCGTCTGGAAACCGAGTCGCACTTGGGCCACGACCGCACGTTGCTGCTGACCCTCGGCGAAGAACTGGACATGCTCACCCCCGAGCAGGAAGTCACCAGCGCTGCCGCCGAGGAAGCCGCTGCGGCCCTCGAAGAAGCCGAAACCACCATGCACGGCTGGCAGGAGCAGTGGGATGCTTTCAACCTGACCGCTGCCGAACCGCGCCGTCAGGCTGAAGTGCAGCAGTCGCGGATTCAGCAGCTGGAAAGTAGCATGGAGCGTCTGGCCGACCGGCAGAAACGCCTCGCCGAAGAGCGTGCGTTGCTGTCCGCCGACCCGGAAGACGCGGCGATCATGGCGCTCAACGAGCAGCTCGCCGAGTCCGAAGCGACTCTCGAAGATTTACAGACCAGCGAAGAAGCGCAGGTCGAAAAGCTCGAACAACTGCGTCAGGAATTACAGCAAGCGTTGACCGCACAGCAGCAGGCGCAGGGCGATCTGCAGCGGCTCAACGGTCGTTTGGCGTCGCTGGAAGCCTTGCAGCAAGCCGCGCTGGATCCGGGCACCGGCACCGCCGAATGGTTGAAGGAACACAATCTCGCCGAGCGTCCGCGTCTGGCCGAAGGCCTGAAGGTCGAGGCCGGTTGGGAGCTGGCGGTGGAAACCGTGCTCGGCGCCGATCTGCAAGCGGTGTTGGTCGACGATTTCAGCGGCTTCGATCTGTCCGGATTCACCCAGGGCGATCTGCGCCTGCTCAGCCCGGCCAGCGATGGCGTGCGGGTGGCGGGCAGTCTGCTGGACAAAGTCGAGGCGCAGATCGATCTGTCGCCGTGGCTTGGTCAGGTCAAACCGGTCGACAGCCTTGAACAGGCGCTGGCCTTGCGCGGCCAGTTGAGCGCCGGGCAGAGCCTGATCAGCCGCGACGGCTATTGGGTCGGTCGGCACTTCTTGCGTGTACGTCGCGCCAGCGAAGCGGAAAGCGGCATGCTCGCCCGGGGCCAGGAAATCGAAGACTTGCAACTGGAGCGCGAAGAGCGCGAAGCCACGGTCGAGGCCATGGAAACCCGCCTGCAAACCCTGCGCGCGCAACAGCGCCAGCAGGAAAACGGCCGCGAACATCTGCGCCGCTTGCTGCAGGACGAAGCGCGCCAGCAAGGTGAGCTGAAAGCGCAGTTGTCCGCCGGCAAGGCCAAGGCTGAGCAACTGACATTGCGCCGCACCCGTCTCGATGAAGAACTGGTCGAACTCGCCGAACAGCGCGAGCTTGAGCACGAGCAGGTCGGTGAAGCGCGCATGAATTTGCAGGAAGCGCTGGATTCCATGGCGCTCGACACCGAGCAGCGCGAGTTGCTGCTGGCCCAGCGCGACAGCCTGCGCGAACGCCTTGATCGCGTGCGTCAGGAAGCGCGGCAGCACAAGGATCACGCCCATCAATTGGCCGTGCGTCTCGGCTCGTTGCGCGCCCAGCATGACTCCACGCGCCAGGCGCTGGAGCGTCTGGAGATGCAGGCCGAGCGCCTGACTGAAAAGCGCGAACAGTTGAGTCTGAATCTGGAGGAGGGTGAGGCGCCGCTGGAAGAGCTGCGTCTGAAACTCGAAGAACTGCTCGACAAGCGCATGACCGTCGATGAAGAACTCAAGACCGCGCAGATCGCCTTGGAGGACGCCGATCGTGAATTGCGCGACGCGGAAAAACGCCGCACCCAGGCCGAGCAGCAATCGCAGTTGATTCGCGGCCAGCTCGAACAACAACGCATGGAATGGCAGGCGCTGACCGTACGGCGCAAGGCTTTGCAGGATCAATTGCTCGAAGATGGCTACGATCTCAACGGCGTGCTCGCCACATTGACCGCACAAGCCAGTGAACGCGAAGCCGAAGAAGAACTCGAACGCATCAACACACGGATTCAGCGCTTGGGTGCGATCAACCTCGCGGCCATCGATGAATACACGCAACAATCGGAGCGTAAACGTTATCTGGATGCGCAGGACGCCGATCTGGTCGAGGCGCTGGAGACCCTGGAAAACGTCATCCGCAAAATCGATAAGGAAACCCGCAACCGTTTCAAAGATACCTTTGATCAGATCAACGGTGGTTTGCAGGCACTTTTCCCGAAAGT
Source organism: Pseudomonas glycinis (assembly GCF_054871425.1). NCBI lineage: Bacteria > Pseudomonadati > Pseudomonadota > Gammaproteobacteria > Pseudomonadales > Pseudomonadaceae > Pseudomonas > Pseudomonas glycinis. Next base: position 35,277 of record NZ_JBTYHF010000001.1, on the reverse strand, counting down.
TTTCGGTGGCGGGCGCGCGTATTTGGAACTGACGGGCGAAGATCTACTCGATACAGGGGTGACGATCATGGCGCAGCCGCCCGGGAAGAAGAACAGCACCATCCATTTGCTTTCCGGCGGCGAAAAAGCCCTGACTGCACTGGCCCTGGTTTTTGCCATCTTCAAGTTGAACCCGGCGCCGTTCTGCATGCTCGATGAGGTTGACGCGCCACTGGATGACGCTAACGTTGGACGCTACGCACGCCTGGTCAAAGAGATGTCGCAGACCGTGCAGTTCATTTACATCACCCACAACAAGATCGCCATGGAAATGGCCGAGCAGTTGATGGGTGTGACGATGCATGAACCGGGCTGTTCGCGACTGGTGGCGGTGGATGTCGAGGAGGCGATGGCGATGGTGGACGCCTGAGTCGGTGTGACGTCGGAATAGTTTTGGAGGTCTGTAGGACTTTTTACTGACACCGGCTGGATGGCCAATCGACATATTCGCGCAAGCCAAATGAGACAGACGGTGTAAAGTTGTCTTTGGTCGTGCTAGTTTAATGTCAATTTTTCGTATACGTGGGCAAAACGCCTGTCAGAACATAGAGTTGGCGCCACGTTTTAAAGCGGTTTACGCAGTGTAAACCCCTTATTTTTCAGCATTTTTTATAGAGGCACGGGATTACATGGAAATCGGTCTGCGCGAGTGGCTGATCGTCATCGGCATCATTGTGATAGCCGGTATTCTTTTCGATGGCTGGCGCCGTATGCGCGGCGGCAAGGGAAAGCTGAAATTCCGTCTCGACCGGAGCCTGTCCAATCTGCCGGACGAGGACACCAGCGCCGAGCTGTTGGGCCCGGCCCGCGTCCTGGATACGCACAAAGAGCCGCAACTGGACGAGCACGATCTGCCGTCGGTGAGCATGCCCAACCGCGAAGCCCGCGAGCCGCGTGAATCCGGCTCGAAACGTGGCAAGCGCGGCAGCAACGGCCCGGCGCAGGGCGACTTGAACCTCGACCTCGATCTGGACGGCGGCCCGAGCTTCAGCAGCCGCGATGACGATTTCGCCGAAGACAGCAAGCCTGCAGCGGCCGTGGCGGAAAAAGATCAGCCGCAAGCCGAAGAAGTCCTGGTGATCAGCGTGATCTGCCGCGACCCGGCCGGCTTCAAAGGCCCGGCGCTGCTGCAGAACATTCTCGAAAGCGGTCTGCGTTTCGGCGAGATGGACATTTTCCACCGCCACGAAAGCATGGCCGGCAACGGCGAAGTGCTGTTTTCCATGGCCAATGCGGTCAAGCCGGGCATCTTTGATCTGGACGACATCGACCACTTCAGCACTCCGGCGGTGAGCTTCTTCCTCGGTCTGCCAGGCCCGCGTCATCCGAAGCAGGCCTTCGACGTGATGGTCGCGGCAGCCCGCAAGCTGTCCCAGGAACTGAACGGCGAACTGAAAGACGACCAGCGCAGCGTACTGACTGCGCAGACGATTGAGCACTACCGTCAGCGCATCGTCGAATTCGAACGCCGCGCCCTGACCCAGAAGCGCTAAGGCCAAATCAAAAGATCGCAGCCTTCGGCAGCTCCTACAGAGGATCGCGATACTGTAGGAGCTGACGAGTGCAACGAGGCTGCAATCTTTTGGCCACGCCGCCGATAATGGAATAAAACTGGAGCAGCCTCGGCTGCTCTTTTGCTTTATGAGAGAACACCCATGACCGCCGCCAAAACCCGCATTCTAGAGCTGCGCGCTGAGCTGGATCAGCACAACTATCGCTATCACGTTCTCGACGAGCCGAGCATTCCCGATGCCGAGTACGACCGCTTGTTCCACGAGCTCAAGGCGCTGGAAGCGGCCAACCCGGAACTGATCACCAGCGATTCGCCGACCCAGCGCGTCGGTAGCATGGCGTTGACTGCGTTCACTCAGGTGCGTCACGAAATCCCGATGCTCAGCCTCGGCAACGCCTTCGAAGAATCCGACATGCGCGAGTTCGATCGCCGCGTCAACGAAGGCCTCGACGTGCCGGCCGGCGATCTGTTTGGTGGCGGCGCGGCGGTGGAATACAGCTGCGAGCCGAAGCTCGATGGCCTGGCGGTCAGCCTGCTGTATCAGGACGGTCTGCTGGTGCGCGGCGCCACCCGTGGCGATGGCACCACCGGCGAGGACATCAGCGTCAACGTGCGCACCGTGCGCAATATTCCGCTGAAGCTGCACGGCGAAGGCTGGCCGGCGACGCTGGAAGTGCGCGGTGAAGTGTTCATGTCCAAGGCGGGTTTCGAGCGCCTCAATGCTTCGCAACTGGAAATCGGCGGCAAGACCTTCGCCAACCCGCGCAACGCGGCAGCAGGCAGCCTGCGCCAGCTCGACTCGAAGATCACCGCCAATCGTCCGCTGGAATTCTGCTGCTATGGCATCGGTCAGGTGTCTCACGATATCGCCGACACCCACATCGGTAACCTCAAGCAGTTGCAGAAGTGGGGCATGCCGATCAGTCACGAACTGAAGCTGGCCAAGGGCATCGATGAGTGCCTGGAGTACTACCGCGACATCGGCGAGCGCCGTAACTCGCTGGCCTATGAAATCGATGGCGTGGTGTTCAAGGTCAACAGCATTGCCGACCAACGTGAACTGGGCTTCCGTGCCCGCGAGCCGCGCTGGGCGATCGCACACAAATTCCCGGCGATGGAAGAACTCACCGAGCTGCTCGACGTGGAATTCCAGGTCGGCCGCACCGGTGCGGTGACTCCGGTGGCGCGTCTGAAACCGGTGAAAGTCGCCGGCGTCACCGTGGCCAACGCCACATTGCACAACATGGACGAAGTCGCGCGACTGGGCCTGATGATCGGCGACACGGTGATCATCCGCCGCGCCGGTGATGTGATTCCGCAAGTGGTGCAGGTAGTCATCGAGCGTCGCCCCGATGACGCGCGCCCGGTGGCCATTCCTGAAAGCTGCCCGGTGTGCGGCTCGCACGTTGAACGCACGCAACTGGTCAAGCGCAGCAAGGGCAAGGAAACCTTCAGCGAAGGCGCGGTATATCGCTGCGTCGGCCGACTGGCCTGTGGCGCGCAATTGAAGCAGGCGATCATTCACTTCGTCTCGCGCCGGGCCATGGACATCGAAGGCTTGGGCGACAAGAGCGTCGAGCAACTGGTCGACGAAGGACTGGTCAGCTCGCCGGCCGATCTGTATGCGCTGAAGTTCGATGACATCGTCGATCTGGAAGGCTTTGCCGAGGTATCGAGCAACAAGCTTCTCAAAGCCATTGAAGACAGCAAGCAACCGAGCCTGGCACGTTTCATCTACGCCCTCGGCATTCCCGATGTCGGCGAAGAGACGGCCAAGGTGCTGGCGCGTTCGCTGGGTTCGCTGGAGCGCGTGCAACAGGCCTTGCCGCATGTGCTGACCTACCTGCCGGACGTCGGCCTGGAAGTGGCACACGAGATCCACAGTTTCTTTGAGGACGCGCACAACCAGCAGGTCATCAGCGAATTGCTCGGCCATGGTTTGCAGATTCAGGATCAAGGCGAGTTGGGCGCCGAATTCGCCGCCAGTACCACCCTGGGCGGCTTGCTCGACAAACTGCACATTCCCTTCGTCGGCCCCGGTGGTGCGCAGAAACTGGCCGATCGCTTCGGTTCGCTGGAAGCGGTGATGAACGCTGACTGGCTGGACATGCGCCAGGCATTGCCGGAGAAGCAGGCCAACTCGGTGCGCGAGTTCTTCGCCTCGCCTGAGCATCGGCAACTGGCCGAGCGGGCCGAGCAGCAGTTGCGCGATTTCGGCATGCATTGGCAGAGCGAGAAAAAAGTCGTCGAAGGTCTGCCGCTGTCCGGCGAAACCTGGGTGCTGACCGGCAAGGTCGAACTGATGAGCCGGGATGTGGCCAAGGATCATCTGGAAAGCCTGGGCGCCAAGGTCGCCGGTTCGGTGTCGGCGAAAACCCATTGCGTAGTCGCAGGGCCGGGTGCCGGCTCGAAACTGACCAAGGCCAATGAACTGGGGGTGAAGGTCATGGACGAAGAAGCGTTTATCGCCTTCCTCAAAACCCACGGCGTCGCTGTCTGAGCGGATGAACCCCTGTGGTGAGGGGATTTACCCCTGTCCGGATGGACAGCTGTGGCGAGGGGATTTATCCCCGTTCGGCGACACCCGTGGCGAGGGGATTTATCCCCGCTGGGTTGCGCAGCGACCCCAAAACCCTGCGACCAATCATTTCATCTGTATCGCGTGTACGGTTTTTTGCGACTGCTGCGCAGTCGAGCGGGGATAAATCCCCTCACCACAATGGTGCTATCACCCGGCTGCGCGGTTATGGGTGGGAACGATGTTGTCTTCAGGATGATCTAGTCTTGGCCAGTCCCAGGGAGAGATCGCCATGCACCGTTTTTTCGAGCAGCTCAGTTCCCGCATCATCGCGCCGTTCGTGGCCGGATCCTCGCGCAACAGCAAAGTCTGGCCGTGCCGTTGCGGCCAGTCGCTGTTCTTTCGCAACAGTCAGTGCCTGGCCTGTAACGCCTTGCTGGGCTATCAACCTGAAGAAAGTCGCCTGACCTCGCTGCAGCCGGGGCCGCAAGAGGGCACCTGGACGCTCGACGCCGATCCCGACGCCGGACTGTTCCGCCGCTGCGCCAACCTCGACATGCCCGCCGCGTGCAACTGGCTGCTGCCGGCCAACGATCACGACACCTTGTGCATCGCTTGCAGCCTCAACCGCACCATTCCCGACCTGTCCGTCGCGGAAAATCCTGAACGCTGGCGCAAGGTCGAAATCGCCAAGCGTCGACTGGTCGCGCAACTGATCACCCTCGGCCTGCCGGTCATCCCGAAAACCACCGATGAAGAAACCGGGCTGGCGTTCGACTTCATCGGTGTCGACCTGGAAGGCAACGCGCCAATGACCGGCCACGCCAATGGTCTGATCACCCTCGATATCAAAGAGGCCGACGACGCTCACCGTGAGCAGGTCAGGGCAGCGATGCACGAACCTTACCGCACGCTGCTCGGGCATTTTCGCCATGAGGTCGGCCACTACTACTGGGATCGCCTCATCGCCAACGGCCCTTGGCTGGACGCGTTCCGCAATCTGTTCGGCGACGAGCGCGCCAGTTACGCCGAGGCGCTGGACCGGCATTACCAGCAAGGCGCACCGCTGGACTGGCCGCAGCACTACGTCAGTGCCTACGCGACCATGCACCCGTGGGAAGACTGGGCGGAAACCTGGGCGCATTACCTGCACATGATGGATGCGGTCGACACGGCGCTGGGCTTCGGCATGAGCGCGCGGGAAATGGACTTCGACTATCAGCCATTTCCCACCAGCACCCTGTACGACCCGGAGCACCCCGGCGGCACGGCATTCCTGTCGTTCGTCAATGCGTGGATCGAACTGGCCGGCATGCTCAACGAACTGTCGCGCAGCATGGGCCAGCCGGATTTCTACCCGTTCGTACTGCCGGCGGCGGCGATCGCCAAGCTGCACTTCATTCATCTGGTGATCCAGCAGGCGGGCGGCAGGGCGGATGAGGTGCTGGCCTTGTAGGTGTCGCAGGCCGTGATGTTTATGTCCTTGAAGCCGTTCAGGTTTTTTATCTGCAACCAACGGTTGTAAGTTCATCTCAGACAGGTACAATGGCGCGGCTCGCCGACAGGCAAGCGTCGTTATGGTGACCCCATCGGTCCCCCCGCAACGATTACCCGTGAACCTGGTCAGATCCGGAAGGAAGCAGCCACAGCGGGAACATTGTGTGCCGGGGTGTGGCTGGTGGGGGCACCACCTTAACGAACCTACCGAGAATTCAAAGAGAACTGCATGGGTTTCGCCCACTGCGGTTTTTTTATGCCTGCGATTTGGCTAGGGGCGTTGACCCGCCATCGGAAACGTGCGGATCAGCAGCGCAGCGTCCCGGTGCCCGTGCGGCTGTCGACAGCGAACAGTGGCATACTCCCCCGCCTGGCATTGAGAGGTAAGGCAAGTGGGTGAAATTGACGATCTGACCCGGGAAAAGCTGCGCGAATGGCAGTTGCGTCGTCTGGAAGTCAAAACGCAGATGCAGGATCAGCCCGAGCGCACGCTGGAACTGTCGCGAGTGCTCGACCTGATGGATGAGGAGCACGCCGCGATTCTGGCGGCTTCGACCGTGTTCAACGCGGCTGAAGAAACTGCGCAGCCGCTCGCGGTGCAGGACCAGCCCGTCATCACTGAATCGGTGGCCGGCCAGTACGACCTGCAACTGCACGCCAGCGCGCAAAACCCTGAACACCTGCGCAAACTGCTGGAAATGGCGCTCTACGAAGTGCAGGCGCAGATCGATGCAGCGGCGGTGGCCAGCGGCACTGAACGACGCGGCATGTCCGGCACGCTCGGCGGCTACTCCTTCGAACTGCGGATCGGCCCCGAGGCCAGCCGTGAGGGAAACTTGCCGCAGTCCCATGAAATGCACGACGAGAATGACCAGGACTGATCTGGTGTTGTATTAAAGCCCAGGCGGCGAGGTTGTATGCACCCGGAACATTTTGATTTGGCCACCCCGGTATTTCTGCCCATCACCCATGATGCGTGTACGGCGCTGTTGCAGCCCGAGGGTGTCGCGACACTGGCCAGCCTGAGCGACCCGGAACTGGCGGCAGTGCTGGTCATCCAGAACCTCGCCCAGGCCACGGAACAGGATTTGAGCGCCAGCGCAGCGGAGAAGATTCTCGCCAGACTCATTGACTGGTCTGTCACCTCTCGGCGCACCGGATCGGCGGGACTGCTTGCAGAGGCGCGGCGTCTGTTCGATTCGCGCAAATTGTATTTCGGCCTCAATGCGCTCAAAGGTCTGAACCTGCGCTTTCTCATGGCCGATGAAGTCACAGCGCAGGAATACCTGTTGCCCGGCGGGAAATGGGATGTGGACTACAAAGTCCGCCACCAGCAACAGAACAACCCGTTTCGCCAGCAAATGGTCACGCCACGCGAGCGTGAACACTGGTTAAGTGCGGCGCAGGACAAACTGCTGCGAACCTTCCGTGCCAACCTCGACGAAGACCTGCACGTGCAGGGTTATGCGGGCATCGGCAAGAGCTACATGCTCAGCGCGCTGATCGAGTGCCTGCGCTCGAAACGCACCCTGGTACTGGCGCGCACCCCGGCGAAACTGGCGACGCTGCGCAAGCACATCGTGCAGGTCCACGACACGGAAATTGGCCAGACCTTTTTCGATTTCGCCCAGGCTCAGCTGCTCGGTCCCCGGTTGCCTATGGCCAGGACGCCGGCGCGTCTCCCGAGCAAGCAGGCGCTGGCGCAGGAACTGAATATCTTCGGCTTTCGCCACCACGACGGGCCGGGCACCCTCGAGGTTTGTCTGCGCGTGCTCAAGCTGTACTGCGCCTCCAGAGACCACACGCTGTCCGCCAGGCATCTGCCGCACTTCCAGCAGCCCTTGACCGGCGCAGACTCGCAAGCGCTGCTGGAATACTCCAGTCGCCTGTGGGTGTATCTGGAAGCCAATCCGGCCTGGGCCAGCCAGAGCGGTTTTCCGACGTTGCTGATGATCAAACGCGCCAGTCTCGCCGGTTGCCGCGTCCCGCCGCGCTACACCCATGTGATCATCGACGAAAGCCAGGATGTGCCGGCGTCGTTGCTGCAAATCATCGAGCGCGGGCAGCAGGTGCTGATCACCCTCGGCGATGAGTATCAGCAGGCCACGGGCGAGGCGCCCAAGCGCAAGCGTGAAGTTCGTCAGAGCGATATCTGCTATTCGGTGCGCTCGGGGCGCAATGTCGAGCGCCTGGTCAATCCGCTGATCTCGCGCCATACGCACAAGAGCAAAGTGCCGTTCGAAGGCGCTCGTCACGCCGACGTCGATATCGAGTACTACCCGCAAGCCTTCGTGCCGCCCGAAGGTTGCGTGGTGCTGACCGCTTCACCGTGGGACACGATGATGTGGGCCATCCATCTGCACGACTCCAGTTGCGCCTTCAGTTTCCCCGACCGGGAAGCGCAGGACGACATCAAGCATTTCATGACCACCGCCATCGAGCTGTTCCGCCGCGATTTCTACAACGCCGGGTCCAGCGAGAAAGGACCGCACCCGTATTTCAGCGACATGGCTGATTGGCAGCAGGTGCGAGAGGCCAACCGTTTCGACGAGGCGTTTTTGTGGATCGAAGCGCAACTGCAGAACGGCTTCATGATTGCCGACCTGACGCGACTGAGCCAAAAGATCATCGAGCCGGGCAAGGCCTGTCTGTTGATGATGGCCGAGCGGGCTGGCGGCATGGAGTTCAGGCGCGTGCTGTTGACCCGGACGTTGCTCAGTAACGAGAAATTCAAGGATGCCTACGAGTTCGATCAGCGCATCTGCGCGGTGTACATCGCCGTGTCCCGTGCCCGGCAGCAGCTCTATCTGCCTTACGACGTGGTCGAGTGGATCGATTATCACCACAGCCGTGAGCCGAAATTCCGCGAATCGCACGGTTATTGACCCGGCCCACATGGGGTTAGGGTGTGGTTGAAGAGGCGCCGGTGTACAACCGGATAATGTCGTCGATCTCGCCGGACATTTTCATCCGCAGCAACGTGCGCAGGATCCGCTGCACCGGCACGTTCGGATCATTCCTCACATAGCAGCCGATATTCTGTTCCTGAAGCACCGCGACCCCTTGCAACTGCTGCTCCGGCAGCAGGCGCTGATTGATCCAGTCCAGCGTCCACTGATTGCTCACCGCATACCGGTATCGCCCGGCGAGGAGCTTTTCCAGTACCTGTTCCTGATTGCGCGCGTCTTCGCGTTGCAACTGGTCGGCGTCGAACAGCGGTTGCAGGGTAGGGTAGCTGTAGCCGAGAACGGTGCCGATGGCCTGGCGCGGCAGCCGGGCGGGATTGATCTGCGCCGGTTGTTCCTTGCGGCTGATCAGCAGGTCGCGCTGAAACCACAACGGCACGCTCCAGATGTAATCGCCGGACTGATTCGGCAGCCACGACTGTGCGGCATAGCAGCGCACGTCGATGTCGCCGTGCTCCATGGCGCTCTGAACCCGCGCGCGCGGCAGGACGACGAATTGCGCTGGCGCGCCGACCTGGGTCGCCAGGCTGAGCAGGACGTCATGCAGGATGCCCTGGGTCGGTCTGCCACCTTGCAGTTGCACCATCGGCATCGCCCAACTGTCCGGCACGGCGAAGCGCAACGGCGCTTGCGCTGCCATCGCGTTGAGGCTGATACCCAGCAATGCCACCACGGCCCACCGCATAGACGCTCCGGTAATTCCCCATCCCGAGCTGATAAAAGCCTCTGCTGATGCAGCTTAGCCATATTAGACGAGGACACCGGATGCAATTTTGCCCTTGCTCCGCTAGCATTAGCCGCTTCTGCTTCCTTCGCTGCGACGGTTTTCGATGAGTTATCAGGTTCTTGCACGTAAATGGCGTCCACGCTCGTTCCGCGAAATGGTCGGCCAGACCCATGTGCTCAAGGCTCTGATCAATGCCTTGGACAGCCAACGGCTGCACCACGCCTACCTGTTCACCGGGACGCGCGGGGTCGGCAAGACCACCATCGCGCGGATCATTGCCAAGTGCCTGAACTGCGAGACAGGTATCACCTCCAGTCCCTGCGGCGAGTGCTCGGTGTGCCGCGAGATCGATGAGGGGCGTTTTGTCGACCTGATCGAGATCGACGCCGCCAGCCGCACCAAGGTCGAAGACACCCGCGAACTGCTCGATAACGTGCAGTACGCGCCAAGCCGTGGGCGCTTCAAGGTCTACCTGATCGACGAAGTGCACATGCTTTCCAGCCATTCCTTCAATGCGCTGTTGAAAACCCTCGAAGAGCCGCCGCCCTACGTCAAGTTCATCCTGGCGACCACCGATCCGCAGAAACTTCCGGCAACGATTCTTTCGCGTTGCCTGCAGTTCTCGCTGAAGAACATGACGCCTGAGCGTGTGGTCGAGCATTTGACCCACGTGCTGACCGCAGAAAACGTACCGTTCGAAGACGACGCACTGTGGCTGCTTGGTCGCGCTGCTGACGGCTCGATGCGTGACGCCATGAGCCTGACCGATCAGGCCATCGCGTTCGGTGAAGGCAAAGTGCTCGCTACCGACGTGCGCGCGATGCTCGGCACGCTGGATCACGGTCAGGTCTATGACGTGCTGCATGCGCTGATCGAAGGCGATGCCAAGGCGCTGCTCGAAGCCGTGCGTCACTTGGCCGAGCAAGGCCCGGACTGGAACGGCGTGCTCTCGGAAATTCTTAACGTGCTGCACCGCGTGGCCATCGCTCAGGCGTTGCCGGAAGGGGTCGACAATGGCCACGGCGACCGTGGTCGCGTATTGGCCCTTGCCCAGGCACTGCCGGCCGAAGATGTGCAGTTCTATTACCAGATGGGCCTGATCGGGCGCCGCGATTTGCCGCTGGCGCCGGACCCGCGCGGCGGTTTCGAAATGGTCTTGCTGCGAATGCTCGCGTTCCGCCCGGCGGATACGGCGGACGCGCCGAGACAACCGCTAAAGCCAGTGGGGATCAGCCAGGCCACAGTTGATTCCGCAAACTCAGTGGCTGCCGCGCCGAAGCCTGCGCCGGTGGTCGCTGCGGCTGTTGCGCCCACACCTGCGCCCGCACCAGTAGCGGCGCCGGTTGCCGAGCCAGAACCTGTGGCGCCGGTTGTCGAAGCACAACCGGAGCCTGAGCCAGTCGCCGTCGAAGCCGTGGTCGATCTGCCGTGGAACGACCCGGTGGAAGCCGAGGCCGAGCCTGCGCCCGTTCAACAACCCGCCGTCGAGCCGGTATTGGAAACCGCTGGCGAGCAGCCCGAGCTGCCGCCGATGCCGCTGCCGACCCCGGACAGCGTGGTGCCGGATGCGCCGGAGTGGGCCGCTGCGCCAATTCCCGAGCCGTCCGTCGCCGACGTCGATGCCGCTACGCCGGGCATGGACCTGGACGACGAACCGCCGCTGGATGAAGACTACATCGAGCCGGACATGGATTCGGCCTACAGCTACCTCGACGAACTGGCCAGCGAACACGCCGCTGATCCCGAGCCTGAGCCCGAGCCGGAACCTGCCGCCGCGCCGGCCACCGGTCTGGCCCTGCAATGGCTGGAGCTGTTCCCGAAGCTGCCGATTTCCGGCATGACCGGCAGCATCGCCGCCAACTGCACATTGATTGCGGTCGATGGCGATCACTGGCTGATGCACCTTGACCCGGCCCACAGCGCCCTGTTCAACGCCACGCAACAGCGTCGTCTCAACGACGCGTTGAACCAGTTCCACGGGCGCACGCTGACCCTGACCATCGAGCTGATCAAGCCCGAGCAGGAAACCCCGGCCCAGGCCGCCTCGCGCCGCCGCGCCAATCGCCAGCGTGAGGCGGAGGAATCGATCCACGGTGATCCGTTCATCCAGCAGATGGTTCAGCAGTTCGGCGCGGTGGTGCGAAGCGATACTATTGAACCTGTCGACGCCTTGGTCACCCAAGGCAAATAACTGAAGGTGCTCGGCCAAGATGGCCGGGCGCTGTTTTATCCAAGTACGTTTGAGGTGATTCCCATGATGAAAGGTGGCATGGCCGGCCTGATGAAGCAGGCGCAGCAGATGCAGGAAAAAATGGCCAAGATGCAGGAAGAACTGGCCAACGCCGAAGTCACCGGCAAGGCCGGCGGCGACATGGTCACCGTGGTGATGACCGGTCGTCACGACGTCAAGAGCGTGAGCATCGACCCAAGCCTGGTCGAGGGTCTGAGCGAAGACGACAAAGAGATGCTGGAAGCCGTGGTCGCTGCCGCCGTCAACGACGCCGTGCGCAAGATCGAAGCCAACAGCCAGGAAAAAATGGGCAGCATGACCGCCGGCATGAACCTGCCAGCGGGTATGAAACTGCCATTCTGATTCGCCTTTGGGCGGCAGATGAGCTACACAAAATGCCAGGCATTGTGCCTGGCATTTTTGTTTCTGCGCGGCGCGGATCGTTCCTGCGCTCTGCGTGGGAATGCCTCTGGGGACGCTCCGCGTTCCAGCTTGCGATTGGGACGCGGAGCGTCCCGGGCTGCATTCCCACGCAGAGCGTGGGAATGATCAGTGGGAGCGAGCCTCGGTCAAAACTGCAGAAACATCGAACACACCACCGCTACCAAGGTCTGCTCCCTATACACCGAATTCCCCCATTCACAGGAGACGCTGACATGTCCGACCCTCTCACCCTCAATCAACGCTTCGTCCTCGCCTCGCGCCCGACCGGCGCGCCGACCCCGGAGAACTTTCGTCTCGAGCGCGAGGCGCTGCCGGATCTGCAGGACGGCCAGGTATTGCTGAAAACCCTGTACCTGTCGCTCGACCCGTACATGCGCGGGCGTATGAGCGACGCACCGTCCTACGCTGCGCCAGTGCAAATCGGCGAAGTCATGACCGGTGGTGCGGTCAGCCGGGTCGAGCAGTCCAATCATCCGAAATTCCACACTGGTGATCTGGTGGTTGGCGCCACCGGTTGGCAGAGCCACAGCATCAGCGACGGTCGCAACATCATGCCGATCCCGGCCGGCCTGCCGAGCCCGTCGATGGCCCTCGGCGTCCTGGGCATGCCGGGCATGACCGCGTACATGGGCCTGATGGACATCGGCCAGCCGAAAGAAGGCGAAACCCTGGTGGTGGCTGCGGCGTCCGGCGCCGTCGGCTCGGTGGTCGGGCAAGTGGCGAAGATCAAAGGTCTGCGTGCGGTCGGCGTGGCCGGTGGTGCCGAGAAGTGCAAATACGTCGTTGAGGAGCTGGGTTTTGATGCCTGCATCGACCACAAGGCCGACGACTTCGCCGAGCAATTGGCCAAGGCCTGTCCCAACGGCATCGACATTTATTATGAGAACGTCGGCGGCCATGTCTTCGACGCAGTCTTGCCGTTGCTCAATCCCAAGGCGCGCATTCCGTTGTGCGGCCTGATCGCCGGCTACAACGCCGCCGAAGCGCCGACCGGCCCGGATCGCCTGCCGATGCTGCAACGCACGCTGTTGACCAAGCGTGTGGGGATTCAGGGTTTCATCGTCTTCGACGATTACGGTGATCGTCAGCCGGAATTCATCAGCCACATGGTGCCGTGGGTACGCGACGGCAAGGTGAAATTCCGCGAGGACGTGGTCGAAGGCCTGGAGCAGGCGCCCGAGGCGTTCATCGGTCTGCTGGAAGGGCGCAACTTCGGCAAACTGGTGGTCCGGGTCGCCCAGGACTGAGGATTTGACGCTGGCCAGAGGCGCGGGTATAAACCGCGTCTCGTTGTTTAGTCGGACTGTTTACCCATGAGCTTCAGCCCCTTGATTCGCCAACTGATCGACGCTCTGCGCACCTTGCCAGGCGTGGGTCAGAAAACCGCTCAGCGCATGGCGTTGCAGTTGCTCGAACGTGATCGCAGCGGTGGCACCCGTCTGGCCCAGGCCTTGAGCCAGGCCATGGAAGGCGTCGGCCATTGCCGCCAATGCCGTACGCTGACCGAAGACGATCTGTGCCCGCAATGCGCCGACCCGCGCCGCGATGACACGCTGCTTTGCGTAGTCGAAGGGCCGATGGACGTTTATGCGGTGGAGCAGACCGGCTTCCGTGGCCGCTATTTCGTGCTCAAGGGGCACTTGTCGCCGCTGGATGGCCTGGGGCCGGAAGCGATCGGGATTCCGCAACTGATGGCGCGGATAGAAGAGGCGGGGACCTTTACCGAAGTCATCCTCGCCACCAACCCCACAGTGGAAGGCGAAGCGACGGCGCACTACATCGCGCAGTTGCTCAACAACAAAGGCCTGGTCGCCTCGCGGATTGCCCACGGCGTGCCGCTGGGCGGTGAGCTGGAGCTGGTCGACGGCGGCACGCTGGCGCATTCGTTTGCCGGGCGTAAACCGATTTCCCTCTGAATTTGCGGCGTCTGAACTGACGCCTTCGCGAGCAAGCTCGCTCCCACATTGGTTTTGTGTCGTTCACAAATCCCCTTTGGGAGCGAGCCTGCTCGCGAATGGCGCGCCGCGGTCCATCTGATTCGCACAATTTCATTGATAACCAAGCAAGCGCTCGGTTAACGTCGGCGAACCCTTCCGTGGAGCTCGCCCATGCCTGCCTGTCAGGAATACTTCGACCCCAGCCATCAATTGGTCCGCGACAGCGTCAGACGTTTCGTCGAACGCGAGATCCTGCCGGACATCGATCAGTGGGAAGAAGCCGAAAGCTTTCCCCGTGAGCTGTACCTCAAGGCCGGTGCGGCGGGCATTCTCGGTATCGGCTATCCCGAAGCGCTTGGCGGCAGCCATGAAGGCGATCTGTTCGCCAAGGTCGCCGCCAGTGAAGAACTGATGCGCTGTGGCTCTGGTGGCCTGGTGGCGGGGCTGGGTTCGCTGGATATCGGCCTGCCGCCGATCGTCAAATGGGCGCGGCCTGAAGTTCGCGAGCGGGTGGTACCGCTGGTGCTCAGCGGCGAGAAAATCAGCGCGCTGGCAGTCACCGAGCCCGGCGGCGGCTCCGACGTCGCCAACTTGCAAACCCGCGCCGTGCGTGACGGTGACTTCTACCGGGTCAGTGGCAGCAAAACTTTCATCACCAGCGGTGTGCGCGCGGATTTCTACACCGTCGCGGTGCGTACCGGTGCGCCGGGGTTCGGCGGTATCAGTCTGTTGCTGATCGAGAAGGGCACGCCGGGTTTCAGTGTCGGTCGGCAATTGAAGAAAATGGGCTGGTGGGCGTCGGACACCGCTGAGTTGTTCTTCGACGATTGCCGCGTGCCTGTAGGAAACCTCATTGGCGGAGAGAACATGGGCTTCGCCTGCATCATGGGCAATTTCCAGAGCGAACGGCTGGCGCTGGCGCTGATGGCCAACATGACTGCGCAATTGGCGCTGGAGGAGAGCCTCAAGTGGGCGCGCGAGCGTGAGGCGTTCGGCAAACCCATCGGCAAATTTCAGGTGATCAAACATCGCCTCGCCGAAATGGCCACGGCGCTGGAAGTGTCGCGCGAGTTCACTTATCGGCAAGCGGCGAAAATGGCGGCGGGGCACAGCGTGATCAAGGAGATTTCCATGGCGAAGAACTTCGCCACCGACACCTCGGACCGCATCACCACCGAAGCCGTGCAGATTCTTGGCGGGCTCGGTTACATGCGTGAAAGCCTGGTGGAGCGGCTGTATCGGGATAACCGCATTCTGTCGATTGGCGGCGGAACGCGGGAAGTGATGAATGAAATCATCAGCAAGCAGATGGGGCTCTAAAAGCAAAAGATCGTCCGATGCATGATCGTTCCCACGCTCTGCGTGGGAATGCAGCCCGGGACGCTCCGCGTCCCTATCGCAAGCTGGAACCCAGAGCGTCCCTAGAGGCATTCCCACGCGGAGCGTGGGAACGATCAATCTTTAGATCTTGATTATTTATCAGTCAAAGCAAACTGCGTCAGGCAGAACGTCGGGATGCCCATATCCTGCAAGCGCTGCGAACCTTGCAGCTCTGGCAGGTCAATGATCGCCGCCGCTTCATGTACCCGCGCGCCCATGCGGCGAATCAGGTTGGCCGCTGCGATCAGCGTGCCGCCGGTAGCGATCAGGTCATCGAACATCACCACCGAATCGCCTTCGCACAGGCTGTCGGCGTGCACTTCCAGGAACGCTTCGCCGTATTCGGTCGCATAACCTTCGGCGAGCACGTCCGCCGGCAATTTACCTTGCTTGCGGAATAGCACCAGTGGCTTGTTCAACTGATAGGCCAGTACCGAACCGATCAGAAAACCACGGGCATCCATGGCGCCGATGTGGGTGAAGTCGGCTTCGACATAGCGGTGGGCGAAGCTGTCCATCACCAGGCGCAGGGCCGTCGGCGACTGGAACAGCGGGGTGATGTCGCGAAAGATCACGCCCGGTTTCGGAAAGTCGATCACGGGGCGGATCAGGGATTTGATGTCGAAGGAGTCGAAGACCATCGGGGTGTCCTGGCAGGGCTGCAAACGGCGCAGTATACCCGCGGCTGAAACGATTCGCTCAACCGCGGGTCGTGATCAGCCTTCGATCGACCCGCCAGCCAGCGCGCACAACTGGATCGGGTCGAGGATGTGGATCTCCTTGCCCTCGGCGGCAATCAGCTCGTTCTGCTGGAAACGGGTGAACACCCGCGACACGGTTTCCACCGCCAGGCCCAGGTAATTGCCGATTTCATTGCGCGACATGCTCAGGCGGAACTGGTTGGCCGAGAAGCCGCGAGCACGGAAACGTGCCGACAGGTTGACCAGAAAAGTAGCGATGCGCTCGTCGGCGGTCTTCTTCGACAGCAGCAGCATCATTTGCTGATCGTCGCGAATCTCGCGGCTCATCACCCGCATCAACTGGCGGCGCAGTTGTGGTAATTGCAGCGCGAGTTCGTCGAGGCGTTCGAAGGGAATTTCGCAGACCGAAGTGGTTTCCAGCGCCTGGGCCGAGACCGGGTGTTTTTCGGTGTCCATGCCCGACAGGCCAACCAGTTCACTCGGCAGGTGGAAGCCGGTCAGCTGTTCTTCGCCGGCATCGCTCAGGCTGAAGGTCTTCAGGGCGCCGGAGCGGACTGCATAAACGGAATCAAAGGTGTCGCCCTGGCGGAACAGGAATTCGCCCTTCTTCAGCGGGCGGCCGCGTTTAACGATTTCGTCGAGCGCATCCATGTCTTCCAGATTCAGAGAAAGTGGCAGGCAGAGCGGGGCCAGGCTGCAATCCTTGCAGTGGGCCTGGTTGTGAGCGCGCAGTTTGACTGGCTCGGACATTTCTTCAATCCTTGTGGGAAAACACACATAAGCCGTAAGGGTAACCCACGGAAGGACATTCAGGCCAGCACGCGGCGGCGTTGTCCTACAGACATAAAGCCGCAGCACCGGCGGCCGATAACCCACTATCAGTACTCATCCAAGGAAGGCCCCGATGACCGCCATTGGCACGCTAAGCCCCGGTAGCAGCGGTATTGCTGCTTCGCCGGAGGTAACCGGTCCCGACGCTGCAATCGACCGCGACGACGCCTTGTCGAATGCGGCAACCCCGACCTTGGTCGAGGGCGTCAAAGTGTCGCTGTCCGGCGCGGCGATCGCCAAATCCGCCGCTGTCGGCGGCGAGAACAGTGACATCGACAACAGTGGCTTGCCGGAGAACATCCAGCAGTTGCTGAAGATGATTCGCAAGATCCAAAAAGAAATCATCGAGAAAAAAGCCCGCATGGCGGCGGTCATGTCAGACAGAACCCTCTCCACCGAGGAAAAGATCAACAAGCTCGCCGCACTGCGTGGCGCCATCGCCGCCCTCAACAGTGGCCTGATCACCGCCAACCTGTCCCTGTCGAAAGTGATGAACCAGTCGGCGCTCAATCCTGATCAGAACCTCAAGGTCGGCTCGTTGCTGACCAAGCCTTAAATCACTCGCGAGAAACGCTGGCGGTTCTGCTGCTCCAGGTACGCATCGAAGACCATGCACACCGAGCGCACCAGCAATCGGCCAGCTGGCAGCACCTCGATGCGCTCGCGCTCGAACCTGATCAGGCCATCTTCGGCCATACCTTGCAACTGCGGCCAGAGCGCGCCGAAGTAGCCTTGAAAATCGATGTTGAACTGCTGCTCGATCTCGGCGAACTCAAGTTTGAAATTGCAGATCAGTTGCTGAATCACTGCGCGGCGCAAGCGGTCGTCGGCGTTGCACACCAGGCCGCGACTGGTCGCCAACTGCGCGCTGGCGAGGCTGTTCTGATACGCGTTGAGGTCGCTGCTGTTCTGGCAGTACAGATCGCCGATCTGGCTGATCGCCGACACGCCCAGGCCAATCAGGTCGCAATGGCCGTGGGTGGTGTAGCCCTGGAAGTTGCGTTGCAGGGTGTGTTCTTCCTGGGCAATCGCCAGTTCGTCATCGGGCAGGGCGAAGTGGTCCATGCCGATGTAGCGGTAGCCAGCAGCGGTCAGTTGCTCGATGGTGCGCTGGAGCATTTCCAGCTTGTGCGCCGGGCTCGGCAAGTCGCTGCTGTTGATCCGCCGTTGCGGCATGAAGCGTTCCGGCAGGTGTGCGTAGTTGAATACCGAAAGGCGATCCGGTTGCAGACTGATCACTTCCTCGACGGTGCGGGCGAAGTTGTCCGGTGTCTGCTTCGGCAGGCCATAAATCAGATCGATGTTGATCGAGCGAAACTGCAAAGTGCGCGCCGCATCGATCACCGCGCGGGTTTCTTCCAGGCTTTGCAGGCGATTGACTGCGCGCTGCACCGCCGGGTCAAGGTCTTGCAGGCCAATGCTGACCCGATTGAAACCCAGTTCGCGCAGCAGGCCCATGGTCGACCAGTCGGCTTCGCGGGGGTCGATTTCGATGCCGTAATCGCCCGAGTCATCGTTGAGCAGATTGAAATGCTTGCGCAGGTGCGCCATCAACTGACGCAACTCGTCGTGGCTGAGAAAGGTCGGTGTGCCGCCACCGAAATGCAGTTGCTCGACGGTTTGCGCCGGGTCGAGGTGGCAGGCAATCAACTGGATTTCCTGCTCGAGCCGTTGCAGATACGGTTGCGCGCGGCCGCGATCCTTGGTGATGACCTTGTTGCAAGCGCAGTAGTAACAAATGTTGGCGCAGAACGGCACATGCACGTACAGCGACAACGGCCGCTGCGCCTTGCGGCTGTCGCGCAGGGCATGGAACAGGTCGAAAGTGCCGACCTGACCGTGAAATTGCACGGCGGTCGGGTACGAGGTGTAGCGTGGCCCCGCCAGATCGTAGCGGCGGATCAGATCAGAGTCCCAACGAATGGCGTCGAGCATGCGGGCATTCCCCCGGATAGGCTGGCAGTGTGGCGAGTCTATCGGGGGGCGGCGATGGGGCTGTTGATTTGCATCAACAGCACAAGGTCAAAAGATCGCAGCCTTCGGCAGCTCCTACCTTGGGATGCGACCTTCTGTAGGAGCTGCCGAAGGCTGCGATCTTTTGCGTCTAATGGCCCATGAGCCAATGCTGATGCGGGCCGGGAAGGGTCCATAAGCCAAACAGAATCACCAGCAAGCCCCCCGCCATGCGCACGCTGCGTTTGCGCAAGATCGCCGTCACCCGTTCAGCCGCCAGCCCGGTGGCCAGCAGCACCGGCCAGGTGCCGAGGCCGAAAGCGAGCATCAGCAATGCACTGTCCAGCGCATTGCCTTGACTCGCGCTCCACAGCAAGGTGCTGTAAACCAGCCCGCACGGCAGCCAGCCCCACAGCGCACCGAGCAGCAAGGCGCGCGGCAGGCTGGAAACCGGCAGCAAGCGATTCGCCACCGGTTGAATGAAACGCCACAAGCCACGCCCGAGCGCTTCGATACGCGTCAACCCGCTCCACCAGCCGGCGAGGTACAAACCCATGGCGATCAGCAGCAACCCGGCCAGTACGCGCATGAACAGCGCCGCCGGGCTGTTGGCGACTGCCCAGCCGGCCAGGCCGATGAGCAATCCCGCCGTGGCATAACTGAAAATCCGCCCGAGGTTATACGCCAGCAACAGACGAAAGCGCCGGCTGCGCTGCTCCTTGGGAATCGCCAGGGTCAGCGCGCCCATCAGGCCGCCGCACATACCCAGACAGTGGCCGCCTCCGAGCAGGCCGAGAATCAGCGCCGAGACCAGCAGGGGCGCCAGTTCAAGCATGGGGCGGCGCCTTGTCGTCCGGTTTGCCGGCGTTGGCTTCGTCCACAGCGGCGGTGTGGTTGGGATCCTGATCGTCAAACAAGATGCTGTGCGCCGGGCCGTCGAGGTCGTCGTACTGACCGCTGTCCACCGCCCAGAAGAAGATGTACACGGCGATGGCGACGATCAGCAAGGCAGCGGGAATCATCACATAGAGAGCTGGCATCGGTAACTCCAGGCCCGCGCGGCTCAGGCCGGCAGCGGGCGGGTTTGGGTCGGGCTGCCGGCGGCCGGCGCGCTCGGCAGACGAGTCAGGCGCAGGGCGTTGAGCACCACGGTCAGCGAACTGATCGACATGCCGACCGCCGCCCACACCGGAGTGATCCAGCCGAGGGCGGCGAACGGCAACATGAGGCCATTGTACAGCGCCGCCCACAGCAGGTTTTCGATGATTACCCGGCGCGTGCGCCGCGCCAGTGTGAAGGCTTGTACCAGGGCGTCGAGGCGGTTGGACAGCAACACCGCATCGGCGCTGGTTTTCGCCAGATCGGTGGCCGAGCCCATGGCCACGCTGATATCGGCCGCAGCCAGTACCGGCACGTCGTTGACGCCGTCACCGAGCATCAACACTTTGCGTCCTTCCTTGTGCAGTTGTTGCAGCACTTGCAGCTTGTCATCGGGGCGCAAGCCGCCACGGGCCTCGTCGATGCCCAGTTCGGCGGCGACACTGGCGACCATCGGCGAACTGTCGCCGGACAACAGCAAGGTGCGCCAGCCCCGCGCTTTGCAGGCCGCGAGCAGGGCGGGGGCATCGTCACGCAGGCGATCATCGAGCACCAGCCACGCCAGCGGCCCGTGGGTGTCAGCGAGCAGCAACCATTGTCCGGCTTCATCAGGCATTGACGGCAGTGCCGCGCCGCTCAGGGCGCAGGCAAATTCGGCCTGACCGATGCGCAAGCGTTGCTCACCGACCACGCCTTCCAGGCCCAGCCCCGGTGTGCTGTGCACGTCCTCGGCGGCCAGCGGCGCACGCCCGAAAGCGCGGGCGATCGGGTGTTCCGAGCGGTTTTCCAGCGCAGCGGCAAGGCTCAGGCATTGTTCGCTGTCGAGCGCGGCGAGCGGGCGAATCGAGCGCAGCACCAAGCGACCTTCAGTGAGCGTGCCGGTCTTGTCGAAGATCACTGTGTCGATCTGGTTCAAGCCTTCCAGCACATGGCCGCGTGTCAGCAGCAGGCCGAGTTTGTGCAGGGTGCCGGTGGCGGCGGTGAGTGCGGTCGGCGTCGCCAGCGACAGCGCGCACGGGCAGGTCGCCACCAGCATGGCGAGAACGATCCAGAACGCCCGCGCTGAGTCCAGCTGCCACCACAGCAGGCCGATCACTGCCGCCGCGATCAGCGACAACAGCAAAAACCATTGCGCGGCGCGGTCGGCGATTTCCGCCAGACGCGGTTTCTCCGCCTGAGCACGATCGAGCAGGCGCACGATCGCGGAGAGACGCGTGTCCTGTCCCAGCGCCTGCACTTGCACGGTCAATGCGCCTTCGACGTTGAGCGTGCCCGCAGTGACCGCATCACCGAGCGTGCGCGGCTGTGGCAGGTATTCGCCAGTGAGCAGCGATTCGTCGATGCTCGACTGGCCATCGATGATCTTACCGTCAGCCGGCAGAATCGAGCCCGGCTGCACCAGAATCCGCTCGCCCACGCGCAACTCGCTGAGCAGGATGCGTTCGCTCTGGCCATCGCTATCCAGGCGCAGGCACGAGGCCGGTAACAGGTTGACCAGTTGCGCGGTGGCAGCAGCGGTGCGTTCGCGGGCGCGGCGTTCCAGATAGCGCCCGGCCAAAAGAAACAGGGCGAACATGCCGACCGCATCGAAGTACAGCTCGCCGACCCCGGTGATGGACGTCCAGATCCCGGCGATGTAAGCGCTGCCGATCGCCAGCGACACCGACACGTCCATGGTCAGGTGGCGGGTGCGCAGATCGCGCATCGCGCCTTTGAAGAACGGCGCGCAGCTGTAGAACACGATCGGTGTGGTGAGAAACAGCGCGACCCAGCGCAGGATCGTGTGCAGCTCGGGACTGAGGTCGATGTTGAATTCCGGCCAGGTGGCCATGGTCGCCATCATCGCCTGAAACCACAGCAAACCGGCGACGCCGAGTTGGCGTAGGGCCAGGCGATTCTCACTGGCCAGCTGTTCGCTGGCGCGGTCGGCCTGGTACGGGTGTGCAGCGTAACCAATGTGGCGCAGCTCGGCGAGGATCTGGCTCAGCGGCAATTGTGCGTCGGCCCAGCGTACGTGCAGGCGATGGTTGGACAGGTTCAACCGCGCTTCGGCGACGGCGGGCAGGGTGCGCAGGTGTTTCTCGATCAGCCAGCCGCAAGCGGCGCAACTGATGCCTTCCATCAACAGGGTGGTTTCGGCCAGATCGCCTTCGTGGCGGACGAAGGGCTGCTGCACGTCGGCGCGGTCGTACAGCGCCAGTTCATCGCTCAGTTGCACCGGCAGCGCTTCGGGATTGGCCGACGCTTCGCTGCGATGCTGGTAATAGCTTTCCAGACCACCGGCGACAATGGCTTCGGCCACCGCCTGGCAGCCCGGGCAGCAGAACCCCCGGGCCTGCCCGAGGACGACGGCGGTGAAGCGGCTGCCGGACGGGACGGGCAGGGCGCAGTGGTAGCAGGGGGTTGGGCTGGTCATGGTGCGCGTTCCGATGATCGTTCCCACGCTCCGCGTGGGAATGCCTCCCCGGACGCTCCGCGTCCGCTTCGGCTGGGACGCGGAGCGTCCCTGGCTGCGTTCCCACGCAGAACGTGGGAACGATCAGAGTAAAAGGCTTATTTTTTCAGATCTTCCGCACCCTGCAATGGCTCGTCACCCAGCAGCAGCTCCTTGTCATGGCTGACCAGTTCTTCTTCAAACATGCGCCACACGTGCTCATCCTGGCTGCCAAGCAACTCGACAAACCGTCGCCCTTCAACCTTGTCGCTCAACTGGCCGATGTAGCGCCCGCTCTCGCTGCCACTGCGGGTCAAAACAATCTTGCGATCCTTCTCCGGCTGGGTCGGCGAGATCAGGTTCAGTTCCAGGGTTTGCGGCTGGCTGTCACCGTTCAAGCGCAGATCGACTTCCCCGGTCACGTCATCCAGATGCACCGCTGCACGCAGCTTCAGGGTTTGCGCCAGCAGTTCGCGATCCAGTGAACGGTTGATGCCTTTGCCCGCTTCGTAATAGTTGTCGTTGACCAGATTGTCCGGGTTGTTCACCGCGATGGTCACCATCGACAGGGTCAAGGCCACCGAGCAGGCCAGAATCGCGATGATGATCCACGGCCAGAGGTGCTTGTACCAGGGACTTGCGGCGTTTGCAGCGGGCATGTTCAAAATTCTCTCAACGGATTTGTGGGCCGATGAATCGGCTCTTGGCTTCAACGTGGACGCTTTCGTCATCGGCATCCTTGAGGATGAATTTCACCTCGTTGGTGCTCGATGGCAGTTGTTCCGGTGCGCTGGACAACTCGACCGGCATGCTGACGATATCGCCGGCGGCAACCTTGATCTCGCGCTTGCCTTGCAGGCGCAGGTCCGGCAGGCCTTCGGCTTGCAGCAGGTAAGTGTGGTCGCGCTGATCCTTGTTCATGATCTTCAGGCTGTAGACGTTTTCGATCCGGCCTTCAGCGTTTTCGCGGTACAGCACGCGGTCTTTGCTGACGTCGAAGCCGACCAGTGAACGCATGAAGAACGCAGCGACCAACAGGCTGATCATCGCCAGCAGCACCACGGCATAGCCGATCAGGCGCGGTCGCAGTTTATGGGTTTTCTGCCCGGAGAGGTTGTGTTCGGTGGTGTAGCTGATCAGCCCGCGCGGGTAATCCATCTTGTCCATGATGCTGTCGCAGGCATCGATGCACGCAGCGCAGCCGATGCACTCGATCTGCAGGCCATCGCGGATGTCGATGCCGGTCGGGCAGACCTGCACGCACATCGTGCAGTCAATGCAGTCACCCAGCCCCAGCGCCTTGTAGTCGATGCCTTTCTTGCGCGGCCCACGGCTTTCGCCACGGCGCGGGTCGTAGGAAACGATGAGCGTGTCCTTGTCGAACATCACGCTCTGGAAGCGCGCATACGGGCACATGTAGATGCAAACCTGCTCACGCAACCAACCGGCATTGCCGTACGTGGCGAGGGTGAAAAAACCGACCCAGAAATACGACCAGCCATCGGCCTGGCCGGTGAAGAACTCGATGACCAGTTCGCGGATCGGCGAGAAGTAGCCGACAAAGGTCATGCCGGTGACAAAACCGATCAACAGCCACAGCGAATGCTTTGCCAGTTTGCGCAGGAATTTGTTGGTGCTCATCGGCGCCTTGTCGAGCTTGATGCGCTGGTTGCGGTCGCCTTCGGTGACCTTTTCGCACCACATGAAAATCCACGTCCACACGCTCTGCGGGCAGGTATAACCGCACCAGACGCGCCCGGCGTACACGGTGATGAAGAACAGGCCGAACGCGGCAATGATCAACAGCCCCGAGAGCAGGATGAAATCCTGTGGCCAGAAAGTCGCGCCGAAGATGAAGAATTTGCGCTCCGGCAGGTTCCACCACACTGCCTGGTGACCGCCCCAGTTCAGCCATACCGTGCCGAAATACAGCAGAAACAACGCCGCACCGCCGAGCATCCGCAGATTGCGGAACAGGCCGGTGAAGGCACGGGTGTAGATTTTTTCTCGTGAGGCATAAAGGTCGACGCTGTTGTTCGCGTTCTTGCTCGGCGGCGTGACGTCGTGTACCGGAATCTGATTGCTCATCATTGCATCCCACGGCAGTGGAAAAATGCCTCGGTCGATACGTGCCAACCGAAGTCAAAAAGGGCTGTTGCAGTAGCGTGATGATACGCCTGCCGCTCTGGCTCAAGGGTGCGACCTTTGGTCGCGTTGGGTAAAAAATGCGGATGGTGTAGCGATTGCGCAAAAGCCTGACGCAGATCAATTGACTTGTTGAGTATGGACGGTTTTGCCGAAGCGGCTAGTTCATCTTTTCAATCGTTTGTTCAAGCAACAACCGTCGATGTCGCAAGTTGAACGACAAACCGTCCGTTATTGCCACTGCGGCTACAAGAGGCCGCAGATTTGAATTGGGCTGCATGTCGCAAGTTATCGGGTTTGAAACATATAAACTTGATTGTTATTTATGAATGCTTTGAAGTTTTAGCTGTGTTCGCATAAGTTTTGCTCTCGCGAAATTCTTTTGCGTATTGATAGTTAACTTAAATGGAATTTAAAGCATGAATTTGAATAATCTCAAGAGCATCTTTGTGGGTGCCTGGATGTTAGCTTCGGCTATTACCGCTCAGGCCACTACTGACATGCCGAAACACATGGTGTTTGCTTCGGATACTCAATATCCGTGGACGGACAAGACCGATCGCCGCATACCCGAATCCGATTCCGAATTCAAGGAGCGCTCGAAATGGCTGGTGGAAACCCAACTTGCGAGCATTGCCGAATTCAGAAATCAACACGGCTCTCAAGCGCAGGTTCCCTTGATGATCAATGGTGATATAACCGCATTCGGACATGGCTGGCAGCGCTCGTTCATGAAGGATCTGCTGGATAAACATTTCAAGGGCGAATATCTCTACGGGCTTGGTAATCACGACTATGAAAACAATGTCGATGATTGCTTTAGCAATAGCTGCGCGGCAGGAAGTATCGTCGAGTTCAAAGAGCATCATGAAGGCAAGGTCGATAACTTTGATCTGAAGATTACCAGTGGCTTTCTGAGCAAGACCTATTCGGGCAGTCTCGCCTATTCGAAAAATATCGGTGAAGTGCATATGGTTCAGCTCAACAACGAACCGACCTATACCGCCCGGATTGCTCATCCATTGAACCCGACGACGTTCGAAATCAACGATGCGCTGGACTGGCTCGAGACGGATCTCAGGCTGGCGCGAGCGTCGGGCTACGCCATCATCATCAACATGCATAAACCGTTGAACCACATGGGAACCCAGGCGCAACAGAAACGCTTCTACGACATGGTTAACAAATATCGAGTGACGGCGATTTTTGCCGGCCATTTGCACGAGGACGGAGGTGATGCCTATCAGCAAGGTAACGTGCCCATGTACCTGAGTGGCAGTACCTCTCAGCAAACCTATCTGATTGCCAGTTTCACTGAGGATCGCAAGCAACTCCAGGTGTACCTGGTGAAGAACAACCAATGGCGCAATCGAACGTTGATCGACACCACTGTGGTGCATTCAATCTTCGCCCAACGCCCCTGACAAAAGCCCCGCCGCTGATAGGGCGGGGTATTCATCAATCAGGTGTTGGCAGCGATCCATGGGTTGATCAGATTGACGCCGCTGTGTTGAAAGTCCGCAATGTTGCGAGTTACCAGCGTAAGCCCGTGTACAAGCGCGGTGGCGGCGATCAAGGCGTCGCATTCATTGCTGCGGTCGGGAACATGCAATCGTGCGCACCGGATGGCGACGCTGCTATCGACCGGCAGGATTCTGCCAGAGAACGCCGGTTTGACGTGATGTTCCAGCCAGTTGCGCAGCAGTTGGCCTTGTGAAGGGTCACGACGTTCGATACGCAGGACGCCCGTTTCCAGTTCCAGCACAGTGATTGCGGATAGATACAGGCTGGCTGGGGAAATGCTGTTTGCCCATTTCACCACATGCCTGTCGGCTTGGTTTTTGCGCAACTCGAAAACTACATTGGTATCCAGTAGAAACATCAGGAAAGGTCCACGCTGCGAGGAGTGATGACGGCGCGCTCGGGTTCGAATTCGATTTCAAGCGCATCCGGCATCGCCAGTAGCTCAACGATGCTGGTCTGGCAACCCGTCAGTTTCTGGTACTCCTCGATGCTGAGCAACACGTGGGCAGGCCTGCCTCGGTCAGTAATGATCACTGGACCTTGATGCGTGGCTTTTTTGGCTGCACTGGTGTCCTGGTTGAACTCGCGGCTGGAAATAGTGGTGATGGCCATCATGTTTGGCCTCCAGAAATTTTGATGTAGGAACGTTACTACTTTGAGATTTCCCCCGCAATCGGAAAGGCGGGTCGAGGACGATCGGTTTGTCACTTTCATAAGGGCACCGGCGAAAATGCCTCCCGCCAAGACGCGAGGCGCTGGATATAGGGCGTAAATTCGGTGTTTTTTGCTGCCCTTGTCAGAGCAATCTACCGCCGCCGAGGCCGTCGAGTCCGCCACCGTTACCGGGGTCGTTCATGGTTTGCTGCGATACCTCGAGTAACGGTTTCACAGATGATCGTTCGAACCCTGCCCTAGGGGTAGAGCCGGATTGAGGCTGATTTTGCAGTGTGCTTTGGTCATCTTTCGACATTGGGGCTTCATCCTTGAAGTAGTCCGATATGGCTTATCGGGGCGAAAAAAACCTACCGTGTTTATCAGCTCAGGTCCATTGAGCAACCGTTTCGAGTCATGAATGCCAGCATGCAAAAAGGCCCCGCCAATTCCCATTGGCGGGGCCTTTTTTGCTTCAAGCGTTGGCCTTACTCAGCCTTCGCCTCCGGTACTTTTTCACCGTGAGACAGGCTGTAAACATACGCCGCCAGCAGGTGCACCTTGTCATTGCCCTGCAGTTGTTCCTGCGCAGGCATCTGGCCCTGACGGCCGTAGCGGATGGTCTGCTGCAGTTGCGCGAAGCTCGAGCCGTAGATGAATGCGCCCGGATGGGTCAGGTCAGGCGCACCCATGGCCGGGGTGCCTTTACCGGCAGGGCCGTGGCAAGCCACGCAGTTGGCGGCGAAGAGTTTCTGGCCGTTGGCCGGGTCGGCCTTGGTGCCTTCCGGCAGTTTGCGCCCGTCGAGGTTGGTCACCACGAAGGCCGCTACGTCAGCCACGCCTTGCTCACCGATCACTTCAGCCCATGCCGGCATCACCGCGTGGCGGCCGCCCATGATGGTGGTCTTGATGGTTTCCGGCTCACCGCCCCACCGCCAGTCGGCGTCGGTCAGGTTGGGAAAGCCGTAGGCGCCCTTGGCGTCGGAACCGTGGCACACCGAGCAGTTGGACGCGAACAGACGGCCGCCCATCTTCAGTGCTTGCGGATCCTTGGCGACTTCTTCGATCGGCATCGCCGCGAACTTGGCGAAAATCGGACCGAAGCGAGCGTCCGAACGGGCCATTTCCTTTTCCCACTCGTGGACGCCGGTCCAGCCGGTCTGGCCGTTGGCGAACGCGGTCTGCTTCTCGGTATCCAGATAGTTGTAGCCCGGCAGCAAACCTTTCCAGTTGCCCAGACCCGGGTACAGCACCAGATAACCCAGCGCAAAAATGATGGTGCCGACGAACAGCATGAACCACCATTTCGGCAGCGGGTTGTCGTACTCCTCGATCCCGTCGAAGGAGTGGCCGACCGTCTCGTCCGTCTGTTCGCTGCGCTGGCCCTTGCGGGTCGACAGCAGCAGCCAGGTCAGGGCGAAGATCGTACCGAGACTGAGGACTGTGACGTACAGACTCCAGAATGTAGTCATTCTTTGTTACTCCTAGAAGCTTGCTCGACGTGCTTGATGGCTTCGGGATCATCGGCAAAAGGCAGCATGGTCGCGTCGTCGAATTCCGACTTGCGCTTGGGGCTGAACACCCACAAGGCCAGACCGATGAAGGCCACCATCACGACCACGGTGCCCAGGCCTCGAATCATCCCGATATCCATCAGATTCACCGTTTGCTTTTGATGATGGTGCCCAGGCCTTGCAGATAGGCCACCAGCGCGTCCATTTCGGTTTTGCCCTTCACGGCATCCTGTGCACCGGCGATGTCTTCGTCGGTGTAAGGCACGCCGAGGGTGCGCAAGACTTCCATTTTTTTCGCGGTTTCCTTGCCGTCGAGCTTGTTTTCCACGAGGAACGGGTAAGCCGGCATTTTCGACTCGGGGACCACGTTGCGCGGGTTGTACAAGTGCGCACGTTGCCAGTCATCGGAGTAACGACCGCCCACGCGGGCCAGGTCCGGACCGGTACGTTTGGAGCCCCACAGGAACGGGTGGTCCCAGACGCTTTCACCGGCAACCGAATAGTGGCCATAGCGTTCGGTTTCAGCGCGGAACGGGCGGATCATCTGCGAGTGGCAGCCGACACAACCGTTGGCGATGTACACGTCGCGGCCTTCCAGTTCCAGCGCCGAGCGCGGCTTCATGCCCTCGACCGGCTTGTTGGTGACGTCCTGGAAGAACAGCGGAACGATTTGGGTCAGGCCACCGACGCTGACGGCGATGACCATGAAGAAGGCCAGCAGGCCAATATTCTTCTCGACAGCTTCATGCTTCATCAGTGAGCTCCAACGACGGCAATCTTGGCGGCGGCTTCGGCTTCAACCGGATCCGACGCACGAACGGTGCGGTACACGTTGTAAGCCATCAGCAGCATGCCGCTGGCAAAGAAAGCACCGCCCAGCGCGCGGACGATGAAGCCCGGGTGGCTGGCCTGCAGCGCTTCGACGAACGAGTAGGTGAGGGTGCCGTCATCGTTGATTGCACGCCACATCAGGCCCTGGGTGATGCCGTTGACCCACATCGAGGCGATGTAGAGCACGGTGCCGATAGTGGCAAGCCAGAAGTGCGCATTGATCAGCCCGGTGCTGTGCATCTGCGCCCGGCCGAACAGTTTCGGGATCATGTGGTAGATCGCGCCGATCGAGATCATCGCTACCCAACCGAGGGCGCCGGCGTGTACGTGGCCGATGGTCCAGTCGGTGTAGTGCGAGAGCGAGTTGACAGTCTTGATCGCCATCATCGGCCCTTCGAAGGTCGACATGCCGTAGAACGCCAGCGATACCACGAGGAAGCGCAGGATCGGGTCGGTGCGCAACTTATGCCAGGCGCCCGACAGGGTCATCATGCCGTTGATCATGCCGCCCCAGCTTGGCGCCAGGAGGATGATCGACATCGCCATGCCCAGCGATTGTGCCCAGTCCGGCAGGGCGGTGTAGTGCAGGTGGTGCGGGCCGGCCCAGATGTACAGGGTGATCAGCGCCCAGAAGTGCACGATCGACAGACGATAGGAATAGATCGGGCGTTCGGCCTGTTTCGGCACGAAGTAGTACATCATCCCGAGGAAACCGGTGGTCAGGAAGAAACCCACCGCGTTGTGGCCGTACCACCACTGGATCATCGCGTCAGTGGCACCGGAGTAAGCCGAATACGACTTGAACAGGCTGACCGGCAGCGACATGTGGTTGACGATGTGCAGCATCGCGGTGACGACAATGAACGCGCCGTAGAACCAGTTGCCGACATAGATGTGCTTGGTTTTGCGCTTGGTGATGGTGCCGAAGAACACCAGACCGTAAGTGACCCAGACAATCGCCAGCAGAATCGCGATCGGCCATTCCAGCTCGGCGTATTCCTTGGTGGTGGTGTAACCCAGCGGCAAGGTAATGATTGCGCCAACGATGACCGCTTGCCAGCCCCAGAAGGTGAAGGCCGCGAGGCTGTCGGAAATCAGTCGCGTCTGGCAGGTTCGCTGCACGACATAGTAGGAAGTGGCAAACAGTGCACAACCGCCGAAGGCGAAAATCACCAGGTTTGTGTGCAACGGGCGCAAGCGTCCAAAGCTCGTCCACGGCAGACCGAAGTTCAGTTCCGGCCAGACCAGTTGCGAGGCGATGAAGACACCGAGCCCCATGCCAAGGATCCCCCAGACCACCGTCATGATGGCGAACTGGCGGACTACCTTATAGTTATAAGCAGTCGGACTGATTGCTGTGCTCATTCTAAGGTTCCACGGTTTGGGTATTTTTATAGGGATAAAATCGGCCGCAAGTATGTATAAAGCAGGGGGTCATTGCAACGCGCCATGACCTGGGTCAATGCTTTCCAACGCTGATTCTGCGGCCTTTCCATGCGCCGCGTAGGGTCAAAAATGGCCTCTGACAAAATGTCGCAGTGCGCGTAAAAAGCTCGCAATCCGGATCGCCGTCAACGGTGCCCGTTCACAGGTCGTGATCGGGAAATTGCGGGCAATCGGCGCAACAGCCGTTATCTACCTGCGTTTGCGGCGAATCCATCAACCGGTTCACGGCGCGCATCGTTCGGGATTGATCTGGAAACCGACTTCAGCCGGTCCGCTTCGATGAAGCGTAGACCCGAATCCGGGGTTCCGAAAGGAGAGGATCCAAGGGGTGCGACAATGCGTCGCAAAGGGGCGGGAAACTGCCGCAGCGAGAAAGCTGCGGCAGTGGTGTGCGCAATTGCTATTTCTTGTTGTCTTCAGTTATAAGTTTTTCTGTGGTCAATCCGTGGCTCAGGCTGTACACATAAGCGGCAAGCAATTGCACTTTATCGTTGCCCAGCAATTCGTTCTGCGCTGGCATATGCCCCTGACGACCATGGCGGATGGTCTGTTCCAGTTGGGTCAGGCTGGTGCCATAAATGAAGCCGGCCGGATGGGTCAGGTTGGGTGCGCCCATCGCCGCAGTGCCCTGGCCGATGGCGCCATGACAGGCAACGCAAGTGGTACTGAACGCTTGCTGCCCGGCTTGCAGATCTGCCTTGCTGTCGGCGGGTAGCGGCAGGCCGGCCAGTTCGTGGCGCACGTAGGCGGCAACGTTTTTCACCCCGGCCTCACCGAGCACTTCGCCCCAGGCCGGCATCGCCGCCATGCGGCCGCCCATGATGGTGGTCTTGATCGTCTCGGCATCGCCGCCCCAGCGCCAGTCGCTGTCAGCAAGGTTAGGGAAGCCGAACGCGCCCTTGGCATCCGAGCCGTGGCACACCGAGCAATTGGAGGCGAACAGACGACCACCCATTTTCAGCGCCTGCGGATCCTTGGCCACATCTTCCAGGGGCATGGCGGCGAATTTGGCGAAGATCGGACCGAACCGGGCGTCCGCCTTGTTCATTTCCTTTTCCCACTCATGCACGCCGGTCCAGCCATCCTCGTAACCGGGCAGGATGCCTTTCCAGTTGCCCAGGCCCGGATACAGAATCAGATAGCCCACCGAGAACACCAACGTGCCGGCGAACAGCATGAACCACCACTGCGGCAGTGGATTGTCGTATTCCTCGATGCCGTCGAAGCTGTGGCCCATGGTCTGGTCGACGCTGCCCTTGGTCTCGCCCCGACGGGTGCCGATCAGCAGCCAGGTCAGGCCGATCAGGCTGCCAATGGTCAGTACGCAGATCCACGTACTCCAGAAGGTGGTCATGGCCGGGTACTCCTTGTCTCAGGGGCTGAAATTGTTTCGGGTAGTGGTTCGTCGGCGAACGGCAGCAGGCGTGCTTCGGCGAATTCCGGGGTGCGCTTGCGATTGAATACCCACAGGGTCAGACCGACGAAGGCGACGAACACCACGACCGTGCCGAGGCCGCGAATCAGGCCAGCACTCATTTCAATGACCATGGTTCACCTCTTGCTCTTGATTGCAGTGCCGAGCACTTGCAGATAGGAAACGAGGGCGTCCATTTCGGTCTTGCCCTTGAGGCTGGCGACCGCGCCGCTGATGTCGTCATCGGTGTACGGCACGCCGAGGGTGCGCATGGTTTTCAGCTTGGTTTCGGTGTGGCTGCTGTCGACCGCTTGGGTGACCAGCCACGGATAGGCCGGCATCTTTGATTCCGGCACAACGTTGCGCGGGTTGTACAAGTGCGCGCGGTGCCAGTCATCCGAGTAGCGCGCACCAACCCGGGCGAGGTCCGGACCGGTACGTTTCGAACCCCACAGGAACGGGTGATCCCAGACGCTTTCGCCGGCAACCGAGTAGTGGCCGTAGCGTTCGGTTTCAGCGCGGAACGGGCGGATCATCTGCGAGTGGCAACCGACGCAGCCTTCGCGGATGTAGATGTCGCGGCCTTCCAGTTGCAGCGCGGTATAGGGCTTCATGCCTTCCACCGGTTTGTTGGTGACGTCCTGGAAGAACAGCGGGACGATCTGGGTCAGGCCGCCGATGCTCACGGCGAACACCATCAGCAGCATCAGCAGGCCGACGTTCTTTTCAATCGTTTCGTGTTTCATGGCGGACTCCTCAGGCCATCTGCGCGGCAGCGACGACGTCGGCAGGCTGCGAGGCCCGCACGGTGCGCCAGGTGTTGTAAGCCATCAGCAACATGCCGCTTAAGAAAATCGCCCCGCCGATCAGCCGCACGACAAAGCCCGGATGGCTGGCCACCAGGGTTTCGACGAAGGAGTAGGTCAGCGTGCCGTCCTCGTTCACGGCGCGCCACATCAGGCCCTGGGCGATGCCGTTGACCCACATCGAGGCGATGTAGAGCACGGTGCCGATGGTCGCCAGCCAGAAATGCGCATTGATCAGGCCGACGCTGTGCATCTGCGCCTTGCCGAAGATTTTCGGGATCATGTGGTACAGCGCGCCGATGGAAATCATCGCCACCCAGCCGAGGGCGCCGGCGTGAACGTGGCCGATGGTCCAGTCGGTGTAGTGGGAGAGGGCGTTTACCGTCTTGATGGCCATCATCGGACCTTCGAAGGTCGACATGCCGTAGAACGCCAGCGACACCACGAGGAAGCGCAGGATCGGGTCGCTGCGCAACTTATGCCAGGCGCCCGAGAGGGTCATCATGCCGTTGATCATGCCGCCCCAGCTCGGTGCCAGCAGGATCAGCGACATCACCATGCCCAGCGATTGCGCCCAGTCCGGCAGCGCGGTGTAGTGCAAGTGGTGTGGGCCGGCCCAGATGTACAGGGTGATCAAGGCCCAGAAGTGCACGATCGACAGGCGATACGAATACACCGGACGCTCGGCCTGTTTCGGCACGAAGTAATACATCATGCCGAGGAAGCCGGCGGTGAGGAAAAAGCCCACAGCGTTGTGCCCGTACCACCACTGCACCATCGCGTCGGTCGCACCGGCGTACACCGAGTACGACTTGGTGAAACTCACCGGCAATTCAAGGTTGTTGACGATGTGCAGGATCGCCACGGTGATGATGAACGCGCCGAAAAACCAGTTGCCCACGTAGATGTGCTTGGTCTTGCGCTGCATGATCGTGCCGAAGAACACGATCGCGTAGGCGACCCAGACGATGGTGATCAGGATGTCGATCGGCCATTCCAGTTCGGCGTATTCCTTGGAACTGGTGTAACCCAGCGGCAGGCTGATCGCCGCCAACAGGATCACCAACTGCCAGCCCCAGAAGCAGAACGCGGCGATTTGCGGCGCGAACAATTGCGTCTGGCAGGTGCGTTGCACCGAATAAAAAGAGCTGGCGAACAGCGCGCAGCCACCGAAGGCGAAGATCACCGCGTTGGTGTGCAGCGGGCGCAGACGGCCGAAACTGGTCCAGGGCAAATTGAAGTTGAGTTCCGGCCAGACCAATTGCGCCGCGAGAAAAACCCCGAGGCCCATGCCGACGATGCCCCACACCACCGTCATAATGGCGAATTGGCGGACCACCTTGTAGTTGTAGGCGGTACTGATAGAAGTGTTCATGGTTCCCCATCCACGGTTCAGCCGAAGTGAGCGCGCGCAAACGACGCGAATCCTTCGCCTGGAGTTATAGGCAGACTAAAAGCGAGGCAAGCATGGACAAACAGCACAAGGCCAGTATTGACGGGGATCAATGGGCGCAGTGTGTGCTCGATCATGGATGGTTGTGGGATGCCGCTGTCGGTGAGGCTTCGGCAACCTTGATTCTGGCGCACGGGGCGGGGGCGCCGATGGATAGCGAGTGGATGAATGACATGGCTGGGCGCCTTGCCGGGCTTGGGGTCAACGTGTTGCGCTTTGAGTTTCCGTATATGGCGCAGCGGCGGGTGGATGGGGTGAAGCGGCCGCCGAATCCTGCGCCGAAACTGTTGGATTGCTGGCGGGAGGTGTTTGCGGTTGTGCGGCGTCATGTCGCTGGGGTTTTGGCTGTTGGCGGCAAGTCGATGGGCGGGCGGATGGCGAGTCTGGTGGCGGATGAGTTGGGGGTGGATGCGTTGGTATGTCTGGGGTATCCGTTTTATGCGGTGGGGAAGCCGGAGAAGCCTCGGGTTGAGCATTTGGCTGGGTTGAAGACGCGGACGTTGATTGTGCAGGGGGAGCGGGATGCTCTAGGGAATCGCGAGGCGGTTGAGGGGTATTCGTTAGCGCCGGGGATTGAGGTGTTTTGGTTGGTGGCGGGGGATCATGATTTGAAGCCGCTGAAGGTTTCTGGGTTTACGCACTCCGATCATTTGGCGGGTGCTGCGCAGAAGGTGGCTGAATTTCTCCGTGACTGATTTTGAGTCGGGCCGGATTTTGCGTTGCATGAAGATCGGCTCCCTTTCCCCCTCGCCCCCTTGGGGGCGGTCCGACGTTTCGGGAGGGTTGGGGTGAGGGGGGGAGCTTTTGATCTTGCTCTTGGGGGCATATCCGTTGCTTCGGGAGCTGCGGCTGGCGGTTTCGCCTGACGGCGACTTACTTTTTTACAAGCGCCTAAAAAAGTAAGCAAAAAACGCTAGCTCCTACGTTCGGCCCTCGCAGGCTCGGGTCCCTTCGCTCCGGGACTGATCCGGGCGCAGCGGCTACGGTTTGCTTCGCTGCACCTCCTTCCGCTGTGTCTGGCTGCGCCAGACGGTCGCTACGCTCCCACCCCCGGATCAATCCCTCCACTCAGCCTTCCGACGTCGCCGGTGGATCAAGATCAAAAGCACTCGAGCTTGCGCTCATTGTTGAGTGGGGCGGCTTCGCCGCAGGCAGCTGCGCTGCTTTGCTTTTCTGCTTTTTGTGGGAGCGAGCCTGCTCGCGAAGGCGGCCTGACAGCCGACCA